>JAMCSD010000001.1:0-25218 GCA_023380755.1 Patescibacteria group bacterium
CCCTCTCCGACTAAAGCCAGTCTAAAGGTTAATTTATTCTTTCTAATCATTTCTCCTAAATGAACCAATGTGTTTATTCCCTTTTCTGGGGAAATTCTTCCGGCATAAATTCCATCATATTTTTTTACTGTTTTCGTTGGTCGTATTTCCCCCGGCACCCAACTCGGCACTACAATAATCAACTTTCCCGGTACAGAAAAATTTCTAATCAAGTCTATTTTAACTGCCACCGTGGGCACGATAATCCTATCAGCCCCTCGATAAAACCATCGCACCAAATATCTCCAGTAAAATCTCTCATATTGATTTAAGTATTTCGAAGTTAGTATCCCTTCATTAAGCACCAACCTAAAGTTAACACCTTTCAAACGCAACAACCACCTTATTACCACACAATAAACCGAAAATCGGTTTAAAAATGCTAACACCTGAGTCGGACGCAACTGATCAATTTGCGAATACAACCACCATGGGAACCGAAAACGCTCCAGCCTTTTAAAAGGACGTCTTAATACCTTATATCGTTCGTCTCGAAAACTTATTATCGAAAGTAAATTTGACTCTGGTAAAACAATTTCCTGGTCCAGTCTCCGATCGACCAATATCGTCACTCGTATTTCCTCTTTAGCCAATCTCTCTACTAGATCTTTCATCCGTGTCTGAATACCCCCAATTCCCAGATTCCAGAACACTAACACCAAATGCCGCTGCTTAGATTCTAATGACCCCATAATTTTCCAGTTAAGCGAAACCACAAATAACGTTTCATATCGCTGGCAATTGCCGCATTCACATTGCAGCCGCTATTACAATTTAAACATTCTTTGCTAGCCATCCCTTTTCTTTTCTGCAAATTTAGAGGATCCTTATAAATTGCCGCAATACTTCTTTTCTCCTGCAAAAAATTTCCCACTGCTGGTGCTGATAAACAATAATAAACATCCCCCATACAATCTATTACCATTTGATCCACTAAAAAGGGACAAGGGGTGGTCCGCTGACTTCCCCTCGCATACATTTCATACATATCTCGCCAATAATACGACCTAAAATCAGTTATCGAGCTTGGTTTTGAGTATTTCTTTAATATTGACAATAAAGCTTGCCTCTCATTATTCCCATAGTTCACCTTTTCTTTTGTATCAAGATTATCAACAAAAGTGTCATGGAAACCCACAATTTGAAAACTGTAGTCAATTCCTCTTTTTTTATACCAATCCTCTAATTCTGCCATCTTATTAACATTCGGCCGAATAATTAACGAGCCGCTTCCTAAACCAAAACCATATTTCTTTTGAATTTTTTTAAGTTCCAAAATTGTTTGGGAAGTTTTTTCAAAAGCCCGTGGTATTCGTCTAATTTGCTCATGCATTCTACCTTTTCCATCAAGGGACACACTGATATTGAAATCCACTCCGTGTTTTTTACACAAAACAGCCACTTCTTTGGTTAAATTCACCACCCGCTCCGTCATAAACCCATTACTGATGACACTTAGTCCCTTTTGAGGAATTCCCTTTTGCAGAAACAATTCTGCAATTTCTAAAAATTCCGGATGAAGCATTGGCTCCCCGCCTGACAAAGTCAAGTATTTCACTTTTCGAAATATCGGGTCATCCACCACTGTCTTCCATTCCTCCAACCCCATTTCCTTAGTATTTTTTCTTTGCCAAATATTACACATTACACAGCGCGAGTTACAGCGATAAGTCAAATTGATAATTATCTCCTCTGGCGACAATACCCGAAAATTATTAACCACATTATAGTTCCATATCCCTCGGCTTACTTGATTAATTTTCCGTATCTTAGATCTTATTCCCCACATTTTTGCTTATGACTATTAATCAACTAATATAGCACGCTTGACCATGGCCTCCCTATGACGATGAACTGCTTGTTCGTAACAGTACCCACAATAATAAAATAACCCCATAAGTTCCGAGCACCAAAACACTCTCTGTTCCCAAGTCCGACGCCGCAAACTCCGAAAAACCAATCGCCAATCTCCAAATACTGACCAATAATGTTTAAATAGTTGTCTGTATAACCACTTTTGCTCCCCCACCACCGAGATTTGACCCCGATTAAAATATTTTCTAAAGACCTCTATCCCCGAAGTCGGTTCTCGATGACTGACCACTAAGGATGTCAGCAGCATTCCTCGATACCCTTTGTTATAAAGTTGCATTCCCAAATCCACATCCTCAAACCCGCAACTCTTTAAAAATCCATACCGCTCATCAAAATAGATATTTTCTTGTTTTAAAGTCAGAGCGTGTAATATTAGATTCTTTGTATCCATATGAAACTGAAGCAGACCGGGATTACTTTGACACTCTTGATAGGAAAAAGCTGCTTGTCGGCATTGGGCCTCCGCCCAAGCGCTGTCTTTATTTGCCAGTTGGCTAATACCCTGCCAGAATACTACCTTATCTTTCGGATTTATATTTATTCTCAATACTTCTTTCAACCACTTTTTTTCGACCACACAATCATCGTCAATAAAGGCTATAAATTCCGTCTGGCATTTTCTTAAGGCAGCGTTGCGGGCAAAAACTGCTCCTTCTCTTTGCTCAACCAAATACTCACTTTTAAAGAATTTATCCTGGAATTGTTGGTAGACAGCTCCCCCACTATTTGTTGGTGAATTATCCACCACCATTAACCTTACCTCCTTATTTCTGCTTAATTGCCCCACCAAACTGGTCAATAACTTACTTAAATCATTAGTTCGATCTTTCGTGACAATGGCCACCGTTAAATCCATATCACCAAAAAAGTTTTATCAACTCATAAATAATCGCAGACCTAAAATCTGCCTTTTTTTGAATAATCCCCACCCCAAAGTCCCCTGGCAGTTCTATATTGTTCCCTAACCAAGCCTTTAACTTTTGCCAAAAAATTCCCGTCCCGTAATGGACACCTTCATACTTCGAGTTGATATCGTGGAAAAGAATAAAGCCGCCTTCACTTAATTTTGGCCACAACAAAAGAAAGTCTGACTTAACCCCCTCATACGAATGATCACCATCAATATAAATATAATCAAAAATATGAGAGTCCCTTTGACAAAATTCTTTGGTAGTCATCACATGAAGATTTATTTTTTTTTCCCAAGGGGCAAAATACTTTTTCACATCAATTTTTGACCAATTTCCTGCCCCTCCCCAGGCTTGTGGACCATCATTCTGGGCATCATATGACGCATCGACAAAATCGACCGATCCATCCCCGCAATCCACACAAGCCATCGCACACACCGCTGGGACAAACCCCCACTTACTGCCAATACACAAAACTCTTTTCGGCCTCGCCGAACAAATCATGCCGTAGTGAAACCAGCCGTAACCTAAGTTTTTCCTTTTGACATCAAGATTATGCCAATTATCGCCTCGTATAAAACGTTGACAAAATGATTTAAAATCACTTGAAACCATTTATGTTCAATTTTCTCAGGAAAGAGCCGAAATCACAACCAAAATACTTTCCCAATATCAGCCTGTACCAACAAGAGATCTCCGAGCTTTTAAAACACCACCCCACCCCCTTATTCCTGATTGACCAGAGTATTGTCAATGAACGATTCCAGTCGCTGAAAAAATTTTCCATTGCTTATTCCTTTAAAACCAATTATGCTCTTGCCGAGTCTAGTCTCGTAGATCGACAAAGTATTATTGCCGAAGTCGTTTCCGAAAAAGAATATCTTCTAGCTAAAAAACTACGATATAAAACCATCATTTATAATGGGCCCTACAAATCCGATACTTCCTTAATAACCGCTATTAATGACCCTCACACCTTTATCCATATTGATAACCTGAGCCAACTAAAAACCTTTCACCATCTCGATCACTCCCATCACAAAAAATATGGTCTTCGTTTTAATCCCCAATCCACCCCCAGCCGCTTCGGCTTTACCGACATCGAAATTCTGGATATCGCTTCACGTTTTCCGCCTACTCAGATTAATGCACTCCATATTCATCTCGGAAGCGACATTGACCAGCCAGATATCTACTGCGATGCAGTTGCCAAAACCAATGAATTAATTACTCGCCTACAACATCTTAATGTTCAGTTGGACTATGTCGATTTCGGTGGTGGATTCCCCTCTCATGGTCTTCCTCCGTTTTCTAAAAAAAATTGGCACCCGCAACCGATCGAAAAATATTTATCCAAAATTAGCCAACTAGAAACTTCCAAAATAATTCTTGAGCCGGGCCGTTTCCTAATTGATGATGCCACCATCTTTGTCACCCAGGTCATTGATACCAAAAATACCGCTAACCGTTTTCAGATTTTATGCAACGCATCAATTGATATGCTGCCATTAACCAACTACCGTTTACAAATTGTTAAAGCCTATCATCCAGATTTCTCAGAATATGAATTTTCTGAAAACGAATCTATCGTCTATGGGGCCACCTGCCAAGAAAGCGACAAATTACACCAAGGTTTCGTTGCCCGCTGCCAGCCCGGTGATTATCTCATTTTCTTTTGTACTGGCGCTTACAACCAAAGTCTTGGCAGTAACTTCATATTCACCAAACCTTCCACCCTAGTTATTTGATTCTCAATATTTATAACCTAAGAAATTCATCATCAGTTTTCTGCCTTCTTTCCAGGATTCCCACCTCACGTCCAATCCTCCTTAGCCACCGATATAAAATACCACAATGGTTAAACATCAATAATTTCAACCCCAATATTATTTTCTTTTTCCCCCACTTCATTTCGTCAAATTTTCCTAGACCATTAATGGCATAGGAAAAATGACAACATCGACAAATTATATCCTCATAGTTACTCTTCATCTTTCTTTTAACTTCTCGATAAACTTCGTTGTTCAGGACATTTTCGAAAGTATCACGGTCTAAGTTGCCCATAACATAATCCAGACCATAGTCCATACAACACATTAATGTCGTCCCATCAGGTAAAACTACAAAACCCTTGCCATCAAATATTTGGCAAGCTAATTTGCCTCTTTTCTTTTTAGGAGCGGCCATCCCCTTTATCTGAATGTTTCCTGCTCGGGGCATTGGCGGACAATAAATCGGCTTATATTTCGATCTCTCAAGTATCTCCGCTACCCTTGCTTCCAACTTTTTACCATGGTAATGAAAATCATTAATTTTAACTCCCGAAAAAACCAAAAACTCCAGCATTTTTAGGTACTCATCATTGATTATAAAATGTTCTTCTCCATTATCGGATGGCAAATGCACCACTAATGTATTCTTCTTCTTGCCAAAAGGAATAGTCGTCAGTATCTTTTTAAGATCGTTTAAGGTTAATCCCATTAACGTGGTATACAAACAAACAGGATGACCCATTCGATGTGCATATAGCAACATTTCCACAGCTTCGGTATTTAAAAACGGTTCAGACATACCAGCAAAATCGATTACCACCTCTCGAGGAAATTTATCTATCATCCTTTTATATTGAGACATAGTTAAGAGCTTATTAATTGATCCGCTTCCCCGCTCGCCATAACTTGTTATAAACTTCCTTTGTGGACAATAAATACAATTATTTCGACACCCCACATTTGTCGTTATTTCTATATACATAATGCTTATATTTTCGTATATTCTTTTAATAAAGATATTCCATCCACTTTCTTTATTTCACCCTTATCTATCCAAGCCACTTTATCACAGTAACCTTTTAAGAACTGCAATAGATGAGAGACTACAATGATGGTTTTATCTTGTCGAAACATATCTTCTAATTTTTTGAAACTTTTTTCCTGAAAATATTTATCACCCGCAGCAATCACTTCGTCGAGTAATAGAATATCTGGTTCTGAATATATCGCCACCGAAAATGCTAAGCGAAGTTTCATACCATCGGAATAGGTATACAAAGGGGCATCAATAAAATGTTCAATCTCTGCGAAGTCCAATATTGATTTATATTTTTCTTTAATTTCATCTTTTTTCATTCCAATCAACATCCCATTTAAAAAAAGATTTTCTTCTCCAGTTAAATCGGGGTGAAAACCCGCCCCTAAATTTATTAAAGAAACCACCTTCCCCTTAACACTTACCTTTCCTCTTGTTGGTGTCGTAATTCCAGCAATCACTTTCAGCAAAGTGGTTTTCCCTGAACCATTAACACCAATAATCCCCATTTTTTCACCCTTTCCTATTTCCAAATTAATATTATTGAGTGCGCTAAACGATTCCCATTTTGTTTTTGAAAGAAAATGATCCGAAAAAGTCGGTTTTTCGTGGTGTAACTTATAGACCTTTGTTACATTTTGTAAGTCTATTATTGTTTCCTTATTTCTAATCATACCCAGTCATCAAATGTCTTACTTTCTTTATAAAAAACTATCGTACCAACAATAAAAAGAATAAAACTAAGAATTAATCCCCACCACAAACGGTTTAGATCACTGATACCAATCCCCAATAATAGATAACGCATCCATTCGACAATCGCTGTCATTGGATTTAAATAAAATAAAACCCATAACTTCTGCGGTATCAAATTAAGAGTGTAAACAATCGGAGTAGCATAAAACCATAAGGGCATAACCGCTTGGACAACGAAGTTAACATCACGATAACGGACATTTAATGCTGAAAACAATAAAGATAATCCGCTGGTTAGTATCGTCAAAAAGAATAGCGGTAGAGGTAAACAAACCAAAAACCACCAGTTAATCTTCCCTGTTACTAAAATAATTAAAAGTAGTAACAATAAAGCTATTAAGTAGTGAAAAAGATTTGAAAAAACTATCGATAAAATAATTGCTTCTCGAGGAAATTTCGCCTTTTGTATTAGCATCCGCTCATTAACAATCATTGGAGTATTCTTAGTCACTGTATACGAGAAAAAATTCCAAGCCAACAAACCGGTAAATAAAAACAAAAAATAATTATCAACTTTGACTGGTACAAAAAATTGAAAAACAACCCCTATCACTGCCATTTGTAATAATGGGTTTAAAAAAATCCAAACAAAACCAAGAATAGCCATTTTATACCTAGCCTTTATTTCTTTTTCCGTCATTGCCATCAAAAAATCCCACCAATATTTTGATCGACCACCCCATGACATAATGCTATTGTACCTCTTAAGCCGACAGTTGCCGTACTAACTTGAAAAGCTTATCTCCCATTAATTCCGCTGAAAACTTTCTCGCATATTCTAATCCCCCTTCCTGTTCATGGTAATCAGCGGAATCGATCCGTGCCATCACTTCTTTTACTGCTTTTACCCAACTTTCAACTGACTTATATTTCTTAACAAATACTGCATGGTCACCTAAAGATTCTCGAAGTCCTTCCTGGTCACTCGCTACCACCGGTAATCCTGCTACCAATGCCTCTGCCCCAACCCGACCAAAAGCTTCCTTCCATTGTGAGGGAATCAATAATAATTTAGTCATTTTATAAACATCCCTCACATCATCTTTCTTTTCCCACAACTCGGCATTACGAAATTTTAGTAAGTCAATTCCATCCTTTTTCGGATCATACCAACAAGTTACTCCTAAAAATTTCCATTTCGGAAATAATGGTATCAATTTCTCAAAAATCCTGCCCCCTTTATACCAGACTGGATTAATCAACGTAATATATTTGGGATCCCTTAAACTTAGTTTATATTTATTCAATATTATCGGCGGATAAACTACCTCAGTCTCAACTAAATTATCGAGTTTCTTATAATGCCGATGGGTTGATTCCGAATTAAACACTACTTTTATATAATGATTTTTTTTGTTAATTAATTTAACGACTTTTAAATTTCGTGTCATCGTGTCTCGCAAGAAAAATACTGTTGGGACTTTCCTTTTTAAGGCAAACTTAATTATTTCTGCAGCATAGTCTAATTGAGTCAATACCACTGGATATTTCCCGTATCTATCTTTAAAACTCTCAATTACGTCACCAGGCTCCTTTTCTTTATATATCTCCACCTCATATTTCAACTTATACGAAATCTTGCCTACTTTTTTGTCACAGCTGTATTCGATGCCTCTTGTCCCCAAACCTTCCATAATTTCGTCCATATTTTCCGGATAACCATGGTCACAATATCTTAAGTAATGACCCACAATTGAAACCAAATGTACCTTCATCCCTCGATCAACCAACATAGACATTAACGTATGCATCGATACTTCGGCCCCTCCTTGAACAAAGGGTGGTGGCACTCTACCATTGATAAATAAAACTGGCCTTGTATTCTCTCCCTCATCATTCATCTTTACCATAAAAGTTTCAGAACTAATTTTAGCACGATGTATAATTAGGCTATAGTCCACTAAATTTTCTGAATGGTCAATTACCTAATAAACCGATATCTCTACAACGAAACCATAAATAATTCACCGAATGTCCTTCTTAAAATATATCGCAAAATACTTTCGAAGCTACTGCCGAAAACTTGGTTAAGATGGACAATGCTTCGTTTACCTCTACCGGAAATAGCTTCCATTGACCCCAACAACATCTGCCAATTACGTTGTCCCTTATGTCCCACTGGCTCCGGAACTATAAAAATCACCAAGTCAATGATCTCGCTAGACAAATTTCGGCTTTATGTTAACAGAATTCCTAGTCTGAAAAAGATATTACTTCACGGTTGGGGTGAACCGTTCCTCAACCACCAACTTTTCGATTAAAATCTCCACTATCTGCCAGCATTGTCCTGATTATTTTCCTACCAAAGTTCTAAGCTTCGGAACAATTCCCAACCCTAAACCAAAAGTTCCCACCTTCCTTTCATTTAGATAAATATAGGTATCCCGGATACAAGCCTTTTTAAAAGCGTTTTTCCTCGTCCAACATGTCGTGCAATCTCCACATTGATATTTTTTAGATAAACAACACGTCCAGGTTTTATTCATTGGTATCCCATGATCTTTACCTATCTTCACAATTGTATCCTTCTCGAAAAAATATCCCAATTCTTTTTCCATTGGCAACGATGTAAATTGCCACTGAAAATCTTGATCTTGGCAACACAAAGACAACATCACCGACCGTAAAGAAGTTAACGACTCATATACAAACCATTCAGAATTATTCGGCAACCATCCCCCAATAATTGTCCTTACTTTTACGCTACATTTTTCCTCCAAATATTTTGAGTAAAGAAACGCATAGTGAGCATAAAGCGATGGTTGCAAGGGTATACCTTTTTGCCTCCCCGTTTTCTTATCTACTGTCTTGCCTTCAACCGACAATAAAACTTCTTTTATTTCCTTTGGGGGAATCGTCAAATCTATTTGAATAGCTTTATGGAATAGTTGTGGATAATTATTCGAAAAATATTTTTGAAAATAAGCCACCGCCTCGCGCGCTTTCAAAGAATTACGGACCCCACGCTCAAAATAAATTGGATAAACATTCAAACCATAATCTCGTAGCAACATGGAAATAACCACAGTCGTATCCAAACCACCCGACATCAGTGCAATTACCGAACCACCTTTTTTCGGCATCTTAAAAACAGTCCCCCTCTCCTTCTTGAGTAGCTCTTCGATTCTCTCTAATACTTCCCAATTCTCAGCATGCTTTGCTTTTACTAAGGATTCAATTCTTTCTTTTGACAAGGTCCAATTTCTTACCATTATTAATTAAATTATAGATTACAGTAAACACAAGCATTCCGACAGATGTCAAGATAACTTCCGTTTTGAATTTTTCCCCTAATATTCGAAAACTCCTTCCCCTCCCAAATCCTTCCCACACTATCTTTTCTTACATCACCCACCACATACTGGTCACCTTTACCAGTCAATACACAGCATATATTCACTTTGCCCCAACTATCGACATTCATTAATCCATCCAGCCACTTACAACCTCTACCCAATCTTATTTTGTTTAAAACCGCCGAACCCTTATTATCGAATAAATAGACATAACGGTATACGTTTAGCATTTCCTTTGCATTACTCTCAATCTCTAATTCGGTTAATACCTGGACCAGTTGTTTTTCTACTTCCCCAACCTCCTTCTCGTTAAGATGATCTCCTTTTTTTACCGGAAAAATATTTTTATAACCAATATAATCAACCCCCATTTTTTTCGCTAAACTGGCAAATTTATATACCTCAAGATAATTAGATCTTTGGATTACCATCGATAATCCGATCCTTAAATAACACTTTCCCAGCACCTTCCTCTTCTCTCTTTTTTTTCACCATCTCTTTAATTACTCCCAACACCCTCATAAAATCATCAGCCCCATTAACGATTTTATAAGTTTGTGCCGATGCGGCATTAACTGATATGGCGCAATCAAATGTGTTTTTATAGTTAAGAATTACTTCCAATATTTGATCATTTATTAATACCCCGTTAGTAGTCAACAAACAGTTAAAACGTAATCTTTCTAAAAAATTAAATAACGGAATAATATCTTTATATAGTAGCGGCTCTCCACCGCCGGTCACTGCTACGTCAAGCCACCGTAACGGGGTTGCTAATAGTATCCTTTTGTAATCCTTTAATTGTAATATTTGCGGATTCCTGGTATCAGAATATAACTTCTTTTCTCTCTCTGCTACTCCGTTTCTCCAACACATCAAACAGGTATGATTACAATTCCAGCCAACAGGAAATAAACTTAAACATGGTGGCCGTCTATATTTAATGTAAACTAACACTTTTCTAACAATCCGTCTTAACTCACCGATCGGCCAGGCTAAAATATCATCCATATATTGCCTTGGTAAACATGATCATTTGCGTAGTATAGCAAATCTGCGTCACTATCCTATTTACTTTGTGTATACTGTATTTAGCCCATGGCCAACAACTCACGCAAGTCTTCCTTTTTAAAACCCCTTATTATTGCCGCCTCCGTCCCCCTTATACTTCTCGGTCTCAAAACTGCTAATGATATCCGTAAAGGTGCCGCCGGCGTCCCGGCCGCCATTACCATTGATGCCGTCACCTCCCACGGCACCTCTTTTACCAACCTCTGGCAAAACCTTGCCCAAGGCGGTGAAGAAGCCACCGATATGATCGGCCCCGTGGCCAATCTCGTCCGGCCCCTTCAACCCAAACTCATCCGCGTTGACCACCTTTATGATTACTACCAAGTCTATGTCGGTCCCAATTCTTATGATTTCACCCGGCTCGACAAAGTCGTTGACAGCATCCTTTCCACTGGCGCCCGTCCCCTCCTCTCCCTTTCGTATACCCCCAGCAACCTAGCCACCGACAACAAAGTCGCCAATCCGCCCAATGATTGGACTAATTGGAACAACCTCGTCGCCGCCACCGCCCGTCATTATTCGGTGGATAAAGGTATTGGTGGCATTTATTACGAAGTTTGGAACGAGCCCGATCTCTTCGGCTCGTGGAAAAGTGCTGACTACAACAATCTTTATCTTAATACTGCCCGTGCCGTGGTTGCTGGTGCCGGCTCGGCCGCCTTTAAAATTGGCGGCCCGGCGACTACTGCCTTTTACCCTAATTGGCTGCGCTCGCTTCTCCAAACTGTCCAGGATAACCATCTTCCCCTCAACTTCATCTCTTGGCACCGTTATTCCAAAAATATCGCCGATTACCAACGAGATCTTGACCAGCTTAATGATGTCTTAGCCGATTATCCGCGCTTTTTTGGGGTGGAACGATTGCTCACCGAGGTCGGCCCCAATTCCGAGCCGGACGTTTGGTATGATAACCAAATTTCCGGGGTTCATCTTATTTCTCTTGTTACCGCCCTTTCCGGCAAAATCCACCGCATCTTCCCCTTTGAAGTCGTTGACGGACCGCCCAATGTCCGTAACGGTAGCACTGGTTGGGGCTTAATCACTAATCCCCAAAACGGTGCCAAGCCCAAACCCCGATATTTCGCCATCCGTTTTCTTAACCAACTTCAGGGACAGCTGCTGGGCGTCAACGGCAATGGCACCTGGGTCAGTTCCTTGGCTACCAAAAAAGATGATGGTACTGTCGACATCCTCCTCGTCAACTATGACCCCCGCAACACTCATACCGAAACCTTCCCGGTTAAAATCATTGGCCTTAATCCCGGCCATTACACCTTCAAGCGCACTGATTATTTAGGTAACACCTCCAGCCGCAGTATTACTGTCACCACCTATCTTTATCAGGACACTTTTTACCTTGATCCCAACACCGCCACCCTTCTCGAGCTCATCCCCACCCAATAATTCTTCTTAACGAGGAAATACTTTTTCCAGGAACGCAGCGAACGCGAAGCTTTGTGAGCCCGTAGGTAGCGAGTACCGCCAAAAAGTATTTTCGAGTATTTTATTTCTTAATAATCCTAGTAATATCCCCCACCGTAATTAACAAGACGAGCCCCAAAAGGATCATCATCCCGACATTGTTCACCATCGCCTCAAACTTCTCATTCGCCCGCTTGCGGAAGATAAATTCGTATAAGACGAAAATAATCCGGCCGCCATCCAGCGCCGGGAACGGCAAAATATTAACTACCGCCAAATTGACTGACACAATGGCAAAAAAGTGGAAGACTGCCAGCAAGCCTCCCGCCTGCCGGATACTCGTTGTCGCCTGGTACATCCCAATTGGCCCCGCCACATCCTTCGGAATCCGGCCCGAAGCTAAAGTCGACACCATCTGGGCGACGCCGTCAACAATTATTTTCCCCCAAAAATAGGCTTCTTTAAATCCGGCACCAATCCCTTTATAAAACTGCCACCAGGGCACCTTCACCATTTCGGTATTGCTGATGGCTACTCCCAAGGCCCCTTCCCCTGCCGGGGGGTTTTCCCGCACCGGAACGGTCACTTCCTTTTCTGTTTTTGCTTGCTCATTAGCAATTATCAATTGAACATTTTTACCCTTATACTTGGCCACTTCGTTGGTCACTTCCGTCGGTTGGTGAACCGTCACCCCTTCTACCTTGGTAATGACATCATTAGTTTTTAAACCAGCCTTTTCCGCCGGACTGCCCTTGGCTACCTCCACAATCGTTACCCGTTGGGTTTCAGTTGGGATGCCCGTAATTTCATATACCACACTAAAAACCACCACAGCCAACACCATATTCATCACTACTCCGCCCACCACAATTAATAGCTTCTGCCAGGGATTTTTTGCAAAAAAAGTTCTCTTTGAGCCGCTCTTAATGGCCGCTGCCTCTGTTGGATCTTCCCCATATAACTTGCAAAATCCCCCAATTGGCAGCCAGTTTAAACTAAAAACTGTTTCTCCGATTTTCTTTCCAAAGATCCGTGGTGGCAATCCCAATCCAAATTCCTCTACCTTCACTCCCGTAAATTTGGCCGCCATAAAATGCCCCAGCTCATGAACTAACACCAATATCGATAAAGCCACCAAAAAAATTATGATATCCATAGACTTAATTTTACCCTATAACCCTGCTTCCACTCTATCCCCGAATTTCTTGTTCCTTTTTTACCGCCACCCCTTCCAGTTTATTGATATATTCATCAGTTAATTTTTGTAAAGCCTCTTCATCCCGCCTGGCTTCATCTTCGGAGATTGTTTTCGCATTCTTAGCATCCTGGACTTTCTTGCGGAAATCTCCGCGCGCTTCCCGGATCATTACCCGGGCCGCCTCCAATTTGCGCCCCAATAATTTTATATAATCCTCTCTTTGTTCTGTCGTCAGCATAGGCAGGCTAAGGCGGATTAACTGGCCGTCAACCACCGGCTGAATCCCGATATTCGCCGCTGCAATCCCATTATTAATTTCCCTTATCAAGCTTTGGTCCCACGGCTGAAAAGTTAACGTCCGCACATCCGGCACATTAATCGAGCCGAGCTCGATTAACCTCATCTTTTGGCCGCCATAAACTGTCACCAACACGTTTTCAATCAATCCCGGAGTGGCTCTCCCCGTCCGGATTGTCCCGGCATCATTCACAAAAATTTCCACAATTTTATCCATCCGATTACGGACATCTTGGGTGTTCAGCATAATACCTGAGTATACCAAAATCTTGACCCGCCTTCGTTGGGAGCTCTTAGATCGCAAACCTGGCGATTCGGCCGACTTTGATATTTTCCCCAAATTTAGCCACCAGCGCCGTCACTAAATCCTTCACCTTTTTGGAACCGTCCTTTACAAAATCTTGTTCCAAAAGGGCTTCGGTATTTTCCGGATCCATCGCCGCTACTTGTAGACACAAATCTTTGGCTGTCTGCACGAATTCCGCATTTCGGGCCACAAAATCAGTTTCGCACAGTAGTTCTACCATCACTCCGATCTTACCGCTGGTATGGGTGTAGGTTGCCACCAATCCCTGATGGGTCTCTTTTTCCGCCCGCTTTTCGGCCTTTTTAAAACCCTGCTCTTTCAAAATTTCCTTAGCCTTCTTTTCATCACCCTCAGCCTTTTCTAAAGCCGCCTTAATTTCCATAATCCCCAACCCTAACTCTTCGCGCAGTTTTTTTACTTGGGCAATTATTTTCTTTTGATCGGTCATCTTATTTCTCCTTTTTGGCAGCCGTAATTGCTTTACCAATCTCTTCAATCACTGCCGCTACACTTTTAACACTATCATCGTTGGCCGGAACTAAAAAGTCCACTGCCCGCGGATCGCTGTCGGTATCGGCCACGCCAATAGTTACTACCTTGCGGCCTCGGGCTTCTTTCAAAGCCGTTTTTTCAAAGCCGGAATCCACCACCAAAATAGCATCAAACAGCTTGTCCAGGCCGGCCAAGCCCCCGACGATCTTTTCTAAGCGGGCCATTTCCTTTTTTAACAGCGATAATTCCTTTTTGGTGTAATCGGCATACCGCCCTTTTTCTAAGCCTTCCTTAATTTCGGCCAATTTCTTAATATTCTTGCTAATTTGCTCCCAGTTGGAAATGGTTCCCCCGAGCCACCGGTCGGTAATATAAGGCACACCGGCCTCCATAGCTACTCGGCGGACAACTTCCCGGGCCTGCCGTTTAGTCCCGACCATCACCAACTTTCGGCCGCTGCGGACTAAGCCATAAATGTAATTGCAGGTCCGTTCCAGCATTTCCCGGGTTTTGATGAGGTCGATAATTTCGATACCATCCTTGGTCGTGTAAATAAAATCCCGAAAATGAGGGTTAGTCTTAGAAGTCTTGTGGCCCAAATGGCAGCCTGCGGCCAATAAATCTTTAAGATCAATGCTTAATTCATATTTATGACCGACTTCCATTTCCCGAACCGAGACTTCGCTAGTTGGAGTACTCACTTGAACTTCTTGTTCCGGTGCTTCCGCTAATTGTCGGGATTCTTCGGCTGCTTTCTTGGCTGCCGCCGTCTTTTCATTTAACTTCCTGATCTTTTCTGCATCCACCTTGCTCTGTTTCTTGGCTTTGAGGACTAAACTCGCTTTCTTGGGTTTATTTTCCCGTCGATCAACCACTTTAACTGTTTTTTTTGCTTCTTCTGCCATTTATGTTCCTTATTAATAATAAATTTGGCCGTTGGCTTATCGCCAGGAAATTAGGCCAATTTGATAAATAAATAATGTTTGAGATTATACCATAATAGATGCCAATTCGGAGAAGTGAACGAAAAGATGGGTAAGTTTCCTCACCCATCTTTTCCCTATAACGGCTTACCGTCAGCGTCGCACCACTGTCCAGAGCGATTCTTAAAGCGGTAGCCGCTGCTAACCTGGGTCACCGTTTGGGTGTTCCCATTACTCGAGGTCTTTTTAACCCTAAACTTGCCTAAAATCATCACCAGCACCACGCCAATAATTAGGATTATCAGTATGGCTGACCAATCCCCAATGATTGATGTGATCGTCTTTTCCACATAAGGCTGTCCGGCGATGATCGCAGCGGTTCCCAGGCCAGTTTGCCCCATTTCCCGCACCTGCGTCATCCCGTTTTCTCCCAGTTTCGCTGTTTGGGAAATGGCTTGTGACGACACCCGCTCCAGTGCTCCCACCGCTTGGGTCGAATTATCCTTTTCTTGGATCAATTCTCTTGCTTGGTAGACCACTCCCGATGAGGGTAGCTCATTATCCTGAGCCATTTGGTTAACCACCGACTGCTTAATCTTCCAGCCTTCTGTATTTACCCAGCGGTTTACTAAGCCCGGAGACTGTGTCAATACCCGCAACACGTACTCGTCACATTCTGCCAACGTCACGAACCCGATCTCATCCGCCTGGCCGCCCGACAGCGACTTGGGACACTCACTTGGAAGATAGAACTTAATGGTCGTCCCCTTCTTTTGGACATAAGCCATCGTCGGCGTTACTGGGTAACTCTCCTGAAGAGCCGCCACCGTCTGCACCGAAATCGTCGCCTGCGGTTGCTTTACAATCGCTGCCACCGTTTCCGCCGTTAAACCAATCCCGAAATCCACATCGATCTTCGGCCCTACTGTAGCAGCCACTTCTGGCGGCTGTGAAGCGCCTTGGCTCAACGGAACGCATGCCGTCAACAGAATCGCAATTCCCCACCAAAAAAACCTTTTCATTGTGTCACCTCACTTAGCCGGATAGCACCCAGCACCTACCTTAATCCCCATTCCTTTCGGAACTGTGGCACCTTCAGCCCAGGTAATCCCTCCGTTGGTAATACACCACCGTGAGCATGTTCCCCGGACCGGAGAACATAAGTTCCACGTATAATCTTGGCCTTTCTTAGTACCGCCCACGGTATTTACCGCCGCTACCGTATTTTCACTCACCGCCGTCGGTGCCAGCACTTCCGTTTCTTGTCGCGCTTTCTGCACCGGCTGGCTGACTTCCACCACTACTCCACCAGGAGCCGGAGGTAGTTCGTCGGTAGGGGCTACAGTCGGCAGCTCCCTTCCTATCTTTCCGGTAATTTCCGTTGCCTGCATCCCTTGCCAGCGGATAGCCACTACTATCGCTGCCACCAGCAAAATGACTCCACCAATCACATACAGTATCGTCTTGCGGTTAATCAGTGACTTCATCTGGTTCATTATTTACCTCCGTCGCGGAATGCCTCCTCGGGCCCTAATTTCTTTGGCTATTTGATTAGCCTGTTCATCTATCTTATCTAGCTGGTCCTGTAGCTGTTGAACTTCGTTATGATTATTGCCTGCCATTTCGACTAACTGTACCAGCTGGTAAAACGCAAACAAAATGCCTATTACCCAAGCTGGATTAAAGTTTGGCGGGATAGCCACTGGCAGTCTCACCAACTGCAAAAGAAAAATGTAATAGAGCACCAAACCCAAAATACTGGCACCCCATTCCACATACTTCACCATGTCATTACTTTCGTACTTTGACAAGAAAGCGATCACTAAAAATGCTAGCCCATAAAACAATCGATACTCCGGATTTTTCAATCCAAAGTAAATCATCGCTACCACCAAAAGTATCTGGATGGTATCTGACAGCGCGTCTTTAAGCATATTTTTCGCCAAAACTGTTAGGATCATTTCTCACCTCTTTTTCTTCTCCGAATTGTCAAGGTTCTGTACCTTTTATCCTTAAAGTGGCTTACCACTTCTGATTTTTGGCACAAAAAAAGCCGACTCTACAAATAAAAGAGTGCGGCTAAAACTTTGTTGTTTACTAAAAGAAACAACATGCGCGATTATACATCACCATTACATATAACTTCAAGCTAATTATTTATCTCCAGGGGAAATATTCGGAGAGACAGGAACGTCGTGGCAAAGTGAAGAAGCAGACAGTTGCCTGCTTCTTCTTCGAAACGAGTACTAGTTGGGGTTGGAGTATTTTGGGATGGGTTACTTTTTTCGAAAAAATTTATAAAGATTATCATCAAAATGGCAATTATTATCAACACCATCAGGAGCAAAATCCTGATCCTTTTCGCCATCGCTTCGCGATCTTCCGTAGTAATCACCAAAAACCTACCGCCCTTAATCCGGCTGTGATCAGCGCCACAATTATCAGGCAGACAACCACCGTCATCACAAACTTTATCGGAATCCGTCCCAATACCTGCAACATCTAACCTCCAAGTATTGCCCTAACCAAAGCGTCAACCAACCAAAAGGCAACCGGCATGGCCACCAGGAACGGTACCCACCAAAAGTCTTTCTTCAAGGTCTCCATTTTGCCTCCATGAGTTAATGAGTCAAAGCGATTACCATCAGGGTCACAAATACGAGACTTAGCGGCACGAACCAATACAACCACTTAGCCTGTGGTTTGTGGCCTACTCTTAAAGCACCCGGCTCGATTGGCATTCTGTCCATACTGCCTCCTTCTCTCCGAATTGTGAAGGAACCAAATGATTCTCTTAGCGCCTTGCTAAGAACCAATAGGCCTTTTAGCCTATTTTAAGTATAGCACTATAGCCCTAAAAATTCAAATTATAGGATATACTCTAATTCTCAAATCGGCTGCCGTAATCCCGGACTTCGGGTACACCAATATTACACATCGGATTGGGACAATCCAACACCTCATGATCCCCCACCATCCGCTTCACCAAAGCCGTTCCGCAGCGGCATTTTGGTATTTGGGCATAATCCTTGGCAGCCGCCCGCTCTAATGCTTCTTTGATTTGCTTGGGAGTACTATAACCTTTCTCGTTGGCACCGTTACCTTTGCGTATCATTGTGTTTTCTTAAAAATAAAAAAGTCGGGAAAATAGATGAAAGAGAATAAGTAAGTTAAAAGGATAATAAAAAAGGCTGTTTGCTCAAGAAGAACGAGCATAAAGGGTGGAGCCACCTCCCTCCCCTTTGTTTTAAAGCAAACGTATTTAATTGTAGTTCTGGACTCTAAGCACCATCATGAAAGGCGTCCCGGTGAGCCAACCTAATACTGCGGCGTTTTTCCCGGCGCAACTCATTGGCCCGACGCTGATCGACCACCCTCCACTGTTTCCCTTCTTCAGAGACATACGCCATCTTATTACCAACCCGTACCGCCGCGGAAATGTTCGCCACGATCTTGTTAACACGGCCTTTTGCCATTTCGAAAAAAACCTCCACGAAAGATCTATACTGACTACTGATTACTGATTCACTTGGTGAACACCACCACAAAGCCACCCTTAGTGGACTTATGGCGGTGCTCACCTTCTACTTCCCGACTTTTTAAAGAACATTACGCCCTGCTTTGATTCGCTATGAATTAAGCAGTTAACGCAATATTATAAGATAATGTGCAAATTTTAACATAAGCATTAAAGAAAAACAACCGGAAGAAGAAAAAGGGGTAAAAAAAGAGCAAAACGCGAGAATAGGAGTAAAGGCCAAAAATAGAAAATAAAAAAACGAAGAGGTGTGAATCTTCACTGACCCACACCTTCTCTATCCGGCGCGAAATTTACGAACTCAGATCATCGGCAAGATCTCGTCGGCACACACGCCCGTCCTGTGAACCGGCATATGCCTGACGGAGGCGGTCCATAGACACCGCAGGCCCCGTGCCGCGACCCATACTCCGAAACCTTGCGCACCAAGGAGGTCCCCGTACCCGGATCCGGTACGTTTTCTCCGGCCTCGCTCGACCTCGTACTTCCTTCTTTTTGTGCTTTATCTTCCTTTGGTTGTTCTGACATAAAACTCCTTCGTGAATACGTACGAATCATCGCGAGCACTTTAATCCCTCTCTTCTTCACTGAAGATGGATTCCGAACTATCTCCGTTCGCCAACTGGCATCAGAAACACTTTGGAGTCCATCTTTTCCGGTTGTTAAAGAACTACTTTTACCCTTCCTTCCGCCGCTTTGGTGAAAGTATTGTAAAAATCGTCAGGTCCAAAAAAAGCCCAAGATCAGATTCACCTATTCTTAGGCCTTATTCAAAACTAACTTTATACGCGAATACTATCACCAGCCAATGTGCTTTGCAACAGGGAAAATAAAAAACACTCTGATAATGATAAAGCGACTAATTTGGGAATAAGTTAACGTTAAAAAACGGGTGGGAGTGGTAACTCAGCCTACTGTACTCGTCAACGGAACCCGTCTCCCACCCATTTGCCAGAACCTCCTCCTGTGTGCTGCTATGTATTTTTTCTTTGTTGTTATCCACAGCCTCTTTCGTGTACCTCACCGGAGTGAACTATTATGGAGGTTGGCTCCTTACCCTTACCGGGTAAATAATCTCTTGTTTCGTCCTAAGGTGCACCTTAAGTCTCACTTTCAAGAGTTACCTACCCGGCTTCGGCTCAAACGGGCGAACTCCAACCAAACTCAATTAATCGGTGGATAATCCTCACCATTATCGTCCATTAAGCACCTCCCAAGCTGGTCCCTGCGACCCACTTTAACCTGCGTCTCAAAGTATTGACACCTCCTTATTTGCTTTCAATGCGCGTTAATCCCTGACCACACCGCCTCGGCCCTGCTCAAGCAGAATCGGGGTGGTGCCGCCAGGTTTCATCATCAGAGTGTTAAAGTACTTCGACTGGATCTTCGGAAAGCAATTTTCTTGAATCCGGCCTAAAGCTTATCTAAACCGATTTTATACCGCCTGAAGCTAAACCGCAAGTAACTATGGAAAAAATTAAAGGGGAAATAAAAAACAACAAGCAGTAGTGTAAAGATTAAGAAATAATGAAACCGTCCGTGCCAGACAGTGAGGGGCTAAAAAACAATAAATCGGATGAAAACCCCTACTGTCTGGTCACGGTTTACCGGCCGCGGGCGCAAAAAAAAGCTAATTAAGGCTGTTTTATATCAGCCAGTCTTTTTGAAACATGGTGTGTCCCACCTCGAAGGGCGATTTTGTTTGGCGCGTGCCAGGTTAGCCGCCATAGCTAGTCCTGTCATCACATTCGGTTTTCGTCTTTCCGGCCTCAGGCCCTACGCTTGCCTTTTAGAGTACTGCTTTTTGCTGTCCACTAATTAGCATTTAGTAATGGCCTTTGGCTATCGTTAACGGAATCCCGGTAAATGGTGCAACCTGTGCACGTCACCTCCTTATTTTTTTGAGCCGAACGACTTACGTGACTTAAATTACCTCCTCAGCTTAAGGATGAGAACAATCCGCCTATTATATAGGGTAGTGGACTCTTCTCACCCTTAAAACTTTGGGTACTACTGCTTGTTGTTAAAGGACCTTAGTTTCCAAAATGCCAACGCTTTGTTAACTCTTTGAAAAACTAAGTTAGTGTTTTGTATTATATTACTATAAGACATTATTGTCAATAACCCTCATTAAATCCTCCAGTCCCCTCTCTCAAACCCCCGTTTTTACGATACAATAAACGTATTGCCTATGCCCGACACCACACCTAACCTCAAGCTGGTGGAAATCCGCTTACCCCAGACAAACGAATACACCGCCGAGCAAATGTCCTCCCTACTCGCCAACTTCGTCCAACTGGCCAAAAGTTCCTTGTGGGACGGCCTGCTTAACCGTCATACCACCATTGCCTCCCTGGAATTAGTCCTTATCAACGGACAAATACACTTCTTTACCGCTATTCCCGAAGCCAATTTCCAGTTCATCAAATCCCAAATCCTGGCCCAGTACCCTACCGCTATTGCCGTCGATAGCCCCGATTACCTCGAAAAGCTCGATCCCCAAAGCCTTCGGTATGGCCAAATCGGCCTCTCCAAAAGCTACTATTACCCGATTAAATCTACCAAAGACTTTAAAGAGACCGAACCGCTGACCTCTCTTTTGGCTCCCCTTTCTCGCAGCCAGCCGAGTGATTTTTTTCTCTACCAGATCATCCTCAGCAACCCGCCCAAAAATTGGCAAGGCAGCATTATTTCCGTTATCCAAAACGGCATAATGGTTGACAAAGAAAAAAATTTCCGTCAGCCCCATCCCGACAAAGCTGTCTTTGAACAAAAAATCCAGTTCCCGGGGATACTCGCCCAAATCAACTTCCTGTCCAATAACCCTGGCCTGATTGCTTCCGTCGGCTCCTCTTTTGGTATCTACACCAATCCTCGCGGCAATTTCTTTAAAATGTACCAGCCGGGCCTCTTCGCCGGCAACAAGCTCCAGCGTTCTGTTCACCAGCGGCTGCTCAATGGCCTCCACTACGATATATTCAATATCGAAGAGCTTTCCGCCCTCTGGCACTTCCCTACCAAACTGACCAAGTTACCAAATATTGCTTGGGGCAAAAAGCTTTATGCCGATCCGCCCGACAATCTGCCTATTGCCGATGGCCTTAATGATGACCAGAAGAAGCAGGTTACCTTCTTTGCCAAGACTGAGTTTCGTAACCGCGAAGTCATTTTTGGTATCAAAGAAGGCGAAGACCGCCGCCGCCATACCTACATCATTGGGAAGTCCGGTACCGGAAAAACGACCTTAATTGCCAATATGGCTATTGACGACATCCGTAAAGGCAAAGGCGTCGCCATCATCGATCCCCACGGCGACCTGTGTAACACCATTTTGGATTACATTCCTTCTTCCCGGATTAATGATTGCTGCTACTTCAATCCGGCTGATCCCGACTACGTTTACCCCTTAAATGTTTTGGAAGCCACCAACGATTCTCAGCGGGAATTAGTTGCTTCCGGCGTTATCTCCATCTTCAAAAAGCTCTACGGCCAAGTTTCCTGGGGGCCTCGGCTGGAACACATCCTGCGCAACGCCGTCCTTACCTTAGTCAATACCCCTGATTCCAACATGGTCCATATCATCGAAATCCTGACCAACAAACACTTCCGCGAAAAAATCGTCGCCAACCTTCAGAACCAAACCTTAAAGAATTTTTGGCTCAATGAGTATGAACGGATGGACGCAAAATTCCAAAATGAAGCCATCGCCCCCATCCTTAACAAAGTTGGACAATTTATTGCTTCAACTAATATAAGAAACACCGTTGCCCACGCCAAATCAAAAGTCAACATTCAGTCCATTATGGACCAAAAAAAGATCTTGATTGCCGATCTCTCGACCGGCAAACTCGGTGAAGACAACTCAGCGCTGCTCGGCGCCATGTTAATTACCCAAATCCAGCTCTCGGCCATGAACCGCATTTATCAGGCCCAATCGGACCGCAGCGATTTTTACCTTTATGTTGACGAGTTTCAAAACTTTGCTACCGAAGCCTTCATTAAAATCCTTTCCGAAGCCAGGAAATTTAAACTCAACCTAATTGTGGCCAACCAATATATGGCCCAGCTTGACCGCACCATTCAGGACGCCATTTTGGGTAACGTTGGTTCCATTATGTCCTTTGTCGTCGGCTCTTCCGATGCCTTTATCCTCCAAAAAGAATTTGGGGTTAATTTCCCCGCTGAGGACCTCGTCAAAATCGGCCGCTACCAAATCATTTGTAAGCTCTCCATCGATTCCGACACCACTACTCCTTTTTACGCTACTACCCTGCCGCCACTTAACTGTAAAAACCAACACCGGGATACTGTCATTCGCGTTTCTCAGGAACGTTGGGGCAAACGCAAATATCCCAATCCTCAATCGCCGCCTCATGCTACACCTCCAGTTCCCGCCCCACCTAGCGCCTCTTCCGCTCCGGCTTCTACCCGTCAAACTGATATCCTCCAATAGGCCTTGTTAACTCATACTTGAAAATTCCCAAATTACCGTTTTACAATAGGCTCCTATGCTAAATGAAGCATTAATCCCGAACACCACCCCTGATGATGACCGCCTCGCCATCGAATTAGCCAAACAACTGGCCAGCCGCTCTAACCGGCTCACGACTATCCAGAACTGCCTCAACAGTGATAGTCCCTGTCGTGGTGATCTCTGTATCCTTGGTCCCAACCAGCGGACCGAATGCCTGGCTATCTTTGACCGCCAAACTTTTGCTGGCCATCCATTGGATATGGAAACTGTTCTTCGCGAAATCGAGACGGAAAACAATACCAATTTCCGGCTTACCGCCGGTCACACTCAGTTGGAATAAAACCCCTTGCATCTACACATCTCCTATATATATAATAGGAGTATATGCCACTCCCTTGCAACGCTGAAAGGTGTACTGTCAGTATCTTGTTAAAAGTTGGCGTCAACTTGTCCGAAAATCAGGTGACTTTCCTTCGCAAAAACTGCTTACCTTGTAAAATAGCTGCCAACCCGGAAGATCCTATTATCGATCAGATTAAAGAACAGACTACTATTGCTGAAATTGGTGCCAGCTGGTCTTCACAGAGAATCAGAAAAACACTTCCTTAAGGCTTTTTCCACCCCGCCCATTTACATTTGGGGTAGTTGGAGCAGCCGTAAAACTTCCGTCCCGCTTTGGTCTTCTTCACCACCGCCTCCGCTCCGCATTCCGGACACTTAAATCCTGCTAACTCCTTATATTGCCGGGTATACTTACATTCCGGAAAGCGCGAACAGGAAATAAATTTCCCAAACCTTCCGGTTCGGATCACCAAATCCCCCTCCTTACACTCCGGACATTTTTCACCAATTTTTTCCGCTTCGACTTTCACTCTTTCCGAATCTTTTTCGGCTGTTTTCACTTCCTTTTCAAAGCCGCTCCAAAAATCTTTCATCATTTTTTTCCAGTCCAATTTTCCTTTGGCTATTTCGTCCAGCTCCTCTTCCATTCCCGCCGTAAATGGTAACGACAAGATGTCTTTGAAGTTTTTCACCAAATATTCATTGGCGGCAACCCCCAAAGCAGTCGGTTTAAACCGGCCTTCTTCCCGCTCCACGTATTGCCGGGCTAAGATCGTCGATATAATCGGTGCATAAGTGCTCGGCCGTCCAATCCCTTGTTTTTCCAAGCTCGACACCAAACTCGCATCGCTATATCGGGGCGGCGGCGTGGTTTTTTGTTCCGCCAAATTCACTCCTTGATTTGGCAATTTCTCTCCTTCCGCCATTTCTGGTAAAACCACCTCGTCGACTTCCGCTCCCGTAATTTTCAAGAAACCATCAAACAAAGTCACTACCCCATTGGCCACAAACCGGGAATTGTTGTTGGCTAATACCACCTTGGTACTCTTTAATTTGGCCGGAGCTTGGAGAAAGGCTACTGCCCGCTTCCAAATCAGTTCATATAATTTCCGCTGCTTGCTGTCTTCGGTTTCCAAAGTTGCCAAATTAACCTCTGTCGGCCGGATGGCTTCGTGAGCCTCTTGAGCATTCTTGGCCGTATTTTTGTAGTGCCGGGTAGTTGGATTTACATACTTCTGACCATACTTTTTAAGGATATAGTCCCTAAACTGGGAAATTGCCTTCTCCGACAAGTTCACCGCATCTGTCCGGTGGTAAGTAATCAGTCCCTTTTCATAAAGTCTTTGGGCGACATTCATGGTTTGTTTCCCTGACCACCCAAACCGGCGGGCAGCTGCTTGCTGCAGTTTGGAAGTAGTATATGGCGGCAACGGTGACCGGCTGGTTTCCCGGCCCTCAATTTTTAATAA
>JAMCSD010000001.1:25228-29126 GCA_023380755.1 Patescibacteria group bacterium
TGGCCAATGGGGTAGTGACTTTGTTTGATTATTAAAAATTGTTTTGGAGTAAGTATAAGTCCCGTCAAATAGGTCTAGTTTAGTCGTTACTTCCACCTTTTTATCGTTGACCCTCACCAATTCCGCCTCAAATTGCTTCTCCCCCTTGGCTACCTTGGCAAATATTTTATAAAAAGTTTCGCTGGTAAACGCCGCAATCTCTTTTTCCCGTTCACAGATCAGGCGGACGGCCACACTTTGCACCCTCCCCGCCGACAACCCCCGGCGGACCTTTTTCCACAACACCGGCGATAAGCTATAACCCACTACCCTATCGAGCACCCGGCGCCCTTGTTGGGCATTTACCAAGTCCATATCGATGTCCCGCGCATTTTGTAAAGCCTCTTCCACCGCCGCTTTAGTAATTTCGTGGAACGTGATTCTTTTAATATCCTTAGTGGTTAACTTTTCTGACTTTTCACTTTTGGAATTATCCTCCAAAATTGTTTTTACATGCCAGCTGATAGCTTCCCCTTCTCGGTCCGGATCGGTCGCCAGTATCACCTCCTCTGCCTTTTTAGCCGCTTTCATTAAATCGCTCACCACTCGTTTCTTTTCCGGATCCACAATATATTCCACGGCAAAGTCATGGGCCAAATCCACCCCCATCTTACTTTTTGGTAAATCCCGTAAGTGGCCAATCGTGGCCATGACCTCATAGTCATTACCCAAATATTTTCCAATAGTTTTTGCTTTTGTTGGTGATTCCACCACTAGTAATTTCTTCATAACACTCTCTTACTTTACCATGCTCGTCAACTCAGTGGCCCTTCTTCTCCGGCCGCATTGACTTCCAATTGATAGAAAACTCCGCGCTTATTCCAAACCCGATGCCAGACATCAACCGATATCGGCACTCCTCGAAATTGGACCGCTCGGGCCGCAAATTCTCCTAAAGAGTTTGCCAGCTCCTCCGGGCTTCCCCGGGGAATTATCAGGGTCACCACTTCTTCTTCCCCATCCATCGGATGGGCATAACTGGGACGGCAAACCACCACGTCATCCGGTCCTATCATCTGCTGGTCGATCCAGTAAGCTACCGTCATGTCTATAGTGGTTAATTCTGAAAACGACACGTCGCTCCATTCTATAAGGCGAGGTCTTCAAAATCAACCAAAGGCCTGGCTCCGCGGTCTATCAGCCAATTCGGCGTCCAACTATTTTCATCAGAAATCCGGCCCGGAACCGCCCACACTTCCTTCCCCAAATCTAGGGCATATTTTGCCGTTACCAAAGTTCCGCTGCGCCGGGCTCCCTCCACCACAATTACCCCTGCCACCAACTGAGCCATAACCCGGTTCCTTTGCAAAAATCTTTCTGGTTTTGGTTGGCTGCCGTTTTTATAAGCCGACACTATCAATCCTCCTTCCTTCAGTACCCGCTCATAAATCCATTGGTTCGATTTTGGGCTGACTACATCCACTCCCGACGCCAAGACAGCCATCGTTTTTCCTCCCTGATCCAAACAAACTTTATGGCTTTCCGCATCCACCCCTAAAGCCATTCCCGAGACCACCACCCATCCTCGTCTAACTAGTTCCGGCACCACCCATCCCACCACCCACTTCCCATAGTCACTCATCTGTCGGCTGCCCACCACCGCCACCGCCGGCCGCCCCAGTAACGTTTTATCTCCCAAACAATGGAGTTTCATCAATTTAGTATAGGCTTAATCCCCCAGGTTAGTTACTTTCCCATCACTGTTATACCGCGGCACGACCGTTTCCGGTTCGTTAAACCATTCTTTTAAAATATCGCCGACTATCGGCGCCGCCACATCCGACCCCTCGCCTCCCCGCTCGACCATCACCGTAATCGAAATTTGTGGGTCATCTGCCGGGGCAAAGGCCGTCAGCCAGGCATGAGTATCCTTACTGCCATCCCCCACCTCGGCTGTGCCCGTTTTGCAGGCCAGCAGCGTCTTGAAATTAAACAACGGCCAAGCCGTCCCGCCTACATGGCAGGCCGCCCTCATCCCTTCTTTAACGAGCTTCAGTGTTTCATTATGTATCCCTAAACTTCGGCAGCTGCTTTTTTTATCTTTTAATAAAGTTGGAGCGCACAACGTCCCGTCATTAGCCACGACATTTGTCATTTCGTTCACCTGCAGCGGTGTCACATCTAAGTCCCCCTGCCCAATGGATAAATGATAGGTGTTTCCCAAAAACCACTTCTCTCCTTTCGTATCCAGTTTCCACTGCTCATCCGGCACAATTCCCGCCTGTTCACCGGGCAATTCTATTCCGGTCTTATTTCCAAAGCCATAATTAACCGCCCACTTTTTAATTCGTGACACCCCGATATCTCCCCCCAATTTATAAAAGAAAACGTCATTTGACCGTTGGATGGCTTTGACTATATTTACCATCCCGTCAGTCATTCCCCGCTTTGTCCACAACCAGTTAGTATAAGTGTAATCGCCTAGTTTTATGATTCCCGTATCCTCGTAAGTACTCTCCGCCGTAATCACCCCTTCTTCCAGTCCGGCGGTAGAAATAACAATCTTAAATACTGAACCCGGATGGTACCGCCCGGCCACCGCTCGGTTAAGCAGCGGCAAGTTGTCATGATCATTTAAGTAAGACGTGATTTTCCCATTGTCCTGTTCGTAAGAAAAATCATTCGGGTCAAAACTGGGGGAAGAGACCAACGCCAGAATCTTTCCAGTCCTTGGCTCACTCATCACCACTACCGCCCGCTTCCCACCTAAAAGTTTGTAAATTTTGTCCTGCCAATAGGCATCCAACGAAAGCGTCAGTGTACTGCCCTCTTCCGGTTCTTGGCGCCCCAATTCCCGGACATAGCTTCCTCGGGCATCCACCTCGACCAACCTCTTGCCGTCCGTTCCTCGCAAATCACACTCAAATTGCTGTTCCAATCCGCTCTTCCCAATCACCTGGTCAGAGGTTACCTTATTCCCACAAACCGTTTTTGTTACATCAGTATCGTTGGCTTGGCCGACGTACCCGGTGACCAGCCCCAAAGATGGACCGTACAAATAATGCCGTTTTAATTCCGTACTCTGCCCGTAACCCTCAAACCTGTCCCCTTCATAACCCCCCTCCTTCACAAACTGCTTCGATCCATCCTTTTCCTGATAATATTGGTAGAGACTTTGGGCAATTAATCGCCCTTTTCGGTCCACAATTTCCCCTCTGGCTGCCGGAATCTTTTTTTCAATAATCCGGTTATCCCGAGCTAAAGTTTGGTAATAACCATGCTTAATTACCATTAGGTCAATTACCCGCACCAACAGTATTCCTAAAGTGGCCACAAACAGAAACAGGTATACCCAATAACGCCAGTCGCGCTCCCCGCTTTGTCGCCTCGCCCATTTTAAGATTCTCCCGCGACCCGCTTTATTAACTGCAATTTTTTTCGGTCTTCCACCAAAATTCCGCACCCCCGAATCACGGCCATTCCCGGCTCTTCAATTACCTGCACTGGAATCCTCGTCTCATGCTCCAGCATTGTTGCTAGCCCCCGTAAGTTCGCCCCTCTCCCCACCAACAAAATTCCTTTAGCCACCACATCATTCAATAATTCCGGCGGACTTTGATCCAATACCTCGCTCACCGTTTTAGCAATCACTTGGGCTTTCAATACCATGGCTTCCATAATTTCCCCTTCTTCCACTTTCACGCTCCTTGGCAAGCCGCTTTCCAGGTCCCGTCCCCGCACAATCATCGTCTTCCCGCCGCTTTTTTGACCCACCCCGCCAATTTCGATCTTGATTCTTTCCGCCGTATTGGCTCCAATTAACAGCCCGTATTTCATCCGGATATAAGTAATAATCGCTTGGTCAAAATCATTTCCCGCCACCCGGACCCCCCTGCCCAAAACCGCCCCCCCCCATCTG
>JAMCSD010000002.1 GCA_023380755.1 Patescibacteria group bacterium
GTTTCCCGATGAAAACCGTACTCGTCCTTTTTGTCTACCGGTTTGGGGGTGGCATAGGCTAAGGCCTGGCGGAGCTTTTTATCTTTAATTTTACTAGTGTTAATAAAGAGGGCGATATAGCGGTTGTAGTTTAGATCGGGGGTGATTTCGGTTTTAGGCCAATTTTCGAGATCTTGAGGATCATCAATCTGATCAATGATATCAATTTTACCCATTTTATAGGCACTGATTAACTCTTTTTCGCTGGGGTAAAAATGGAAAGCCTTGTCGGGGATGCCTTTGACTCGGGACTTAAGATACAGAGACTTAATATAACTGTCCTGATAAGTAACGTCAGTGACCATGAAGGGACCAAGACCCGTCAAGTCTTTTTTCAAAAGAGGCTTGTCGACCAAGGAAAGCAGCGGTGAGAATGGTTTTTCGGTAGTAATTTTGAGGACATTATCTGATGTGACTTGAATTTTACTGCCGGTGAAGTTGTAGTTAACGTCATAAGCCGTAAACTTTTTTCCGCTTTGCCAATAATAATCATTAAGATTGAAGGTGTAGACCGTGTTAGTGCTGTCGAGCTGCCAACTTTTAACAAGCGGCGAGATAATGGTTTTGCCATTATCCTGGGAGATGGTTAAGCCGAAGCTAATGAGGTTGGCGATTTCGGGAGGAAGTTTGTTAACCGTGTAAAGACCGTTGACGCCAATCACTTCAGTTTGCAGCCGCTGGGCATTAATGATTTTAATGACTGAAGGACCGAAGTAAGAGGCGGCTGAGCCGAGGATAAGGCCTAAGAAGAGAAAACCAATATTTTTCCGAAGGTAAGCCCGAAGGAGTTCGAATTTGAAGTAAAGTTTCTTAAACACACTATATTATAGTCTGGATGACCGAAGAAAGAAGGAAGACAACAATTAAACCGATGGTAATGTAATACATAATTAGTTCCCAACCGCGTTTTTGAATACCGGTAGTGGAAAGAATGTTGGAACGGGATTCAGTATCGCCACTGGCTTGAAGCAAAATTAGACCGGCGACGGCGATGCCTAGAATAATTTGAAAAAGGACGAGTACGGTTTTCATCGGGAAACTTTCCTTTTGGAAATAATATTAAAAATGTTGTAGCAAAGGTTGATGGCGAACGAGGTAACTATGTAGGCTATTATACCTTCAAAATGAAATTTAGGGACAACGAAGCCCTGGAGAGTAAAACTGGGGGTATCGATGGTTTGAACATTGAAATCAGTCAGCAGAAAAGTAGCCAAATATAATCCGATGGTATTGATAATGATCCGGATGGTGCCCAGAGTGATGATAGTAATGGGAAGAAGGAGTAATTGAACAATCGGTTTGATAAAAATTTCAAAAATGGCCAAAATCAGAGCCACCAGAACTATAGTTTCCACTTTCCGGTCAAAGATGAGGTTGTTAAGGTAATAATTTACGGTGATTAAACTGAAGGAAAACAACAGAGTGTACCGTAATATTTTTTTAATCATTTGGACTTTGTGATAATTATACCAAGACCTGTGAGCAGAATGATGGCTATGGCAATAAGGGAAGTTAAGTAGAAGTAATGGTCCCGGTTGACCACCTCGATGGTCTGAGGTACGCCGGATTGGTCGCTAGTCAGGGAGTAAGTAATGGATTTGGATTGAGGCAGGACGATTTCGGGGAAAGGTATTGAGGGGGTGGTGAGATTGAGGTGTCCTTTGGGGGGCAAAAGAGGAATTTGTTTTTGCCATTTACCGGGTGAAGCAGTGATGACAATGTTGGTGAGGGCTATCAGGTTGGGATTGGAGAGTACGTTGGACTCTAATTTTAGAGGGAGGATGTCGGGAATAATTTCAGTAGTGGCAAAATTGACGTCAACTGACCGGTCACCATTGTCGTTGCGGTAGGAGCCGGGCGGCGGCGGATAAATATCACTGACTCCATGAATAACGAAGGCAAAGTGGTTAAGGTCCAAGTCGGTGAAATAGTCAATGCCATTGGTGGTTTTTTCCCAGGTGGGATCGATTGATTTCCAGGTACTAGTGGCCGAATCATAAAATTGCGGCCAGGCATGGAGAATGTCAGCATTGGCATTGACCGGCTTAATCTTAGTATTGTTGCTGTAAGCAAAACCTTCGATTTCCCGGGCAGGAATATGGTTGGCTCGGGCGAGTGTCACAAAGAGGTCGGTAAAATCGGTGCACAGAGCACTATCTTTGTTTTCTAAACTTTGATCGGCAGTCCGCCGCCCGGCGTTATTGAGGCGGTTGTAATCGTAATTGAGGGTGGAGACAACGTAGTCATAGATAGCCTTGGGAGTGGTTAGCGTTGGGGCAAGTTGAGCGATAAGGCTGTTGCCGGTAGGCCAATAATGAGTGGCTTGGGTATAGACTTCGGTAGAAGGGGGCGATGATTTGTCGTTATCACCGGTGATTTTGACCTGGCCGATAACATTGACTGTAATTTTCTGGAAGGGGGTGAGATTGTATTCAGCCAGCCAATTGTTATCAGCATCGGCAGTAACGTTTAGTGGCGGCGGATCGATGGTTTTGTAGACCACTTTTTGGCCGTTGCCGGAAGGGGGAATAGCGATTTCTTCGGTAATGGTTTTATTGTTGGGGTTAGTGAGGAAATAGGTCAAATGAAAGTCGAAAAGCTGGTTATCACCAAAGGCTAGAAGGATTTTGGCGTTGGAATTGTTCTCCCGAAACTCAATTTCCTGGTCGGAGGCTGTGTTGACAATACTGGTTGGCTTGAGGGAGGAGTAAGCTAAATGGCCAAAAGTTTGTGGAATCTTTAGGGCAATGGTGGTGCTGTCGCTCGTCGGTGCCTGAGGCAGTTCCAACTCGCGGGTTTTGCCTTTGGTGACGATGACGTTATCAAGATGGTAGCCGATCTGAAAAGTGTTGACTGCGTCTTTACCGATGCTGGGATCAGCAAACTGGACGATAATGCTGGTCTGGCCGTTTTGGCGTTTGATGGACTTCAGGATATTGCCGGACTGGTCGGTGGCGGCAATATTGCCGCCAATAGTACCGGGGATGGTCAAAATGTATTCCTTGGCGAAAACCAAAGCTAACTTGTTCGTCAGGGTAATTTGGTTGGTGATATCCGCCGCGCCGTTTTCATCGAAAACATAATTTATTTTTTGGTCGGTGGTAAAGTTGTCGAGAGCCAAAGCGGGAATGGGACGAAAAGAGGTAAGCAAAAGGAAAATCAAAACTACGACTATTGACTTCGGGTTATGTTCGCGTATAAAATTAACCATGCCAACTACATTATATCGTCGCCAGAAGGAAATTTATGATTACATCACCAATACCATTTCCAAATATGGGTATGCGCCAACATTAACGGAAATTGCCCAATATTTTGGTTTATCGTCCTTAGCGACAGTTCATGAGCATTTAGCGGTGCTGGAAAAGAAGGGACTAATCCGCCGGTATCGAGGCTCAGTACGGGGAATTGAGGTTTTAGGGGAATCGACTACTCCAGCCATGCCGGCTATGGTGGAACTACCGATTATGGGATTCATTGCCTGCGGCGCCCCATTGGAACCATACACTGACCCAGCGGCCACATTGGCGGTTAATCCGGCGTTAGTGAGGCCCGGAGAAAGTTCTTTCGTCCTACAAGCAAAGGGTGACTCAATGATCGATGACGGGATTTTGGATGGAGATTATGTGGTGATTCGGGAACAAAGTGAGGCGAACAATGGGGATGTGGTGGTGGCCGTTTTGCGCAACGGTTTTGCCACGCTCAAGCGGTATTACAAAGAAGCTAATCGAGTCCGGTTGCAGCCAGCGAATTCCACGATGCAGCCGATGTATGTGACGGATGTGGAAATAAAAGGAAAAGTAGTAGCGGTGATACGACAATTTAACTAGTGCGGTACAATAGGTAATGCTTTATATCATTGCCACTCCAATTGGGAATCTGGCAGATATCACTTTCCGGGCGGTTGAGGTGTTGGAAAAGGTGAAGATTCTCCTTTGTGAAGATACCCGGGTGACTGGCAAAATGTTAATGAAGCTGCAGATAAAGAACAAACCGCAGCTGGTTTCTTTTTATGATGAAGTGGAAGACCAAAAAACACCCCAAGTTCTGCGATGGCTGGAAGACGGGCAGGAAGTGGGATTGGTGACCGATGCCGGAACTCCCCTGGTTTCGGATCCCGGCTGGAGGTTGGTAAAGCGGTGCTATGATGAAAATCTACCCATTACAGCACTGCCGGGCGCTTCGGCAGTGATGAACGCCTTAGTCCTGTCGGGACTGCCAACGGACCGGTTTGTGTTTTTGGGGTTTTTACCAAAAAAAAATAGTAAACAAGAAGAGTGGCTGATCAGATTTAAGGATTTGGATGTGACCCAAATTGTCTACGAATCCCCTTTTCGGCTAGCGGATCTTATCCGGAGCATTGAATCGCTTTATGGACAGAATGTGACGATTGCTATCTGCCGGGAGATGACCAAAAAGTTTGAGGAAGTTATCCGCGGGAAACCGGTGGATATTAAAGAGAAACTCAAGGAAACGATTGATAAGGGTGAAGTGGTCGTCCTGTGGCGTTAAGATTTTTTGCGGCGGAGAATTTTGCGTTTTTCGGCCCAGTGGACGATCTCCCGGGTGCGATCGATAGCATCGGGGCTAACCGAGATGGAAGTAATCCCCCATTTAACTAATTTTTCCACTAAGTCGGGGTGATTGCTGGGAGCTTGGCCGCAGATGGAGGCAGTAATCCCCCGTTTCTTGGCTTTTTTGATGAGACGGCGGAGTGACCAGAGAACAGCCGGGTCCAATTCGTTAAAGTCGGGGGCGACTTCAGCGTTATCCCGGTCAAGCCCTAGGGTTAACATTGTCAAATCATTACTGCCAATAGAGATGCCATCGATGCCGACATCGATGAATTTGTCGATCATAATGACGTTGCTGGGAATTTCGGTCATCATGTAAAGCTTGAAGGTGGGGGAGCGCAACAGTCCGGCGGTGGCAATAATTTTTTTTACCTCCAGAAGCTGTTTCGGAGTGCGGACAAAAGGGATCATCAGATGAAGGTTCTTCAGGCCCATGACATTCCTGACCTTTTTGATGGCCTCTAACTCCATTAAGAAGACATCGGGGGCACTAATGTAGCGGGCAGCACCCCGGAAACCAAGCATGGGATTGGGTTCTTCGGGTTCGTAGTATTTGCCCCACTTAAGGTACCGATATTCATTAGTTTTAAAATCAGTCGCCCGGTAGATAACGGGGCGGGGATTAAAACTGTCACAAAATTTTTTCAGGTCGCCGGCCAGCTGATTAATAAAAAGATGCTGTTTGTGTTCACTAATAATATGCTTGGGGTGAATGCCAATGTTGGCCATCATAAACTCAGCGCGGAGCAAACCAATGCCGTCGACATGCCGTTTGGCAATTTCAGGGGCGAGATCCGGTTCGCCTAAATTGACGTAGACTTTGGTGGCAGTCGTCAGGGTGGACCCCGCAGCGGTGAGATTCTTGATTTCACTGGGAATGGTATTTGACTGTTGGATACCTTTCCAGACTTCGCCGGTGGCGCCATTTAAAGTGACGGTAGTCCCCTCTTTGAGGACTTTGGTGGCGGTGCTGGTGCCGACCACGCAGGGAACACCGAGCTCCCGGCTGACGATAGCGGCATGGGAGGTTTGGCCACCTTTGTCGGTAATAATGCCACTGACCTTTTTCATGGCGGGGACAAAATCGGGGGTGGTCATTTCGGTGACTAGGATTTGGCCCTTTTTGGCCCGGGCGACATCTTTGGGATTATTGATGACGACCACTTCGCCGCTGGCTAAGCCGGGGCTGGCCGGTTCGCCCTTAAGGTCGGGAGCGGCGGTAATAGTTTTTTGGGTTTCGAGAGTTTTTTCGTTGGACTGGATAGTAGTAATCGGCCGGGTTTGGACAACAAACAGTTTGTCTTTTTCCACGGCAAATTCGATATCCTGGGGGTGTCGGTAATGGTCTTGGAGTTTTTGGCCGATTTTAGCCAGGCGGATAATTTGGGCGTCGGTAAGCTTAAAAGCTTCCTGCTTACTTTTGGGAACGGCAATTTCTTTAGTCTCGTGTTCACCGCGGACGAGCATTACTTTTTGCGGGGTGCAGTATTTGGTTTCAATCTTCCATTCGTGCTTGGTGACGACGTGTTGATCGGGGGTAATTTTGCCTTGGACGATATATTCCCCCAGCCCCCAGATGGTTTCGATAACGATTTGGGATTTATTGTTGGAAACTGGGTTGATGGTGAACATGATGCCCGAAACATCGGATTTCACCATTTTCATGACCGGAACCGCAATACCGACCTTGAAGTGGTCGTAATGTTTTTTTTGGCGGTAAAAAATCGAACGGGGAGTGAACAGTGATGCCCAGCAATCACGGACGCGATTGACCACGTTAGATTCACCGATAACGTCCAAAAAGGTTTCCTGCTGGCCGGCAAAAGAGGCATCGGGTAAGTCTTCGGCCGTAGCGGAGGAACGGACGGCAACCGGAACGTTGCGCAAGCCCCCATAATCGGAAAGTTTTTTGTAAGCTTTCATGATTTCATTAGCCAACTCCTCGCTGACGGTCGATTTTTTAATTAGGGTTTTGATTTTTAAGGAAGCGTTTTGGAGCTGCTCGGGATCGTCAACGTCGGTGGCTTTGAGAACCTCTTTAATCTTTTCGTTGAGTTTGTTTTCATCAAGGAAACGGAAATAAGCCGAAGCGGTGACCACAAAACCATTGGGAACCGGAATCCCCAAATTATACATTTCCCCTAAGTTGGCGCCCTTACCGCCGGCTTCGCCAATATCAGAATGGTTGACTTGGGAAAACCACAGGATGTTTTGGGCAGGCATATATAAATTTCTAATTTCTAATGGTAAATGTCAATACATAAGCTTATTTGGTCTCATTGGGACGATGGTAATCATCTTCCACGCGGACAGTAGTCCCCTTTTCCGGCGTGGAAGCTTCAATGATGGTGGCATCGGTAATCGCTTCGACACGGTGGAGTTCTTGAGGAGGAATGGTATACCCCAGATTGGGTTCCATAAGGGAAATGGTGAGATGGTCTTTGTCGGTGCCGGTAAGAATGCGGGCGGAGCCATTAACCAAGGTCAGAGTTTCGGTCTTTAATTCGTGGTATTGAAGGGAAAGACGGCGTCCGGCTTTGATGAAGATGAGTTTGGAAGTATAGGGTAAATCGGGGGTAGTAAAGATAATTTCTTGGCCCCAAGGCTTATCAACGAAAGTGGACATCTTCTTAATAATAGCAGGTTGAAAAAAAAGAGGATAAGCAGAGTAAAGGCGAAATTAGCACTCAGATAGTAAGACTGCTAATAATAAATAAAATTAATATACTTCCTATCTATAGGGTATAATGATCAATTTTTAATTAAAAAATGCTAGATCAAAGTGATATTTTATATATCAAAAGATAGGCTCATTTAACCAATTGGACTAGAATCCGTTCCAATGCGATTTCTTTGGCGATGGCTAGGGTGCCGGTTTTGGTTTGGTAATCCAGTTCCACCAAAGAAAGGTAAGCCCGCTTGAGGGTGAGGGGGTCAAACTTAGAATAGCCCTGAAGCTGTTTTCGCAGGTTGCCTTTGAGAAGGTATAAGAACAGATCGTAAGGCTCGGATTTTAGGGTTTGCCGCAGGAGTGGGATTAGGATTTTAAGATTGCCGGGTTTAATGGTATTCAGGCAGACAAAGAGGGTTTTGGGTAAGGGAGACTCGACAATTTTGGCTTGGGAAAAGAGTTTGGTTTGGGCGGCGGAAAGCTTTTTGTCATGCCAGAGGATAACGGTATCGGGACTGGAGGTGAGGATCGGGGTGATTTTATCGAGAAGAGCTTTGGGAACAGAGAAAAAATTGGAGATCGCCAGGAGCCTGTCCCCCGGAAAAAGGGAGGTGCTGTTTAGGAATAAATTAACCTTATCGAGGGTGGTTTCTTTGGCATCGAGGCGCAAAATATTGGCGGCTTGGGAGGTGTCGATTGCCTGGTTAAAGTTTTGGCGGCTCGTGGCGGTGTGGTCACCGTGGAAAATTTGGATCACGGTTTATTTTACCTTGAGTTTGGGGAGTAACTAGAGGACAAAAGGGGGGTAGTTCCTGGATATATCGGGGAGAAACCGGTTGATGGACCTGAACTTCGCCAATAGATTCTAAGCGGAGCCGGATGATGGTGTTCGTTTCGATGCCTTTACAGGTAAAAGGGTTGAAGTTTTGGTCTAAAAGACGGCAGCGATGATGGCACGGAAGCAATTCCACTAGATTTATAGTACCACTTTTGCGGTTAACAAAATTCTTTAAAATGAGCGATACTCATGAGATAATACTAGAGTTTTAAACGGCTCCGTCGTCTAGTGGCCTAGGACTCCTGGCTTTCATCCAGGCAATCGAGGGTTCGACTCCCTCCGGAGTCACATTGGTACAATAGGGTGTGGAAGTAAAAATTGAAGCCTCATGGAAAAAAGCTTTGAGCCGGGAATTTGATGAGGCGTATTTTAAAACGCTGACTGATTTTGTGAAAGCAGAATACCAAAAAACAACGGTGTATCCCCCACCCCAGTTTATTTTCCGGGCCTTTGAGTTAACTCCCTTTGATAAAGTCAAAGTGGTGATTTTGGGTCAAGACCCCTATCATGGTGAGTATCAGGCTAACGGTTTGGCATTCGCGGTTAATAAGGGTGTGGATTTGCCCCCATCACTGGTTAATATCTATAAAGAAATTGAGAGTGATCTTGGGACAAAGAAGGACCGGGTGGGTGATTTGGAATCCTGGGCGCGGCAAGGAGTACTGCTATTAAACGCAACTTTGACGGTGCGGGCGCACCAGGCCGGGTCGCATCAAAACAAGGGGTGGGAGCGGTTTACGGACGCGGTGATAAAAGTTTTGTCAGACCAGAGAGAGCATTTGGTGTTTATTTTGTGGGGCAGCTATGCCCAAAAAAAAGGCGCCGTAATCGATGAAACCAAACATTGTGTCATCCGCTCGGTGCATCCATCGCCATTATCGGCCCATAATGGTTTTTTTGGATCGAAACCGTTTTCGCAGGCCAATGCCTACCTGATTTTTAACGGAGAAACACCGATTGAGTGGTGAATTGGCTGGTAAAATCATAGGTTGGCCGTCTTTTTTAAAAAAAAAGAAACTTCCGGATTATTTTTTTCGTTGAATATTTTAGGATTATAACCAACTGTCGGAAACTAATTTTCTTGATATCCGCTGGCCTGGAGTTGATAAGAATGGGCATAAAGGCCCCGAAGGTTGACGAGGTCTTTGTGACTCCCCTCTTCGGTAATTTGACCTTTGGAAAGGACAATAATCCGTTGGGCATTGCGGACAGTGGAGAAGCGGTGAGAAACAATTATCAGGGTTTTGTGACGGCTTTGTAGGTAAAGCCGGCTAAAGATTTTAGCTTCGGAGATAGCATCAATAGAAGCGGTAGGCTCATCCAAGATCATGATAGGGGTATCGCGATAAAAAACCCGAGCAATGGCGATTTTTTGCCATTGACCCCAGGATGGTTCTTCACCACCAAATTTTTGGCCCATAAAGGACTCCAGCCCCTTTTCGTAGTGGCTGGCAAAATCGGCTGCTTCAGAGAGTTTGAGGGCTTCTTTAATTTGGGAAGTGGATTCTTTGGTGTGATGGCCAATGGCGATGTTCTCTTTGAGAGTGAGGTTGGGGTAGGTAGTGAACTCTTGGAAAAGAATGGACAAATATTGATACCAAGATTCACGGTCGAAGGTCCGAAGGTCATGGCCATTGATCAGTATTTGGCCTTCGGTGGGGTCGTAAAAACGACATAAGAGCTTAATAAGGGTGGTTTTTCCGGCACCGTTTTCGCCAACTAAGGCAATTTCTTCACCAGCGTTAATGGTTAAATTAAGATTTTTGAAAACAAACCGGGTTGATTCCGGATAGTGGAAGCTAACGTTCTTAAATTCAATTTGCGGAGGTCCGCTAATCTGTAAATGTTTTTGACCATTGGTAATAAAGTTTTTGAGGTTAAAAACCTTTTTTAAATCTTCAAGATACATACTTTGCTCAGTCAAACTGACAAAGCTGTTAAAAAAGGCGGAGAAATAGTCGCCGGTCGAGCGCATGGCACTGAAATAGAAAGTAAATAAGCCGACAGTGATGCGGCCGGCTAAGATATCGTGGATAATGACGAATAAGCAGGCAAAAAGCACCAGGTTGTCGGTGGCGATGGCCAAAAAATCATAAGGCTGCTTATTCTGACGCAGGACAAGACGCTCACTGAGGATGGAATCATAAATATTTTTGAATTTGGTGAATAGAAAGTCGACGGACTGGTTGATCTTGAGCTCTGAAAGGAAACGCTTGTCGATGAGCTGGCGATGGATTTCGTTGCCGATACGCATTTTTTCGATGTTGTGATGGTGGATTAGCCATCCCAGGTGGGACCATTTTTTGTCTAAAAGAAAGCCGGGAATTTGGGTCACTAAAAGGAGGACGCCCAGGTACCAATAACGATCGAAGATAATGACGATGGTGGCGCCGAAGCTAAAAAGAGAGCTGAAGAGTTGGAGGATATCGGATAACGCCTGGCGGGTACGCCAAAGATATTCATCGTTGACTTTGGCAATGAGATTGCTAGTTTGTTTATCGTCGAAGTGTTGATAATCAAGTTCGGAAATTTTTTTGACATAGAGTTGCCGAAGCTTGATATCGATGTGGTAGTCGCTGACCCGCTGCAATGTACGATTAACGTGAGTAATTAAAGTGATTCCGGTCCGGACTAAAAGGAAAGCAATAAAAGGACTGACCCAGAGGTTTTGACGAACCTGAGAGGATCTGATAAGGCTGTCGATAATTTGAGCATAATAATAATTGGTCGCAAAAGGAGCCACAGCTGCCAGAGCCTGAAAGATAAGGGAACAAACAACAATGACCGGGATTATTCGATAAACCAGGTGAAGAATCCAAAGAATCAGGTGGATGGTGTTTTGCGGCGAGTTAGTTTTGGCCATAAGAGCAGGGTGATCCCACCTATTATAAACACAAGCGAGATGAGTTGAGCGATTTTGATGGAATGGATAGTCCAAGTATCTGTCCGCCAAAATTCAAGAAAGAAGCGCAGTAAGCCGTAGCTAAGAAGATACTTAGGTAAGGGGTTTTGGGGAAAGATTTTCAGAAGAAGAAAAATACCAAGGCAGCCAAGAGATTCATAAAGCCACACCGGCTGGCCGGCGGGCCCGTAAACTTCATGATTAAAGTAATTACCCCAGCGGCCGATGGCTTGGACTAAGGGTAAATCCGGGGCAATGGAATTAAGCAGCCGGAGGGATGATCGATGTTTGATAAAGGAGTACAGTAGGATAAACGTCAGACCCCCGAGGAGGGCGCCATAGATTCCTAGCCCCCCTTTCCAGGTAAAAAGAATTTCCATGGGGTGAACGGAATAAAACCGCCAGTAATCGAGAACATGGTAAGCCCGGGCGCCAACCAGTGCGGAAAGGAGCAATCCAAAGACAAATCTGTTTGATTTAATTGGCAGGTGGGAAACAAGGATGATCAGCCCGAGACCAATAAAGAAGCCGTAGAGATGCATGAACTATCTTACCAGATGTGGGTCCTGTGGGATTCGAACCCACGACCACCTGCTTAAAAGGCAGATGCTCTAACCAACTGAGCTAAGGACCCGACTGCTTAAAAGTCCGCCAGTTGGCGGATCAAACCAACTGAGCTAAGGACCCAAAGCGCTTAGAGCGTTTTGGCTTTCGCGTCACGAAGATAATAAAGCTTGGCGCGGCGGACTTTGGTTTTGGGTGATCTTAGCTTCTTAATACTTTCGATCCAGGGAGAAAAGATCGGAAAGATACGTTCCACCCGGACTCCATCTGTAGCATTCTTTTGGACGATAAAATTCCCGTTTTTTATAGCAATGAGGATGCCATCAAAAGCTTGAATTCTTTCTTTGTCTTTTTCTTTGATCCGATAGTTTACCCGGATACTGTCACCGACAAAAAAGTCTGAGTTGCTGTGTGTGATTTTAAGAGACATAGGTATTTCTTAAACAGAAACTTTGGTATTTTATATTAAAACCGTCGGCTTGGCAATATTTAGCTGGTGGTATACTAAAAGTAGCAATATCGTATGCTAGAGAGCAAAAACGATTACCGATCCGCCCAAGGGCGGATTTTTTATTAATTTAGGTTCAAAGGAGTCGGTATGTCAGAAAGATTATTAACCCCAGAAGAAGTGGCGGGCAACAAGGAGTGGGGACGGGAGATTTTGGATGGAGTGATGATGGTGGCTAAACTGCACCATAGCACCGGAATGGGGGTAGGTTTGGAAAGTATGCGGCCTATGCCGGAGCTAAACGTGGAAGCCAGCGGCGGCTCGGTGGATGGCGGGGCGGTAGAAAGGGAACTAAATCAGCGGCTGGTAGGTTTAGTTAGCCCTGTAAAATCCGGTTAATTTGTTGTTGGAGCTCATGGTTATAGCGGACTCCATAGCTTAAGGGAACTTCTTTCCCATTAGGCAGGATAATGAGGCCCTTGTGGCCGTTAGGGTTATTTTTGAGGAGGCGGTTGAGGTTTAAAAGCTGAACTTGGCTAGTGCCCTTGGGAATTTCGATGACAAAATCATATTTTTTGGAAGTATCGGCCGGGGGATGGTTGGAGATGGAGTCGATCACCACGGCAATCTCGTTGTCCCTTTGGTTGATCTTGCCTTCAATGTAATAGGCTTGGTTAAGGTTAAGAGTAGCGCCAACCTGTTCGTAAAGCTTGGGAAAAATGACAATTTCAATTTTGCCGCTGGTATCTTCGAGCGTCCCAAAGGCCATTTTAGAGTTGTTCTTTTTGGTAACTACCGATCTCAGGCGGGTAATAACGCCAACAGTTTTGACGGCAGCATTATTGGGGCGGGTAATAATTTCGTCGATTTTGGGGACGATTAATCCCCGGAAGGGAGCAACCATTTTAGCAATGGGGTTTTCGGAAACGTAGATCCCTAAAAGTTCCTTTTCCAGACTCAATTTTTCGGCTTCAGTGAAGTCGGGTACATCGGGGAGTTTATCCGGATGGGTCACCGGTTTGGATTTGGCGTGGTCTTCCTTTTTATCCATAACGTCAAACAGTCCAAACTGGCCGGCGGCGACGTGGGCACTGACCTTGTCGGAGTGGTTGCGGATTTCCTCAATGGCGGCGAGCAGGGCTTTGCGGTTGCCAAATTGGTCAAAAGCGCCGACTTTAATTAAGCTTTCGAGGGTTTTGCGGTTAACCTTTTGGCTGTTTACCCGCAAACAAAAATCAGTGAAACTGCCAAAGGGGCCGTTCTTTTCTCTTTCGGCGATAATGATATCGATGGCGACGTCGCCCACGTTTTTAATTGCCCCGAGGCCAATGTTGATGGCCAGGCCTTCGAGGGAGTGTTTGTTTTCTTCGAAAGAAAAATCGCGGTTAGATTTATTGATGTTCGGGGCATTAACAATAATTCCCATGTTACGGCATTCTTCAATACCGGCAGCGACGGTATCGGTATCATCGGCTTTGTTGGATAACAGGGCGCACATGTATTCCACGGGGTAATTGGCTTTCATGTAAGCGGTGCGGTAGGCGAGCATGCCGTAAGAAGCAGCATGAGCTTTGTTGAAACCATAGGAAGTAAAGGGTTCAATGAATTTAAAGATTTCGTCAGCCTTGGCCTGGGTATAACCCTGGTTCACGCAACCCTGAATGAACTTTTCTTTTTGGGCGGCCATTTCCTCGGGAATTTTCTTACCAATAGCCTTACGGAACTTATCGACTTCAGTCCAGTTATAACCGGCCAGTTCGATGGCGGTATATAAGCAGTCGTCCTGATAAACCAATAGACCGTAGGAACTCTTAAGGTATTTCTCCATTTTGGGATCGAAATAAGTGACTTTACCGGGATCGCGTTTGCGGGCAATATAATCGGGAATAATAGCCATCGGCCCCGGGCGGTACAAAGCGACCATGGCCATGAGATCCTCAATCCGGTTTGGTTTGAGCTCCACCAGCCATTTGGTCATGCCTTCACCCGATAGTTGGAAAACACCCATGGTGTGCCCTTTAGAGAGCATTTCAAAAGTTTTTTTGTCGTTGATGGGCAGGCGGCGGACATTGATGTCAATGTTGCGGGTGGTTTGGACATTAGCCACAGCTTGAGCCAAAAAAGACAGATTATCAATCCCCAGTATATCGAATTTGATTAGGCCGACATCCTCACAGGCATGCATCTCGTACTGGGTAATTATTTTGTCGCCGCCGGTTTCAATTTGGGTTGGTGAGAAATCGTTGATGGTAGAAGGAGAAATAACCACGGCGCAGGCGTGAACACTAATGTGGCGGGCGCAGCCCTCGATACTCTTGGCAGTATCAATAATTTTTTTAGCGTCAGCGTCAGAATCGTAAAGGGCTTTTAGATCGGGAGTAGTTGCAAGGGCCTTATCGATGGTCATGGGGAAACCTTGGGCACCCATGGGGATAAGTTTGCTGATTTTGTCCCCGACAGCGTATTCATAACCTAAGACCCGAGCGGTATCTTTGACCGCTCCCCGGGCCATCATCCGGCCGAAGGTGCAGATTTGAGCCACAGCGTCTTTGCCGTACTGGGCGGCGATATGATAAAGCATCTCCTGACGTTTGTTGTCGGCAATATCCAAATCAATATCCGGCGGAGAGGGCCGGTCTTTGTTCAAGAAACGTTCGAAGGGTAATTGGTAGATTAACGGGTCAACGGAGGTAATGCCTAGAACAAAGGAAACCAAAGAACCGCCAGCCGATCCCCTGGTGTTAGTCGGACAATGATTTTCCTCGGCCCACTGGATAAAATCACGCATAATCAAGAAGTAAGCGGCATACCCTTTGGAGCAGATGACGTCAAGCTCGTAATCCAGGCGGGCTTGGGTTTCGGGATTAACCGTGCCGTAGTATTCTTGGGCCATTTCGTTAGCCATTTTGGTAAGATACTGCTCAGCCGAGAGGTCGTCCGGCAAAGGGAATTTGGGAAAATACCATTGGCCTATTTCCAGCTCGAGGTTGCACTTGTTGGCAATTTTGACGGTATTCTCGATGGCGTCGGGAGTTTCCAAGAAGGCCTGTTTCATTTCTTCGGGTGACTTAATATAAAAATCGGGAGTATCGGCCATGGTCAAGCGATTGGGGGTGTTAACGGTGGTTTGGGTGTTGATCATAAGCAAAACGTCCTGGCCGAAGGCATCGCCTTTTTTAAGATAATGGGCGTCGTTGGCGGCTACTAAGGGAATACCCAATTCCCGGCTGATTTTGATAACTCCTTGGTTGGCGATGGCTTGTTTATCAAGACCGGGATGGGACTGGATTTCGAGATAATAGTCTTCACCAAAGAGTTGTTGGAAACGGGCAGCATCTTGTTTGGCAGCTTCATAATTACCATCAACAATTTCAGAAGCGATGACACCCTCCAGGCAGGCACTGGTGCAGATTAACCCTTGGTGATATTTTTCGAGCAGCTCCCAGTCAATCCGCGGTTTGTAATAATAGCCCTCCAAAAAACCAAGACTAACTAATTTCATCAGATTTTTGTAACCGACGAGATCCTTGCTCAGCAAAATTAAGTGGTTGGTGCGCCGGCCTAGGGGGGACTTGTCGTGGCGGGTAGTGGGAGAGTAGTACATTTCCGCTCCGATGATGGGTTTAACCTCGGATTTTTTACAAGCTTTATAAAATTCCACGGCACCATACATGTTGCCGTGATCGGTGATGGCACAGGCATCCATACCCAGCTCCTTAATATAAGGAACTAGTTTTTTGATTTTGGTTAAGCCGTCGAGCAGGGAATATTCGGTATGCAAGTGCAAGTGGACGAAGTCGGACATGTGAATAGTTTAGGGGCAAAAGATAAAAGTTAAAAGTTAACTTATCTAGATCAAACGTGAAGCCTGCGGAAAATCTGCTTATTCCAGATTCCGACGGTGAGTGCCGTTGGCGCGAAGTTGAGCTAGAGCCTCAGCGACTTCGTCGGGGGTGGCATCACCCACGAAGGCGGGAATATCTAAGGACTGTAGGTGCCGTATTAAAAACTTTTTGCCGTGCCAACCATCGCCGATTAAATTGCGTTTCAGCCTAATCTCGGTATTCTCGTCGATTCTGACTTTGCCAGTATTTAGCCGTTCTAATCTGGCCATAAAGTATTTTAACATAAATCTAATACCATAATGATGGGAGTATTACTGGGTAATTTAGAGCATGGCCTGGAGGGCACGGATCCGGTCTTCAATGGGTGGATGGGTACTAAAAAGATTGGCTAGTTTTTGGCCATGAAAAGGATTACTAATGTAAAGACTGGCAGTGGCGGTCGAAGCTTGGGCCATAATATTGGGGTCATCACTGATCTTGATTAGAGCATTAATTAGGCCTTGAGGTTGGCGAGTTAATTTGACACCGGAAGCATCAGCCAGGTATTCACGCTGGCGGGAGATGGCCAATTGGATCAGCTGGGCGATGATCGGGGCAAAAATGGCTAGGATTAAGCCCAGCAAAATTAAAATGCCACCACCACTCCCCTCTTCGCGGTTGCGGCGGTTGCCACCAAACCATTGGGCCCGGAAAGCGAGGTTAGTGAGGATAGATAAAGTGCCGATCAATAGGCTGACGATCATCATCAAACGGATATCGTAATTTTTGACATGGGAAAGTTCGTGGCCGATAACCCCTTCCAGTTCAGTACGATTGAGTTTGCCAAGGAGCCCGGTGGTGGCAACGACCACGGCGTGTTGGGGGTCCCGACCGGTAGCAAAGGCGTTCATGGCCGGAGTGTCGATGACATAAAGCTTGGGCAGAGGGAGTTGGTCGGCCATGGCCAAGTTTTCGGTGACGGTATAAAAATCAAAGAAATCCTCGCGGGTGGCCGGCTGGGCATGATTGAGGGCCAAGACCATTTTGTCACCCCAAAAATAAGAGGCAAAAGAGGAGAAAAGAGAAAAAGCCACCGCTAGAAGTAAGAAGCCGTCACCTAAATTAAAGGCGTAGGCGATGGCGTAAGCGGCTACTGAGATAAAGATAATAAAGAGAATAATGATCAGCGTGGACTTGAATTTATTGCGCGAGACCTGCTCGTAGACATTAAGCATAAGTGATTTTATTAAATTAAGCTGAAAAGAAACTTAATTTAGTCCAGCTTGACCTTGGGGCTGACGGTTTCGCTTTCGGAAACTTCCAAGTGAGGACCGGTGGTGGGAGTGTCCAGCCCCTTTTCCGGCTGGAAGCCAAAAAGAGAAGCCAGCCAAACACCGGGAATAGTAGCAATAGCGGTGTTATAGTCAGCAGTAAGATCGATCATGGTCCGACGGGAATACATTAATTTGTCAGCCGTATCTCGCAACTCATTCATGAGATCAGTTACCACGGTGGCAGCTTGGAGCTGGGGGTTGCTTTCGAGAACGGCACGGAATGATTGCAGGGCTTTGTTAATTAAGTTTTGGGCTTCATCGATTTTGGCCGAGCTACCAGATTCCACGGCGCTCAAGACACTGGTCCGGGCAGCGGTCAACATTTTGAAGATATCTTTTTCATGCTTCAGGTAACCCTTGGCAGATTCAACCAAATTCGGGATCAGATCAGCCTGACGCTTGAGTTGGTTACCGATTTCCTGGATTGAGGCCCGGATTTGCACCTGAAGAGTTTTAAGGCGGTTATAAAAAGTCAGAGCGTAGATGACAATAACAGCTAAAATAATCAGTAAATAAATCATAAAGTACCTTAATTTGTTAACAATTAATTATAACGACTTTTTAAGAAAAAAGATCGTTGTAACGCTTTATATATAATAAAACTTATTTTAGGTCGGTTATCTTGTTATAGCTCAATTTTGGCTTTGTCAATTTCACCTTCACCCAGACGGTCTTCGGGAGGGATATATTTAAGATGTAAATAGCGGTAAAAGTCGGTTTCATTGTCAAAGGTATGCAGGTTGCTATTTTTCTTTTCTTTAATGCCGTATTCGGAAAGGCTTAGGCCTAGAGATTGAGCATAATTGCGCAATTTAATATTGTGCTGCTTGGAGCCGGTGAAGTGCTGCAGGAGTGAGCCCCAGCTGGTTTTGGGCTGGACCATCAGGTCAATCCGGATGTCATTGCGGATGCGGATAGAGGCTTTTTTGGGCCCTTTGGCAATCGTTTGGTATTTGGCCGGGTATTCAACAAAATAGTCCAGAATCGGGCCGGCTTGGTCGCTTTGGGCAGCCAGATCAATATCCCCGACTAGTGGTGAGCCTCGGCGTAAACTGCCCAGAGGAACGATTTCCAGGTTTGGGAATTGCTGGTGAAGGTAGTCGATAATTTCTTTGGCAGTGGCTTGGGCAAGGCCGAGGGGCATTTTTTCTTTACGGCCCAAGAATTGGAGAGTGTTTTCCAAAATATCAGTTTCCGATTTTTCGCCGAGTTTGGGAATATTGCGCAGCATGCCGTGCCGGGCATACCAGACGAGTTTGTCCAAGGCTTTAACCGGGTCGTCTTGGGGAAACTTAAGATATTTAGTTAGTTTAAAAGCGGTTTTGGGGCCAATGCCGGGAACTTTGGTGAAAGTAAAAACGGCCGGGTGAATATTCTTAAAGGCCTGAAGCCAATGGGGATGGAGCTTATTTTCGGTGAAAAGGTAGTCCAATTTGCCCATAATCGCTTCTCCGACTCCGGGGATGTTGTCCAAGGCTTTACGGTCTTGGGACCAGACAGCCTGGATGGGCTGGGGGTAGGTGGCAATGGCATCGGCAGCGTTTTCGTAGGAGACGATCCGGAAACGGTTTTTCTTCTTAATATCGTAAGCAATGGCGACCTCTTCTAATAAATCGGCAATATCTTGGTTGGTATATTGGCCGTTAGCTTTGATCATACTTAATTATACATAATGGGAGTAAAATTAGCAGTCGTAACTATCGAGTGCTAATTGACATGATAATTTACATATAGCCATGACATAGGGTAAATATGGCGCGTTTGACTATAAATTCGTGATTCAGAATGAATTATTTTAGACTAGAATGATGTAGTATGATAAGAGTAGAGAGAAGGGTGAGAATTTAGCAAGAAAATGCCTGGTTATTGTGGTTTATGGGTGCATTTGGTATAGTAACGATGATTTTAAGACCGAACTGGGTCCATGGTGCAGCGGTCTAGCACATCCGCCTGTCACGCGGAAGATCGTGGGTTCGAATCCCATTGGACCCGCTAAAGAAGTTAAGGTAAAAGCTGGGTGACGCCGTATATAAGAATAATCCCCAAGATGGTTAAAGAGATAGTAGTGTAGGAAGAGCGGTCAGAGTGGGCTTCGGGAAGAATGTCGGCGACGCCAATATAGAGCAGAAACCCGGCAAAGAAACCAAGATAGATGAGTAGCCAAAGTGGCGGCAGTCGCAAGAAGAGGCTGGTGATGACGCCTAAAATGGGGGCGAGGGAATCGACCAGCAGCAAGCTGAGCGAGCGGCGGAGAGTATTTTTGTTGACCAGCATTAGGGAGACGGTGTTGAGGCCATCAGAAAAATCGTGGGCAATCACGGCGACAGCAACCAACAAACCAATGGTGGGGGAAACCTGGAAACCGAGGCCAATGCCCAACCCGTCCATAAAAGAATGGCCTGAGAGTGCGAGAGCCGAAATAACCCCGACGGTCGGGTGATGATGGTGGGCATATTCCCCTTCGTGGCTATGATGGATAAGCAAACTTTTTTCTAAGATATGAAAGACCAGGAAGCCCAAGACAAGGGCAATCATGGGGAGTTGGGAAGAAGCTTGGGTTTGGGTAAGAAGACTAAAGATTTCGGGGAAGATGTCAAAGACAACTACGGCGAGGAGAACTCCAGCAGTAAAACCGAGGACTAAATTGAGCTTGTCGCGGTAACGGATACCGACAAGACCGCCACAAAAGGTGGAGACAAATGTTAAAAAAGTCACCAACACAGGTAATATCACACTTGATTGTAGCAGAAGAGACTGACCTTGACTATGGATTACAAAACCTGACTAAGGGCTTGGGTAACTTCGTTAGGACCGCCAAAATGATCACCGGGCATTTTTTGGAGGACGTCAATGATTTCTGGCTCGGCCCCACTGCTTTGGGCGGCTTTGATCAGGTCTGTCTTGTTAATCGGATAATTAATACCTTTCAAATATTTTTGGATTTCAACTGGATTTAAATTGTTTAGGTCCATAGGCATTCCCCTCCACTAAAGAATAATGATTTCTTAATGTTAGTCTTTTATACAAAATAAATCAATGATATTGGCTATGGTTAGGCTTATTTGGTGTATTAATAAAAACAGTTTCTGACTGGGGAAGAATTGACGGCGGTGGGGGTGGCACACTGGACAAAAGTTTAAGTGTTCGGGTGGTATCAGAAAGAATAGGAAAATTGAATCTACTAGAAGAATGATATAAGATTATTTGATGACGGAATTATTAAAGGATTCGTACATATTCAATTTCCCTTATCAATTGGGAGTAAAGATGAGAATTGAGGGGAAAACATATGTGGCGATAGGCAGCCGGAAACAACCAGAAACGTCAATGTATCGCGGATTATATCTTTTAGAAGCCTTGGAAGTGCGCCCCGGCGGGGAGAAGAAACGGGTTACCCTAGATCCGATTGGAGAGCAACTGCGGGGCGATTATTTAGGAATTGCGAGCCAAGGAGAATTTATCCAGTTAAGGCTGAAGGTGTACCAAAAGCGGCAACAGCGGGAAAGGAGGCGGCAGCATGAAATGGATTCTAGTCATTAGTGCCTTATTGATAATTTTTTGGAGTTTTACCCGAGCACCCAAAAGAGTTATTACCAGTAATAATAAAGATGGGGCAGTGATCGAAACAACGACCCCATCGCCAGCCGCAACGGGGTATGTTGAGCCGGTAGCCGGTTTTAAGCAACGGGCAACCAAAAAATTATTTGGCACTTATGTTACCCCGCAGCATTCCCCGGTACAACCAGAACGCTTTATGGGGTATCACACCGGAGTGGATGCGGAGTACGGGGATGTGACGGGGACCGTGCCGGTGATGGCCATAGCGGAAGGGAAGGTAATTTATTCGAAGTGGGTCAGCGGTTATGGCGGAGTGATAGTAATTCAGCATCCGGAATTTTTAGGCTTATACGGCCATGTAGTTTCGTCAGTTAACGTTGGCCAGGAAGTAAAAAGAGGCCAGCAAATAGCTGTTTTGGGCAAGGCTTATTCGGTGGAAACTGATGGCGAACGAAAACACCTACACTTGGGAATTATTAAGGGCAATCATCTAAACTTATTAGGTTATGTCCAGGATAAAAGTTTACTCAGCCAGTGGATAGACCCGATGACCTTATTCTAGAATGCCATCAAGATTGGCATCATAGATAATCGCTTCGGCAACGAGCCGGTAGTTGAGGATTTCTTCGGGCTTAAACCACAGTTTAATTTCTTTTTCGGCCTCATCCTGAGAACCTGAGGAGTGGATAATATTACGGACAGCGCGATTATCAGTATTACCGGCACTGTAAGAGTCGATGGTGTAGTCGCCACGAATAGTGCCTGGGGTGGAAGATAAAGGTTCCGTGGCACCAGTAATTTTGCGGACAATACCAATAGCATTCATTCCTTGCCAAATCATCACCACGACAGGACCAGAACTAAGATAGGTCTTTAAGGTAGTTCTGATGGTTTCGGCATATTCTTCGGGGGTCATGTTGGGTATTTTTTCGCCGCGGGCTTTCATGGTTTCAAAAGTTTTATCGCCAAGGCGTTTAGCCCAACCCGGATCGATGGAATAATGTTGGAGAGCTAAATCAAGTGAAGGTATTAACATTTTTAGTGCCACCAGTTTGAGGCCGGTTTGTTCGTATCGTTTAATGACTTCGCCGATTAAGCTGCGTTGGACACCATCGGGCTTAACGATAACTAAAGTTTTTTCCTGTTTAGCGTCATAGTTGATCATATTGGAGGAATTTTAAAGAAAAAAAAATAAAATACAAGTCTTAAATATATCATTGACGTATTTAGATATATCGATATAATGTCATTATGGATGAAATATTTAAAGCTTTAGCTGACCGCAACCGACGGATTATTTTGACCTTATTGAAAAATCAGGGAAAAATGACAGTCAGTGAATTATTAAAAGAAATAAAATCGATTAGCCAGCCAACTCTCTCCAGTCATCTCGCTGTACTAAAAAAGGCGAGATTAGTTGATTCACAAGTCGCCGGTAAATGGAGAAGATATTATCTTAAAGAGGAAACACTAAACAATGTTATTAGTGAATTAAGTAAATTTATAGGAAACGGTAATCTAGCGGAGATTAAAGCAAGAAGAAGCTAAAATTTAATTGACTATAGGTTAATCATCCATTAAATTACAGTAATGGATGAACAAAAAAACCAATCAAGGATTTTTCGGACGAGTGAAGAATTAATTAGCATGTTTTTGGGATTGGCAATTGTGTTAGTGGTGTTTTTATTGGTAGTTAATTTCTTTCAAAAAAAGAGAAGCGGGACAGTCGATGTTCCCGGGGTAAGTGATACCAGCTCTCAGCAACAAGTGACACCGAGTCCGGTAAAGGTGACCAGCGGGGCGGTGGCTGCAGCTAAGGTATCTGCCAAGCCTACCCGGGCGGTAATACCGACGAAGGCTGTAGTACCAACAAAGAAAGTGGAAGTGACAAAAGCTCCGGAACCCACCAAAGCAGTGGTAAGTCCGAACCCGACGGTGAAACCGGAAAAGGAAGCCGTTCCGGGCGGCGAGTCAAAAACATATGAGGTCAAAAAGGGCGATAGCCTCTGGAAAATCGCGACAGCCGAGTTGGGCTCCGGATATCGCTGGGTAGAAATTCAAAAGTTAAACAAGCTCCGGCAACCAGGACAGCTTGCAGTGGGGCAAAAGTTGACTTTACCAGCGGAAGAAAAGCAGCCGGTGATTACCCACAAAGCGGTTCCGAACCCGATTGAAGGAAACGAATACACCGTAGTCAAAGGTGATCATTTGTCCCGAATCGCTCTGAGGGCTTATGGTGACAGTTTCGCCTGGCCGCGGATTTATGAGGCCAACAAAAAATTAATCAGCAATCCGAATTTAATTTTCTCTGGCTGGAAGCTGACTATACCCAGATGATAGAATAAGGCGCGCGGCTATAGTTTAGCGGTAAAACATATCCTTCCCAAGGATAGGTCGAGGGTTCAATTCCCTCTAGCCGCTCCATATTCCATAAGGCAAGCAGTTGCCAGTGTAGCTCAGTTGGTAGAGCAGGGCTTTCGTAAAGCCAAGGTCGGGAGTCCGATTCTCCCCACTGGCTCAGGTAGGTGGGTGTTTGCCACCCACTATAAGATTTGGAAGAAATGTTACAATTAAGGAAGTTTATGGCTCAGTTTGTACGCAAAAGTCGCTTGGAAAGAAAAGCCGACGAACAAATAACCAAACGGACAATTGTTTTGGGGTTGGTGACGATATTATTTTTAGTCTTTTTGGTGGTCTTGGGAATTCCGGCTTTAGTAAGGCTGGCGGTGTTTTTGGGTGATATGAAAAACAAGAATCAGCAAACAGTCACCGATGTGACACTGCCGCCGTTAGCACCGCGATTATTTGTGCCCTTTGATGCCACCAATAGTGCCACAATTTCCGTTAACGGGACGGCTGAGGCGAAGACCTCGGTGGAATTAATGAAAAATGATTCCTTTCTAGACAAAACTGATGTCACTGATAGTGGAGATTTTAATTTTGATAATGTGACCCTTGATAAAGGAGAAAATAAATTTACAGCGGTGGCGGTCAGCCCCAAGGGGGTTCGCAGTGAAGTGTCGAAAGATCTAGTAATTACCTATAACGATCAGCCTCCGAGTTTAACAATGACGGCGCCCAACCAAGATTCCGTGACCGTTGATACAGCCGATTACGATATAACTGGCAAAAGTGATCCCGGGGTTAGCGTGACGGTTAATGGCCGGGTAGCCATGGTGGAGAATGATGGTAGTTTTAAGTTGAAAGTACAATTAAACCAGGGGAAGAATGATTTCGAAATAATTGCCACGGATAATGCCGGGAATCAGACTAAAAAGACGGTCAGCGTGACCTACGATTTCTAAAAGACAGCTAAGAGGAAGAGAATCGGCGCATAAAGAAGGGAGTTAGCGAAGAACGAGTGGACCAGGACAGCCCAAAAGAAAACACGATATTGCCAGGAGTGTGTTTTCAGATGAAGGATCCAGGCGGAAATGAAGAAAAACAAGCCGATGATTCCGGTAGTAGCCCAAATGGTAAGCAGGGAGTTATCGAATCCGGAGATAGAGTGGGAATAGGTGGGCTGATCGGTACGGATTAGGCTGAGACGGTTGTAACCATAACCGAAAATCGGGGCAGTTTTGATAGTTTCTAGGGCAATCCGGTAATTTTCGACTTTGGCCAGGATAGTAGAAGTGCGACCGAGCCTGGTCCCCTCTCCGTAGGGTTTGGGAAGGAGGGTTATAGTAATTCCTAAGAGGATTAAGGTGCCAATAAAGAGGGATTTTTTCTTGATATTGAAGCTAGTGAAAGCTGCAGCCACAGCTAGAGAAAGCCAAGAGGCGCGGCTATAAGTTAGGGCCAAAGCGAGGTAGGTGGGGATTAGTAAGAGATAATTTTTTTGGAAATAGAGTGTAATTAACAAGAGTAAGAAAACCAAGGCGGTAAAAGTTGGATCAAAAAAGGTGCCGACGATACGATTGAGGTGCGGATCCCAATCCAAGGTACTGAAGTAAGTAAAATTGGGCCAAATAACGTACTGTAATAAGCCAAAAACGACGGTAGCCAGAAGAACGGTCAACAAGAGCTTTCGCGTCACTGGTGTGATGGTGGGCGGGAAAATGAAAAATGTTAAAAGAGCAGTGAGGCGGATAAGATAGAAAAGAGGGGTCAGATACCAGTGAGTGGTAAATTCAATGAATAGTAAAACAAGCCAAGAATAGACTAAAAATAGGAAAAACCATCGGTTGTGTATTTTAAGTTTGCGCCGGGAAAGTAAGAAGAGAATATTAAAAATTGCCGCCAAGCAGACGGCAATGTCGAAAGAAAATTTGGATAATTGCCCAAAATATAAGGTGACTATGGCCAGCCACAGGGTTATTTTTGCCAAAGTTGCCATAGTTTTGCCCTGACTAAAAACGAATGGAGGCTCATGGTGAGGGCCATAATGATGCCCGGGGTGCTATCGAGGAATCCCAAGCGGAAGATATAGTTTTGAAAGAATTTGCCCATTGGGTAAAAGATTATTTGAAAGAGGCTGGGAGGGGTGTGTTGACGGAAAAGTTCCTCCGCCCGGAGGTCGGAATAAAAGTTAATTTTGTTTAAAAAGGAATAAAGATCGGGGTGGGAAAAGTGGTGGAGCGTGTTATTAGTGATGAGGGGGGCAGATTTATCTTGCCAAATTTCGTGGACTTGGCCAATGAACTTACCCTGATGACGGTTAAACAGGCGGATAAGGCGGCACTGCCCGGTTTCGCCGTGCAATAGAATCCGACCGCCAAAGGTGTCCAGGCGACGGAAAGAGTAAGGCCGAAGGTCAGCCGGGTGAAAAGTATTGAGGAATTTAACCAGCTGCTGGTCGGGTTTTTCGTCAGGATCGAGCCAAATAATCCAATCATTACCCGCCTTCCCTACCCCGAACTGCCGTTGGGCAGAAAAGTCGTTATTCAATGGGTGTTCACAAATATTTAGTTTGGTAGCTTTGGGAAGCTTAAGGGATTTTAGGGCTTCAATAGTTTTGTCAGTGGATTGATCGTCAACCACAATTATTTCGTTGAGGTTGGGGCACTCCCCCAGCCAATCGAGATTGTTTTTGATGTTTTCCGATTCGTTGTGGGTGAGAAGGAGGAGGGAGAGGTTAGTATTCGGGCTCATGCTTTATTTTACTTCCATATTTTAAAATTTGGTTTGTTGTGTATTCCCAATCAATAGTTGTAATTTTAAAAAATTTGATGCATTTTATTTCAGAAAGATTTTTTATAAGCTTATACTTTTCGAGCGTATTATTTGGCCATAATTTACCGTTAACATTATTTTTTATTATCTCAGGTGTGCCGCCACTGTTATTGCCAATTAGAAAACAATTTTCGTTTGCAGCTTCGAGGGTTGATAATCCAAACGGTTCATTTTGCTGATTAGCTATATAGAACGTAGAATTTTTTAGAATCATTTTCTTCTCCAAGTCATCAATATTTTGCTTTATTATTATATTTTTGTTGTTTACTTGTCTTAAAAGGTGATCTCCCTCTATATAGCTTCTTCCAATAATGATTAATTTTTCTTTTTTAAATTTGTTGAATATACTGATTAATTCTTCGAATCCTTTAATTTTTGATAAGAGTCCTATTGACACATATGTGTGGTTGTTTGTTTTTGTTCGGGGTTGTTTTGTAATGTATTTTAATCCGGGGTAAATAACTTTTGCTTGCTTTTTGTAGACGGTTTTTATTATATATTGGCTATATTTTGAGTTGCATATAATATTTTTTGCGTAACTACAATTGTTTAAATCAATGATTTTAATGGGATATCTGATTAACCTTGAGATTTTTTTATGGAGTGTATTGTGGTCGAAAGAGGTGCTTTCATAAAACTCTCGTTTCGGCTCGTGTAGTATATAAATTATCTTGTCTTTTTGCTTCAAAAACTTTAATAGATAAGGCGACTGTGTAATATAACAATGATGCAAAATAATTAGATCGAAACAAGACTTGTTAATAATGGCTGCCATAATCTTTTCTTTCTGACGGAGTTCAAAAATGGCTTGTAAAGTGAATGAGAATATGTTTTTCGTTTTATTTAAATGAAGTATATGAAGTTTTTTAAAGTATTTTGGATATTTCAAATCTTGAAAGCTAAACAATTCCAGTTCATTATCTTTACTTAAGTATCTGCTAGTTTCTAAAAAATAATTAAAAGCTCCACCTTGCGGTAAATTGTGAAATATACAAATTTTCATATTTGATTATTATTTGACATTTATAAACTTATTGTATAGTTTTAAAGAGGTGAAGTATAGAATACTTGTGATTTTTATATGGGTTTGTGTGTTTTTTGTTAATTTTAGAGCTAAGAGTTTTGCAACAAACTTTTTTGATGATTTTGATACTAATGGGTTAGATAATAATGTTTGGGGTATTTTATATCAAAGTGAAGGTGCCAAGGTTACTGTGAATAATAGTATTTTAAGCCTAGATAGCTCAGATAATTATGCTCCGTTAGTTTTTAGCAAAAGTGAAGTTCAAATATTACCGCAAGAGGATTATATTGCAAAATTTAAGTTTAGATACACACGCCTAGATGCAAGTGGTCAAGGTTTTGGAATTGGTTTTTTTAATAAGGATGGCCACAATATTCAACAAGCTGCAATTTGGCAAGATGTTAATGATGGTTTGCAGGTTCTTTATGATAAAAGTTTTTCTAGTTTGACGTGTGATGAAATATCTAGTGGAGCTAGTTGGTACGGTGATATTCAGGTAAGGAGGTTTCCAGTTACAGATAGCTGGCATGTATTTGAAGTTGAGAAAGTAGGTAGCTCATTCAATTTATATCTTGACCGGGAACAGAACACTAGTCCTGTTTTCTCATTCCAACAATTGTGTAATCCTAATCGTATTTCTTTAGGTAACATGCAGGTTGGTGGAGCGGGAACATGGAATCCACTTCAGATTGATTATATTTCTATTGCTGCATCTAGCGAAGTAGAGACTCCCGAGCTGAGTCCGACACCGACAATAATTCCGACATCGACTCCCCTGCCAACTCCGACTCCAACATTAGTCCCGTCCCCTACCCCCACCCCCAAAAAAGATAAGATAATTGTTATTCCCGGCCTGGGGGCGAGTTGGAATACGGCAGCGATGGTGGGTAATGTCGATTTACCGAATGATCAATGGCATATTCTTTCGTTTGTGCATAATTACGATGGTTTAATGGCGACTTTGAAAAGAGAGGGTTATCAGGATACAGGTCCTAATCAAGATTTGTGGCTTTGGCCTTATGATTGGCGTGAAAGGATTACCGACATTACTGGGGAGTTAAATAACTTTATTCAGCAGAATGTGGGAGCGGAAGAAAAGTTTGATCTGATTGGTCATAGCTTGGGTGGGTTAGTGGCGAGAATCTGGAGTCAAAATCACTCCGGAGATTCCAGGCTACAAAAAGTAATTACTTTGGGTTCGCCGCACCAGGGGACAATTAAGGCATATGAGGTCTGGGCTGGCGGAGAAGTGCCGAAGGATTGGGGATGGAAGGCGGTGGCTTTGAATGTTTTGCTAGAAATCCAAAAAGAAAGATTTTTGACAACCGTCAATGAGATCCGTAGTGTGGCGCCGGTGCTACAAGATATAAATCCAACATTTACGTTTTTGAGGAAAAAGGGCGGTGAGATTGGATGGCAAAAAACGGTGGGAGCTAATAAATATTTAGATATCCAAAATTCATCTTTTAATAAAGAGAAACTGAACACGGTGACCGCCGAGGGACTACCGACAAAAAGATGGATTATGGCCGAGGAGCCAAGTTTCATAGATAAATCTTTAATGAAATGGGCTGACGGGAAACCGATTTCTTATTTGGTGGAAGATGGTGATGGGACGGTTTTGTCTATCAGCGCCTCGGTAAGCGGAGTGCCGAATGTGGAAGTGGCGGCCAACCATGGGGGTATGGTGGACGCTTCGATACCTTATGTTTTGGATGTCTTAGGACTACCCAAGGTGGAAGCCACGACGTCGCCAAGCAGCACGATGGATAATTCATTAGTGTATTTTATTGGTTCGCCGGCCTTCATTGAAGTGACATGTAATGATGGTGTTACCCACCATTCGGACATTGATGGGTATGTCGTGATCAGTAATAATGGTTTTTCCGAATGTAAAGTAGTAGTGGTAGGTACTGGGAGTGGTCAGTACCATTTGGTGGCGGGGAGTACCAATGATTATAATAGTTGGCGTTATTATAAGGGAGAAATAAGTACAGGGGAAAAGGAGGAATATTTGTTTGGCGTATCGCAAAGCTTGGTTAGCCAGAATAAAAATAGGGCTTTGACTTTTAATTTGATCGAGCAAGAGATTAAAAATCTGGGAAAAGCCTATCCTGGTAATGTCTGGCTGAAGAGAGCGTTAGAGATGACGAAGAAAAAACAAGTAGAATCCTTATTGGAAATGGTCCTAAGGTTCAGGAATAATAGCCACGAATACCAAATCAGCAACCAGGTGATAGTTTATATTGCTGAGATACTGGCAAATGATTATCAGGATAGCTCTCAGGGTTTGGCGAAGGCAGTTTTAAATGCAGCCAAAGTTAATAAGGACCGCTGGGGAAAGCAGGTCGGGAGCCGGAAAGTGCTTAGTGAATTCCAAATATCAAGTTTGAACCTATTATCAAACTACCTAGACCAAATGGAAGTTCTTTTTAAAGCCGGGAGGTATGGGGAAATTAAAGCCGATAGTATTGTTATGGAAAAGTTAGTGAAAGAGGTTTGGTAGAGAAATTATACACGATAAATAGGCAATTATTGGATTTTGACTTATATTAGCAGTTATAAAGTAATAGTGCTAACTATATAAATAAGTATATATATTATTCTATATGTAGCTATCTGTATCTTTCTATGGCTTGAGGCGGCGGCCAGGTTGGGGCGAACGAGCCCGACGTTCCACAAAAAGAGAATGGTGTTCGCCGCCAGAGAAGAAGAGGGCGGTTTTGTTATTCGCCACATCGGTGCTAATCAGGCTAATTCGGGTGCTTTTGAGGTAGCGGATATCATTATCAGTATCCATTTCTCCAACGGTGACGTAACTAAGATTACCGGATGACCTTTTAACGTTTACCGTGACTCGGTTACTGTCAATTTCAATAGGAACCTTGGCACCTTGATAAGCGATTAAGTGGCGACCCTGGGGCAGCTCGGTGGCTTTAATAGTGGTAAAGATACCGGTGGCAGAATCAAAAGACCTTTCGACGAGGTAGAATGGTGACATAGCTTGTTAATTTGTAAAAGGGGCAGATGGGTGGTTGTTACAGGACTCGGACCTGTGACCTCATCGATGTGAACGATGCGCTCTAACCAACTGAGCTAAACAACCATTTTGACCGATAGCAAATTATACCAAGACATATTAAACTTGAACGTATGAAAGCAAGTTTGAAATACCAGGAAGGTTTTGCTATAGGTTCATTGGTATTGGAGTTTGTCCAGTCGATAGTCTTAGCTTTATCGGTGTTTGTCCTTTTATACTTGTTTGTGGCTCAGCCAAATGAGGTCAAGGGAACGTCAATGGAGCCCAATTTTGAAAACGGTGAGTATCTTTTAACCGATAAATTGTCATACCAATTGGGAAAACCGCAACGAGGCGATGTGGTGGTATTCAAGGCTCCCCCGTCGGAACCGTGTGCCGCTGATGAATGTGAATATATTAAAAGGATTATAGGTGTTCCGGGAGATAAGGTGATGGTTAAAGGCGGCCAGTACTTAAAGAATGGGCAGCAATTAAAAGAACCGTTTTTGCCAGCTGATTTTGTGACCGATCCGGGCAGTTTCGTAAAAGAAGGTGTTGAGGTGACAGTGCCGGGTGATTATTATCTTTGCTTTGGAGATAACCGGTCACACTCACGGGATGGCCGGGAGTTTGGAGTAATCAAGCGTGACAGTATCGTCGGGAAAGCTTTCTTTAAGTACTGGCCGCCAAGCTCGGTAGGTTTAGTACCGACGGTCAGATTTTAAGCGTTGGGTGTCAAATAAGATGTGTCGGAGTGGGTATCGTTGTCGGATTCGAGGGTTTTGTTACAAAGCTTTTGATAGAGGTTGCTGAGTTCGGTGAAGCGTTGGTCGATAGGCCCGTGAAATTGAAAAGTAACCCGAGTGACAACGTTGGTTTGGACAATTTTAACCTTAGTGGTTTTATCATCGAAAAATGATTCCAGGTCGCTGCCGATATTGTCCAGACGGGATTTAAGGAATTGGGGTAAGTTTTCTTTGGTGATGGGGACAGTCCCCTCTTCAATCTTTTTGCGCATGCGGCGGGCAATATCTTCGGCGCGGCGGACAGAAGCCTTTTCCCGGAGAACGATTTTGTAGGCTTCGATCATCAGACGGGTGTCACTGATGCCGGAAAGGGCCCGAGCGTGACCTTCGGTGATGAGGCCGGTCAAAAGACCGTCCTTGAGGGCGTCGGGTAGGGTGAGGAGTTTGAGGACGTTGATGACATAAGGGATACTTTTACCCATGCGTTTAGCAATTTTGTTGTTATCAAAGGTAAATTCTTCTTTTAGTCGTAAAAAGGCTTTGGCCCGTTCAATGGGGTTAAGGTCTTTGCGTTGGATATTTTCAACGATGGCCATTTCCAACATTTGCTGGGGACTAGTTTCTTTGACGAGCGCAGGGACATATTCCAGTTTGAGAAGACGGGCTGCCCGCCATCGCCTTTCACCGGCAATTATTTGGTAGCCGGCCGGAGTCTTGGCGACAATAAGAGGTTCCAGAATTCCGTGTTCCCGGATGGAATCGACCAGTTCTGTCAAGGATTCGGGAGAAATAATCCCCCGGGGCTGAAGAGGGTTTGGCTCCAGCTGATTGGTAGGAATTTGAGAAACAGACTTCATCATGCTTTCAGCCTAGCATGAAAATGTTGGTGAAAAAAATATGACGAAGTGGATCAAGTTAAGCGTGGATAACGGTGACAAATTTCTTGCCTAAGCGTTGGAAGAACTTGACGATGCCAGGACGGACAGCGTAAATGGTGAAATCCTTTCCCAGCCGTGTTCCAATACCGGCATGAAAATGTGAGCCGACTTGACGGACAATAATTTGACCAACCTCGGTATGTTGCCCACCAGATTTTTTAACCCCCCGCCTTTGACCGGGACGGTTAGATTTTTGGTTAGTTTTACCTTGGGACTTGGTATGTGCCATAGATTTAGTAGGTTATTTTGGTAATTTTTATATCGGTCAGTTGAGATCTAAAGCCGTGAGTTTTGCGGTAACGGGACTTGCCTTTGTACTTAAAAACCCGGATTTTATCACCCTGGTAGTGCTTGATTATTTCAAAGTCAACGCTGGCGTTTTGGACTAAGGGAGCGCCAATTTTAGCATCTTTGTCGTTAACGACCAATAGAACCTGGTCGGTAGATTGGGTTTGGCCGACTTTGGCGTCAATCAAGTCAACAGTATAGGTCTTGCCTTCCTCGATTTTGTATTGGCTGCCAGATATGGCAATAACAGCGTATTTCATAGGTCTGATTATAGCATGCTTAGGAAATTGATCAAATATCGATATTATTGGGGGCAAACGGATAAGAAGGCTGAAGTTTAGGATGAGTAGATGATACCCAAGGAAAAAAGGAGGGACATCAGCGATGAACCACCATAAGAGATGAATGGCAGGGGGATCCCGGTTACCGGCAGAATGCCAATATTCATCCCGATATTAACAAAGGCTTGGAACCAGATTTGAGTAACGACGCTGAGAGTGAAGAGGGAAAGAGCGGTGTCTGAGGTGGAAAAGGCTTTTTGGAGTAAAGCCCGAAAAAGGAAAAAATAGGCGACCAGAAGAGTAACAATCCCCACTAAACCAATTTCTTCAGCGAGGGAAGCAAACATAAAATCAGTTTGTTTTTCAGGAAGGAATTTTAGTTGGCCTTGAGAGCCTTGTTTAAAACCGCGACCGGTAAGCCCCCCGGCCCCGACGGCAATGGTGGATTGGATAACATTGTAACCTTTGTTTAGGGGGTCTTTTTGGGGCTCAAGAAAGTAGACGATACGGTTCCGTTGATAATCGTGGAGGCCATATTTCCATAAGAATGGAGAAGCAGTCAGGCAAGCGATGAGAAAGATGGCAGCAATTTTTGCAAGCTTGGGTTGGCCCAGAAAGGTGGGAACGGTGAGGGCCAGATAGGAAAGAGCGCTACCTAAGTCTGGTTGCGCCATGATAATTAAGGCGGGAATGAGGAGCCAAAATGGCTGTCCGGTAGTAACCAAAAAGAGAATAAAAAACGGTTTGGCAATTTCCGAGGGTTGAATAGTAAGCGGTCCGATGTCAATCCAGCGGCGGGAGCCACGGGTTATGTGATTTAAGAGAATTGGGGCGAAGAGAAAAAGACTGCCAAAGACAAAAAAAAGCCATCTTGAAGGAGCGGTATTTTTGGGAGAAATTAGCCGACCGGCCAAAAAGAGCCCGATACCGATGGCCCAGCTTAAAAGTTGTTTGGGCAGCAGCTCCGGGGTGAGTGATAACACCATAAAGGTGTTTAGACCAAAGAGGGTTAAAAGGCTTAAGAAAAAGCTAAGTGGCATTGACTATTGTTAGCTTATCAGATTTTTCAATAGAAACCGCTAAGGTTTTTTCGAGGATGGCTTTTTCAAAGGAGACTGGCCAGGTAGGGGCGAGGATTTTAATTTTTTGATCAAGTTTTAATCCCCGTTCTTTGCGCATTACCTGGATCGAGCGAACTAAGTCGCGGTACTCCCCTTCGGCTTTTAACTCCAGAGTAATGGTGGTGTCGAGGGTAATGACGTGGGGGCCACTATTTTTTTCCCAGATGACCTTTTTGACATTAGTTTCTTCTTTAATGATGTCGGTGAGTTCCGTCGACGGGAGCGGTGCGGCGGTTTTAATGGTGACTTGGGCTAAGGGTTGGCGGATTTTGATTCCGGCTGCCTGGCGTTCGGCATGAACCAGCTGGCAAAATTCACGGACTAACTGCATGTCATCTTCGAGTTTCAGATCGATTAATTTTTCGTTGACAATAGGCCAATTCTGGGTGTGAACAGTAGTGCCCGAAGAATTGGGGGTAAAACCCTGAAGATTTTGATAAATGGTTTCGGTGAGATAGGGGACAAAAGGAGCCATGATGACGGTCAGCTGAGAGAAGAGGTGGTAAAGAAGGGCAAGATTATCTGACCGGTCCCGGCTGCGGCGGATATACCAGGTGGATAGATTGGAGACAAAGTCTTCGATGGCTTTGGTGGCGGCCGCGGTGCTATATTTTTCCAAAGAGGCGGAAACCTTTTTGTTGGTGTGGTGGAGCTGTGAAAGGATCCAGCGGTCAAGAACAGGAGCGGATTTTTCTAAAAGGAATTCGGTGGTATCGGGCTGCCAATTTTCGAAATTAGCATGTTGGGTAAAGAAACGATAGGAATTCCACAAGATTAAGAAAAACTCCCTTTTCACCTTATCAGCAATAGAAAAACCAAAATTGACGTTGGCAGCCGGCTTTTGCTGGCAGTACATCCAACGCATGGCATCAACACCCATCTGGGTGACAGCATCTTCCCAAGGGATACCGTTCTTTTTGGTTTTGTGGATGGTATTGCCTTTTTCATCGCGGACCTCGGCATGAGTAACAACAGCTTTATAGGGAGGAACCCCAACAAAGGTAACACTAAAAAACAACATCGAATAAAACCATAAGCGGACCTGTTCGGTCATTTCCAGGACCATATCCGCCGGAAACCATTTTTGCCAGTAAGATTTATCTTCAAGATATCTGAGAGTGGAAAAAGGCACGACGCCGGCATCCAGCCAGACATCGCCAACGTCGGGGATGCGCGGGATGGCGTCACCGCAATGAGGACATTTGATCTGAATCTCGTCAATCCAGGGACGGTGGAAACTGGGAAGTCTGTCTACCAACTCGGGGATTACGGCGAGTGATTTGAGTTCTTCGATACTCCCGACAACAGTCAATTTATGGCATTTGGTGCACTCATAGAAAGGCAGGGCTAGGCCATAAAAGCGCTTGCGATTGATCATCCAATCTTCCATGGTATCGAGCCAGTTTTGCATCCGACGGCCAATATATTTGGGATGCCAATCAACCTTTTTGGCAGCAGCCTTCAATAACGGGCGGATTTCATCGGATTTAATAAACCAGGAGTCTTCGAGCCGGAACAAGCACTTGGTTTTACAGCGCCAGCAATGAGGGTAGCGATGGGTAACCGGCTCAGTTTTGAAAAGAGCACCGACAGATTTTAAATACTCAAAAACCTTGGAGGCGACATCGTGGGCATATAGTCCGGTAAGTTCACCATAGCCTTCAAGAAAGTGGCCGCTGGGGTCGAGGGGGGCCAGGGCGGCAGCATTAAGGCGCTTACCCAGTTCAAAGTCTTCTTGACCACAGCCAGGTGCAATATGGACAACGCCGGTTCCCTCATCGGGGCTAACATCTTCCCAGTTGGTAATGTAGTGTCTAATGCCAGATTGGGCGGGAATGTCGAAAAGAGATTCATATTCTAAGTTTAAAAGAGTGGAAGCATCAATGGGTTCGTAGTCAGTTAGGCCAAGGCGATCAGCTGCCGTCTTTGCCAGGTAAACCGATTGGTCGTCGAGACGGGCTTTGACGTATTCATACTCCGTATTGATAGCCAATAATACGTTAGCGGCCAACGTCCAGGGGGTCGTAGTCCATGCCAGAACGTACTCATTATCTTTGCCTTTTAATTTAAACTTGAGGTAAACGGAGGTGTCAGTATCTTCTTGGTAGCCATCGGCTTCTTCGTGTTGAGATAAGCCGGTTTCACAGCGGGGGCACCAGGTGGTGGCGCTTTTCTTTTTAATCAACCAACCTTTTTCTTGGACAATTTTCAGGAAGTGCCAGATGTAAAGGTTGTTGGTTTGAGAGTTGGTGTAATAAGAATTATCCCAATCCATGAACATGCCCAGGCGCTTTGATTGTTCGGTCTGAATCTGGCTATATTTTTGGACACGGGCAAGACAGGCTTTGGTAAAATTTTCCAGGCCAAAGTTAATAATATCTTTTTTGGAGTTAAATCCAGATTCTTTTTCGACTTCAACTTCGACCCACAGGCCTTGGCAATCAAAACCATTTTGAAATCTTTGTTGGAATCCTTGGGCGTTTTTGTAGCGCTGAAATAAGTCTTTTAGGGTTCGACCGCGGGCATGATGAACACCCATGGGGTTGTTGGCCGTGATGGGGCCATCGATAAAAGAAAATATTTTTTCGGATCGGTCGTTTTTATGAAGATATTGGGAGACAAGGTCGTGGTCGTACCACCAGACTTCAATTTGTTTTTCCAGTTCCGGAAAATTAGGATTTTGGGGAAGATCTTTAAAGTAAGCCATGGGTGTTATTTTCCTTTTTTTATAAAAAAAATCCTTCAATAAGAAGGATAGTTTCGGACTCCGGCTGGTGAGCGGAGTCTTAGTTAATGGTAATAATTGAGAGACAGGTCATGAATGCCAATATTATACAACAGATTAATTGTTTTTCTTTAAAAATGAGGGAATATCAAAAGAATCAGAAATGTCGACTCCCGGAGGGAGTTCTTTGTTGCCGAGAAGCTCATTTATTTTTTCGGTATCATTGTTACGGTTGTCGGTGTGGTTGACTGGGGTAGGGGTGGAGACTACGGGTGGCGTAAAGAAGGGTTTTTTGGTTTGCCCGAATATGCGTTGGCGGGTTTCGTCAAATCCGGTAGCGATAACGGTGATCTTCATTTTATTTTTAAGACTGGGATCGATCGAAGCCCCAAAAATAATATTGGCATCTGGTGAAGCTTTTTCGGTGATGGCGTGGGCGGCTTCTTCGATTTCGGCCATGGTAAGGTCAGCTCCGCCGGTAATATTAATTAGGATGCCTCGGGCGCCATCAACATTGACCTCCACTAATGGTGAATAAATGGCTTGGTTGACAGCTTCTTGGGCTTTAGTTTCCCCCTCCCCTTCCCCAACTCCCATTAAAGCTGAGCCGGCGTTGGACATGACACTTTTAATATCAGCAAAATCAAGGTTGATTAAACCTGGGATGGTAATAAGATCCGAAATAGCCCGGGTACCTTTGGTCAGAACGGAATCGGCGGTTTTAAAGGCCTGCTGTAGGGTGGCTTTATTGTTAACTACTTCCATGACTTTTTGGTTGGGAATCACAATCAAAGTGTCGACATTCTTTTTAAGCTGGGCAATTCCTTCTTCGGCATTTGTCATCCGGCGGGTGCCCTCGAAAAGAAATGGTTTGGTGACTACGGCAATAGTCAAAATTCCTAATTCCTTTTTAGCGACTGAAGCAATGACAGGAGCGGCACCAGTGCAAGTACCACCGCCCATACCACCAGTGATAAAAACCATATCAGTGCCTTCAAGGATTTCACGGATTTTGTCGTGCGACTCTTCGGCTGCTTTTTGACCGACTTGGGGGTTGGAACCGGCCCCCAAACCTTTGGTAAGTTTTTCTCCGATCTGGATTTTGATCGGAGATTGAGAGTTGAGCAGGGCTTGGGAATCAGTATTGATGGCCACAAAATCAACGCCGTTAATGCCGCCTTCACCAATCATGGAATTGACAGCATTGTTGCCGCCTCCGCCAACCCCTAAGACTTTTATTTTGGCAAATTGTCCGGCCAGTGTTTTGATTAGGGCCATAATTTTATGGAAGTAACGGTTCGATCAGATCTTTAAATCTTCCAAACAAGGTGCCGACTTTGACTTTTGACTTGCTGCGGGTAGTGGAGATTTTGCCTTTTTTCTCTTGATGGAAACCGTACATTAATAAACCAATAGAACTAGTATACCCGGGATTTAAGATTTCATCTACTAAGCCCCCAATCTTGGGAGGAGAGGCAATCCGTAAGGGTAAAGGAATGATGGATGAGCAGATTTCTTTGACCATGACTGTTTGGGCACCACCACCGGTGAGAACTATTCCGGCGGGAATTAAGGCTTTATAACCACTTTTATTAATTTCATCGTCTATTAACGAAAATATTTCTTCCAAACGCGGCTTGATAATACCGTTGACGGCTGTTTGAAGAGAGATCTTGTGTTGTTCAGATTCCACTCCAAAGTGACTCAGCTCAACTTCATCTTCAAAATTTTTGTTTTCAACATATTTACCTAACTTAGTTTTAATTTTTTCGGCATCATCAAGAGAAAAACGTAAGCCGATAGCTAAATCATTAGTGACATTGGTGGCTCCGACGGGTAAAACGGAAGCAAAGCAGGGTGAGGATTCGCTGAAAATGGTAATGCTGGTAACAGTACCACCGATATCGACCAGGGCTACTCCTAACTCGCGCTCAGTTTCGGTTAAAGCGGTGGTGGCGGTGGCGATGCCCGAGTAAGCGAGTCCAGAGATCTCGATGCCCACCTCATCGAGACATTTTTCGAGGTTTTTGAGAGCCGAAGTAGAGGCGACAATGATATTGGTTTCCACTTCCAGGCGGACTCCATTCATACCTATGGGGTCAACAATCCCCTCCTGACCATCAACAGTATAAACACGAGGGATGATATGGATAATCTCTTTACCGGCCGGCATGGTCACGGCTTTAGCCGCCTCGATTACCCGGTCGACATCGGCGGCGACAATTTCTCCGTTGGGTGAGGCCACAGCGACAACACCTTTGGAGTTTAGTGACTGAATGTGGGAAGCAGCAATAGAGATGTAGGCGTCTTTTATTTGAATACCGGCCATTCTTTCGGCAGATTCAACGCTTTTAGTGATAGTCTCGACGGCTTGCTCGAGATTAATAATTTGGCTTTTACGGAAACCTAAACTGGGAACCGGGGCGACGGCAATGATGTTAAATCGATCTTCAGCTTCAAAATATTGGCCGACAATAGTGGTAACTTTACTAGAGCCTATATCGATACCATTAATTATTTTTGAGTGTTGCATACGGTCGGAGACTACTTAAATCGATAAATTCAGCATGCTTACCATTCATTGTAGCGATTTTTAAAATTTTTTGTAAAGACGCTATTTGGAAAAATGGGTCATTATTGGTACTGATCATGGCGATAAAGTCATGATTCCCCGATCGGATTGAGAGGCGACAAAAATCAAGAAATTCCTGACAATCTGGACTTTTGGAAAGTGTCAGATTGTTGCTTTGGAGGCTAAATTCCAGCTTATTTAGAAAACTGGGATTATAAATTACTTGTTTGGTGAGGAAGGTACTGTTGGACATTATCAGCCCGATGACAATGCTCATTATACCAAGAATGCTCAGGTATCTATACCATCTCATGGATGAGATTTCTTAAACAATAATTTATTTGAGGTTTGATTTCGGAAATGTGGTTTGGGGAAAAGGACATTTTTTGAATGGTATCCAGTAGTGTTTTTGGGGTCAGTTCGGCTTGTGGCAGAATTTGAGTTTGGTGAGGTAAGGATTTTTTGACCCACTGAGCATTTTTAAGTTGTTCATCCTGTTGGGAGAAAGGGAGAGGAATAAGAATGGACTTTTTTTGGAGAGCAACAATTTCTTGGCAGGTATTAGCTCCGGCGCGGCTGATAATTAAGTGGGCTTGGTGAAAAACCCAACCGATATCATCAAGTCCGACGTAATGAACGGGATAATAGTGATCCAGGCCGGTGGTTTGAGTGGCGATCTTCTCGTAATCTAATTTGCCAGTATGGTGCAAAACGGTAAACTGTTTTGTTAGTTGCGGAATAATCTGAAGAACTGTTTGATTAATAACGCTGGAGCCTTGGGCTCCGGCGGTGATGTAAAGCAAGGGATAAAAGGAAAGATCTTTTTTTAACTTAGTAAAATTGGAAGTTTTATTCATAAAAATTTCCTGGCGGAGCAGATTTCCGGTAATGACGATTTTCGGTTGGGGTAATTCGTTGATTTGATGATCGTCATTAAATGATAAGGCGATTTTATTGGCAAATAAGCTGTTGATTTTGGTCGATAAGCTATTAGTTAATGTCTGTTCATGAGTGATGGTCGGGATATGGTGGAGCCTAGCAGCAGCCATTACCGGAACGGAAATATAACCACCAAAAGAGACAACAATATCGGGATTGATCTGACTGACCAAATTGTAGGCTAAGGCTAAGGCCCGGATGGTTTTGGGAATGCCCAAGATGGTTTCGGGAAGATAGCGGCGATTGTGTTTGCCGCTGGTGAGAGGGAAAAAGTTGACTTTAAGTTTGGGTATAATTGTGTTGACGAGATGGGTTTCCGATTTAAAAACGTCGCTGATGTAATTTACTTGCCAATGAATTTGGGAATCTTTTTTTAGCTGATGGATCAATTCTATGGCCGGGGTGTGATGGTTGCCGGTGATAAGGATTGATTTGGTTATCATCTACAGGAGTATACTTCATCTGCCTGTTGACTACCAAGCCGATGGCCGCAAAGAGGGTCAAAAGTGAGGAGCCGCCGTAAGAAATGAACGGCAAAGGGACACCGGTCAAAGGAACGAGAACGGCAATAGCGGCAGTATTAATGATAGTTTGGTAACTGATCCATAATCCCACTCCCATAATGATTAACTGATCAAAAGGGTCAGTGGCTAACTTGGCCACCTTGAAGATTGAGGTAATCAAAAAATAGTAAAGAAGAAGGATTAAAAAGATGCCAAAAAAACCGAGCTCTTCTCCGATGACCGCCAGGATAGAGTCGGTGGCCAGTTCTGGCAAATATTGGTATTTGTGATTGGAGTTGCCCAAGCCTTTGCCAAATAATCCGCCGGAAGATAGGCTAAGAACGATTTGATTGGTATGGTAGCCAGAACGGGAGGCGTCGTCATGAGGCGACAGCAGGGTTTGGAGCCGGGCATGGCGGTATGGGGAAAACAAGATTAAGACCAGGCCGACAGCAGCAAAGACGGAAGTTAAGGTTAGAAGTTGGGTAATATTACCGTTACCCAAATAATATAGGGAGAAGATGACGGCGGTGATGAGGACGACGCTGCTCATGTTCGGTTGAAGAATGATGAGAATTAAGGGTGGTAAAAGGGCGAGGAGAATATTTTTAAGACTATTCTTGGAGGGGTGGGAAATCAATTTAGCAAAATAAAATATGGCGGCGAGTTTGAAGATTTCCGTTGGTTGGATAGCGAAAAAACCTAATGATAGCCACCGCCTGGCACCTAAAATGGTTGTGCTAAATCCGGGAATGAGGACAATTACTAATAGTAGAGTGGATAATAAATAAAGTGGGGTGGTTATCTTTTTAAGGTAGGTAAATTTGAGTCGAGAGACTACAAATAGAACCATGGAACCGACAAAAATCCAAAGCAACTGTTTTTTAATGAAAAAGTAATGATCACCAAAAGAAGCCTGGGCTTCAGCAAGAGTGGATCCGGCTAAAAAGATGAGACTGACAGCCACCAGGGTATAGATGCTGATGATTATTTTAGAAATTCGGGAGATTAATCTCATAAGGGTTAGTGGTAACAGGATGGTCTAGGTGGATAGTTTTTACAGTGGTACCAAAATTATCTTTGGGGGTTATTTCGGTGCCAATAATACGATTATTATAGAAGCGGTCTTGAGGTGTGGGAATATCGAGATCGTGACTAAATTCATTAAGATGATAATAGAAAAGAGGGGTGACTCCGGCTTTTTGTTCCAGTTGGGAATAAAAAGCATAGGAAGCGGTCAGTCTGGGGTTACATTCTAGAAGATAAACTTGAGACTCGGGAGTGATGAAAAAATCAAGACCAAAGAAACCAAGGTAATTGAAATCCTTTTTGATGGAGTTACCAAATTGGGCAGTTAGGTCGAAAATTTTTTCTAAGATAGGGGTTGGGGCGCCTGAAGGCCATTGGCGGCCGACAGTGGTGAAGGGGTTAAGGGTGAGATTTTTAACTCCGGTCAACTGAAGAGCAGGAGGACTTTGAAGTAATTGCCCTTGGTATAAGCAACAGTTGTTAAGTAGGGTGTAACCGGATAGAAGCGGCATAATCTTAACAGGTATATTAGGAGTGAGTTGACTGGTTTTTCCGGAGCGGTAAGTTGATTGTCCCGCCCAGCCGAAATGAGTTTGGATAACGAGATCGGAGGTTTGAAATCGAGACTGGCATTCGGAAATGAGTTGGGGGGAAAATGGGCCAATATAGTAAGGAATTACCGGAAGGTGATTACTAGTGGCAAACTTAGCAAAGAGGATTTTATCTTCCAGAACTCGGTTGACTTTCGCCGCGTTGGCAACATAAAGCCATTGATGTTCTCGGCAGAGGTGTTCGATTTTGGCCGACGGCTTAAAGGGGATGATAGCTGCTGGAAAGTTGTTTCGGGTCTTTTCAATATAATCAATCACATCGGGGTGGCTGAGAAGGGCGCCGCTATTTTTGGGAATATTAAGCTGGAATTCGGAAAGCTTAATCCGATGAAAGTTGGGGAAATCTGGGCCGGGATCAAAATCAAGGCTTTCATCAACTACCAATAAAAAATAATGGTAACGGCTCATCATCGTTTGGCTCCGGTCAATAAAATAACAGGATAATTACCCACGTTTTGGTGAAGTTCCCGGGCTTTAAACAGTCCAGCTAAGCTTAAAGCCCCTTCATTAGAAGTGATGATATTATTGGCTTCCAAGATGGCTGAAGCATCAAGAATTTGTTGGTTTTGAAGGACGAAAGCGTTGGTGATGAGAGGAAGGAGGCGGGGCTTAAGAGGCAAATATTTTACGGAAAGGGCATCGGTAATCGAAGTGGACTCGGCTGTAAATTTTTTATCAAAATGGGAAGCAATGGGGCAATAAAAGGCTGGCTGAACGGCAAACATGGGAATAGCGGGTGGTATGGCCTGGCGAATTCCGAGGAAAGTAGTGCCACTACCAACGGGGACGAAGAGGCTAGTCATTTGAGGAAGCTGCTCAAGCAGTTCCCGCCCGATCTCTTGATAGCCTAATAAGGCGGTGGGGTCGGTGGATTGGCGAAGAAAAAAGGCACCGTTGGCTTTAGAAAAAACAAAGGCGTCTTTGATGGGATTAAGTGAGGTTACCAGTTTGGTATGATTTAATAAGGCTTTCTTATGGGGGTTAATTTTAGGTGAGACAAAGACGGTCAGATCGATATGGTTGAGAGAACAGTAATGAGCAGCGGAAATGGCGGCATTACCGGTGGAAGAAATTACCGCCCGGGTGATATGTTCATCGGCCAGTCTTTGGACCTGAACTGATAGGGCACGATCTTTGGCGGATCCAGTAGGGTTTTGATCTTCTCTTTTGATGTAAAAATCTCCAATTTTGCTAAGTAGAGTTTTGGCCATATCTATATTAGAATACGTTATATTTTAACTTAAACATATGACGAATGTTCAAGACCAAATAATATGTCCCGATTGTAAGGCCGAAATTAATCATCCGGAGAAATTGGAAGTCGGTGATATTGTGGAATGCCAGGAATGCGGTACGGAGGTGGAAATTACTTCACTGGAACCTTTGGTATATCGGGAAATCATGGAAACGAAATAATTATTCGAGGCAGTTAGGCCGGTAAACTCCTTCCTGGAAAAATGAAGGTACCGCAAAGGAGATTTGACCATATTTAACTCCTCTGCCATCTCGACTGCTGTCGACATAGGTAACCACATCAAGAACTTTCTCGACCACAAAAACCACATGATGCCCTTTTTTTTGGCGAACAAGGTCCCCGGTAGTGATATTTTCGAGAGAAATAGAGTGAGAAATGGGTGCCGAGGTGAGCATGTCAGCAGAAGTTCGTCGGGGGTTAAGCAAACACTGTTTCCCCAGTAGCTCGGAGTAAAACGCGATTAAATGACAAGCAAGACCAGAGCAGTCGATACCGATATGGTGTTTTTTTTGAAAATTATAAATTTGTTGGGGAGTTAAACTGAGGATTTTAATCCCTTCTTTGTTGGCGTATTCGACTGTTAATAGGGCAATTTCTTTAGCACTTCCCTTGCCGACAGCGGCATTTTCACCAAGATTTTTAAACTTACCGGTGTTTTGAAAATAGGGAATACCAAGATAGTGATTGATTTCTGCCCGTAAAGCAGTAATTAGTTCAATCCCAGCCATATACCAAAAACCGCTAAGATAATGGCCGCGAGCCAAGAGCGCATGACAATTTTTGGTTCTTCCCAACCGATTTGTTGAAGGGTTAAGTGTAAGGGAGCTGCCGGAAGTAGTTTCTTTTTCCAGAATCGTTTAGAGATAATCTGTAAAGCGCTACTTAAACCTTCGACGATGAATGGTGAACCGACGATAAGGAAGGGCACGATTTTTCCTAATAATAAGGCAATCACGGCAAAAGTGGCACCAAATGATAGGGCGCCGACATCACCTAGCCAGATCCGAGCGGGATAAATATTGAAATAGAGAAAAGCGATCAGAGCTCCGATCCAGAGAGCGAGGAAAACGGAAATCGGAGTATCCAGGGAGTTATTAGATAGAAACCAAAAAGAAAAAAGGGCGATCATCAGCAGTCCAGAAGACAATCCATCGAGGCCGTCAGTGATATTAAAAAAGTTAGCGAATCCAACGATAAGGAGGACAGCAATGGGAATATAAAGGGCTCCAAGGTGGATAGCCCCCAGGAAAGGGATGTAAATAAAATTGATTCCTAAAGTAAAATAAATTAAAAAGGCGGAGATAGAGGCCAAAAATAGTTGTAATAAAAGTTTATGGCGCATTCGCAAGCCAAAAAAACCGCTCTTTCTGAAACCGAAAAATTTCAAGATATCGTCATATAATCCGACTAAGGCAAAGCTGATGAAGGTGTAAAAAATAACCAGTAACTCCTTGGAAATATCGTAATTGCGGCTAATAAAAATATTAGTGATCTTTAGGGTCGGGAGGATGAGGGTGAACAGGATACAGACGGAAATAATGACCAGTAATCCCCCACCGACAGGGGTACCCGCTTTATGGCTGTGAAATTTATCAAAAATTGGCGTATGTTCATTAAGAAAATCGAGAGTTTTCTGTTTTTGGCGGAGGAACTTAAGTTTGTATAGAAGGTTAATAAAGGGGATAACTAAAACACTGGTAAGAAGGAAAGAAAATAGAAGTAAGCCGAGGTACAAATGGGTCATGATCTAGTTTAGTATACCTTATATCTTAATATATTCGATATTAGCCCCCAAGGAAACCAGCCGTTCAGCCAATTTTTCATACCCACGTTCAATGAATTCGACGTTGTCGATAACTGATTCGCCAGTAGCTGCAAGAGCGGCGATGGTAGTACAAGCACCAGCCCGGAGATCGTTGACGGCGACATTGATGGGTTTAAGTTCGGAAGGGCCATAAATTTTTACCCCATGGAAGTAGTCAGGCCGATCAGAATCGAGATTGAAGTGGTAGTAGGTTTCGGGATTTTTTATTTTGGGGTTAAAAAATTTAATTTTAGCGCCCATTTTTTCCAGGGTGGGAATGTGCTGAAAGCGGGAAGGGAAAATCCGCTCGATAAGGGTACTGCAGCCATGAGCTTGAGTGAGTAAAACGGAGAAAACGGCCTGCCAATCGGTCATGAAGCCGGGTTCCGGCTCAGTCTCAATGTCAATGGCGCGAAGGCGTTTGGTCCAGCTAACTGTGACTTCATCCCGGCCGGTTTCGACACGAGCGCCCATTTGCTGGACTTTATCGAGGAAATTTTTAATAATTTCCGGATTAATCCGTAAAATGTTTACTGAGCCTTCGGTAGCTAAGGCGGCAACAGCAAAGGTGACAGCCTCATTACGATCAGCGATCACTTGATGCTTGGTAGGAGACAGCCAAGGAACACCATCAATAATAATCTGACCGGGATCGGTGGGGTGACGTTTAATTTTGGCGCCCATGGAATTGAGCATTTCGACCAGATCATCAATTTCGGGTTCGCGGGCAGCATTATTAAGGATGGTTTGACCATCAACTAAGGCGGCGGTCATGATTAAAACTTCAGTGACCGTGTGCGAGGGTTTAGGGAAAGTGTAGGTGGTCGGGCGGATCTTTTCAGTCGAAAAGACAACGGTGTCACCAACAAAATCGGTATGGATGTTCATAGCTTTAAAGCAATCGAAAAGACGGTCTAGCGGCCGAGCACCTAACTTATCGCCGCCGGGAAGGGGGATAATAGCTTTGCCGGTACGGATAAGTAAGGGGGCGGCGAACATGAAAGAAGAGCGGGATTTTTCGCCGGTCCCGTGAGGAACGGTGGAATTGGTAATGGTAGGAGTGGAAATTTCAATACTATGCTCGCCGGTTTTAAGAATTTTGGCCCCCAAAGATTTGGCGATGCTTTCAGTAATACGGACATCAGAAATTTGGGGAATATTTGTGATTTGGACGGAGTGCTGAGTCAGCATCGAAGCGATAATTTCTTTCCAGGAAGCGTTTTTGGCACCTCTGATGGAAACCTCACCGGATAATGTTAAGCCGCCGTGAATTATGTATTTGGACATATCATGATGAATGGTTAACGTTAGTAAAGTAGTTAACGAGACCGGAAAAGGTATTTAAGCCCTGCTGACCGCCAGAACTAAAATGAATTAAAATATCCCCTTTTTTAAGGGTAGCTTGATAATGTTTAGTAATAGCTGGGTAATCGGGAAGATAATGGCTTTTGGAGCCGATTTCAGCTAAATAGTCCTTGGCGGTGGTTCGGGAATTTTTGGGAACAGAGCGGCTATATTTTAACGGAGCAATGACGATTTCGCTGGCTGCATCAAAAGTACTTTGGAAATCAGAGAGACTTTTTTTGTATTGTAAAAATGAAGCGTGTGGTTCAAAGAAGACTTTAATGGGGTGAGAAGGATAATGGTTTTTAACCGCTTCAAGTGCTTGTTTGATACGGGAAGCTGATTGGGCAAAATCATCAATAAAGATGATGTCTTGGGCAACCTGGCAAATTTCCAGACGTCTTCTAATACCCCGGAAGCTAGCGATAGCATTTTTAATTAGAAGGTCAGTGATTTTAAGTTGCCGGCAAAGCGCGTAGGCAGCATTGAGGTTTTCTTGGTTAAATTGCCCCAAGAGGGGTGTTTGAAAGTGGAGCAGGGAATTATACGCAATGGTGGGTGCCGGACTATATTGGGCTAAGGCGGTAGCTTGCGGGTCATTTTGGTTGTAAACCAATAGGCCATTTGGCGGTAATTTCTTAACTAATTTTAGATAGGCATTGAAGTTGTCTTTTTCGGTATCATAAGAGTCTTTATGTTCCCAGGCGGCTGAAGTCAGGACTAAATATTTGACTGGGTAATAGAGGAACTTAGCCTGTGTGTCGAGGCCGTTAATTGATTCGTCGGCTTCGACAACGGACCAGGGTGAGTCGTTGAGGCGAAGTGAGGGAAAATCATTGACGGCTTGACCGCCGAAAAAGTAAGCAGGTTCAAAGTTAGCCTGAGTCAAAATCCATGAAAGCAGAGCTGAGATGGAAGTTTTGCCGAATGATCCGGCAACTAATATTGACTCATCATGGATAACGTTATCGGCTAGATACTGAGTGGCACTAATATAGGGTATGTTTAAGCCTTGGATAGCGGCGAACTCTTCCCGACAGCGTTGAAAAGATTGGTAAGCAGCGCCAATGATAGCTAAATCAATCTTTGGGGTAATAGTGGTTTGGTTAATGAGGATATGATGCCGTTCGAGGATCGGGCCGTTGGGAGGGTAAACTTGATCTTGATCGGACCCGGTGACGGTGTGGCCTAAGCGTTGCAGCTCGACGGCTAAGGCGGTGGTCATGGCACCAGCAATACCAACGATATGAATATGCATAGGTTTAGTTATTTTTAGTATATTTAACCCAATCACCGTTATCAAAGACTTCAAATCCTGGCATGTTTCGTTTGTAGAATCCGGTGTCGGGGGAAAATTGGCCCAAGTAACAATAATCTAATCCCTGGTGGTAACTGTCGACGATAACTTGAAGAACCATGCGAATAGGAAGATTGAGCCGCTGATACGAGGGATCATAAAACACATAGGCAATATGGGACATGGCCGGTGTGACCAGACAAATGGCATAGCCGATGATTAAATCATTTTGCTGCCAAATGTAAAGTTCATTGAAGATGTGGTTGTTAAAAACTGTTTTAACTGAAGAAGTAGGAAAATCCCATTTTAAAAGTGACAGCCAATGGTGAATTGTTTTTAAATTCTCGGCCGTTAAAGTAAAAGAATTGAGGGGTGTTCGTTCGTAATGGAATTGGTCGGTTTTTTTAAGAATGCGCCGATTTTCCGAAGAGAGAGAGTATTCATGTAAGTTAGAGCGACAGCTAGTAGACTGGTAAAAAAGTCCCTTTTGGTTCCGTTGGGGCAGAAGGCCTTGTTGGTAGATGTGGGGCAAAGAATCAGTAGGGGTGAGATTAAATGCCGGCATAGACTAAGTATTTTTAACTTCCCGTAACTTAAAGGCAGTCATAAAAGCGGCTCGTTCTGACCAGGGATATTCGGTGGTGCCGTGAAGGATGGTGGTTTCGTGACCTTTGCCGCAGGCCACGACAGTATCACCAGATTTAGCTAAAGATATGGCTAAATTAAAAGCATCCTGACGGTGAGGAATATTGTAATATGTGAATTTTTGTGAGCTGAGCTGCGATTCGTCGAACCCACTAATTATTTGTTCGTTGATGTCGGCAATTTGTTCATTACGGGTATCATCGGCGGTGACAATACCGATATCCGCCAGCCGGGAGACAACTTTGCCCATCAGCGGACGTTTGGATTGATCACGACCGCCGGTAGCGCCAAAAATGGCGATTAAACGACCACGGCAATTTTTTTTGAGCGAGGAAAGGGTTGTCTCGAGAGCGGCTGGAGTGTGGGCAAAGTCGATAATGGTGGTAATGCCTAGGTCGTTGGCGACCAACTCGCGGCGGCCTTTCATTTCCGGAAAACTAATTATAGTTTTGGCAAAGACGGCGGGATCAATTGAAAGCTGTTGACAGATGGCAAAGGCGAGGAGGATGTTATTGACTTGGTAATCGTAATTACTATCGGTAGATAGATGGACTTTGTTAACATCAAAACTTAATTGGTCGGCTGTGATTTTAATATTTTTGGCTGTGTAATCGGACTTTTGTTTTTGGCTGTAGGTAACGATTTTGGCCGGTGTATTGGTTATCAGGGTGTTAAAGGATTCATCATCACGGTTGAGGACGGCGATATCACAAAGTTTAAAGAGCTGAGATTTGACTTTAATATAAGTATTCATATTATGGAAGTAATCCAGATGCTCATGGGTAATATTGGTAATTCCGGCGATTTTAAAACGACAGCCAGAAAAACGGAACTGATCAAGGGCGTGGGCAGTAACTTCCACGACCACATGGGTAACATTTTCGTCAAGCATCTCTTTGAAGATTTTTTGGACTAAGGAGGGATCGGGCGAGGTCATGTGGGGGGGAATAGGTAAAAGACGGTCCTGGATTTTGGCGCCAATAGTTGACAAAACACCGACCTTTAAGCCGGAGCGGCGCAGAACTTCATAAATTAGGTTGCAGGTAGTAGTTTTGCCGTCAGTACCGGTGACGGCAATTAAAGTGAGATGTCGGCAGGGAAAGGCGTTAAGAGCGGCAAATAAATAGCTTTTTGGCAGGTGCCAAAGGTAATTTTTGACTTGCTGGAACATGTGACTGCCTAATTATAGCCGTTAAAGCGGCGAATTGGAAATTTGCGAAGCCAAATCAAACCAGATGGGGGCAGCGGTGCTGGAACCCCAAGGGGAAGTTCGGGGATTGTCGATGGTGACGATCATGGTAAATTTGGGATGATTGCAGGGAGAAAAGCCGATATATGAGGCAATAGAATTGTCGGAACTATAGGAACCATTAATCGCAATTTGAGCCGTTCCCGATTTGGCACAAACCTCCAGGTTTTTAGGCTTAAATTTACCAACAACACCATTCTCCACGGCGTATTTTAAGATAGATTTCATCAGGGTAATGGTGGCTGGTGAGTAAATTTGGGTGGATGGTAAATTGCGGGAGTTAACCGTATCCCGATCGTCATCTAAGAATTCCACCATCTTAGGATAAACCTTGGCGCCATTGTTGGCGATAGTATTGAAAGCAGTGAGCATTTGTAACTGGGTGATGGCGATGCCTTGGCCAAAGGATGCTGTGTCGAGATCAATTTGACTCCAGCTCTTTTTGAGTACCGGTTTGGCTTCACCCTGAAGATCAATGCCGGTCTTTTGATTTAATCCCATTTTTTGGTAGAACTGAAGGAAACGATTCAAGCCGATAGTTTCGATAATATAGCTCATACCAATATTATCGGAATTTTTGATGATATCTTGCAGGGTGGAATCCGGGTGAGTCGCATTATCCCAATTGGTGATGGTGTTAGAGCCGACGACTTTGGGCTTATTACAACCGGTACAAATAAAGTCGGGGGTGATCGATTTAAGGTCTAAAGCTTCGGCCATGACAATAGGTTTAAAAATCGAACCGGGTTCAAATAATTTGGAAATAATAGGATTGGCAAAAGCAGAGGGAGTCGCCGAAGAGGTGGCGGTAAAACTGGCCATAGCTAAAATTCCACCGGTGGCCGGATCCATGATAGTAATGGAACCGGAGTCAGCTTGATATTTTTCAATCCCCTCTTTAATTGTTTTTTCGGTAAGGTTTTGCAATTGTCGATTCAGATAGAGATGAAGGTTTTTTCCGGGGAAACCTTGGGTCTGCCAATTGGTATCGAGCAATAGAGCATTGCCTAAGGCATCTTTAGAAAGTCTAAAAAAACCGGGTTTACCGGCTAATAATTTTTGATAGTAACTTTCCAGACCGGTGACCAGTGGTTTGGCAAGATTATTTTCTGGATAATAACGGTTGGTGAAGGAGGAAAAAGACAATCCGGGTAAGGTTAATCCGGCTTGTTCTTCAAAAGTAAAACTTTGGGGAAAGGTGTACCACTTAAGAGTATCATCCGACTTAAACTTATCAATTGCTTTTTGATTTTCACTGATAAAATCGGGTTTACTCAAAGTAATTTTTTGCAGAATAGTTTCCAGTGGGTTTTGAAAGTTGGGTTTGTAGAGGGATAAGCGATAGAGGGTTTGATTCTGAGCAATAGGAAAGTTGTCTTGGGTAAAAATAAGGCCGCGACTGGGTTCACTAATTTCTATTTTGTAACTTTGGAGCATGGAATTGCGCCGTAACTCCCCTGATTTGATTACTTGCCAGAAAAAAAAGCGGCCAATGATGACCAGAAAACAGCCAATAATCGCCATGGTGAGAGTCTTGAGGCGGTTTTTATTCATTAGGATTGAGGTAGTTGGTAATGGGAGTCAGTTCCCCGGAAGGTGAACTATTTTGAAAATGGTTAATAGAGGTTAGGTCGCTAAACTGGTTTTGCAGTTTTTCCACGTCCCTTTTGAGATTATTTTCGGTATGACGTTGAGTATTGAAACGATTATTCAAGGAAAGGATCAGATTGGAATAAATGAGGGAGATGATTACTTGGGTAATGATTACCAAAATGGCAATAATAAAAATCAAGCGAAGGGTGGGGCTCCTCATAACTTATTTTATCTTGAAAAGGCGTAGCTTAGCGGATCGAGATAGAGGGTTCTCTTTGATTTCTTGAGGGGAAGGGGTAATGGGCTTGGGAGTACAAAGAATTTGGGAAGAGTGTTGTCTGGTGAATTGTTTAACCAGACGGTCTTCGCCGGAATGGAAGGTAATAATGGCGACTTGGCTTTGCGGAAAATTTAACAAGGCCTCCAAGGCTTTATTGAGGTTAAGGTATTCCTCGTTAACCACGATGCGGAGAGCCATTAAGATTTTGGTGGCTGGGTGAATGTCGGTTCGAACACCGCGATGGTGGTAAAAGTCTTTGATGATTTGGGCTAGGTCGGCAGCAGTAGTGATGGGCTGATGGTGCCGTTCTTTGACAATAAGGTCGGCTAATTCTTGACTGAAAGGCTCTTGGGCTATTTTAGAGAAAATAATAAAAAGTTCAGTAGCACTGGAATGGTTAATGATGTCTTTAGCAGACAGTTTAGCAGTGTTATCTAGCCGCATGTCCAAAGATTGAGTATCGGAAAAAGAAAAACCACGGCCGGCTCCCTGGAGTTGATTTTGGCTCAAGCCTAAGTCGAAAAGGATCCCTTTAAAATGGACTTGGGGGTACATTTCAATTATTTTGTGAATATCGGCAAAGTTTAACTTGAGGGGGATAAAGTTGCTCAACAGTCCAGCTTCCAGGAGACGGTGGGTGGCCAACTCTAGGTTGGACTGATCGCGGTCGAGACCATAGACTGTGGCACCTTTCTGTAATAAAGCCAGAGTGTGACCACCGTTGCCAAGAGTCGCGTCGATAAAGCAATCCCCAGGTTGCGGGTCAAAATAGTGAATAACCGGTTGTAACAGGACCGGGTAATGATAGGCCATTACTGGGTAGTGTAATCTCCGGAAATGATACTTTTATCAGCCTTGGTGAGGGTGGCCGGGCTGATATCGGTGACAATCCCCTTCCCGGAACCACTACTAAAGATGGAATAATTGTTTTTGGGGTTTTTAACTAAGACAAAGAAATCATTCCCTTGCGGTTTGGCTTTGATGGTGACATTATCACTTTTTAAGTTGATATTACCCTGCTTTTTAAGATCGGCAGCGGAGAGAATGGCAAAGGGAAGCTCAAAAGTGGCTGAAGCATTGTCAGTGGTGACAAAGGTGAGGGTCAGAGTGCCACCGGTGACCCCATCATCATATTTATATTTACAGCCATTGGTGCAGGAAGAGGTCCCTAGGAGCAATTTTCTATCCAGATTTTTGTCTCCAGAGAGTTTAATAGTATCGCCTAAGCCCTTTTCGATATCGAGACCATTGTCGGAAGCAGTATAAAGTAGCTCGTATTCGAGCTGGGCCGCTTTTGAGGTGATATTGCCAATGGTCATTGACAGTTCATGGCCATCTTCACGGGGAGTGAGGGTGAGTGTGGGCAACTCGTCCTGACTGAGCTTGAGTTCGGAAGCGGCTGGGGTGGGGACCGCCTTTTTGTTGGAAGTAGTTTTGGCTGGACCACAAGCGGCTAATAGTAATGAGGCCAGGACTAAACCGGTTAAAGGGGCAAGTTTTATTTTCATGAGCATATTCTAGAGGTTTTCCAGTTTCTTTTCCAGCCAAGATAAAACCTCGGAAGATTTTAACCGAATTTGTTCCATGGTATCGCGGTCACGAATGGTGACGGTATCGTCCTCCATGGTCTGGTAATCGACAGTCAAACACCAGGGAGTGCCGATTTCATCCTGACGGCGGTATTTTTTACCAATGTTGCTGGAGTCATCCCAATCAATGGAATATTTTCGGCTAAGAGACTGATAGATTGATTCAGCTTTTTGAACCAGCTCCGGCTTATTAGCGGCCAAGGGGAAAATAGCCATTTTGTAAGCGCTTATTATGGGGCTGATTTGCAGCCAGGTACGGATTTCACCATTTTCGAGCTTATCTTCATGATAGGCATCAAGGAGCATAAAGAAGAAACTGCGGTCGACACCTCCTGAGGTTTCGGTTATCCAGGGAAGGTATTTCTCGTGACTAACGGGATCATTGTAACTGAGATCTTTACCGCTAAACTTACTGTGCTGAGTGAGATCATAGTCCCCGCGCCAGTGGATACCTTCCATTTCGGCCCACCCCCAGGGAGCTCGATATTCAATATCAAAAGCCTTTTTGGCGTAAAATGCCAATTCATCTGGAGCATGTTGGCGGAAGCGAAGTTGATCTTTATGATTAAAAATCTTTTGGTACCAATTCATCCGGTTGTCTTTCCAGTATTCGTACCACTTGTCCATTTCGGCAGGGTGGACGAAGTATTGGATGTCCCACTGTTCAAATTCGCGAGCACGGTAGAGGAAATTTTTTGGGGTAATTTCGTTACGGAAAGCCTTGCCGATTTGGGCGATACCAAAGGGGATTTTGACTCGAGTAGAATCGACCACGTTGATAAAATCCAGGTAAATTGTTTGACAGGCCTCACCTTTTAAATAAGCGGTCATTTTTTCGCCTTCAATAACACCGACCTCGGTCTGGAAAAGTATGTTAAATTTACGAGGAGCGGTAAATGGACCGCCGCAATCGGGGCACTTGCTGGGATCGTCTAAAAGGTCGGGACGAAAACGATGGTGGCAATTCTTACATTCGACTAACAGGTCGCCGAAGTTTTGCACATGACCTGAAGCTTCCCAGACCTTCGGATGAGTAATGATCGAGCCGTCAATCCCGACCACATCCCGGCGCCGGATAACATTATCCCGCCACCAAAGGTTTTTCCAATTGAGTTTCATTTGGGAGCCGACCGGTCCATAGTCATAAAACCCTTGAATACCGCCGTAAATTTCACTATCTTGAAAGATTATTCCCCGCCGCTTACATAAGCTGACGATTTTGCTGACAATATCGTTTTCTTTTTCGTTTACCATATGGCCCCTAAAAATTGTAACATCTCTAGGGACTCCGCAGCTGCGGGGTGGTTCCACCCTGATTAGTAAGTTATGCTGATCCAATTAACTTACCCACTTGATTATTAACCTCCAGGGAGCCAATCCCCTATCGACGGTTATGGAAAATTATAGCACGTTAGCGAAAGAGCTTATTACTCTCTAGTTTCTTTTCGATGATCGATTCCAAAAAGCTTTTAAGGTAACGTTGGCAGGATTTGTAATCGCCTTTCTTATAAAACTGAAGGATATCAGCAGGAATACCGAAGCCGAGAATTTTGGTAAGCTCGATTTCGTTACCAATATATTTTTTGACATTATTGTCGTTAATGGCTTGGACAATGTTGACAGCGATATCATATAAGCCTTCGGTGTGCTGGTTTTCGGCTACCAATTGGTTGATAAACTCCAAAAAGTAAAAGAGAAGGTTATGTTGAGTGAGACTTTTTTGGTGGTGGAGAAAAGAACTAATGGTTTGAGCTTCAGAAAGCCAGGTTTGCCCGTTTTTTTCATAAAGATGAACCTTGATGATATTGCCTAACTGCAGGCTGCCTAAGCGGCTACTTTTAATGTTTTTAGCGCCAACGGCTTTAGTAATGATCTTACCCAAGCCGGGAGTAAGGAGAGTGACCAGAAGATCGTTTTCTTTAAGGGTTTTTTTGTTGATTACTAGAGCAGCGGTAGAGGTATAGGATGGCATTTATAATGAGAGTTTGATGGTTTTGTCCGCCGTCCAGTTGAAGGTTTCGTATTTTTGGCCGTTAACCCAAAGCTCATAAGGAATCGGTTTGGTTCCGGGTTGCTTTTGGAGTAAGAGAGTATAACTGCTGCTGGGAGCAACGGACGAGGTGTATTGGACGGAAGTTCTCAGGCTTCCCGGGGGGAATAATGGATATTTATTACCATAAAAACCTTCAAAGACTTGTTTCCCTAATTCTTCGTAAAGAACAGGTTCGACTTCAGAGCCGGTCATTTTAACCAGTTGACTACCGGTGGGGACATAAAATCGAAACCAGTCACGATATTTTTGAGCGTTAAGACATAAATCGCCTTTCTCCAAATTACAGTTAGAGGGAGGGAAGGGATCAGTATAAGTGATAGTAATTTTATGTTCGACCTTGCCATTAGTGCTGATAATCTCGTGTTTAATCTTCTCGCTTAAAAATAAATTAGTTTTGTTACTCGACATATTAGCATCGTTGATATGAAGGTAATCAGTGTTCTTGTCAACCTGGGCGATGGCACCGGCGATATTGGCTTGGACTGCAGCAGCTTGAACATTTTTGTCCACGAAGTAAAAGAGCATATGTTTTTCATAAATGTCATTTAGTAGACCTTCAGCTAAGGGTCCGATTTTCTCTTTAGGAGAGCCCATGGCATTGGCTAAAAGGGAATGCATTAACGGTCCCAAAAAGCCCTTACGTTGGGTATCGATGTAGTTACGGGGTTTACCGGCAATATATTCCAGCTGGTAGATAATTTGAGGACAGCCGCCGCAGCGTTTGTCTGGTTCGGGAGTAAAATTCCCCCAACCGGGAACACCGACACGACCCAAGACTTTAACGAAATCAACCAATACTTGAGTATCCAGGCCAACGATAGCATCAAATTTGTCAGCAGGATCAGCTTTTTGAAAATAGGGCAACATGGTTTCGATGGAAGTCGGAAAATCGGGGGAGATGTTCATGTCGCGGATGTTCCAATAGGGAACGTTGATATGGTAAGCCTTAATCGGACGGGGAGCAGGAACAGTACTTTTGAGTTTGGAATCAAGAGAATAAATATCGTCGGAAGCCACTGGAGTAATCTTGCCCTTATCGACCTTAAGGATACCGTAGGCGGTCCAAAAACCACCGGTAGGTCGAAGTTCGGCGTCATTTTGGAAAAGCAATAAATACTGGCGTGGAGTATCTTTGCCCAGGAGCCAGGAGGTTTTAGAAAGAATTGGCTGGCCGTCTTTTAAGAATTGATCGACTTGACCGACAACCTCTTGGGCTTTAAGGATGTTGCTTTGAATTTTGAAGCCTTTATATTCTTCTGGGTAGCGGCTGGCATCTATTTTGTCTAAAGAATCTTGAATTTTAGATATTTTTTGCTCAATAACGTTTAATTGAGGAACAATTCCTTCAATGGAATCAGTTAAAAAGGCAATCCGGTCTTCGGTGGTTTTGGCACTGTTAGTCGCTGAGCCTTTAAAACCGATAAAGTCTTGATAAGGTTCAATAGCCTTGATCACGATATCAGCGGTATCCAAACCATCACTGGTAATGGAAAGTAGCTGCTGGCCATCAGAGTAATAATTTTTAGCAATGGGAATAGCGGAAAGTATAGCTAGTTTTTGGTAGGACTTAGCGAGGTTTTGTTGATCTTGCCTTAAAGAAGCCACTTCGCTTTTCATTTTATTTAAGTCTTTGCTGGCTAAGATGCTTTGAATTTCCGCCTGTTTATTTTTTAATTGGTTAACTTGGGTTAAAAATTCTTTTCCAGGTAAGTAGATGGTAGTAAAGGCAAAAATACCGATAACGAGGAGGAGGGCAAAGAAGGCGGTGAGGATATAGAGCGTAGCTTTAAGAATAGGATGAAGTCTTTTTGGTGGAGCCATCGGAGGTTCTTGATTCGGTAACAGTGAAGGAATTTCGGTCATGTATTAAGTGTATCAAACTACCAATGAGAAATCATGCAAAAGGGAGTTTTCAGAAGGATCAGGATTTCTTGTCTCATGGATCGGGTGCGAATGTAGTGAGAATCCAGCCGAGCCCGCTGTTCAAAGGAGAGGTCATTACGACCTGAGGTTTGCCAGAGGCCAGTAATGCCTGGTTTAACTGAGCGGATATCTTCGATATATTCTTTGGTCTGAGGATATTTTTTGGCATATTCGCATAATTCTTCTTCACGGTAAGCCCGCGGGCCTACCAGGGTCATTTCTCCTTTGAGGACATTAATGAACTGCGGCATTTCGTCGATAGAGAAGGCGCGGATATATTTACCCACCGGAGTAATGCGCGGGTCTTCTTTAATCGAGAGTTTCCAGCCGGCAGCTTTGTATTTTTTCCAAAGCTCTGGGTATAATTTTAACCTCTCGTCGTTGTTGCCGGTGTACATGGTGCGGAATTTATACATAAAGAATTCTTTGGAGCCTTTGCCAACGCGTTTTTGAGCAAAGAATACTGGTCCGGGAGAAGTTAGTTTGATAAGAATTGTGGTCACCAGCATGATTGGCGAGCTTAATATTAAGAGAACGAGGGAACCAATGATATCGATCAACCTTTTAACAATATTGAACAGAAAAATGCGTTGCTTCACAAATAAACGTGACTGATTAGTGATCATCGTTCAAAGAAATGTTTAGTTTTCTGGTCTGCCACTATTGTAGCAACTAAATCGCGAACCTTGGCCGAGAGTGGTAGTTGGCAAACTAAAAGTCCGGCGGGAGTGTCGATAATCGCCAGGTTGCTGACACCAATTAAACCGATTAACTTTTGAGGATTACCGGAGAGTAAACATGTGGAACTATCGATGGAAATATAGGGAGTTTGTTGGTTGAAGGTTGCAATTTGATTCTGGTCTTTTGACAGGAGCTGGTAAATGGACTGCCATTCGCCGACATCCGACCAGGAAAAGGTAGCGGGGATCATGGTTAGATTATGGGAACGTTCAGAGACCACATAGTCAAAAGCGAGATGAGGGCTTTGATGGTAAATACGGGCTAAGGAGGTGGGACTATCGGATCGGAGCAGTTGTTGGAAGATCTGATGGTATTTGGGACTGTGGATTGACAGCGAATGTTTGAGACTGGATAAGGAGAAAGTATAAATTCCTGAATTCCAGAACCATTGGGGATTACTGATTAAGCGGCGGCAGAGTGATTTTTTGGGCTTTTCGATAAATCGTATCACCGGATAAGGGGTACGGTGGCCAGAGATCTTGATATATCCATAAGATGGGTTGGGGGAAGTGGGGGTGATACCAATGGTGACAATAGTCCCCCGTTGGGCCTGATGGTAGGCTGACTGAAGGCAAGAACGGAAACTCTCCAGTCCGGCAACAAAATGGTCTGCCGGAGTGGTGGTGATAATTGCTTGGGGATCTATCTTGGATATAACTGAGGTGGCATAAAGAATGGCGGTAGTCGTGTTTTTTCTTTCAGGCTCGAGCAAAACATGTTCACGGAATTTTTTGAGCTTGGCAGCATAAATTTTATTGGAAACGATGTAGAGATGACCTTTGGGGACTAGGTTTCGGCATCGGGCGATAGTTTCTTCAAGGAGAGTTTTGGTGGAGTCAATTTTAAGAAATTGTTTTGGTTGGCGGGAAGTAGACAGAGGCCAAAGACGTGGTCCGGTGCCACCACAAAGAATTACCAGGAAATGGTGGTTTTCTGATACTGCTGCCATATATTTTTTAAAGACTTAAAAAAGTCTACCATGAAGCGTTGACGAGAAAAGCGATGAGCATTTTGGCGACAAGAATCAGGAGAGAATTTATTTTTGGGAAAGATCTTTAAAGCTTGGATTAAAGAGGAAACACTTTGTTCCGGAAAAAGAAGCCCGGTGCGGCCATCAATGATCGTTTCGGAAAACCCACCTCGTTGATAGGCAATGACGGGTTTGCCGCAGGCTTGGGCTTCGAGAGCAGTATAGCCAAAATCTTCGAGTTGCGGACAAATCAAAGCTTGACAGTTTTGATAATGGAAAATTACTTCCTTTTGGGATAAATCACCCAAGAATTCAGTCTTCGAGCCTTTGGCAATTGACTGGAGACGAGCCAGATCACGTCCAGTGCCAATGATTTTGAGTTGATTATTAGTTTGACGACAGGCTTCGATGGCCAGTTCAATTTTTTTATGGGGAACCAGGCGGGAAACAACTAAAAAATAAGGGGTAACTGACATAGTAGTGTTTTGAGGTCGAAAAACATCAAGGTCAACACCGGGATAGATGACTGGCGATGGGCGATGAAATTTTTTTTGGATTCTCTTTTGGACTGTTTTGGAGATAGCAAAATAAAAATCAGGTCTTTGGGCATAAATATAGTCAATTTTTTGGTAAAGAGAAATGAAAGGTTGGAGAAAATTCGACGGCCTGAGGGAATAAAGATAACGGTTGGGAGTCAGGCAATAACAAAGGTGTAGGGTTCCAGGAAGGGTGATCAGGCATTGGCCATGAAAGCTGGTCAAGGAAATAACAATATCAAATTCAGAAAAATCAAATTGCTCGAGAGCAATCGGCTGAATTAGGGCAGAAAGAAGGTTGTTTTGTCGGAAAAAAGGAAAATTATTTAAGAAACTAGTACGGGGAATGATAGGAGACGGCAACCAGGAAGTTTTTTGGGGATTAAAAACAGTAGTGAATAGCTCGGCCTGGGGAAAAAGCTGGAGAAGATCGAGAAGAAGGCGTTCCGCCCCACCCCACTGGTTCAGCCAATCGTAAAAGATGGCTATTTTAGCGGTGGAGAATTCTTTCATAAAAACTAAAGGTTTGAGCGGCAGTTTGCGACCAGCTATATTTTTTAACTTGTCGGTAACCTTTGTTAATCAAATCTTTTCTTAAGGAGGGGGATTTTTGTAAAGCAACGATTTGGTGAACTAGCTCAGAGCTGGAATGAGGATTGAAGTAAAGAACTGAGTCGCCGTAGACTTCGGGAAGACAGGAGGAATTAGAAGAGATCACCGGGCAGCCCATCGCCTGTGCCTCTAACCCAGGGAGGCCGAAACCTTCCATTAATGATGGAAAAACAAAGGCTAAAGCATGCTGGTAGTGCGACACAAAAGCCTGATCGTCAACAAAACCCAAGAATTCGACCCGGGAGTCTAAGTTTAGCCGGTGAACAAGCTCCCTGGTCCGGTTTAAAAATTTACTGGGTTTGGAAATTATTTTTAAGTGGAGATCGGGTATTTTTTGGAGAGAGTCAAAAATAATATTGATATTTTTATGAGGATAAAGATTACCTGTATATAAAATGTATGATTGGGATTCAGGAGAGGGTTTGGTCTTGACAAAGAAGGATTTGTCGACAGCTTCGTGGGTGGTAATAATCCTTTCGGAACTAACTCCAAAGTGATGAATAATGAAATTCCGCCAGTAGTCAGAGGGAACGAGGAGATAATTGGTTTTAATGACGATCTGGGTGGTGAGCCTGTAAGCCCAATACTTAGGCCAATAAAAGATGGGATTTCGGGTAGTAGTTTCCTTGCCTTTGGAAAAATGTTTAATCAAGTCATGGATGGTGACTACCGTCGGACCAGTGTAGAGAATAGGTTTATTGAAATGAGGTATATGGACCAAGTCGGGATGAAGCTCGTGGAGTAATCGCGGGAAAAGGAGTTGTTCTTTGAAAGAATAGTGGCGGAAATTAGCAATAATATAACTATAATCTTCCCCTAATTCCTGTTTAATTTGATCAGCCAATTCAGAGTAGACAACTAAAGTCCACCGGTATTTAGAAAAATCTTTGAGATGAGGGAATTCGTGTAATAGGTTTTGGATATAACGGCCGATGCCGGTGTGTTTCGGGCCATAAAGTCGAGCGTCAATGACGATGTGTTTCATGGGGTTAGCTGGGCTTTGGCAGTCCGAAAAATTTCTAAGAGATTGATGCCGAGGTTAACCATAGATCGTGTAAAAGGGTTATATTGTTGATTAAGGTTACGTCTATAAAAGATCCGCATGGCTTGAGTTGAAGCTTGGGCAATCTTTAATTTTGTTTGGCGAGAGGCGGTGGTCAGACCAGCTGTCTGTTTCTTAATTCCAGAGGAAATACCCTGATAATGAGTAATAAATGTGTTCGGATTGTACCACAGCTGGTAATTCCCCTTTTGGAGCTGGAAGCAGAGGTCGAGATCTTCGCCATAAAAATAATAGTCTTCACACCACCATTTAATATTTTCACCGACAGTTTTTTTGATCATCAGGAAAGCGCCACTACAAGCTTCAATTTTTTGGGGCCGGGAATAGTCTAAGTGGCCGAGGAAGTAACCATTGAGAAGTGGAGAATGAGGGAAAAGAGTGCCGAGGCCAGAAAAGTGACAGAAAGAGCGCCAAGGAGTGGGAAAACCACGGTGACATTCGAGTTGGGTTTGTCCGGATTTAGCGAGGATAATTTGGCAGGTGCTAGCATCGACCTGAGGGTGGTCCTGAAAGAACTCGATCATTTTTTTGAGGGTATCTTTTTCAACAGTAGTGTCGGCGTTTAAGAAGAGTACATATTCTGTTTGGGGATCAAGAATTTGAAGACCCTGGTTGTTGCCGGCAGCAAAACCAAGGTTGGAGGCCAAGGTAAGATATTTGGTGTGGGAAGGGGTATACGTTTTGGAAAGTTCGAGGGAATTATCGGTCGAGGCATTGTCGACCACAATAGTATTAAAGCGGGTATAAGTTGACAGTTTAAGGCTGGCAAGGCATTTCGCCAGATAGTCTTGGGAGTTGTAATTAAGAATAATCACCGATAATAATGGTAATTTACTGGGTGATGTTTTCATAAATATTATTGAGTGTATTGGCACTTTTAGCCCAGGAGTAGAATTCTTTGACTAAGAGTTGGGCATTGGTGCCAATGGTTTCGCGAAGTTGGGAGTCGGTTAAAAGTTTAACCGCGTTTTGGGTAAGTTCATTGTAATCGCAAACGATGGCGTCATGATCGTTCTGAATATTAATGCCTTCCATCCCCTGCTTGGTGGTCAAAACGGGAAGTTTACAAGCCATAGCTTCAAAAAATTTGGTTCGGGATCCTCCACCGCTTTTAATCGGGGCTAATAAGATCCAACTTTTTTGATAATAAGAACGAGGATCGTTGGGAAGGCCGTCATTGGCTGCTTCTTTAATAATGACATTGGGATCTTGAACATGATCAAAGGTGGCAGGGGCAAAACGGCCGATAATGAATAAACGGGCAGTAGGAATTTTAGCCTTGATACTTGGCCAAATATCCCGAAGAAGTAAGTTGGCACCTTCACTATTTTGCATCCATTTCATGTTGGAAATACCAAAAAGGATGGAAGGGTAAACGGTTTTTTTAACTTTTGTTTTGGGTTGAAAATATTGATCGTCAACGCCATTGGGAACAATTTGGATATCTTTACGGCTTGAAAGTTGAGACATAATTAACCGATCTTCTTCGGAAACAGCGGCAATGTAATCGGTCTTTTTCCAATAATAACTTTCCCAGTATTTGATCTTAAAAACATCAAACCAAAGAAGAAAAGAAAACAGTTTTTTGAAACCGTGAATGGTTTCGACATAATGCTGATAAACGGCAAATTCAATAGTTTGATCGACGAGCATAATGGGGATGTCGGTTTGCGGGATGTTGGGCATCAAGTAAAAGCATTCGGTGTGGATCAGGTCATAATGCGTCTGGCTTAGCTCTTCACGAATTTTACTTTGTAACTCATCGGATAAGTAATTGGTAACCAGGAAAGGGTAGGTGCTAAAGCCAGTAAGGAGAATTTTTTTAAGATCCCAGGTTTTGCCCCGCTTAATGATAATTACCTTAGAACAATATTGCTTTAATTCTTCTAAGCCCTTTTGGTCGCGGGTAAAACAAATTAAAGTGATTTCATTTTGCAGGGAAAGATGTTTGATTTGAAAAAAGGAGCGGGTCTGACCGCCAGATTGGGACCGGCAAGGCAGGTAGGGGGTAATCATTAGGATGCGGCGTTTCATTGGTTTAGGTCAAGGATGACAAACTGATTATTTTTGAATATGGCAGGATAATTTTTCATCATCATGTTAGTGTAATTATCAAAGTTAACGGAAACAAGATAAACCGGGCGGGGGGTAACTAAAGTTTTTATATGATTGACGTCGTAAATTTCGATCGGCCAGCCAGCCCGGTGGGTTTGATAAAGAAAGGCAGTGTCGCCATTATAAGGAGCAACAACAGTCGCATTAGGGGGAATCATCTGGTTGACTTGGTCGCCGGCAGTGACTATGACTGGATTGTTGATTTGATAATAACCCTGGATGTCGTACCAGGAAAAAGCGATGGTGGCAATTAAGATGACAAGAGCGGAAATAAGGCCAATTAATCGACGAGAGAATACAAAACGGCTAACATAAAAAAGCCCGGTACCAGCCATAATGGAAACGAAAGGAATAATCAAGGTTTGGTAATAATCGTGTTGAACATTACCGCGGGCGATAACTATGAAATAAAGTAAAATTCCCAAAGATAACAGTAAAAGTATGGTTTGAGACCGGTCTTTTTTGTAAGCGAAGCCCAAAAAGAAGGGAATCGTTCCAAAGGAGCCTAAGATTAATTTGGCGAGCCGCTCATCAAATAGCCAACGGAACCAAGCCGGACGAAAACGGATGTTGCCGCCATTAAATAACCAGTCGGAAGCCGGAATACCTTCGGGGTGGCGGGAAATCCATAAGCGCCACAGGATGAAAGGAACCAGAGAAATGAGACCAAAAAGTATAACCTTAAAAAAGGGTTTTCGGTGAAAAAGATAAAATTTATATAGAAATAAGTAACCAATTAACGGAAATAATAATAAAGCGGTATATGGTTTAAGAAGAATGGAAATGCCCAGAGGTAAAGAAGCAAGGACGAAGGAGTTATTGAGGAGAAACCATAAGGAAAGAACCATAAAGAAAACCGCGGTGGGTTCGGGAAGAATTGTTCGAGAATAGTAAATGTTGTAGGGCAGAAAGAGAAACAGAACTAAGGTAAAGGCAGCCGCCAAGAAACTCTTCGTAATTTTTTGAGTAATGAAGAATAAAAGAAGGGCGCTGCCGAGGGAAAAGAATATGGATACCAGCCGTTGGACTTCTTCGGGGGTGAGGTGAAACATTTTCAGAGGCTGGTAAAGTAGGGCAGAAAGGGCATTATAAATTGGGACTTCCACCAGGCGATAGCCTTGGGGATTGTCTTTGCCTGATGGGACGTTAGAAAGGTCGTGGTAAATAGGATTTAAGAGGTCAATGCCATGATCGATATAGTTGCGGGTGACAGAGGCGGTGTCAGCTTGACGCCATGAGTGCCAATCAGCAACGGGATTATTAAACTTATAGAAGCGGACCAGTAACCCAGTGGCGAGTAAGGCGACAATTAGTAGTTTTTTAATCATACTTTAGAAGAGTGTTGGGAATATTCGAGAATCCAATAGTAGATCCCCATCATAATCCAAAACAGGAAAGCAGTTTTGGAAGATTCAAAAACATCAATAAAAGTGGCATTAACGAGCATGGTAATGACGGCGGCCATAAGGATTAGGGCTGATTTTTCGAGAATAGTGGATTTCTTTTTGAAGATCAGAGGAATGGTACGAATGATAAACCACGCCAGGATCAGGGCGAAGGTAACAAAGCCCAAAAGACCACTTTCACCTAGGGATCGGAGGAAGTCATTGTCGGTAGCTAGGGTGATTGAGCCGGGTCCGGTGCCGACTAGAGGATTTTTAAGAAAAGCAGTAATCGCCCGGGGCCATTCGACATTAAAGCGGATTTCGCCGGAACGGGAAACACCAGCATCAATGTCTACCGGCGGATAACTTTCAGGGACACCGTGGTGGACTATCCCAGGGGTGGGGGTGACTTTGGGGGGTTTAATGACGGCGATGGGTGGTGGGGCGGCAGTGGGTAGGTTTGTTGGGGTGGGAGTGGCTGTATTTTGTTGGGAGGGGGTAGGTTTAATGGTATTAATGGTGGCCAGTAAGCGTTGGTTCAGGTCCCGGGAATTCATAATACTAAAGATTACTAACCCGGATACAGGAATAATCCATAAGTATTTACGGATAAGGATTAAACCCAGAACCATGCCACCCCATAGGGCAAAGGTAGAGACCCGAGAGGCGGTGTAAGTGAGAATTTGGAAAGAAATCAACCAAATTAAAATAAGTAATATTTTTTGGTAGATATTTTTACTCAGGACCGCAAGGCACCCTAAAATAATAAGGACAATAGACATATAAACCGCGAGGTCGTAATGTCCGGCAAAGGTGGAATTTATCCGGGTCCAAACGGAAAGGCTTAAGAGTTGCCCCTTAGAGAACTCCTCGTTCATAGTGGAGACGACAGGAAACTGAAGGTATTTTTGACCGTAACCGTAAAGAGAGACTCCCAGGGTAGCAATAGTCATAAAAATAACCGGATATTTTAGATCCTGAACTCCGTTGATAGCCGCAATAGCCACGAAAAAGAGAGACATGTATTCGATATGCCGGAGAAAATTAAGGAGGAGTAAGCCGGGAGAATCGGTTTTGAAAATAAAAATGGCAGTAACAGTGGAAATAAAGATGGCCAAGAAATAGGCCAAAAATACTTTAGTAATCGGCAGCTTAAGTAAAGAAAAGTGATTTTTAATTTGGTGAAGAAGTAAAAAAACTAAAGCTGCCGAAACCAAGATATCCTCCAGGCGAATGGCAACATAGGTTTCGGTGACGCCATACAAGGGAAACTTGGGATATAAAGGGATAGTCAAAAGAAGGATAGCCAAGATGGGACGAAATATTTTTAAATTTTTGAACATGCGGTTTGATAAATTCCGGCAAGCTGGCTATTGCCCTGTAACTGATATAGTATACGTCTTAAGGTGGCGTTTACCTTAAGCATGAAGGTAGCCAACTGGGTACTAAGGCGGCCATGGTGCTTAGAAAAAAAATGGATAATTCCCTGGTACTCATTGGTGATAGTATTGAGCTTAGTTGGAGAAGAAGCACCGCCTAAATGGATGACCTGAGCTCCGATTAAGTAATGAACCGAAAGATGGGGATATTGTTTTTTAAGGCGGTAAAACCACTCAACTTCTTCGGCGTACATGAAATAATCTTCATCAAGTTTGATAGTTTGGGCGAGATGGCGGCGAATAAGAACAAAGGCGCCGGTAACCCAATCTTGGGTATGGTTGCGAAGGTAGAAAGTATCATGAGTATAAAACTGCGGGCTATGGGGGTGGATTGGTTTAACAAAGTAATTAACTAAAGGTAAATCGTCGAGGTTCGTCGACCAGGTAAAGGTGTTAAGCAGATTAGGAAAGAATCCACCACTAGGCTGAACGGAACCGTCAGCATTTAGAAGCTGAGCGGTACAGGCGGCGGCTTCCGGATGGCTAGAAAGCCATTTCAAGCATTGACTGATCGCTCCATTCTGAATGAGGGTATCTGAATTAAGAAGTAGGATGTAGTTTCCCTGCGATTCGGCGATTCCCTGATTATTGGCCTTGGCAAAACCTAAATTCTTTTTATTAACAATTAATTTGATTTTTTTATTTTTTTTAAGTTGGATAACAGAATTATCGGTAGAAGCGTTGTCGATTACTATAATTTCAAAGGGAATATCTTGAAGTTCACGGTCCTGATTAATGGATTTGAGGCAATTTAAGGTAATGTCAGCGGTATTGAAGGAAACAATAATAATCGATAAAACCGGGTTCATGAACGTTTAGAAAAAACGACACTTTTAGCAACATATAAGGCGTAAATTATGGCAACTTCTGTTCCAAAAAAAGAAAATAACCTTTTGGGAACAGAGGTGGGGAAAACACGGGTAGTAATCTTAGCTTTAAAGACCTGATTGCCGACAAGAAGTTTGTTGGCAGCCCGTTTGTCGGGTTTGGTGAAGACGTCATTTTCCCATTCATAACCATTAACGAACAGTGATTCTTTAAAAGGAATGACAAATTCTTCAAGATAATAACTTTGCATAGTATCTTTAAAGATAATCTTGGCCCGTTCCGGGGGATGATTAAGATGGATAAGCAAGGGGGAGCGATAAACCTGGGAATAAAATGACATTACCTGTTGACGGTTTTGGTCGGTGAAGTATCCGGCGACGTTAGGAATTTGGACGGTGTCCCCTTCTTCGGTGGATTTGACACTGTGGGGTAAGTCGGGAACCTCGGGAGTGGGAGTGATTAAGTACCAGAAAGCCACTAAATTAAATCCTAGGAAAATTAAAAGTCCGATTTTTTTAAACATATTTATTGAAACCACATGGCTCGGCCAAGCCGGTAATTAAGGTTTTTAAGACGCCGGTCAGTAATTTTTTTGGCGGGAACTCCGCCCCAAACTTCTAGCGGGGGAATGTCTTTGGTAACTACCGCTCCAGCGGCGACAACGGCACCATTACCAATTTTGACGCCAGGCAGTATTATAGCCCGAGGGCCGATGAAAACATAATCACCGATGGTGACGGAACCATAGGAATTACCAAATTGCGGATCGTGGATATTATGTTCATCGTTGTAGATTAAAACTTCACTGGCAATATCGGTATGACTGCCGATGGTTAGAGGCGCCCGGCCATCAAGGAAGCAATGGTCGCCGATAATGGTGTCCTCACCTATGGCAATTCCCTCAGGATTAAAAAAGTTGGCGCCGCAATGAATGGTGGAGCTGAGAGGTAGTTTTATGCCGGAAAGAATGTAGAAGAATTTACGGATAGTGTGAATGGGGATGTGGCCGATAATCCTTAGAATGAGTAGCCAGAACTCAAGAAGTATGGTTCGGATCCGATTAACAATTTTGTCGATCATTTGAGGAAAGCTTAAATTATGACCCTCTCGATCTTGCATATAAGGATTATAGCGCCTTTAGGAGCTTGATAAAGTTTAAAGCAGCCTTGTCCCAGGAGAAAGTGGCACTTCTTTGGGGACCAAGCCGGGAATATTTTTGGTAAATACCAGGCTTAATGATCGATGTCATAGCAGTAAGAAGATCGGTGAGGTTGGTCGGGTCAAACAAGATTCCGGCGCGATCAATTACTTCCGGGAGGGAAGCTGCGTTAGAGCTTAAAACTGGAGTGCCGACCGCCATGGCTTCGATAGCGGGAATGCCGAAACCCTCGTAAAGACTGGGGATAATTAAGGCTTGAGCGTGTTTTAGAAGTGACCATTTAAAACTTTCAGTAATATAATCCATGAAAACAATGTCATCTTGAAGATTCAGCTGGCTAACGGTGGCGAAAATTTCATCATAAAGCCAGCCTTTTTTGCCAGTGATGACTAACTTGTATCGGCGGTGTGTTTGGTGAAACTGGGCGAAAGCTTGAATAAGAAAAGGAATATTTTTGGAAGGCTTGAGGGTACCCAGGGAAAGAAAGTAAGGGTGGTGGGGAAAAGGATTCTCGGTATCAATTGCGGCCGGTAGTTCGACTCCCGGATAAATTACTGATATTTTATCTAAAGGAATATGGTAAATATCGGCAATTTCCTTTTTGGTAAATTCGGAAATGGTAATTATGTGGGTGGAGTGTTTAATGGAGTTTTTGGTCCAATTTTTTAGTTGGTAAAGGTCTTTGGGGGTAAATTGTTCGGGATAATGAAGAAAACCGAGATCCATAATGGCGCAAATGACGGGAGACGGTGAAAATAAAGGTGTATAGTGTCCCAAGGAAATGAAAAGATCGGGTTTGGGACCGATAAAAAGATGGAGAGGTAAGGCCAACCTGGTCCAAAGTTTATGGGGGCCAAAGACTCGATAGTGCCAGTGAGAAGAAGCAGGGGGAAGATCGGGTAGGGGGGCAGTTTTAAGATAGATGGAGTATTTGTTTTGGGAGTCTTGTTGATGAATATGACGGAGTAGTTGATAGGCATATTGGCCAATGCCGACGCGATGATCATTGTTAGCTTCGTTACCGTCGATTCCGATAATCATTTATTGCCTAATTGTTGATAAAGTTTTAAGGTGTTTTGGGCAGTAATTTCCCAAGAGAACTTTTTGGCTTGAACTAAACCTTTCTTTATTAAAGCATTTCGGGCATCGGTTTTGGTGATTTTAGAGATGGCTGATTTGATAGCTGATACAGAATAAGGGTCAATCAAAAGGGCGGCATTGTCCCCCACTTCGATCAAAGAAGAATTGTGGCTGGTGATAACCGGTGTCCCAACTGCCATGGCTTTAATGACAGGCAGGCCGAAGCCTTCGTACAAAGAAGGATAAACTAGCGCGGTAGCAGCAGCGTGAAGTTGTACTAGGTCGTTTTCATCGACAAAACCGAGGATTTTGATGTCCGGGCGGTTGATCTCGATATCTTCGCCCCAACCATATTTTCCAGTAATGGCTAATTCCAGGTTGGATTTAGGGTGCTGAGTTTTGAAGCGGACGAAAGCTTGAACCAGGCGATGCAAATTCTTACGAGGTTCCCGGGTACCTTGGGCTAAAAGAAAGTCATGGAGATGGTACTTGTTTTTGATTGAGCTGATGAGTTGTGATTTATGTTCTGCTTTGAGTTTATAAAACTGATTATATTTTTCCTCTGCCGCTTCGTAGATAACCATGGTCTTGGCCGGATCGATATTGGGATAGAGTTTTAAAAGATCTTTTTGGGTATTTTGGGAGACACAGATAAACCGGGAAGCTTCACGTGATGCCCAGAACATTTTTAAGCGATGGGTGGAAACGATCTTGGGGTGAAGCCAATGAGGAAAAAGAAAAGGTGTCAGGTCGTGAATGGTGCAAACAGATTTAGCCTTCGCGGTCGGAGGCTGGGTCCAGTCGGAAGTATGAAAGATGTCACAATCACCAATAAATTGTTCAATCGGAAAAACGTGGAGCCGATTCCACAATAAACTGAGAAAGGTGGGCGGTAAACGATAAATGAATAAGGTGCAGTTGGGGTATTGGGCGGCAAGAGTGGCCATTTCGGCTGGTAATTTCAGACGCCAGGAAGAAAAGAAGAGTTTATAGTGATTTTTCTTATCATTGATGAGGAGATTTTTTACCAGATTGTAGGTGTAATTAGAAACGCCGGTACCGTAAGCGACCGAGGTAATGTCAATTCCAATAATCATGGCAATTTAGTTTAGCATTTTACGTTTGTGAAGCATTTTGGGCAGGTGGATGAGAGTCTCAATATAGGTACTAGCCAGGGTGAAGGGTATTCGGGCTAAGGGGGTATTTTTAATCAGACCGGAACAATTACGTAATCTTTCTGTAAAAATTTCCGGAAAATGTGACAGAATGGTTTTGAAAGGATAGTTTTTAGCAATCAGGTAAATCCAATTTTTAGCATCCATCCGGTGGCGAAAATTGCCCATCTGACGGCTGGTGCCGCCGCCAAGGTGGTAGGAAACAGCTTGGGGGATAAAAATGGTTTTAAAACCGTGGTGATGGAGGCGGAAGGCGAGATCAACATCTTCTTCATAAGCAAAGAAATCGGGGTCAAAAAGGCCGATTTTTTGGAGCACCTCTCGCTTATAAACGACCAATGAGGCCGAGGCTCCCCAAATCAGATGCGGTTTTTGGCGAGAATAATCAGAGGGGGAGAATTTCTTTCCATTATTAATATTAAAAGCCTTGCCTTTGAGGAAAAATTGAAGTCCTTCGGATTCAATCTGGGTGCCATCTTGGTTGAGTACCAAGCCAAAGAAAGAGGCGATGGATGGATCGGTGGTGCGTTTGATTTCGGCCACAACAAGGGTAAACCAATTAGGGTTGAGGGTAAGATCGTTATTACAGATAATGACAAATTCGGATTGGGAAGCGGCGATCCCCCGGTTGACAGCGCCAGCAAAACCGAAGTTTTGGTTAAGGCTTATAATTTTTTTTGATGGAAAATCAAACTGGGTAAAAATTTCTTTGGAACCATCTTGGGAATAGTTATCGACCAGGATGATTTCAAACTGAGCGGCATGGCAATGATTTATGGCACTTTTTAGGGAATTAAGACACGAGGGTAGAAATTGGACACCGTTGTAATTGGGAATAACGACAGAGAAAGTGGGTTTAGAGTTGGTCATAAGGAAGATTGATAGTTTCGCCGACCCGGAGGTTCAGTTTTTGAGAATCGCCGGCATTTAACTCGATAACGTATTTGGCAGGTGTGGAATTTTGATAAATCTTTAGTTGATTAAGAGCGACGCCGGGCTCGGGATTTGCTGTGGCAATGGAAACAATCTGGCCCTGGTGATCAAGCCAAACCATATCGAGAGGGATGAGGGTATCTTTCATCCAGAATGGCAGTGTCGTATCCTGGCCAAATATAAAAATCATACCGCAGGTTGGGCAAAGTTCCTTCCGGTTCGAGAGACCAGCAGCCCGTTCAGAATTACTTCGGGCAATTTCGAGGAGATATTCTTTTTGGTTAAAAACAACGGAAATAGTCGGCAGATTGTTGTTAGTTGGCGGGTTCAATACTAGAATTAAATTGCGGATAAGTAGCCAGGCGACTAAGCCCAAGCAGAGTAAAACGATAATGACTTTAAGATCGGCCATAGTTACTTTCCTATTGTAGCCTAGTGTCACGCCCTAGTGTATATTAAACTATACCCATGCTGAAAATGGTAAAGACAGTCTTTGGATCTCGGGTTTTCCGCTTGTTGTTTTCAGCAGTCTTATTTTATTTCGCTTTTCGTAAGGTGAATATTGTCCGATTGTTGAGCGAGCTACGAATGGTACCCGGATGGTTCCTGTTAATAATAGTTCTCTACTTTACGGTTAGCATGACAGTGGGAGCGGTCAGGTGGATGCTACTGGTTCTGGAAAATCCAAAAGTAAAGGATATCCGTAATTTCTTAAATGCATCGTATTCCGGTGCTTTTTACAGTTTATTTTTTCCGTCGGCGGTAGGAGGAGATTTAGTTAAATGGCTGCCTCTTTTAGAAAAATATCCTCATCTTTCAAAAACAAAGCTAGCTAGTTCGGTATTAATCGATCGGGTGGTGGGATTATCGGCTTTTGCTTTAATGGCTTTTATCTCCGTATCTGTTGGAAAATTACTCAAATTCCCCTTTCCGGATTATCTTTTTTGGTTGTTTTTATTTTTGTTTGTCGGGGTAATTGTTTTTTATCTTTTTGTCTTTACGGTTGATTTTGAAAAACTGTTCGGGAAAATTAAGTTCTTAAGAAGAATTTTAGATATTTTAGATATCTTAAAAGCGGGTAATAAGAAACGGATTTTTACATGCTTGTTAATTTCGATAGTGGCCGAACCAGTGTGGATTTTACCCATCTGGTTTTATAGTTTAATTTTTAATGCCGGGATGAGTTTAATGTCGGTATTTATTTTTATACCGGTGATCAACCTAATCATTGTGCTACCGATATCTTTTGCCGGTTTTGGCGCCCGAGAGAATTTATTCGTCTTGTTTTTTTCGCAATTAGGACTGTCGGAGGAGAAGATATTATTGGTATCAACTTTTACGGGGATTATTGGTATTTTGAACGCTTTGTTGGGAGGACTGATTAGTTTAATATGATCTTAATTACCGGCGGTGCAGGTTATATTGGATCGCACATCAACAAGCTACTATTTAAAAAGGAAAGGGAAACGGTAGTCTTTGATAACCTTTCGACTGGTCATCGGGAATTAGCCAAATGGGGACATTTGGAGGTTGGAGATCTGGGTAAGGTGACGGAAATTGAAAATGTATTTAAAAAGTATCCAATTGAGAGCGTGATCCACTTTGCGGCATCGAAAGCAGTAGGAGAATCGGTGGAAAACCCGGAAAAGTATTACTATAACAATGTAGTAAATACCCTAAATTTGCTGGCGGTAATGAAGAAGCAAGGGGTAAAAAAAATTGTTTTTTCATCTTCAGCCGCCACTTTTGGCGATCCGCAATATAATCCAATCGACGAAAAACATCCGCAAAATCCGATAAATCCTTATGGTTATACCAAACTGGTAATGGAGAAAATGCTGGAAGATTACGTTAAGGCGTATGATTTTCGTTATGCAGCGTTGCGGTATTTTAATGCGGCAGGGGCAGATCCGGATGGAGAAGTAGGAGAATGGCCGGGGTCAGGGCAAAATTTAATACCTTTGGTTCTTGATGCAGCCATAGGGGTGCGGGAAGAGATAAAAATCTTTGGAACCGATTATCCGACTGCGGATGGGACTTGTGTTCGGGATTATATCCATGTCTCTGATTTGGCGACAGCGCATGTTTTAGCCCTGGATTATTTAGACAAGGAAAGTGGATGTTTTAATTTGGGGAACGGACAGGGTTCTTCAGTAAAAGAAGTGGTAGCTATGGCTAAAAGAGTGACGGGGGTTGATTTTAAAGTGACGGAATCGGCGCGCCGGCCGGGTGATCCGGCAATCCTGATAGCTGATTCGTCAAAAGCAGAAAAGGTACTCGGCTGGAAACCGAAATATAACGAGCTCGCAACGATAATCAAAACAGCTTGGGATTGGAGAAAGAAACTGGCTTAAAGCTGACTTTTAAGACGTAAAAGCCCTTCGTTTAAATCAGAAAACCTGACCCCAAGTGAGGTGATTTTTTGGTTGGACAAGGAAAGATTCTTTTGCCAAGGGCGACAATTGGGTAGTGAGGAATTAAAATAATCAGATAAGGTACTGCGGCGGATTTCGCGAGGATCAAAATCAAAGAGCAGGGCAATTTCGCGGGCAAGGTCATAGGGTGATGAAAAAGAAGAACCGACCAGGTGGAAAATTCCGGTTGACTGTTCTTGGCATAAGAAATTAATTCCGGTAGCGATATCGTCAATAAAAGTCGGGGTGATGGTTTGATCAACGAAAAAAGGTTTTAGGCGGTGGTATTGGAAATCGTCAATGATCCGGCGAATAAGATCTTTTTTGAGGTCGTAGGAGGCACGGTAAGGAAAAGAGATTCGCGCAATAGCAAAATCAGAAAGTTTTGTCGAAACTATTTGTTCACCTCGGAGCTTAGTTTCTCCGTACCATTCAATGGGATGGGGCGTGTCGGTTTCAGTATATGGCCCATTTTTAGTCCCATCAAACACAAAATCAGTGGAAACATATATCAGGTACTTTTGGTACTTTTTACATAAATTAACAATGTTTTCGGTACCGGTGACATTAAGTTGATAACAGAAGCCATTTTTATCACCACGTTGCTGCCAAGCGGCACGGGTGTCGGTAAAAGCGGCTAAATGGATGACCGCTGAAGCCTGGGGGTGATTTATAAACACTGGTTCGAGGGTTGATGGTTTTAAGATATCGTGTCCACTATGGCGCGATAAATCGTGAAATTGGTGCTGAGGAAAGAGTTCCACAAACCGCGAGCCGACTAGACCGGATAAACCGGTACCAATTATTTCCATTTAACGGAGTAGGGCTAAATCAGAATCGATCATCATTTTAATAAGTTCCTTAAAAGTGGTTTTGGGTTTCCAACCGGTAGCTTGGCGGATTTTAGAGGCATCCCCCACCAGCGGTCCGGTTTCGATCGGACGCACCCATTTAGGATTGATGGTGACATGGTCGTGCCAATTAAGGCCGACGTAGGAGAAGGCGGTCTCACATAGTTCTTTGATGGTGTGGACTTCACCCGTGCCAACGACAAAATCATCGGGATGGTCAAGCTGCAGGATCTGCCACATGGCCTCCACATAATCACCGGCAAAACCCCAATCACGCTGGGCTTCAAGATTGCCAAGCTGAACTTTACTTTGGTGGTCAATAACGGGCAGGCTACCCTCGGCTAAGGGAATTCGGGAATCTTTAAGACCCAACTTAATGGCAGCCACAGCCAGTGAGACTTTGCGGGTGACAAAATCAGGACTGCGGCGAGGGGATTCGTGATTAAAAAGAATGCCGGTAGCAATAAATAAATTAAAAGATTTCCGATAAATTTGGGCGTCAAAATGGGCTAAGGCTTTGGCAGCAGCATAAGGATTGGCCGGATGAATCGGGGTATTTTCATTTTGAGGAACAACTTTAGTTTCCCCAAAAAGCTCGCTGGTGCTCGCCTGATAAACTTTGGTCTTGGGGCAAACATTGCGGACAGCTTCAAAAATTCTTAAGGCTCCCAAACCGGTTTGGTCAGCGGTGGCGATCGGTTGATTCCAGGATTCCCCTACGTGCGATTGGGCGCCAAGATTATAAATTTCGTCAGGCTGGACCTGGCTAAGGTACATACTTAAGCAGGCAGGGTCGGAAAGATCACCTAAAAGAAAATTAATTTCATGCTTAAGATGAGCGACGTTGCCGTAACTTTGTTTACTGTTACGCCTTAATAATCCATAAACTTGGTAATCTTTACTTAGTAACAGTTCGGCCAAATAGGAACCGTCTTGACCGGTAATGCCGGTGATAAACGCCTTTTTATTTTTTTTCATAAGAAGTATGTTGATAATTATTTAGTTTTTGATAAAAAAGCTCAGCTTCCTTTTTGGAATTTGTCCACCAATCAGAATTTTGCTGGTACCATTGGATAGTAGCTTTAATCCCCTCTTCCAGCGTATGTTTGGGGGTCCAACCGAGTTGTTGGTTAATTTTGGTCCAGTCAACCCGGTAATCATCGTGACCGGGACGATCGGGAACATAATTAATTTGGTCAATGTTTTTACCCATAACTTGGAGGACGGTCTTAACTAAGTTTAAATTAGTACTGCCGTCCTTAAGGCCGCCGATGCAGTATGTTTCCCCAACCTTGCCTTTGTTTAAGATTGTATCAATAGCAGAACAATGGTCTTCAACATAAAGCCAATCGCGGATGTTGTCTCCTTGGCCATAGACAGGGATTTTTTGGTTGTTTAAAACGTTGGTGATCATCCGGGGGATAAATTTTTCCGGATTTTGGAAAGGACCGTAGTTATTGGAACAATTAGAAATGGTGACAGGTAAGCCAAATGTCTTAAAAAAGCTGCGAACAAAATGATCAGAAGAGGCTTTGGAAGCAGCATAGGGACTGGTCGGGTTATAAGGGCGGTTCTCACGAAAGAAGTCCTGGGGGTCAAGACGGTTAACGGAACCGAAAACTTCGTCGGTGGAAATATGGTGAAAGCGCTTGACAGAGTGTTTTAGGGCAGCACTGAGTAAAACATAAGTGCCAAGGACATTGGTCCGCACAAAAAGCGTCGGGTTATCGATGGAGCGGTCGACATGGGATTCGGCGGCAAAGTGAACGACAACATCGGTTCCGGACATGACCTGATCGACAGCAACTTCATCAACGATGTCGCCTTTAACAAAATGATAACGGGGATTATGGCTGCAATCCTGTAAGCTAGCCGGGTTGGCAGCATAAGTAAGGTTGTCAAAGTTAATGATCGTGTCTGCCGGATGATTTTTAAGCCAATAGTGGATGAAGTTGCTACCGATAAACCCCATCCCGCCGGTGACTAAAAGCTGCATGTGGGTCCAGTATATACTATGTAGTTAACAGTTTCTATCGCGGCGATATGAAGGGAATTGTTTTGGCCGGTGGTAAGGCTACCAGGTTACGTCCTTTGACCAAGATTACCTCGAAGCAACTGCTTCCGGTTTATAACAAACCGATGATTTATTATCCCCTTGAGACCTTAATCAAAGCGGGGATCAAAGATATTTTAATAATCATTGCCCCGGATTATTCGGGACACTTTTTAAATTTATTGGGATCGGGACGTGAATTTGGAGCAAAATTTTCTTATGAAATTCAGGAGGAGCCGAGGGGATTGGCTGATGCTTTTATAATTGGGGAGAATTTTATCGGGAGTGATAATGTGACGTTGATTTTAGGCGACAACATATTTGATATGGATTTTAGCCAAGCAATCGGCGGCTTTAAGAAAGGAGGGTTAGTGTTTGCCAAGAAAGTGGCTGACCCAGAGCGTTACGGAGTGGTCGAGTTTGATAAAAGTAGGAATGTTGTCTCGATTGAAGAAAAACCGTCGAAGCCAAAAAGTAATTATGCGGTTCCCGGGTTGTATGTTTACGATAACCGGGTAATCGATATTGCCAAAAAATTAAAGCCATCACCGAGGGGCGAAATCGAAATAACCGATGTCAACAACGCCTATCTGAAAATGGGTGAGTTGAGAGTGGAAGTAATTGACGGCATCTGGGAAGATGCCGGAACTTTTGAAAGTTTGTTACGCGCGAGTAATTTAATGGCCGAAAAAGAAGGAAAAAAAATGGGATCAAAATTATGATTGTGGTCATTGCTGGGATGCATCGCAGCGGCTCAACGTTTGTATTTAATGCGGTCAGGGAGTTGTTAGAAAAAAGAGGCAAGACCATTTGGATTTCAAGTGATAAATATGAGGACGTTATGGCCTTGTCGAAAGGCTACAAGAATATTATTATTAAGAGCCACTTGCCGGATGAGGGGATTACTCGTCTAGTAGAAGAGAAAAAGGCAGTATGTATCGGAACAATCAGAGAACCACAAGAGGCAATTAGATCTTTGATGAGAGTTTTTGGTTTTTCTTTCGAGATTTCAAATAAGCACATTTTTAACTGGTTAGGCTGGTATCAACAAAACCGGAAATTTGTATCGATCATAAAATATCAATTGGTCAATCATGCGCCTTTGATAGCCGTAATTCTTGTGGGTTGGTATATATTTGCAGGATTATTAATCTATGAAAGCATCAAAATTACAAAGAAATATAACAAAAATAGACTTCGGCAAAAACTAAAGGAGTTAAAGCCAGATGATGCTAATGTGGTCGATGCGGGTTTTAGTTATTATGATAAGGAAACTTTTTTTCATCGAAATCATATCTCTGAAGAGGGAGAGGAGGTGGGGCCGGTTTTGAGTGAAGAACAGCAAAGATTTATTCAGGAGGAAGCGAGGAAATATGGATTTTTGAAAATGTTAAATTGATCGGCTGACAACAAAAACGTAGTTCGTAGTAGCTGAGCCGCCAATGTTAAGCATAAGACCGTGATCGGAATTCGCCACTTGGTAATTTCCCGCTTGGTGGGTAACTTGACGGTGAAGGTCTAGCAGCATCCGGACACCGGTGGCGCCGACGGGATGACCGACACCAATCAGACCGCCGCTGGGATTAATAGGATTTTTACCGCTAATGGTGATAGAACCGTTTTCGATGACTTCATATTCCTTGCCAGGTGGAGTTAGGCCAAAGGCAGAGATAGCGGCATACTCACTAGAGGTGAAACAATCATGGGTTTCATAAAAATCAATTTGTTTTTCCGAGAGTTTGGCTCGGGAAAGCGCATCCAGGACTGCCTGTCTGGTCCAGGGTAAAACAAAAAGATTAGAGGAAGATTCGGAGATTTTTTCGGAAAAAAGCACCGGAGCGACCCGATGACCCCAACCACTAATAGTAGATAGCGTATTAGCTTTGGAGAGATGCCGATGTTGAAGATATTTTGAAGAGTATTTAGGTGAGGCAAGAATAATACAAGCAGCCCCGTCAGTAACTTGAGAACAATCAGTCACGCTTAATTTACCGCCGACGGAAATGTTATAGTTTCCCTGGCGATGGCAGGCGTGGTTTTTATTCATAAACCAGCTGCGGGTTTGGGCTAAAGGATTAAGTTTGGCATTATGGTAGTTGATTGATGATATTTCCGCTAAGTTACTAAGAAACCTATTTTCATCGAGTTGATAACGGGATAAATAGACATCAGCTAGTTGGCCAAAAAGTTTGGGAAAGGGAAAAGAAATGTTTTTTGCCTCTTTTTCATAATAAGCAGCCGTTCCTAAAAAGTCACCGCCAACAGCCGAACTGACGGTTTTCATAACTTCGATGCCTAAAACAATGGCTAAGTCATAATCCCCGACTCTTATTTTGGTGGCGGCGGCGTCAATGGCGACCGAACCTGAAGCGCAAGCTGCTTCAAACCTACTTCCGGGAACACCAAAAAAGGATGGGTGGATTTCTGTAAAGAAGGCGCCCAAGTGTCCTTGGTTAAAATACTGTTCCCCATCAAAGTTACCCAAAAAAATGCCGATTTTGTTTTTCTTATTAAGACGAATAATTTCTTGAAAATCTATTCCAGTATCGGAAAGGGCGTCAGAAATTACTTCCCGCATCATGGCAATAAATGTTTTGCCTTCTTTGGACCAGTTACGTTGAAAATCAGTCTGAGCGCCACCGATAATATGTACTATTGATGTCATTTATATGGCTCTAATAAAATTACGATAATCTAATTGATTTTGAAGTTTATAAAAGTGGTCGATAGAGGAAGAAAGAGTTTGGGGAACTGGTAATTTGAATCGGTGAATGAGTTTTACCGTTGGCTGGTAACCGCCCAAAAGATCGATTAAAGCTGATGGTGGCAGCCAATTAAAACCATAGCCCATGACCAAGTCAATATCGTGAAGTTGATTAACAACGGTACCAACTAAGGATAAAGAGTAACTGATATAACGAGCGATAAAATAAGCCATAATTTCTGATTCTTGGGTGTTGCCGGTTAGTATGTCGTTAAAGGCTTCTTGGTACTGAGCGACGGAGATCTTGGCTTTGATCTTGGTAAGTAAGGGAAAGTTTAGAACCGGTATGGGCTCATAACGGAGTTTGACGGTATTGAAGACATATTTCTGGCCATTTTCGTTTTTATAAAGACCCTGGCCAGATTTATTGCCAAGATATCCCCGGGAGATAAGAAAGGTAAGAAACGCGGGCATTTTAAATGTCTCATGAGCTTCGTCAGAGGTGTGAAGATACAAATTATCAACAATTGCTTGATGAACATCGAGTCCAACCAAATCAGAAGTGGCCATGGGAGGTAAGGTGTGGCCGGTCACTCCGCCCAGAAGTTCGTCGATATAGGTAATTCCGCCGAGATCTTGGTAGCGGTTGGCAAATTGGGCGGCTTCATTAAGGATTTGAAATCCGATCCGATTTCCGGCGAAACCGGGGCTATCTTTGGTAATTACCACCTGGCGGTGAAGTTGGTTTGAGAGATAACTAATTAGTTCCGCCTGGGTAGAAGGGTCAGATTTGTTGGTAGGGATAAATTCACAAAGTAATAACCGGTAAGGAGGATTATAAAAATGAGTCCCAAAATAAAATTTAGATTCACTTTCGGTAAAACACTTGGATAACTCGTTTATGGAGAGACCTGAAGAAACGGTGGAGACAATTGAACCTGATTTTTTATATTTAGCAATTAGGGAGGTAATCTCCTTTTTGAGTTCTAAGTTTTCGGCAGTTAACTCAAAAATCCAATCACTTTGAGGAATGCAGCTAGCTAAGTCGGCGTAGGTTTGCGGAATGAACTGATGAGCAATGGTATCAGTCTTGATGGAATCTTGCGCAATATGTATCCCCTCTTGGGCTTTTTCTAAAGTCCTGGCAACCATAAAAATTTTAGCTTCACCAAACCCGGCGATAATTCCGGCGCAATGAGAACCCATGGTGCCATTAGCGCCTAGAATGGTAACGGTTTTGATGGATTTCATGGTTCAGCTTATTATAAGTTAAAAAATTATAAAAAGTTTAAGAAAAATGGTAGAAACGTTCGAAAGAAGTGAAGGAGCGGCCGACTAATAATTTTTTTAGCTTAGGGAAGGTTTTTTTTAAATTAAGTTCGTGGATAAAAGTTTCCATTGGTTTTAAGGGAATCCTGGGGTGTGTCGGGTCAAGTTCCCAGGGGTGAATATAGAAAATAACCGGATGGTTTTGGCGGTTTACAGTCTGTGTTAACAATTTAATTATTGGAAGTGGTAAGAGGCGGAAATAAAAACCGCCGGAGAACGGAAATCGCTGATGGTGAATTTCTAAAGTAGAAGGAGGTGTTTCGGTAATCGAGCCTATGGAGGTAGAAAAGCGAGGAGCCTGGTTGTCCCCATAAAGATAAGTTTTGTACGGGAAGACGCTGGAGGAGTACTTTAAATGGTATTTGGCCAAGATGTCCCAGAACCAGGGTGTTTCAGAACGACAAACGGACCAGGCAGGTGCACGATAACCTAAAACCTTTTTTTGGGTGATATCTTCTAATAAAGTGACAGTTTTTTTGAGATCACTTTCGAACTGTTGGGGTGACATAAGATTGATAAACTGATGATGGAACCCGTGACAACCGATTTCATGGCCTAGTGAAGCAATTTTTTTAATTAATTGGGGGTGTCTTTTGGCTACTTCACCAACCACAAAGAAGGTGCCGTAATTTTTGGTTTTACCTAAATGATCTAAAAGTTTCTCGGTGGGAGCGATGACACGATAATCATTGGTCTTGAAGGGCTGGCCAGCTGGTGATGAATGATACCAATCTTCTAAATCGACAGAGAAAATGTTTAATAATTTTTCCATTGAGCTTTGGTTTAATGCGTGATAAATTAGTTAGATAAGCTTAAGGATAACAATGGATATCATAACAAAAAACGAACGAGGTTGGCGGGTTAGCGATTATCAAAAAAAGTATAAAAAGAGTATTTTAGATTTGTTTAAAAAAGAGTATCCGGAGTCAAAACTATGGGACGGTGATTTTTTTGAGTGGCAACACTTTCATAATCCAGCAGGTAAATCAGTGATTAAATTAGCGATAAATGCCAACGATGAGGTGGTGGGTTTTTATTGTGTTTCACCACAAGATTATTCGGTCAAGGGTAAGATTGTCCATGGGTCGATATCTTTAAGCACGTTGGTGAGAGATGACTTTAGAGGGATGGGGATATTTACGATTTTAGCTCAAGAATGTTTTAAAGAATGCCAAAAATTAGGAATAAAATTTACTTTGGGTTTTCCGAACCAGAACTCATACCCGGGTTTTATGAAAAAGTTGGGATTTACAGATTTGGGTGAAATGCCTTTGTTAATCAGACCTTATAATTTAAACCATTTGATTACAGAAAAGTTTAACTCTAAGTTATTGGGCGTTTTCATGAATCCTATCGATTGGTTTTTAAAAACTTTTCGCTATTCAGGAAATGATCTGGTTGAAGGTGAAGACATTGGAAGGCAGCAAGATGATATTTGGCGAAAGGCGAAGGTACGCGAGAAAATTTTGGCTGTTAGAGATAGGAATTTCTTAGGCTGGCGAACGAAATGGCCTGGTAGAAATTACAAATGCTTATATCTTCGGGAAAATAACCTGGTTAGAGGTTATATTATTTTGACAACTTTCTTAACTGGAAAAATAAGAAATGGATTGATCGCTGATTTTTTTATTGAGGATTCGAAAGAGATTGACAAGATAGCCGTTAGATTGTTAAAACAAGCAGATTCTTTTTGGAAAGAGAATAAGGTTGACCAGGCAGGTTGCTTATTAAGCCAAGATTCAACAGAATATAAAATACTTAAGAGACATGGTTACTTTAATTGTCCGGATTTTATTAAACCGCAACCAATGAGAGTAATTGTGAAGTGGCATGAAGGGAATGTTCCATCAGAATTAAGTGATTTAGGAAAATGGTATATTACGCTTATAGATTATGATGTGGTATAAGACTTTATGAAAATAATGCTTGTGAGCCCTCCCTTTTATCGTATTTTGGGTTTATATAACCGCTACTATCCTTTTGCCCTAGTTCTGTTAGGGACTATACTTAAAAAGGAAGGTTATCAGGTAGCGGTATATGATGCCGATTTTTACCTTAAACCAGAGACAATTAATTATGCCCAAATTCTGGAACGAGAAACTGTTTTTGTGGAGTCACTAAATGACAAGAACAATAAAATTTGGGACGAAGTAATAAAAAATATTAAGAAATATAAACCAGATGTTTTGGGGATATCGGTTTATACAACTTTTGCTGGATCGTCTTTTCATCTAGCTAAGTTAGTAAAGAAAGCTTTACCGAAATGCAAAATTGTGATGGGCGGACCACATGCAACCGTAAAAGCTGACGAAATTTTAAAAATATGTAGGGATGTGGATTACGTGATTCGAGGTGAAGCGGAAGAATCTTTTAAAGGCTTAATAGCGCATCTTCGCGACAAAAAGAAAGGAGAGATTAAAGTTTTGGGCGTATCTTACCGGAAGGGAAAGAAAATAATTCATAATGGTAATAGTGTGGCGCCAACAGATTTGGATAAATATCCGTCACCGGATCGAAGTATTCTTTTAAACGAGAAACAACTGTCTTCTGAAGATATGGGTTTGGTGATGACCAGTCGAGGATGTCCATTTAGATGTACCTACTGTGCTTCGACAAAAGGAATTCGTTACCGATCAGTTGATAATGTAATTAAGGAAATTACAGAAGTAAAAAGGAAATATGGCACTGTTCAGTTTACATTAAAAGATGATTCATTTACGGTGGATAAAAAGCGGGTGAAGGAATTTTGCCAGAAATTAATAGATTTAAAAATCAATATTAAATGGGAGTGTAATACAAGAGTAAATTTAATTGATGAAGAGATGCTGAGGATTATGAAAAAAGCTGGTTTAAATTTTATAAAAGTGGGGGTAGAGTCCGGATCACAAAAGATGATTGAGAGAATGAATAAAGGGATAACGCTGGATCAGATCAGAAAAGCGGCGCAATTATTTAGGAAGTTAGGTATTCATTGGACCGGCTATTTTATGATGGGTGTCGTCGGAGAAACCGAAGAAGATATTTACGAGACAGTAAAGTTTTTAAATGAGGTTAAGCCGAATTTGGGAGTAATCGCCGTATATGAGGCTTTTCCGGGAACAGTCATGTTTGAGGAGGGGAAAAAATTAGGATTATACCGAGATGATATGAGTCTGAAGGACTTTTACACCATGACTCCCGAAACTTATTATAAGAAGGATCCGAAGATACAAAATGATCGCATCAAACCGGAAAGATTTGACGAGATTGAAGCAGAAGTAAATCAAGCTTTTTATAAAAATAACCGTAATTTGATTAATGTTTATGCTATGGGAAGATCGAAGATGGGTGTTTACCTTCGGGACCCAAAAATCTTGATCGAGGATGCGAAAAAATTACTGAGTTATTAGTATGAAAGAAAAGGTCTTAATCTCGATCCCGGCTTATAATGAAGAACTGAATATTGGCTCGACCATAAAAAAATTAAAAAGTTTTTCACACGGAAAAAATTGGGATATTTTGGTAGTTGATGACGGTTCAAAAGATCAAACATCAATCGAGGCAAGAAAATACGGCGTAATTGTAGTCAGGCACCCCTTTAATATGGGGTATGGTGTAGCTATTCAAACTGGATACAAATATGCGTTGGAAAATGGCTATGATATTTTGGCCCAGATTGACGCTGATGGGCAGCATGATCCAAAGTATATCGAAGAAATGATAAAGGACTTGAAAGAAAAGCGGTTGGATGTGGTCATTGGTTCTCGGTTCAGAAAAAATACTGATTATCACGCACCATTAGCTCGAAGGATTGGGATGATAGTGTTTAGTTTTATTGTCAGTTTAGTAACCAGACGTAAGGTTACCGATTCGACTTCAGGTTATCAAGTGATTAGCCGGCGAGTATTAAGTTTTTTATGTTCTGATTCGTTCCCCTGCGATTATCCGGATGCAGATTTGCTGATAATGTTGCATTTTGCTGGATTTAAGGTAGATGAAATTCCGATGAAGATGTATGAAAACAAGACCGGAAAATCAATGCATGGAAGTTTGATAAAGAACTTCTATTATGTTGCCAAAATGACGCTGTCAATTTTTACAATTGTTTTACGTAGAATTACCAGTTTACCAAGCTTCTAAAATGCCTCGAGTCCAGCAGTTATTTTTTTATATAGTCGCGATTTTTTTGTTGGTACTGATCCTAAATTTAGTTCGAAAAAGAAAGCTTAGAGAAAATTATAGTTTATTGTGGATATTTATTTCCTTTGTACTGATGCTGATTGTCCTGATGTATCCATTGTTAGTTAAGTTTTCAAATTATTTTCTGGCTAACCCGACATCGATGATTATGTTTTGTGGTATGATGGCTTTATTGTTATTGATATTACAACTATGTTTAATGAATTCGGTACAGGCGACACAGATAAAGAACTTAGTGCAAAAGATAACGCTTTTGGAGGAAAAAATTGTTCATCTAAAGGATACGTCAAGTAAATAAATTAAAATAAAATTATTATTTATCCAAAGGAAATGAAAAAAGGAAATAATCGAATATATTTACTATATCCTCCAATATCAAAACAGGAGAGATATTCATCAGATTTGGGTAGTGCTGGAGGTGAACAAATACCTTTAGGAATTTACTGCTTAGCAGCTTATCTACGGGAACAGGGATATGAGATTAAGGTGACAGACGGGGAAACCGAAAAATTAACGGGAAATCAGATTATTAAAGAAATAAAAAGGTTTGATCCTTTTGTGGTCGGAATAAGTTCGACTACGGTGGCATTCCATCGGGCTTTGGAAATGGCTAAATTAGTGAAGAAAAAGTTCCCGAAAGCAAAGATTATTTTGGGTGGACCACACGTTACTTCAAATTACAAAGATGCCTTATCTTTTAAGGAGTTTGATTACGAGGTTTTACGGGAAGGGGAAATTACGACCGTCGAACTTCTAAAGGCAATTCAAGAGGGAAAGCCGGTTGAGAATATAAAAGGTATTGCCTATAGGAAAAACGGCCAAGTTGTGGCCACTCCACCTAGGGAATATATCAAAAACCTGGATGAATTACCTTTTCCGGCCTACGATTTAATCAAAGACATTAGTTTATATACCCCTGATTTGTCGAATTACATGTCAACACCGGTGATTAATATTATGACTAGTCGTGGTTGCCCGAATCAGTGCACTTTTTGTGACCGGGCAGTATTTGGACAGTTATACCGAGAAATGTCTGCCGAACGGGTAGTAGAACTAATAAAGTATCTGGTAAAAACATATAAAGTCAGAGAAATTGATTTTACGGATGATACCTTTATGATAAATAAAGTACGATTTAGAAAAATATTCCAACTTCTTAAGGAAGAAGGTATTAGTTTTTATTGGACCTGTACTAGCCGGGTTAACACAGTTGATTTTGAGACTCTAAAGTTAGCAAAAGAGACAGGCTGCTGGCATATCGCATTTGGGGTTGAATCCGGAGACGAAGATATTCTTAAATTGATAAAAAAGAATATAACTATGGAGCAGATAAGAAAGGCGATGAATTGGTGTAAACAGTTGGGGATTAAAAGCAAAGGATATTTTATTGTTGGTCACCCCGGTGATACGGTCGAGACAATCAATAAGACCATAGATTTGGCTTGCAGTCTGCCGTTAGATGATATCTTGGTTACGATAAATACGCCGATTCCCGGATCTCCACAATACTTTTTTATTAAGGAATATGGAGATTTTGATGAATCGGACTGGTCTAAATTTAATTGCTGGAGACCGGTTTTTATTCCCAAGGGACTATCTAAAGAATTATTGCTAAAGAAACAACGAGAGATGTACCGGAAATTTTATGTTAGGCCGAGAATTGTTTGGCGTTATTCAAAAGGTATATTTGGACGAGGAGGTGTTAAGCGGCTCAAATCGTTAATGGGGGCGGCGAAATACTTATTTTCTAAACCTAACTTGGAAGGATTATAGAATTGACATTGTAAAAAATGAATTTAAATCTATATATTGGGTTTACTTGGCTGTTTGTAAAGTTGAGTCTGCTGGCAGGTACGTTTGGTTTGCCTTTTGCTGTCTATAAATTAAAAAAACGTTTGCCAATAGACTTGTTTGAGTGGTATTTGTTTGGTGTGGTTAATCTGGTAGCAATAATTTTTCTTTACAACAGCATTAATTATTTTTGGGATATCAGGAAAATTAATATCGTATTATTCTCCTTGGCGGTGTCGTTGATTCAAACAGTATTAATCTATAAGAAAAGTAGCGAAAGTAAGTTAAGTAAAAAAGTTGGGTTGGTGGATAGAAATTGGAGGTGGTTTCTAATCGTTTTTATGATTTGTACGGTGTTATACAGCTGGATGAATTCTTTATATTTTGACCCGAATGTAAAAAAAGTTTTTAGTCCGGGTTATGGAATAAATCACGATTTCATCATTGTTTTAGGGACAGCAAAGGCTTTTTTCGATTATAATCCCCAAAGCAGTAAGTTGATCAGGGATTTGTATTATCACTGCTATGAGGCGGGATATCCTTGTGGCGGAACACATATTAGCGCTTATTTTTCTGGATTATTCAATAGTGATGTTTATTTAATTTATGAGAGGGTTTTAACCTGGCTTTCAGTCTTGACGGTAATTGTGGTTAATTATTTCTTAGTTAATTATTTAAAAAAACAGAATTTCCTATCACGAGTAGTTTTGATTATCATTTCCGTAGCCTGTGTCTTAAATTATCTATCGATGAGTTTTATTGATTCTTCGGTATTCGGATCAACGGCAGCCATCCCCTTTTTGCTACTGGCCATGTTTTTAACTTATAGGTATTTTGAAAATGAGGAAAAACATTATTTACCATTAATATTTTTAACCTTAATAGATTTAATCTATATATACACTTATTTTGGCGGTATATATTTTATTACTTTTTTGGTGGTGGCCACTGTCTTGTATTGGGGAAAGGCTTGGAAGAAATGGAAAGTGATTAAGATTGTCGCTCTTTTTTTGATCGCCTTTCTATTACCGTTGAACCTATTACCATCGGGGGTCTTTTTAAGAAAACAGGTTACTTCGAGTGTCAAAGAAATCAGCTTATTTTTAGGGATGAATGGAAATATGGCTGGGTTTAACAATCCAATGACAGCCTTTTCAATTTGGATGTCAAATGCAGACTATCGGTTTTATGAGCCAAGTATTGAAAATACCTGGCTATTTTTTACTTTAATGGCGCCATTATTATTTTTTGCAGTTATATCCGATAAGGAAGAACGGTCTTATAAGGGATTTTGGAGTATCGGATTACCTTTTATAATTTTAATCGGAGCAGGCTATTGGTTAACAAAAAGCCCTTATCAAAGTGGCAAAGCATTACATTGGTGGGGCGATATTTGGCCAATTGTTTTTTATTTAATATTGTTTAAATCATTAACTGATAGAAGATGGTTATTAAGAATTGCGGCATTTATTTATTGCTTAATCTTTTTTTATTATTCTTATAGAAGTGCTGTTTTTGCCAGTGCATATATAGGAAAGCCGATAGTTAGAAGTAACTACGAATTGATGGGATTAGAAAAAAAGCTATGTACCGATGACAGTAAGTTATTATTTTTGGGCCGGGATGAAATGTCAAAGTATTTTCTGGATACATGTCATAATATTACCTTTTATTATGATAGGTTTGACAATAATGTTGCTTTCTGGGATGTGATAAAGCTGAACAAGCTTAATCCTGTCGCCGAATGCCGGGATGATCAATATCAATTGACCAAAATTGATTATACTGGGTATCAAAGGGTATTAGTTGATAAATGTTTTAAGTTCCAGGAGAAAGATTATCAACTAAAGCAAGAGTATGAAATGTACCGGCTTTATGAAAAAAAGTAGTCTTATTGATATAAAAGCTTTGACTTTTTGATGTAGGATGTAACGATATCAACAGCTTGAGTAATTCCGTGGCCATTCCAATGGGTGTCAGAGGGAAGATACAGGATTTCGGAAGAACTTTTAAACGGGTGGTAAAGGTCGATGAAGTTGACCTTGTTTTTTGATAGGTCAGAAAATAATTGATCGAAGAAAGGTGTTTCGGAATTATCCCCGGAAAAACGGTGATAAATGGTGTATTTTGTCGGCATAGGAATAAAAATTAGTGTAACATTATACTTTGACATAAGGGTTTCGGAAATATATTTTAGATTATCAGCAATTTTTTGAGTTTCGTCGGGAGAAGGAGGATTTTGGTAAAAATTGACGTCGTTTTCATAAAAGAGCATTTTTGGATTGAGTGAATATTTAGGGGTTAGAGGGCTAATTTTATGGAAAAAGTGAAAGTTTATTGTAGAAATTAGCTCATTAAGGGGTTCAGTAAGGGAGTTTTCTTGAAGGAAGAAGTCATAGGTTTTTAATCGGGAAGCAATTAACGAGTTGGTATAATTGTTCCAACTGATTAAGTTATCAATTAATCCGTCGAAAAGATTGATGGTGACATAGGATGGTTGTGATGGGTTTGATAGGTTGTGATTTAAATCATAAAAGTTAGCCGAAATTTTGTGTTTTCCTGTGGAAAGTTTAGTTGATAAGAAAAAACTCCAACCACTATTGAGCCACGAGTTGTTTCTAAAAAAGGAGGCGACGTCAGATCGGGGAAGATTGGTAATGGCCTGACCGATGACTTTACCATCGACAAGAATATCAATTTTAGGTAACGGTGAGCCGGACTCATTGTCTCCCGCCCAACCGGAAACATAAAGAATATTATTTTTATAATTGACGATTTCAATTGAACCTTGGGGAGGAGTTTTATCGTTATTAATAGCTCGATTATTAGCGATAGTGATAACTGGTGAATCGGAGGTCGATTTAGTGATATTTAAATATCTTAATACCAGTCCCCGATCAACGCTTTCAAGAATTAAAATTTTTGGTTTACCTTTAGTGAAATTATTTTCGGCAAGATATTCCAAAGGATTAGTTTTGCGCCAGGGTTCACCCGACCCCTGGATGTTGTAGTTGTGAACCTTAACATTCAAGTCATTTTTTAGTTTAGTAGGAAAGCTGGGGAAACCGGTAGCGACATTAAAAAAACTGTCTCCCATGGTAATTATTGATGAATCAGCTAATGGGTTGAGTGATGGGATGGGAAGGTTAGTCGGGAGTGGAATTTTAAAATCAATTAATTTACTCATTTGGAATTGGTCTCCATATGATGAGCTGTTTGAGAGGGTGTGTTGGCTTAGGTTAGGGACGAATGGAGCTATAAATAGTAAAAGTAAATAGCCGGAAAGACAAAGAATACAAAGAAAGACCGATTTATCTTTTAGGGTCATAATTAAAACTTAAAATATAGGAAATCAACGACCTGTCTTGAAGCAAAGAATAGGATTCCAAAAAGCAAGAGAAAGTTTACTGATATGTAAAGGGGTACGGGATGAGGTGATCTTTTAGAGAAGTAAAAGAAAGGTAAGACGAGTAAGGATATGGCTAAGGGGAAAAGCAGGACCTGGAAATTCAGATGGATGGGTGCAGAAGAAAATAAGTGGGTGAGGATATAAAATGCCTCAGGTAGTGACTTGGTTTTGAAAAATACCCAAGCGAAATTAACAAAATTAAAGGTGAGGAAAATCCCAATCAGTTTTTTAGCCTTTTGGTTTAGGGTAAAAATAGAAGTAAAGAATTTAGTATAAACGGCAGTGATGATTTGATAAATACCGTGAAGAAAACCCCAAACAACAAAATTCCAGCTAGATCCGTGCCAGATACCAGTGGCTAAAAAGACGATTAAAATATTGATCATTTGACGCAAAAAGCCTTTACGGTTACCTCCCAGGGGGATATAAAGATATTCCCGAAACCAAGAGGAAAGGGATATATGCCACCTTTGCCAAAATTCCTTTATAGAGGAAGAGAGATAAGGATTATTAAAGTTTTCTGGGACGGGGATACCCAGTATTTTCCCTAGACCCACCGCCATATCTGAATAACCGGAAAAATCAAAATATAATTGAAAGGAAAAGAGGTAAGTGGAAATAAGGAGATCAATACCCCGAAAGTGATAAATATTACTATAAACAGGAGAGATGATGGTGGCAATATTATTCGCAATAACAACCTTTTTAAAAATTCCAATGGTTAAACGATATGTACCACTAAAAAATTTGTCATTAGAAAATGAATTGGGTTGTATGCTTGAACTGTAGAAATTAGAAAAGCGACTTATTGGTCCGGAAAGAAACTCCGGGAAAAAGATAATGTAAGAAAGGAAATAAAAATAAGATTTGATAGTAGTTGGATTACGGAAAATATCGAATAAAAAACTGATAGTTTTAAAAGTAAAAAAAGAAACCCCTATGGAAGCAATGATCGGGTAGGTATCCGGTACCTGAAGATGCAGAGAAGGAAACAGTGGCGTTAAATTAGTAAAAAGAAAGAGCAGGTATTTAAAATAAGAAAGGAGTAGAAGATCAAAAATAATCGAGATAGCTAAGAAAATTTGGCGGATGGTTCGAGAAGTAAGCCGAGAAAGAATTAAACCAAAAAAGTAATTAATTAAGGTATAGATTATTAAAAATAGCGGTAGGGAAGCATCAAAAGTGGCTATAAAGATGAAGGAAATAAAAATCAAAAGAAGAAGACGAAACTTTGCTGGCGTGAGATAAAAGAAAGAAATTGAGATTAAAGCGAAGGCAACAAAGATCGGTGAAGTGATATCCATTAAAAGGTGTTGTTGATAATCTGGAGCCGGTTTTCGATTAGTTTGGTTATACGAGAAGGGGAAAAATGATTAACCACATCGGTAAAACCTTGAAGGGTGATAAGGTCGAGAGTTTTTTGGTCCATTTCATATAGTTTTTTCATTTGAAAAGCAGCATGGTCGATATCCGGATCAGCCCAGTAACTGCCAGCTTCATATGGTCCAATGGCTTCTTTGAGGATAAAGGGTTGGTAATTTACCGGGAAAGAGTTACCTTCGTTTTCAAAGTCACGGTTACCTGAGTAACTAGTTGATATTACCGGTTTTTTTAATAAATGAGCATTGATTAGAGGAATACCCAATCCTTCAGCCCGATGAAGGCTAACATAAGCATTGGCTCGGTTCAGAAGAGAAGTGACCTCCTGATTTTCAAGGTAGGAATCTATTAAGATAATTTGTTTGTTCTGGTCTAAGGCTTTTTGGAATTGTTTATAAATATCTGTTTTGGCGATTTGGGTAGTTTTGATGATCAGTTTGATGTTTTTTTTGCCTTTGAAAGCCAGGGTAAAGGCTTTCATAAGAGCGAAGGGATTTTTTCTCTGCCAAAAAGAAGCAGAGTCAAATAAATTGAGAAAGAGGAAATCGTCATGTTCGACACGGCAATCGTATTTGGGAAAACTAAAAGGCTTTATTTTGGATTGTGGAGGTATAAAGACCGGTGGAATGCATATTATGGGTTTAGGTGATTTGGCTGAGATAGCTTGTTGGACAAAAGAAGTGGCTGTCCAAACTTCGTTAACAACCGAAAAACTATTTTGGTAATTATCCGGAAAGATATCTGACTCCCAATACCAGTAACCAATATTATATTTATTTTTAACGTAACCCTTGGGAAAATTATTTTCGAGAACAGGTATTAATTGGTCGGCATTGACGCAAATCAGATTAATAGGAAAGTTATTTTTTTGGGTAAAGATATTGATGAAGGTCTTATCGTTGCGTCTTAGCCATGGTTGCTCGATATTGTTTAGGTTTAAGGGGATATTGGCGTTCTGGAGAGCCCGGACAAGACCTCTCCCTGACTCCCCTACACCGCTTTCAGTATCAAAATAACCACTGATGTTACAGCCAAGAGTGTTAACCTCAGGTATATTAATAGCGGGATGGCTAACATCGGAAATTTGACGGGATTTTCTTTTCAAGAAATGACGATCAAAAAAAAGAAATTTAGAGGAAAGGGTAAGAAGATATAGATAATAAAATAAAATGGGATGAGTATAAAGACGACCATGCTTTAAGGTGAATTCGGTACTATTAAAAAGTCTAGCTAAAAATAAATTTCGAGAAGTCCTGAAAAGGTTCAGTTCCTTAAGATTTTTATTAAATCCGTCATGGTCGGGGCTACGATGAAGAATAATTTTATAACTGCTGATAATAAAGTCAGGATTGCTTTGTTTTCTTTTGTTAGTTTCAAGGGAAAAAATTGTTTCCAGGACATTAAGGGGAATATAAGTACCAAAGGCAAAAACCGTATGGGTCCGATGGATTCTTTTTTGCAGACGAATGAAATATTCGGGTATACGGTAAATCGATTTGCCAATTGTTAGTGCCCAGTTAAGGTAAGTTTCTAATAATTGGATATTGTATGGCTGATCGAGGGGGAACTCCCGATGAACATCGTTTACAGATTCATTAAGAAGAAGAAAAAAATTTACAATTTTTGTTTTATCGTTAATGATTACAAATTTAGAGAGAAAAGAAAAAAAGGATCCTTTAGGTTTGGTTTCAAAAAGCTTAATAAAATGAAGTTCATTTTTTTGTGTTAGGTAACGATAAATGCCTTTTATTTGGGGAGAAATTTCGACACCATTGTCAAAGTTAGCGTAAGGATAATGATATTGATTTATTTCTGGGTGCTGATTATTAAAAAATGATAGTTTCTTGGCATAATCATTAAAAAGCTTTTTATAATCGCCAATATTTTCAAGGGTGAACCGGTCTTGATGCTTGGAAAGAACATTTTTTTCTGGAATAAATCCACTGAAATGAAAAAAATAGATATTATTTATGGGAACAAGACCAACATATTCGTGTAGATTCCAGTAGGCGGTATCATAACCTTTGTCCCGGAGGATAAAGGTATCAAGAAAGGAAGGAGCATAATCCATCCATTTTTGATCCGTGAACATAAAATGATCAGTATCGGAATAAGCGTAATCCCGCAGCTGATTCCCCCACCATTTAAGAAAAGACAAAACCTGATTATTTCGAGTTAAAGCAACAAAGCCGAGATTGTAGTAACCACAAGCCATAAAGCTCCATTCGTCAGGGTGTTTTTTATCATTGGTGGGGCTGGTACGATGAGGAATTAGAACGCAATCATGAGTCTCCAATTCTAAAAAAACCTTATCTATTGGTTTATAAAAACAAATATCCGGATCGATATATAAGATCTGATCGGGGTGTTCTTTTTTATTAAAAAACCAGGAGAATATAAAAGGCTTAACGGCGGTAGATAATTCCATTAGACTGTATTTAAAGCAGAGCTCGTTGAAATCAGGAATATTTTCTACTTGAGTCAGAGAGATGGCTTTATAGTTTGCAGAAGGGATACATTTATCGTCGACAAAAAAGACGAAAAAATCATGATCCGGATGGTGTTGGTGGTAACTTTTAGCTAGAACTTCGGCTTGGGCATAGTAATTTTGAGCAATAATTGTGAAGGCAAAAACCTTTTTATTTATATTCATAAAATTACCAAAGCTTAGGAGTTTTTATCCCTAAAGCCATTTCAAGATAATTTTCAGTGTCTGAATAATCGTCAGTCTGGCAGTGAGCTATCAAACGATTACCGTTGACAAAAGATTTTACAACCTTAAAGCTTGTTTCTTCGAGCATGTTATTAAGGCAAATAAGATTTGGTGCCCAGTAATTAGATGGGTCATTATTTAATGTGTGCTTTGGGTAAAATTGCATTAATGGTATATTTTCTAAAATCGGGGAAATGGAGGCAAGTGGAGTAAATTGCCCATTGGGAAGAAGGAAAGAATTTTCGATGCCTTGGGTTTCAATATACATTTTATTACTACAAACACTACGGACAATGTGTAAAGCTTTTATTGGGTCTGGTAAATGGTATAGCAAACCCAAAAATAACACAATGTCAAATTTACCATATTTTTTAGGAGAAATGTTGTATATATTATCTTGAACGTAATGTACATTTTTGCTGTTTAAAATTTCAGCCATAACGGAAAATCCGGTAGTATTTTTAGGTACATAGTCAAGAGCCATTACTTTAGCGCCCCTTTTTTCGAGCTCAAAAGAAAAAAAACCATCCCGGGCTCCAATGTCCAAAACACTTAACCCAGAACAGTCTTCGGGTAGGTCAAGTAGTTTTAAAACTTCAGAAGAATCATTGACACCAGGTGTAATTAACCCCGGGAGGATTTCAAATTGATGATACCAATTTTTTACACTAGTAATCTTTTCCTGGATTTCCTCCTTGGTGAAGATTTTTTCTTTAGGGGTTTTCTTAATTTTTTTTAAAAGAGTCTGGAGCAAATTTTGTCTCGAAGGTTGAGGGTGATGGATTAACTGGCTATAAGCTTTATGAAGTTTTTGATATTCTAATTGAGTTTTTTTAAGCTCCTTGTCGACTAGAGAGTATTGAATCGCAAATTCTTTGTGGAGATTGCTTTCTTTACTTTGAAATTCAAGGTTAAGTTTTTCATTTAATTGCATGAATTGATATGGAATATAATTGTCGGTGGCGTTAGCAGGTTTTTGCAGGAGTGATAAATAGTCGGAATGCTCGCGGTCAACATAAAAAATGTTAATACCATCGTATAAAGCTTTTAGATATCCGTGAGCAGACATAAACCGGTCAATTTGCAATGGGTTCTCTGTTTCAATAAGGACTATACTCGGATGGTATTTCTTCCAGTTATTACTTTTAAGAACATGTTCTTCGTAACCTTCAACATCAATTTTTAGAAAGTCAAATTTGTGTGGTGTGTCATGATCGTCTAGAATTTGTTCGAGGGTGTTTGTAGATACTTTTAATTTAGAGAAATTGGCACCTTGTTTAGTAAGATAGTGAAATTGTTTTTTCGAGAAGGTGGACCATTCGTTGACAGTGTGGCACTGGTAAAAAGACAGTAATGCTTTTTTAGAACTCACTCCAATATTTAGATTTATGTCGTTAGGGCGTATAGCTTTCAAACGTTCGAAGAAAGTAGCCTGCGGTTCGATATTAATACCCCGCCAACCCTTTAAATAAAATAAGTATGTTACTGAGTTAATAATCGGATCGGCAGCTCCGATGTCGACATAAAAACCCTTGTCTTGATGGGAAAAGACACGATTGATAACTATATCTTCTGCGTTTTGGGAATATGATGTTATAGGGTTATTGGACGTTTGAAAAGATCGGGAATTTAAATGATCAAGAGGGTGTTTATCTGAGTTGGTAGGCATTTATAAATTAATATATAAGTTGTCAGCAAAACTATCAAGGTTATAGTTTTTAAATAAGGAATACTGAATATCAATCTGAGTGCGGGAGAATGAGGAAACTAGATCACTAGTAAGTTTATTGTTAAAACTGGGTATCTTTGAAGGTAGAGAAATAAAAGCTGATTCCTGGTTAATAATAATAGGGGTACCGTAATAAATTGATTCAAAATTAACAATCCCGAGACTTTCTTCAATAGAGGGGTTGATAAAAATATCCATTAAGTTAAATATTTTCTCTTTTTCTTTATCAGGAAAGTCATAAATAATGGTTAATTGTTTGGAATCCAAATATTTTTTAAAATGTTTCTCGATTGCCGAACTACCATTGTTGCGGGCACCGGCGAAGATTACTTTGAAGTTGGCTTGCAACAAACTATCAAAAAGATAAAGGTTCTTTCTTTCGCATATTTGACCAACGTAGCCAATGGTAGGATGGGAAAAATCGTACTTTCTTTTAGCATTTTTTGTTTTTTGAAGTGCTATTTGTTTCTTAGAATATGGACAGTAGGTGTTGATAATGGATTGGGTATCGGAAATGTGGTAGTTATTTGATAATTTTTCTTTTTCAAAGCTAGTTAGAAAGATGATTTTGGTGGCAAAATTCAGAGCCTGTTGAAAAAATGGAGAGTGGTTGTAATAGGAGACGTTATGATAAGCAGGTAGGACAAAAAGTTTTTTATTAAAATCGAGGGCAAACCGATAGGCATCCCAAATCGCTTTAGTGGGGAAAGCAATACCAAAAAGGTAGTCACTGGAACGGATGATGTCTAAATCATCTTGGGTGTACTTAAGGATGGGACCAAAAAATAAATGTGACAATATGCCGAATTTAGTTACTGGGCGGTAAAGAAATTTATTAGCCAGTCTTTGTTGCTGAAAATTAAGTTCAAGGCGGTGAATGGTTGGATTATCTTTATCGGTAAAAAAGTTATTGAAGGTTTTATAACTATCGAGAGACAATCCCTGGCCAGTAAAAACATGAACCTCAAATTTTTCGTCAAGAATTTTTTTAATTTCACTAGACAGAAATTCAGCACCTCCCTTGGCTGGCGGGTAACAGTGGACAAAAAGAGAAATTATTGGTTTATTGGTGTTTTTGATCATTTAAATACTTTTGGCAGGATTCAATTGGGTTACCTTCAAAGAGTATTCGAGAGTGATTAAGATAAATTACCGAAGAACAAAATGCTTGAACTTGGGTAAGGTTATGAGAAACGAAGAGAATGGTCACTCCCCTTTTTTTAAATTCTTCCATTTTAGAAAAACATTTGGCTTGAAAATCATCGTCACCCACGGCCAGAATCTCGTCAACAATTAATATCTCGGGATCGACATGAACTGCGATAGCAAAGGCAAGGCGCATATACATTCCAGAAGAGTAATGTTTGACTGGCTGGTCGATGAAATCCCAAAGCTCGGCAAAATCGACAATATTTTTATAGTAATTATCAATTTCTTTGCGCTTTAGTCCCAGTATGGCTCCATTTAAGTAAATGTTTTCTTTACCCGAGAGTTCGGGATGCATGCCGGCACCCAGTTCAATGAGGGGTGAGACTTTACCCTTAACAATGACCTGACCTTTGGTGGGTGACATGACTCCAGCAACTAACTTGAGGATAGTCGATTTACCGGATCCGTTTGGACCAATTATACCGATAGTTTCTCCCTTACTTATAGTAAAATTAATATCTGAAAGGGCAGTGAAATTTTTATGGGTTTCGTCACCAACGAATAAAGCAGGAAGAAATTCCTTAAAAGTACGGTGCTGGAGAAGGGTAAATTCCTTGGTGACGTGCTGGAAATCGATAATTGGGGGATTCTGGTTAGTCATTACTCACTTACTTTAACATGATTTTGCAAATTTGAGCGATTCGTGGCACCATAATGGGCAATGGAAAAGAGTCTTAAAATATGTACTATTGGCGGTGGAACTGGAATGCCCGTAGTGAACAAAGCCCTGGTAAAGGCTGGTTTTCGGAATGTTTCCTCCATAGTGACTACTTTTGATAGCGGAGGGGATACTGGCCGATTAAGAACCGATGAACGGGGAAGGATATTAGCCTATTCGGACTACTGGCGGTCATTAATCTCACTTTGGGTAGATGGAGAACAAAAGGAGTTGTGGGAAGAAATGCTACGATACCGGGATGGAAGATCAAGAAACTTCGGTAATTTATTTTTCCAATTTATGACCGAAAAATTGGGCGACCTGAGTGATGTCGGTGATTATTTTGCCAAGTTAATGAACGCTGACATGAGAGGGACAGTGATACCGGTAACGTTAACACCATCAGAGATGTGCTTTCGAACGAAAAGCGGCAGAGAATTTTGCGGGGAGCACCGATTGGATGAGATGAGAATGTCAGCCGACATGGTGGAAGTAGTCTGGTTACAGGATAAGGTCAGAGCGAACGAAAAGGCCATTAAAGCAATAAAAGAAGCCGATTACCTAATTATCTGTCCAGGGAGCCTGTACGGATCAGTCATAATTAATTTCTTACCTGTAGGGATGAAGGAGGCGTATCAGCAATCAAACGCAAAAAAATACCTGATCACCAACATAATGTCGGTGGCGAATGAAAACCACGGTTATGATCAGGAAAGCTATTTGGAGATTATGGAAAAGTATTTGGGAGTTAATAGCTTAGATCTGATTATTATGGCTGACCTGAAGTGTCTGGATCGAAAAAATTTAAAAAGGGCACTCTATTCGTATGAGTTAGAAAGATCTTTCCCGATAAGTTATAAAAATAACTGTAGAATTAAGACGGTCAAAGCGGATATAGCTTTAATCGAAAAAGGTCACGGACGCTTACGCCACAGTGAAAAGAAGTTGAGTGATTACTTAGCCATGCTATTATTGAAATAATGGATATTGTTAAAGAATTGGTTGAAGTATGCCGGCATGGTGAATTATTAGGCCAGATAACTGCTAGGGAAATAAAATCAAGATATAAACAGTCGGTATTGGGTTATTTGTGGGTGATTGTTAACCCTCTTTTTCAGATGTTAGTGATGAGTTTTGCCTTTTCCGTAGTTTTAAAGATTCCGACAAATGCCAGCGAAAACATACCTTATTCAATATTTTTGTATGTGGCGCTCTTGCCATGGACACTATTTGCCAATTCATTAGCTTCGGCAAGCAATTCCTTAGTGGGGAACTCAAGTTTAATTACAAAAATTTATTTTCCTCGTACCATACTGGTCATTTCAACGGTTATAGCTAAGGTTGTTGACTTTTTTTATGCCTCAACTATTTTAATAATTTATTTAGTGGTATTGCGAATTCCAATTAACCTAAATGTCTTATGGGTAATTCCTATTTTTATAATTCAAATGATTTTTACATTAGGATTATCTTTTTTCTTAGCCGCAGCAAATTTGTTATACCGCGATATTCAATACCTGCTTGGTTTGGTACTAATGCTGTGGATGTATTTAACCCCGGTAATTTATCCGGCAGACATCGTACCTGAGAAGTTAAGATTTATATACCAGTTAAATCCGATGAGTGTCATTATTAATGCCTATCGACAAACGATTTTAGGGGGAGGTATGCCGAACTTAACTAGTTTAGGTATTGGAGTATTAGTGTCAATTGTTACCTTACTAATTGGACTAAAATACTTTAAAATCAAAGAAAAAATATTTGCCGACAACATTTAGAAGCTTATGTCACAAAAAAAGATTAAAAGACAACGAACGACTCCCGGCGATAGAAAAAAGGAAGAAATTACAATTGTTAATGGACTAAGCATATTAAAAATTCTTAAAGAAAATTGGGTCTTCTTAGCTTTACTACTGTTGGGAACTGTTGCAATTTATTTCAATTCGCTGAAAGGTAATTTTGTTTCCGATGATTATGCGTCGATTCCGCAGAATCCCATGGTAACATCGTTTACTTATATGTTAAGTGGTCTATTTGTGGGGATGACTAATTGGTTTTTGGCAACAGTGTTTGGAATCCAAAATACGGTACCATATCATATTTTAAATTTGGGTTTTTATTTATTGGCTTTAGTAGCAGTATTTGTGTTTGTGTATCTTATTGCTGGAAGACGGATTGCCACTTTTTCGTCTTTATTGTTTGCTGTTTTGCCAATACACGTAGAGGCGGTTTCTTGGGTATCGGGTAAGCCATATATAATTACAGGCTTTTTTATCCTATTAGCAATAATCGGATTTTGGCAATATTTAACTACAGCAAAAAGGAATTATTTGTGGTTAATAATTGGAGGTTCAATATTAGCTTTTTTCACTGATAGGGTAAGGTCATTTTCAATACTGTTGATAATCTTTTTATTGGCAATTAGTTTTTTGGGTAAAAAAGGTATAAAGATAGACTGGAAAAAGGTCTTATTAGTCATGTTCGGCCTGGGATTGATCGCGGTTATTTTGATGGTACCGCTGATTAGCAGCCGGATAAATAGTGTTAATAGCGGCTATAACGATTCCGGTAGTATATTTTATGACCCCTTTTTCCAGTACCCCACGGCGATAGCAAAGTATCTCCAGCTAGTTATCTTCCCTTTTGATTTGACGTTATATCATACAATGTATATTTTGCCGGTGTGGTTGAATTGGCTGATAGTATTAATTTATGTAACCAGCTGCGCCTATTTTTGGTTTAAAAATCGATTAGTATCATTTAGTCTGCTATTTATTTTTATAGCCACGTTACCTTCAATGGCGCCAGTCAAGGTTAGCTGGTTGGTAGCGGAAAGATATATGTTTTTAGGAGCCTTAGGTGTCTGCATCATTGCAGCAGTAGTTTTGTCGCATTTATATAATAAAAGCCGGGCTTTGGTAATGGTAATCCTAGCAATGATTGCTTCAGTCTATGGATATCGTATATATATGAGGAATATTGATTGGTCGACCAATCATAATTTGTGGGTCAATACTTGTCAGGTATCGCCGAACAGTCACAATGCATGGAATAATATTGGGGATGATTACGATAAATTGAAGGACTATACTGATGCAGTTAAGGGGTTTACCCAATCTACTATCGTGAAACCAAATTATGCCGATGCTTATCATAATCGAGGAAATATTTTCTTTAAGACGGGAAGGCTTGATTTAGCCAGGGATAGTTATATGACAGCGATCTATTACTCCCCCACCCTCTACCATTCATATTTGAGCTTGACCCAAATAGATTTGATGGAGAAAAGGATGGATTTAGCGATTCAACATGCCCAAAAGGTAACTGAAATACAGCCGAATGACCCACAATCATGGTATGTGATGGGAGTAGTTTTGGCTCAAGTAGGTAACAAAGAGGAAGCGATAAAATCGATGAAGAATGCTTTATTGCTAAATCCTAATTATTCACCAGCTCAACAAGCACTAAGCCAATTATCTCAGGTACCAGAACCTACAACACAAAAATAGGAATTCAGTTATGGTCTTTGAGATGAAGATGTCTAAAACAACGGTATTCGGTAGCAGCGATGTTTTCCCAAGAATATTTTCCTAATAGCTTTTCTCCTTGAAGGTTAGAAAAATTTTTATGTTGGTACAATTCTAAAATTTTTTGGGCAACAGCTTGTGTGTCACCAATGGAAAAACGATAGATTTCATATTTGTGGTAGATAAGTTTGTAAGCGGGTAGATCATAAGCCAAAGCAGGAAGCCCGGAACAGACGGCTTCCAGAAGAGCAATACCGAAGCTTTCGGTGCGGCTGAGGAACAAAAAGAATCGGCTTTTTTTTATAGTGGCATATTTTTCAGTACCATGGAGATAACCAAGGAAGGAAATATTCTTTTCAAGCGAATATTGTTGGATACGGGATTTAAAAGCCTTTAAGGTTTGAGAGTCTCCTGAGCCCATGATCGCCAATTTAAAATTTGGTAATTTGGGTTTTATTAGTCTTAGGACTTCAAGCATGTCATAAATTCCTTTTGCAGGATTTAGGCGTCCAATAAAGAGAGCATCAAAGATCTTTTGTGACGAAGAAGCCTCTTTTATATAAGTATTTTCGATACCGAAATTGGTTTGAAAAACCTGACTTTGTCGGAAACCATTTTCAAGAAGATATTCATTAAGTTGTGGGGTAGAAGCAAAAATTATATCCGCTCTTTTTATAAAAATAAGGCTGAGACGATAAAAGAGCCAAGCGAGTAACCGAACAAATTTGTTGCCTTCGACAAAAAGATTAACGGTATTATCAAAAACTGTTACCCAGATTGTGTTTGGGAAAAATAATTTAATAAAGAAAGGGGTAATAACCAAGTCAAGGACAGACGAGATGGAGTAAACTATTTCAAAACGATTTTTAATACAGGACTTTATTTGAGAGATAGCCAAAATATTCCGTTTAAAAGATTCAAACATGAATTGGTAAAGACTGCTCGTGAGGTTAGAAGTGTGGGACAATTCGATAAAGTCGAAGTCGGTGCCAATTATGCCTAAGTCGATAATATTTTTTTTTAATTCCTGATTACCCCAGAAGGTGACTCTCTGGTGCCATTGTTTGATCTTAAGTAATAAGGGAATGATGTTGGCATGCTCGAGAGTAGTACCAATAATTAGTATTCGTGGAATTTTAGTCGGCATGAGAAAACTGGCGAGATATTATGTAATTAGCTATATTAAGAGCATTTTGGGGGAGGATATTCAAATAAAATTTGAAGTTTTGAAAAAAAGCTAAAAGACGTATTTTATGAATAAGTTCTAGATATTCTTTATTGTATCTATATTCTGTATTCAGAAAAATCCGATTGTCTAGCAGATGAAAATTAATAGCGGTTAGGTCACGAAGCGTAATGGAAGGCAGTTGAACAAAGAGCCGGCTATAATCCATATTATCTGAGACTAAGTTAATTCGTTGGGCTGAAGGCCAAATAACGGTTCCCGGATAGGGAGTCAAAATGTAAATTTGGGTATTATCAAGAGGGTACTTCTTCATAAAATCAAAAGTATCCTGGAGGTCGTGGACGGTTTCCCCTGGAGTACCAACAATGTAACCGCTACTAGTCGTAATCTGGTAACGACGGCAAAGAGTAACGGCCCGGCGGTTGTCTTCGACAGTAACTGAATGTTGCTTAAGGTAATCAAGAATTTTCGGAGAAGCACTTTCTAAACCAAAAATTAATCTTTTAACATTCATTTCCTTTAGAATTTTGCAGGTTTTTTCATCAATTAAATTCGCCCGGGCATAGCCTATAAATTTAATTCGGTGATGAAGATTTTCGGCAATAATAAGATCTTTTAATTCTACTAATCGGTTATAGGGCGCAATGAATAAATCGTCCCAGAACATAATGCCGTCTACTTGGTAATCGGCAATAAGTTTCTTTATTTCATTGACTATATATAGAGGAGAATGAAACCGAACCCTTCCCCATTGAACCGGGGAACCGCAAAATACACAATGGTAGGGGCAACCTCGACTGGTCATCACCGTTGCTAGACGCTTAATGCCATAAGGGTTGAGTTGTTTTTGTAAATAGACTTCTTTCATGGGAGTCAGATTACGGGCCGGATAAGGAAGAAGGTCTATATTTGGTAATAATGGCCGTCTTGGAGTAACAATGAGCTTATTTTTCGAGATAAAGAGTATCCCTTTAATTTTTTCTAAATGAATTGACGGAAATTTTTTTGATTTACTAAATAAAGTCAGAATTTCCAAAAGCGTTTCTTCACCTTCTCCGACGACACCAATGTCAAAGGGCTGAGAAAATGATTTGGGGGAAGCCGTAATATGAACTCCGCCAATGAGCAAGGGAACGGATAATCTTTTTTTTAAGGCGATAGCCACCTTTTTAGTATCATTAAAAAGAAGAGTATCACTAGTAAAACCAACAATGTCAGGCTTAGAGGCTAGAATTTGTTTTAGGGGGTTAAATCCTTCGACAATGGTAACTTTTATATTAGGTGATTTGTTAAGGATGTAAGCAGCCAGAGAGGTAAGGCCGAAGTGGGGCATGCTCATCTGGCTTTTCCAAACGTTCACAAGTGTTAGTCTTAAAATTTTCTTATTGATAGCCATTATTTGAATTCGGGTAAACCTATTTTGAAAAACATATAAAATTTACCGGAACCAAAATACATATGTTTAATGATCGATAAATCTGATTGTTGACGTTGGGATTGTACTTGAAAACGTTTTTGAAGAGTTTTGGGAAAATGATAAATGTTCCATAAATAAGCTTTTATGTAAAGGTAAACTAATCTAAATCGAAGATTAAATATGAAGAGAATAATTTCTGATAAGTTGATTAAAAAATATAAAGGTAAGATGAAAATAAGAGTGGTTAACTGATAATTTTTCAGGAGGGTTAAAAGGTTATTTCTTTCGGAATAGTAACGGCGAAGAATTGTCGAACGATAATTGCCTGTTTTTGGAGGGCCACCACCGGCTGATTGGCCAGCCAGGTGGAATAATTTGGCTTCGGGTACAGAAAGGATATCAAAACCCATGAGGCGAATACGCCAGCAGAGGTCAACATCTTCATGGAACATAAAATAATCGCCATCAAAAGTACCAGCCTTAAAAAACAATTCTTTGGAAATAAAAAGCGAACTGCCTTCAGCGTAAAACATTTTAGGATAAGTTAAAGGAAAACCGAATATATCTGCAGCAATTCCAGTGTGGTAAAGGGTTTTTCCGTCGTAACTCAAAATTGAGGTAGTAGCGATTCCTGGATGAAAGGCTTCATAATTGGAAATAAGAATTTCGATTGTATCTTTGGCTATCTTGGAATCGTTATTAATAAAATATAGATATTCACCAGTAGCTTTTTTGGCTGCCAGATTATTACCTTGAGCAAAGCCAACGTTTTTATTAGAACTAATTAAGAGACAGTTTTTATATTTGGGCAGACGTAACAAATCTAGGCTGTGATCGGGAGAATGATTATCGAAGACGACAATTTCAATGTTGGAGTAGGATGAATTCAAGACGGAGTCGACGCAGGCTGGTAGGCAGGAAGAACCATTATAGTTGAGGATTATGACAGAAACTTTAGTTGGCATAATTACGATATTTCCATTTAAGTTTCAGGTCATATGAAATAAAGTGGAAAATACTTTTGATGATACCAAAGTAGACGCTAGCCCGTTGATTAATAAAAATTATGAAGAACTTTAGGCTAATATTTAAGATTAGAGGCGGCTTAAAGGAACGATACCAGCGACGGGCGATAATCCAGTCGGCAACTCTTTTTGGCAGAATTGGCAGTAGCATGAAAAAGAACTGAAAATTTTTAAAGGAAAGAGCGGGATCGAAATCATTTTTATTACCAAAACCGACAACTAATGAAGTATTGGTTAAACCCCGGTTAATATGATCAACATCCCCCGGCTTTAACATTTTAGCTTTAAGGGCGTGCTGGATAATTTCCGCTTTAGGAAAATATTGAAGCCAATAAGCATTAATAACGGTAGGACGTAATTCGTTATAGAAATGGAGCGCCTCTTCATATTCTTTTATGCCTTCGGTGGGAATGTTGAAGATATGATCTATCGAAAACTTTAGCCCAGCATCGTGGCAACTTTTAGCCGCCCGGCGGATATCATCATTACTTTCGTGACGATTTAAAATTTTATGACGGGTATTTTCTGAAGCACTTTGAATACCGAAAAGTAAAAAGTAACAACCAGATTTGACTAATTCTTGAGCAATTTGCTCATTTAAAAAGCTAGGATGGGTTAACATGGCGTAAGGTAATCCAACATGGCGCCTGTATAAGCGACTAAATTCTTTAAGCCAATGGATATCTTGAACAAAAACATCATCCACGAATGTTAATTGTTTAAGATGGTAACGTTTTTTAGCCCAAGATAATTCGTTAACAATGTTTTGAGGGCTACGACGGCGGATCGGTTTGCCTAAGCCTTTATACACCTGCCGGATAACATTGTTAGCACAATAAGTGCAAGCAAAAGGGCAGCCTCGGCTAGAAATCGTATAATAATCATCAAAGAATCCAGGGAAGAGACGATAGTAAAGGTCCTTATCCGGAAATGGGAGTGAGTCTAGGTCTTCGATTAAAGGACGACTGGGATTTTTAATAACTTTTTTACCCTGTTTAAACCAGATGTTTTTGATATCAGTCCGAGATTCACCATTTTTAAAAGAAGCCAAAAGTTCATCCAAGGCCTGCTCCCCTTCTCCAACACAGACCATATCAACTGATTTTTCCTTGATTACTAATTCAGGAACAGAGGTAGGATGGATGCCACCAAAAATAATCGGAGTATTAGGAAGATATTTTTTTATTAATTTTGCTAACTCTAAAGACCGTTGATAATTGATGGTGAAAACAGAAAAACCAATAAGGTCAGGCTTTTGTTCAATGATTTGGCGTACCAATTGGGGGCGAATATCAAATTTGGCGGAAAGTTTTTCTGACCCAATAACTTCAGTGTGGAAGGTGGCTGGATCAAAGACTAAATCAACTTCATGGCCTTTTGATTTAAGATAACTTGAAAGAAATTCAATGGCCAAGCTTTCAACGGCGATACCCACGAAGGTAATTTTCATAAGTTAGTAAAGCTTATCATATAACCATTCAACCCCGTTCTTATAGGGCGTATAGCAATGTTGGCAGATCGGGAGTGATGACAGATCCTGTTTAAGATGTTTTTTTCTTATTGATGAAAATCTCTGACCGTAAAAGAGAGAAAGTAGACTAGATTCTTCGATGTTGCCAAAATTATATTTAGATTCATAATCCAGGCAACAAAGATTTATTTGTCCTAAATTATTGATAACTATGGTATTCCAAAGATATTTGCAGGGAAAAGGTGTTTTAGTATAATTTATTTGGTGATGCCCGGCGGTGTTGGCGACTGCGCCTGAATAGGAGTGGGCACGGTTGGTGCTAACGGAATCGACTTTATCTTTCCAAAAATTTATGAAATCGGAAAGTCGATTATCGTTGTCGGAGACTAGGGCCATCGAGAGTCGGACCTTAAGAGAAGATTTTTTTAATTTCCTTTGAGATAAAAAATAATTGATGTTATCTACTGTTTGGGAGTATTTTAATTTCATAACTTTTTCATAAGAAGTTTTATCAAAACCATTAAAACTGATATTAAGCTCATCAAGACCACTATCCAGAAGGGAGTCGATTAGGGGTTTAGACGGTAGAGCAAAATTGGAATAGATTTTAATAAAAGAATGAGGGAAATTGTTTTTGAGAAGTTGGATCCGAGTTATCAGTTGTGGATCTGTAAATGGGTCACCAAATCCGTTTAATATAAAGGCTAAGGGTTGAATTTTGTCTTCGTGGAGACGTTTGATGATGAGATTGAAAGTCTTTTGGTCCATTAAACGACGAGGCCGTTTCATAATTATTTGGGGGCACATAATACAACGAGCATTACAGCTGTTGGTAGTTTCAATTACAATATTTAATTGTCGAGAACTTTTTAAAAAGCGGGTGTACCGGTTTATTTTAAAAAAGATAAATTTTTTATAAAAGTTTGTCGAAGCAAGCCGATCAAAAATGGTGTTAAACCCAGAACTGCTTTCCAGTTGGTTTTTTAACCAGCGCAAGAGATCCATTTTTTCTTTTTAAAATCATAACGTCGGATGACTTTGGCTGGGTTGCCGACAGCTACAGAATAAGGCGGAATATCTTTAGTGACAACGGCATTGGCGCCAATTACGGAACCCCGGCCGATGGTGACATTTTTAAGAATTGAGCATTTAACACCCAAGAGGCAATTATCTTCAATATTTACAGACCCGTTTTCAGTTAGTGGTTGATCGAAGGGGGATTTATTAACATCATCGTTTCGGTGATCGTGATCACCGATGAAAACATAAGCCGACATAATAATATTGTTGCCGATTGTGACGTTATTATTAGCGGTTATAAAAGTATTATTTCCGATATCAACATGGTTGCCGATTTTTAATCGAACCTTATTTTGACTTTGAGTTTTTTGGCCATTAAATTCGGTGCTGACTGTTATACGACAAAAAGAACCAATGTTGACATAATCACCAATGCTGATATATGGCTCATTATAACTATTTAAGAAGGGTTTAATAATAGAATGAGACCCGAATGATTTAAATTTGCGACTAACCAAAGCGGTATAAAATTTTCCTATGTAATAAAAAGCAGTGTAGTTCATGAGCTAAAGGAATAGGAAATGCTTTGAGAGATAACCCGACGATAAATATTGTTTTTGTACCAATCAACTAGAGGTATTAAAAGGTTGGCGGGGATAAAGATAACACCAAAAGATATGAGCCAAAAGTAGGGAGAGAACAAATTTTGCCACCGAAACCGAATTAAATAAATAATTTCGCGTATGACCCAGGAAAATTTACCATAGTTTTTAATTTGAACTAAACCAATATAGTTACAGGCAATAAAATCTTTGATGAGAAGCTGATTTAACCGGTAATAAGTATTCTCGGGATAGACCGAATCGACCATTTGTTTCCAGCTAAGGATGGGTGATTTGCTATAGATCGAGGAAATTTTTCGGGTTTGACTAGAAGAGATTCTAACAGCAGTGTTATATTGATGAACATAAATGATGGGATGTTTTTTGAAAATGGAGGCAAAAGGGTATATGTGACAGGGAAAAATGTCAGGGTGGAAAGGTGTATCCATAAATTGGCAGCGAAAGGCCAAACCGGATAACTGATCAAGGGAATCAAAAACGCGGATTATCTTATCGGACGGGGATTTGATGGAGACTTGTTCGTCGATTTCGGAATTAAGAAGTTTTTTGCGACGGACGGCTATATGAGAGTTTTTGTCAAACCAGTAATAGGGTCGAGTAATCGCCCCGACTTGAGGATATTTTTTAAACAAAGAAATATAATATTTAATAGTTCCCGGTGAAAGAAGGTCATCTTGGCCCATGAGCAACAAAATTTCACCATGACAATATCGTCTTCCCCTTTCCAGATTGGCAGGATAACCCACATTTTGAGAGTGGGAAATAATTTTTAGGTATGGTAATCTGAGTTTCGAAATAAATTTGAGAGTATTATCGGTCGAACAGTCATCGGAAACAATAATTTCTAGATTAGGGTAATTTTGTTTGACAAGGCTATTAATTGTTTCTACGATTGAAGATTCGCCGTTGTAAGTAGGAATGAGGATGGAAAATTGAGGGTTTATTGATGCCATGTATTGCGACTAAGATTTGTACTTAGGCCTATTTTAATCTGAAACCAACTAAAAGCATAGACAAGGGTAGTCAGCAAACAGGCCAAAGGGTGAAAAAACCAGGCAGGATCAGGAAAGTGATAAAAACCTATTAAGCTATCTTTTAGCGGGAGTACGATTGATAATGAATAAAGGGCAAAACCAAATGTTTTATTTTGGTACGACGACCACTGATGATGGCGATACTGTTGAAAGGAATAAAAGTCACGAATCCGACGCTGTTGTTTTTTAATAAATTTTGAGATGGAACTTTCACAAAAGCTATGAATAATGGTATTTTTGGTTTTAGCAAAATAGATAGGTTTTAAGCAACGGTTAATCATGTCGATATCAAATAAATATTGGTCTTTCCCCAGCATCCTTTTTAAGAAGCTGGTGCGGAAAATGGTTCCATTGGCACCAATGGTGGGGTGAGAAGCGTGCGGTTGAAGTTCAATTTTGAGAAAATCAGGATGGTCTATGGTTGGAAGGGTCAAGCCAGTCCATTTTAAAGAGAGTTGGCTAAAGCGATCGTAAATGCCACAGTAATAGGCATAAGGATCATTGGCGCCCAACAAAGATGAATAGCGTTCGATAAAGCCAGCCTGAGGTCGATATTCAAAAGATAACGGTTCGGCACCAATTAGCTTCTTATCACTTAAAAGCGGTGAAAGAGTTTTTTGAAGATAGTCCGAAGTCGGAAGAATATTATCAGAATCCAGTAGACAGACATAATCGCCAGCGGCAGCGCGCAAAGCAGCGGCCTTGCCGGCTTCTCCAGTTAGTAACTTATTTTTAATTAAACGGCAGTGAAAATCTGTCGCTAATTTGATCGTGTTGTCAGTTGAACCGGCATCGGCAATAATAATTTCCAGCTTATCAGACGGATAGTTTTGTGATTGAACGGAAGTTAGGCATTTTTTAAGTACTGATCCGGCATTCAGAGTGGGAATAAGAATGCTAATTCTGGGAAGAGTTGGCATTAAGGGGAAAATCTTTTAACTTTTCAATATATTTTATGCCATAAGTAGCCAGAAATTTGATGTCGTCAAGAGAACGGATAGAAAGTAATTTGCGGGTCAGAAATTTAGGTGTGAGGATACCGTGGAATAACTCCTGAACTAAACGTAATTGTTCCGCAGCCGGAATCGGAGACTTCATTACCGGTTGTCGCATATCAAAATCATCCCAGTTGGTGGTGAGTAGCCAGTGGTTATCCTGACATTGTTTAAATAAAGGTGTCCCCGGGTAAGGGATGACAATGGTGGCTTGCATGGAATCAGCCAAACCTTCTTTAAAGAGCTGTTTGGCTTGATTGAGTGTTTCCAGAGCATCTGATTTGCTTTCCCATGGGTAGCCAATCATGATGGTAAGGTGTGGTTCAAGACCGGCTTTTTTGGCTATAGTTAAAGTTTTTTTAGCATCGTCCACCTTAGTTTTTTTATTGATAAGATTTAGAGTTTTTTGGTTAGAAGATTCCAGACCATAAAGAATAAATCGGAAATTAGCTTGCTTTAAAAGGTTATATTGAGCCTGGTTAAGACAGCCAAAACGCATATTACAACCAAAGGTAACTTTATGATTGTATCCCCGACTAATAATTTCATGGCACAAATCGTTCAACCATGGCCCAATGGGTAGAGTACCAGAGTCATCAAAAATTTCTTTGACTCCTAAATTGATCAAATTTTCAATTTCTTTTAAAGTGTGAGCCACAGAAAAATTTCTGAACGTACCTTGCGGGTGAGTGGTGGTCCATGAACAAAAGGTACATTGGCCCCACCAGCAATCGCGACCCGACATAAGATAAGCGCCGGGTTTGTATTTAAAATTGGTGTTGTCATAAGCGTAGAGCTGCCATTTGGTCAGCTGACGGTCAATTATCGGAAGACTATCAAGTTGGTGGTGTTTAAGAGCAAATTTACCGGTATTAAGTATTTTTCTTTTAAACCTAAAATAAATGCCTGGTTCCAGTGGAGTTTTTGAAGAAAAGTGATTGGCTAAATTAAGCATCATAAAGTCATAGTCACCACCGGTAATGACAAAATCTACCGGTGAGTGTTGAAGGGATTCTTCGGGTAGAGCGGTGACGTGGTCCCCCATCAAAACGGTAATCGGATGCCATTGTTTGGTTTTAGCTTTTTTAATTTGGGAAATAATTTGCCAATGTTGTTTGATAGCAGGTGTTTTAGTCTCCAAAAAAATAATATCTGGTTGTGTTTCGACCAACCGTTGGAACCATTGGGTATAGGAAATTTTTTCAGCGATAGCGTCATCCCAAAAAACTTCAAAACCGGCTTTTTTTAATGCAGTAGCTCCATAGGCAGGAATAACCGGATAAATTACATTACCAGTATTAGTCCATTGGAATTGACGGTTTTGAGATAAAAAGGCGGTACCTTTTGGGCTCTGGAGCGGCGGATAAGAGATGGAAATCTTAATTTTGTTAGCCATAAGGTATTATCCACCAATATAGGAATTTTTTTCTGGGTTTATTTGGTGGGCAGAAAATATTGGTTTGGAGGAAAAAAAACCATAAATAAACCAACAACCATAGTAAAAATGAGAAACCGGAATGGAAGCCGCAGCCAGGAAAGAAGCGAAAGGATGGTTTTTGGAAACCAGGAATTTAGTTAAAGTAAGAAATAATAGTAATACATAAATGATTAGTGGAATAAGAGTCACCTTTTGCCTAAAGAGAAAAGGGAGGAGAATTAAGTAGAGAGAGAATATTGAAGGCAGGAAATAACCAATCTTAAATGAATTTTCCGGATATTTTTTAGCAAAAAAGCCGCGATGAACGGCATATCTTTTTAGCTGTTTAAGGTGGGGTAAAAAGACAGATCGACGATGATGAAAAACGATAATACTTGGATGATAAAAAATTTTTTGATGAAATTCGTGAATGAGATTACGGCAAAGTAAAGTATCTTCACCTGGCCAGTGATTGATAGGAAAACCCCCAATTTTATTAAAGTCTTTTTTTTTGACCATCAGGTTGACACTCGGATAGTCGTCGACGAAACGTGCGGATTGGGGTTGGTTGCGATAAGTTCCCGCTCCCCCGCTACCTAAGAAACTACCCCAAAACAGGCCTGAGGCTTTTTGAGCTAAGGAATCATTTTCCGGGGTAAGGCAAGGACCGCAAACGGAGATTAGATTGGGATTAGATGAAAACTGTTGAAACGCATTTAAAAGCCAGTTCTTATCAGGGAAAGAGTCGTCGTCAAGGAAGGCTAAAATGTTTCCCCGAGCTTTAGCAGCACCCAGGTTGCGTTTAACTGAAGGATTGGGAGTTTGGGAATCTTTGTCGGTAATTACGATGACTTCATAATGGCGATAAGTCTGTTGTTTTAGATGATATAAAGTCTCCTGAAGATATTTAGTACGAACCCTGACTGGGATGATGACAGAAAAAAAAATTTTCATAGACCAGTGTTAATCCGCATGGATAATTCTTTGTCAAAAATCCACTGTCGTTGGTTGTGGTTATCATAATAATGGAGAATCTTTAAACGATAAAAAACGGCGAGAGCATCGATTAAGCAAGTGATAACTGTTTTCATCCCCGTCGCATGAGTTAAGCTTTTAAAGTTATAGCTAAGCTTAATAGGCGCTTCATATATACGGAAAAATCCTAAGTAATTTGCGACAGATAAAATTTCGAGATCAAAAGCATAATTTTTTACCATTAATCGGGGCAATACTTTTTCTAACACCTGTCGTTTAAAAATCTTTAAACCTGCCTGAGTATCGCTAACCTTAATATTTAGTAAAATACGAGCGATTATGCGTGCCCCAAGGCTTATTATTTTCCGGTCAGTAGGATATTGGACGCGCGAAGCCGGATGTAGTTTTGAGGCAACAACGATATCAGCTTCATACCATTCCAAGTGTTCAATAACCATAGAAATGCCATTAGGATCAATCTCCATACCCGCATCAATGAAAGCAATGTAATCACCTTTGGTGCGGGCCATGCCATAGCGGACGGCGAAACCTTTGCCATGGTTATGCGGATAGCCATATAGTTTTAATTTAGGCAGGTGTGACCTTTTGAGTTCTTGGTATGAGTGGTCTATCAAGGTGCCGTCAACAACGGCGATGAGCTCATAATCGTAACGGATCTGATCAAGAGTAGATAATATGCCCTTTATGTCAGTTAAAATTGTCTGTTCTTGTTTATAAATAGGAACAATGACAGATAAAAAGTGATCGGAGTTTTTCATGAAAGGATCGATTGATAGACCTGTAATGTTTGTTCGGCGGTTTTTTGCCAAGAGAATTGTCGACTTCTAGTAATTCCTAGATGGCGATATTTCTCTTGAAGACGAGCATCAGAATAAAGAGAAGTTAAAGCCTTTTTTAGGGTAAAAGGATTATGTGGATTAAAAGAAAGGCCAGCATTACCGGCAATTTCCTCCAAAGAAGTATTCTGACTGTATATAGTCGGGCAACCTGATTGCATGGCCTCCAGAAGTCCTAGTCCGAAACCTTCGGCATAAGAAGGGTGACAATAAACCGTAGCTAAATTATAAATAACACTCAGATCTTCGTTGGGGACAAATCCGAGGCAAAACAGTTGACTAAAAGTCTGTTTTTGAAGCCAAAGAAGATCCTGGGTCCAGGGATGATCAACCACATGTTTTTGAGTGGCCGAGGAACCAACAATCACTAATGGATAGTTAAGATCACGACAAGTGTTAACCAGGGTGGGAATATTTTTATTCCAATTGATATCGCCAACATAAAGCACAAATTTTTGAGGGAGAGAGTATTTTTTAACTGTTTGGGAAAGTAGTTTCTGATTATTGATGGGCTGAAAAATAGAATCAGCAGCTAAATAAATAGGAATTATCTTATCTGGGGCAACGCCGGTCAGAGTGGAAATGGAATACTTAGAGGTTAAGGAATCGGTAATGAGGCGATCGATGTGTTGTAAACGTTGTTTTTGGAGAAGCCATTTAACTTCGCCCTTAAACCCCACGGGAAAATGAGATTTAAATTGTCGAGGGATTATATCATGTACGGTTACAACGAGTGGAGTTCGGTGACGCTGCGGCAGGGTTAATTCGAAGGGGTCAAAATAAGGATAATGGATTAAATCGTACTTATTAATTTCAGTGTTAGCCGTCGAAACTAAATCAATATGCCAATGGTGGTATTGAGTGCTGGTTTGGCAATACTTAATTAAAGAATCAGTTAGTCTCGAAGTATAAAAGCCGACGCCGCGGAATTGATTACCATTTTGGGTAGGACTGATATCGATGGCAATGTTAGGTGTGATGGTGGTATTCATATAGTTTGGCGTAGGCAATGGGAAATCTTAGAGCCGAGAAAAAAGAAAAGGCGAAACCGGGGAATCCGTCAACGTAGCCGCGATGACGAATATATGTTTTTAAAAACCAACAAACAGGCTTAAAAAAGAAGTAAGTGATAAAATTTACAAAATTTAATTGAAGGCGAACGTGATCTAACTCTTTGGCGATTATAGTGGTATAGCGATTGTGACGATCAAGATAGCGGTTAAAAGATGAATCAGCATAGTGAAGCAGATCGTGTTGGAGAGTGGCGGTTTGGCCATCTACTTTAGCTTGTTCATGAACGGAAAGGCAAGGCAGGTGTCCGTGACCTCGTTTATAAAAACGTAATGTTAAGTCGGGGTATTGGCCGCCTTTTTTAAGGAATTTGCCTAAAAAATAATTACGACGTTTAATCCAAAAACCATTTTCTGGAATAGTATTGATATCTTTAGAAAGAATATGGGAAATTTCATTTTTTAATTCCGGACTGACGACCTCATCAGCATCGAGCTGGAGAATCCAATCACTTTTACAATTGTCAATTGCCAGTTGTTTATTAATATGAAACATGGGTTTATTGTCGGTAGAGATAATTTTCGTATGAGGAAATTTCTTGGCGATAGTAACTGTCTGGTCTGAAGACGAACCGTCGACTAAGACGATTTCGGTGGCTAGACCGGAAACGGACTCGAGGCAGCGGGAAATAAAACTTTCCTCATTATAAGTAGCTATAGCGATAGAAAGAGTGGTTATAGATTTCATTTCTTATATATTTTAAACGCTGGTTCGCCATTTGAGAAATTTATCACTTTGATCGGGCCTAAAGGAACATTTTCGGTGGAAGCGATAACAAGAGAGTTGGAAGGTATTTTACCCCAATCTATACTTGTAAAATGAATATTGTCAATTTGACGGACGGTAGAAAAACCAAATTTATCTGGTGGGCTTAGCTTAATTTGCGGCTGAAGGTTTTGGGGCGGGTAGTGAGAATAAAAAAGATAAAGAATATAAGGTTGATCATATTTATCGGTAAAATAAATATTAGCATATTCCCTGGAATTAGATGTAACGTAGGGAATAATCTGATCAAAAGATTGGCTCCAGGAATTAGGATAACGTTTAAGATAATGAAGGTAATAACTGTCCAGATAAAAAAAGATATTAAAAGCATAAAGAAGTATAAACAGGAGCATAATGGAAGACTTAGAGGGAATAGTCCGAGAATTTAGAAGCTGATGTAAGCCAATAGCAATAAATATGGAGAGGGAAATACTTAAGGGTAGGGCCCGGAGAGCTGAGGGAGCCTGAAAGGTAAAAGAGGAGGCTAGGGGGGTAATAAGAGTCCAAAAAACTAAAAAACGCTTAAAAATAGGCGAATAGTTGTGGCGGAAGGCTAAAAATAATCCAAGGAGAAGAAATGGTAGTTCGACAAGGTATAACTGCCCCATTTCCGGTACCTTGGAACGAGGGACATCATCGCCATTAATGAATAAGAAGGAACCACTAAAGTGAGAGGTGTACTTTTCTGCCCACGAAATTGCATAAAGAACTACTTTGTTGTGGATTACCCTGTAAAGAAGTGAAGGAGAATGCTGGCCAAGAAGTTCGTTAGCTCGCCAATAAGGCCCAGAATCAGCTAAAAGGCCAACCCCACTGAAACGGGCAGAACCACCACTATGAACAAAAGAAATCAGTACCGGTAATGTAATTAAAAAGGCAAAAATTAGAGGAAAAACAAACTGTTTTGAACGATGAATAAGAGTCTTAAAATTGGAGAGAAAGAAAAAGATACCTAAAACTGGCGCAATGATACGTGCTGAATGATATATGTAAAGAGAGAGAACAAAAGCAATAAAAAATAAGACTAGATGAAGGCTAACGGCTGTTTTTAAGTATTTATAGAAGAAATATGTTCCTAAAAGGATAAAGGTTAAGGCTGCTGAAGATTCCCAGGCACCGCGGGAGAAATGGATATGCCAGGGGTTAATAGATAAAACAAAAGCACTTAGTAAGGCCAAATCCGAAGAAGAAGAGATTAATTTTACTAATAAATAAATTAAAATGACAGCACTGGTTGAAAGAAAAAGATTAGGAAGACGGACAGCCAGAGTGTTTAAGCCTAAAAGTTTGATAAAAGGAATAGCTAAATAAAAATAGCCGCCGGGTTTAAAATCACCAAAAGATTGGAAATGAAGCGGCCAAGAAGCTCCGTGTTCATCTTTGCCGGTTTGAATCAGGGAATAGGCATTGTAAGCAATAGCAGCTTCATCCGGATTGATAGGAGGGTAACTATCAAGGCGATAGGATCGTAAAACAAAAGCCAGGACCAAAATAAGGAGTAAAAGAAATTTTTTATTTCGTAAAATAAGCATAAAAAGTAGATGAATCCCCTATCGGGCTAAGAGGAATAAAATTTTTAAAATCCGGATCACTAAAAAGACTTTGGCGGCGCATTTCTTCAAGAGAGATAATTAGTAAAGTGTGAGGTATGGTTTTGAGACCAGAAAAATTTATAGGTTGAAAACGGATATTATCAATTGATTCTACCTTTCCGGTATCATAATTGTTTGAAAGGAGTTTGGCTTGGTGTTGATATTGAGCGGGTGAATAACGATTAAAGAATAAATAAAAGATATATGGCTGGCCATAATAGTCTGAAAAGTAAATATGGGAGACTGAAGATTGATTATTAGCCACAAAACGGGAAGCTTGTTGGTATCCATAGAGGAAGTCGGTAGGACTCTTTTTCACCATATGATTAAAATAAAGATCACTATAATAAACAAAGGATAATAAATAACCACCGATAATAAATATGCCCAAATATCTGATACGGGACTTATGAGATAAAAGAGACATCATTTTGGTGATACCTAAAGCTGAGAAGTAGATCAGAGATAGCGAGAGAGGTAGACTACGGACGGCATGAATAGTATCCCGAGTGAGTGACGAAGCAATCGGGCTTAATAACAGCCATAACATAAAAAAAATGTTTAAAGTGATATTGCCGAAAGAAAGGAATGACAGCAGCCCGACTAGTAAAAATATTATTGAGGGGTAAAGAAGAACTCCAATGTAGGGAGCTGATTGGCGGGCGTTCTGCCAATCACCTTCAAAAAAGAGAAATTGAGGCGAAAAATAATTCAAATAATGACCTAAGAAGTTGCGGGTAAAGAATATAAAACGGTTATAAAAAAGATGGTAGTCAAGAACTGAGGTCTCATTAATGATAAGTTGTTTTTCATCTTGACTCCGAGGATAAGAGAAAAGGCTTAAGACTTGAAGACGATTGGCGTCGTGGTTTAATAAGCCGACTAAAATAATTAGGGCAGCGATTAAAAGAGGGACGGAAAAAGATAAAAGAAAAGCCGAAAGTTTACTTTTAAATAATTGGAACTGAGTAAAGCAAAGGGAAATGATTATTAGAAGGGAAATGAGCTTAGCTGATTGATAGGTAAATAGACTAAGGGAAAATATTATTGAAGAGAAAAGATACCGCTTTTTAAAAAATAGTAGAGAGGCTAACGCAAGTTCGAAAAGAAAGACATTGGTTTCCCATGCACCGCGAGAAAAGTGGATATTCCAAGGATTGAATGCTAAAAGAAGAGCTCCGATAAAAGCCAGCTGACGGTTCTTTTTAAAAGGAAAGTGACGGGCTAGAAAGTAAAAAACCAGCGGGAGAAGAGACCCTAAGATAATTGACGGTAGTCTGACCGAGAGAGTGGAAAGACCAAAAAGGTAAACAAATGGAACTGTTAAATAAACATAAAGACCAGGCTTATAATCACCAAAAGACTTAAAAATAAGGGGGAGTAAGTTTCCATATTCATCTTTTAAAGTTTTGGAAATAGAATAAGCATTATAACCCAGAGAAGCCTCATCCCAAGAAGGCGGCGGATAGGAATTAACTTTATAAATTCTGATTAAAAAGCTGGCAAAAAATAATAATATCAACCACTTTTTCATAATTTAACAATATCGAACGCTGGTTTTTTATCCAGAAAATAAATCGTCTTGAGTAAAATCGCATTAGCGGGATAATTTCCCGGACTGGTAATTAGTAAGGAGTTATGGGTGTCTTCAGTTTTTGATTTAACTTCCCAGTCGTTAAGAAAATAAATGTTTTGAAATCGATCAATCCAGTACCAGTCAGCATGGTAATTCCAATCTTTACTGGGGCCTTGTTGGTAATTGGCGGGATCTATTGGCCAATAAAATAACAAAAATTCATGAGGTTCGCCATATTTTTTAGTAATATAGATATTTTTAAATAGAGCGCCATTATTTTTAATAAACTGAATAGCTTCCTCGTAACCATATTGCCATGACCATGAGTAATTAACAGCATAAGCCTGGTAACGGCTAGCGAAAGAAAATAAGTAAAAGAACAGAATAACAAAAAGAAGTGGGAAAGCAAGTTTATTTTTAATAATGGAAATACCAAGAGCGGTAATGATAGTAGCTAAAACAAGAAATACCGAGCTGCGAAGTGTGTGGGGCGCATCACGCGTAATCGCAGAAGGTAGAGGCGAAACTAGATACCAGTAAAGGAGCCAACTCCTATTTTTAAAAAGGAAGAATAATCCAATAGCGTAAAAAGGGATAAATAAAGAATATATTAATGGGAAATTAGGTATATTAAATTGATAATTACTGCTACCGGAGAAAAAAAGATATCGTGGATCAATGATTTTTAAATAATTTTCGGCTGAATAGAAAATAAAATAAGTAACTTTATTGTGAATTACTTTACCGATAAGCGGAGGAAGAGATTGTCGACGTTGCTCTATGCGATTAATTGTTCCTTGATCAATTAAACTTACTAATTTGTAACGAGATTGGCCGGTAGTAGCAAAAAAGGTTTGATAAAGGAAAAGGAGTATGGCGGCGATAAAAACAAAGAAGGGTAAGTTAAGTTTAATGGGACGAAAATAAAAAAGGGTTATAAGGTAAAAAGGTAATATAACCCGGGAATTATTATAAGTAAAAAGACACAGGGAAAAGAGAATTAAGCTGAAAGATACCTTCTTTGAAAAAAGAAAATAGAGAGAAAAGACAAAAAGGGTTAAGAAAAGGTTGGCTTCTAGAGCTATCCGAGATAAAAAGATAGACCACGGAAGAAAGGTAATTAATAATGACGAAAGGAATGGTAAATGTTTGTTATTTTTAAAGGCAACTTTGGTTAGAAGAAAAACTCCTATTGGGAGAAGGGCACCGCTGATGACCGAGAGAAGTCGAACAGAAATAACATTAAGGCCAAAAAGAGAAATAAAAGGGAGAGAAAAATAGATATAAACTGGTAACTTGAAGTCTCCATAAGCGCGAAAGATGGTAGGAAAATAATTCCCCCATTCATCTTTACCAGTTTTTAAAATGGAATAAGCGTTATAACCAAGTGAGACTTCGTCCCAGTTGGGACTAGGAGGTAATTTAGTTATATCAATAAACCTAACAGTAAATGCCAAAGCTGCCAATAAAAGGAGAAAAAGAAATTCCTTTTTATTCATGAGTATTAAAGATATAAATAGCGGCTTTTTGGTTAGAGGCGGAAGGATAATAAATTACAGCATCGGGTTTTATACCGAGAAATTCTTCCGGTCGGCCAATCAAAATAGTATTGGGAATTTTAGCATCTTCAGCAAAGGAGATTTCTTTAAACGTAAAACGACCTAAATTGTATTGGCCAAGCTGATCGACGAATGATTTACCTTGAGACTGATAGGCAAGCCAGGAAGCGGAAAAATGTTGGAAAATCTTGGGATCAAAAGCGGAAAAGAAAGCAACGTAGGCTTGAGGTTCGGAAAGTTTACGGGAGAAAACCACCTTCTTATTAGGAAAAGAAAGGGTATAGGCAACAGCCTGACGATTGCCAAAGAGCATTCCCTCGGCCAGGACCTCATTGGCATGAAAAAAGTAATTAAGGAAAAAATTAGTAGTTTCAAAGATGAAAAGAATAATAATAAAAACTTTAAAAATAACATTTTTAGAAGATAAAAGCTGATAAAATCCACAGGAAGCAAGAATAAGAAAGAAAGGTAAACCGATAAGTAGGCGATTGGCGGGATAAGTTCCCTTAGAGAGAGCTGCGGGAATACAAGCGAGAAGAATACCGGCTAGAAGCCAAAGGATTTTGCGGTTAGGCTTAAGAAGAGAGATTAGGAGACAAAGTGTAACTGCAAAACCAAGGACGCCAAAACCGGGTAGCATGCCATATGTGGTTTCCGATGGGCCACTGGTAATTAAAAATTGGGGTGAAAGATAAGATAAAAAATTGTTGATAAACAAACCGATAACTTCTGTTAACTTATTATTGAAGGAACGGTTAATTAAAAGCGGCAAGCCATTACGGTTAAGATCGTATTGAAGTGAAGATAAAGACCGCCATTTATCGGTAGGATTAAAGATCGAGATATCCCCTGCCCTGGTAGCTGAAGAGGAGAGAGCAGTGATACCGAAAACAATTAATAAGAAGGTAAAGATAATTAAAAAAAGGCGTTGATAACGACGAAGGAAATAAGTAGAAAAATAAACAAAAATCGGAGTAAAAAACTTAGCTGAATGATAAGAAAATAAACTGAGGATGAAGACGGTAGCCGCAGCAATATGATTTAAAAATTTTTTCGATAACCACAGGAGAGCAGCCAAGATAATTAAAAATAGTGATAAGTTAGCTTCTAAAGCCAGACGGCTTACCGGAACATGCCAAGGAGAGACCGCCAGTAAAAGGGCAGAGATGAGAGCGATGGTGGAATTTTTGAAGATGAGGTAGGCTAGGGCGAAAAGGCAAAAAACTGAAAGGGTACCAAAAAACGCGCTAGGAAAGCGGATAGAGAAAGTATTGAGGCCAAAAAGTTTAATTGACGGTATCATGAAAAATGTTTGCAGAGGCGGTTTGAAGTCGCCAAATGAACGGAGGCTTAAAAGATTCCGACTCCCCCATTCGTCTTGTCCGGTCTGAATAATGGAATAAGCGGTATATCCTTGAGCGATTTCGTCGGGAGTGTAACTGTTCGGAAGCTCTCCAAGGGAATAAAAACGTAAAAAGGCGGCCAAAATTAGAATAACGACGAGAATAAAGATATGTTTAGGAGTCATTATTGTTTTTGAATAACTTGACCAAAAATAGTGTGGTTAGGGAAATAGACGGTTTTTAGGGTAGAAAAACCAGGTATAGGATGTAAAGATAAATCCCAATCACCAGGAATATCTTTTAGTTGCAACAGGAAAAAGATATCACCGCTTTGAGCAAAAGAAGATATCTCATCTAAAGGCTGGCTGGAATGCCAGTCATTAATAAAGAATACACTCTGACTAAGGCGAAAGCCGTCGAATTTATTAAAGATATTGGGAAAAGTTTGGTCAGAAAAGACAGCTGTATGAACTAGCAGCGGCGAGATGTGCTGATAAAAAAGAAAAGGTAACGTGGCATTAAAGTTTGAATCATCGACGAAAACGCGGTGATTAGAAGTGGGGATAGAATATAGCTGGTCGTAGCCATAATTCCATTGAAGAAAATATTCTTTAGGGTAATGGACAAAGTATTCATGTAAAAAGCTGAAGAAGTGGAAAGAGAATAAAAGGAGAAGGATTGTGGTCAGGAATTTAGGTTTAAGAGTAAAAATTCCTTTAGCTATGAAATAAAATAAAGCCGGTAAAATGAGAAAAAGCCGAGTGGCGTGTGTGGCTCCATCTGTTGTGAGAGCAGAAGGAATTGGAGAAATTAAAAGCCAAAAAGTGAAGAGGTTAAATTTAGAGGACAGAATACCAATAATTAAAAATGGTAATAAAAAGAAAGAGATTAAGCCAAAGCCGGGAACGGTTTGCCGAGGATTGGGATCACCGGAAACAAACAAGAAAGATGGCGACAGAGAGGTGATATAGTTTGAGGTAAAACTATTGACAAAAGACAAAACCTTATTATGGAAGACTGATTCAATAAAACTATTTGAGGAAGAAAAACCGGTTCTTTTAAAAATAATCGTATTAATAATTTTCGGATCGTTAAAAATTGAAATTCGGTTAAAGCGATCACTAGCGTGGCCAAATATGACGGAAAAGGCAATTGGCAGGAGGAAAATAGTTAAAGCTAAAATAGGTTTATAAAAGTGGGAAAATGAGACATTTTTATTAATTTTAAAAACATAAAAGGTGAGAAATAAAATAAGGAGTGGGGTGAACACATTGGCTGTGTTATAGGTGTAAAAAGTAAGTCCGAAAAGAACTGCAGCTAGAGAAAAGTGATTTTTAAGAAAGAAATAAGTACCACTTAGAAGTAAAGTTAAAAGTAGGGAGACCTCAAAGGCCGAGCGCCCATAAATAAGGTGCCAATAAGAAAGGCCGAGAAGAAAGGTGGATAAGAGAGAAAAATATTTATCTTTGGAGAAGAGGCGTAAAAGGAGAAAGAAAAAGTAAAGTGAGAGAAGGCTAAAGGCAACTTCTGG
>JAMCSD010000003.1 GCA_023380755.1 Patescibacteria group bacterium
GTTTTATTGAATCAGTCTTCCATAATAAGGTGCCAATAAGAAAGGCCGAGAAGAAAGGTGGATAAGAGAGAAAAATATTTATCTTTGGAGAAGAGGCGTAAAAGGAGAAAGAAAAAGTAAAGTGAGAGAAGGCTAAAGGCAACTTCTGGTAGCCGAATCCCCCACTGGTTTAAACCAAAAAGAGCCACAAAAGGAATGGTGACATACATTAATAACGGGGCCCGAGATTCGGTTAGGGATTGGATGTAAAGCGGTAAAAAATTACCTTTGTAATCATGAGCCGAAGTTAACAGAGAATAGGACTGATAGCCAACGTCGATCTCATCTCCAAAGAGGGTCAGTTGATCCAGGCGATAAATCCGAAGAAAGAAAAGAAAGACAAAGACAAAAAGAAAAACTAATTTAAATTTTGTCATATTCCTTTCTTAGATACATTATAAAGAATCGGCAGAATAATATTAATAATAAAACAGATAATAACCGGGGAAGCAGATAGTGGCTGTACTCAAGTATAAGCTTAATGAAATTAATATTCGGATAGTACCACAAATTATATAGATTGATCAGATGAATGGCAGACAAAGCGAAATATGTCTTGAGGTTAAATAATTTTGACTTAAGTCCGAAAAGAATACAAAATGGTGGAAATATAGGATAAAGATATCGCTCATGCATATTAGTAAGGAACATGAACGCGGTAAAACTGATTAGGAAAGAAAGGATAAATATAAGTTTTAGATCTAATTTCTTTGAAATATTTTTAAGAAATATTATCAGGGAAAGGATGGCGACAAAAATTTGACTTAAAAACTTGGCACTGACACCAAAATACTTGATGCCTTCATTTAAGCTGAGATCAATCCCCTTTAATATTGCCCAAAAATTAAAGGCATTACCATTAAGCATATTGCCTTGACGGGATAAAACCCGATTAGTATAAAGATACCAAAGCCATTGGACGGGATTGGAGTAGATGGAAAAGGGTAAAGCAATTAAAATGATAAAGACAATGGTAGGTAAAGAATAAAGGATAATCCGTTTCCAATCAGACAAGTGATGGTAAATTATTAGCAGAAAGATTGGTAAATAAATAATTAAGGATAATTTAAAAAGGAGAGAAAGGAAAAAAAGGAAAATTCCCCAAAAATAATTTTTTCTGAAAGTAATATACAGACCGGAAAGAGACAAGAGATTGATTAACGAATCGGTCTGGCCCCAAACTGCAGAATTATAAATAACGATGGGGTTAAAAAGGAAAAGAGAGGCTGAAAGAATTGCCCGAGAAGGATATGCGGATTTGACGATTTTAAAAATAAGAAAACCAATGAAAATATCGGAGATAATGAAAGGAGTCTTGACTAGCCAGATATGAAGGTTATTTGAAAGGATAGGAATAAGTAATGATGGAAACAGGCTAATATGGATATTAAGCCACCAAAAAAGCGAAAAAATGAATTTGTTTAAGGCGGCTATAGAAGCAAAGAGCAGAATGGATGCCAAAGGCTGATTTGGCCAAGAAACTGACCAAACAGAGTTTTCGTAGAACTTTTTCGGTCCGAGTTCTAAAAAGCGATTCCCCCAATCGAGATGATTGTAAATATCAGGATGTGAGTGGGAAATCAGGATGATCAACATCCTTAAAAGTAAAGAGGTGATCAATAGCCTTTTTAAGGTAACTTTTGGCCAAGCCATAAGATGGCTGATAAAAGATAATGTTTAAACCTGCCATGGTAAATGATACTACTAGGGATTAGGCGACGCCATTGATTGGCGGAGGAAGATAATGATTTTCCACTAAAGCCGTGATAGTGGATTATGCGGCATTGGGGATAAAAGTAGATCTGATAATTATGCTGATGGAGACGAGTACAAAAGTCAAGGTCTTCAAAATAAAAAAAATAGGATTCATTCCAGCCGCCAAGTTCGGAAAACAGATTATGAGAAATTAAGAAAGCTCCACCGGATATGGCCCAAACTGATGTTGGCAGTTGCCCAGAAGGATTATATTTGGAAAAAGAAAAACTTTGTTTTAACCAGTATTCCTTGAAAGCATTGGTAATAGTTTGCGGAGGAAAGACAGAAGCCTGGAGGGAGGAATCGAGGTTGAGCAGTTGGGGGCCGATAGCACCAATTTGAGAGTGAGACTTAAGAAATTCAATCATGTTTAACAAAGAATCATCGAGAAAACACATGTCAGAGTTTAGAAATAAAAAATACCGGCCGTGAGCGGACTTTGCACCGATATTGTTAGCTTTGGAAAAGCCGAGATTTTCGGAATTATGGAGATAGGTTAAATACTTTAATTTGGAAAAGGTTTTTAGGGTGGAATCGGTCGAAGCGTTATCCACTAAAATAATTTCGTAATTAATTTTTTTAAGATAGCGGCGTATGGAATCAATTGCTTTTTTGGTGATTTCGCAACTATTCCAGGTAACGATAATAATACTAAGTTCGATGGGCATGGCGGCTAGAAATAAAGAAATAAACAGAAAAAATTAGAAGTAGAATAAAAGAAATTAAGGAAATCCTTAAACCAAGATAAAATGGGTTTGGTTCATAGAAAAAGTTAACCGTATGGTTTCCCGGAGGAACAAAGAACCCCATAAAAGCGAAGTCGGTTTTAACAATTGGCGAAACCTGGTTATCAATCAAAGCATGCCAATTAGGATCGAAAGCATGAGAGGTCACCAGAAAGCCGGTTTCCGAGGCGTGATAAGAAAAACGATAACCCTGCAATAATTTATTTAAAGGGCCAAAGCTGATTTGGGCGTCAAAATTAGACTGGTTGACTGGTTTATCAACAGTGGCAAAATTACGTAAATCATGCGACTTTAGAGCTGATTCGATATTAGAAATGTTGGTAGTGGTCTGAAGATGGTCGACACTAAAAAATAGAGGGTAAGCGCCAGGATTATGATAGATGGCTAAGGGGCCATTACTACTAACTAATTTAAAAGGACCTTTTAAGAAAATATCTTTTACCGAACCATTTGCGGAAATCCTTTTGATAGCATCCCACTTGAGAGTGAGAATATAATCGATACCCAAAAAATTAACTAAGGGCGAAGTGATATTTTCGATTTCGGGAAAACGGGAGCTGACATCGTTTAGAGAACGACCGTTAACAAAAGACAAGAATTGGTTGTAATTTTTGGACTGAAGGGTGTCATAGCCGCTAGCACTATTTATGCCATACATTTCCCACATATTCGAAGGCATAATTGGACCGGAATCTCGAAGGAATCTTTGGGAATTAATTTGAAGGAAGGTCGTTTCTGGGGTATTAGGATAAAGAAAAGCTGCCGGGCTAAAAGAGTTGTATTTTGAAAAAAAACGATAATTTTCAAAAATGATCAACAATAATAAGAAAATCAAAGATAATCTTTTTACAGAATAAAATTGGGAAGCCAGGATAAGAAAAAATATCGAGAAAAAGGAAATTATTAAGGGGAAAATGGTATTTTTTAATGAAACCAGAAGTGAAGTATTTGGCGCAACCAGGAATGGAGAAAACTTAAAAACTTTATTTAAAGAAAACAAGAAGAGGGCGAGAAGAGTACTGGGGACAAAAATAAGCAGCAGTTTAAAAAGTCGATGATTAAAGATGATACTTTTAGTTTTTAAAAACCTATCTAAAAATATTGCCGAAGCGATGGAAACAGAGAAATTAAGAACAAAATGAAAACGGGTAAAGACCATAGAGGAAAACCCTAGAGCTTTTAAAAAGGTTAACCAATAAGTTAAAGGATTGGCAAAAATTAATAATAAAGATGATATTAGGGAAAGAAGAACAAAAAAATGAAGTTGTTTATGAGAATCAAAAATGTACTTAAAGAAGAGAAAAAGAAGAATTAAGGAAACACTGCCTTGAAAGATGGTGAGATTATCGTAAAGACCGCTATTAGGCCACTGATTAAGGGTTGCCGGATTGCCAAAATAATCAGGAATAATTAAAGTTACTAATCGAAAAAGGCTGGCCTGCTTGATGTTGTTGGTCAAGACAACATTATCTTCACTACGAATTGATGCTTGGCTGGTTTGGAAACCAGGTAATAGCAGCGGGGCAGATAAAAGAAAGGAAAAAAGTATAAACATAAGAAAAGGCAGGTAAGAGCGAAACTGAAGGCGGTAAAGAGAAAATAAATAAAGTAATGTGATAAATATAACGATCATTGTAATCGGCGGGTTCCCACTATTAATACTGTAAAACAAAGAAAAAGTGATAAGTAAACCGTATAAACGGTTAGTGGAGAACTTGTTTATCGCCAAAAGGATAAAAGGTAGTGGGATGACTGCATGAATGACGGTATTGTATTGCCCCCATAAGGAAAAAAATCCACCACCGGCAAAAATGACCGACCCGATTAATGATGGTAATGTAGCCAGATGACAGGATTTAAGAAAAAGATAAGCACCGGTTAGACCTAACAGGAGTTGGAGGATAATTTGCCAACTCCAGACTAAAGAAAAATCGGAATTTAGAAAATATAAAATATTTAGCGGGTTGGTGACTGCTGATTGAAAGTTAGAAAGGAGTGGAACACCGGAAAGGATGTGCAGATTAATAAACGGTAAAGTACCTTTTTTAAGAAGGTCAATAGCGGTATAGCGCAGAGGGTAAGTTAAGGAGACAACGTCTGATGGTAAATAATTCTTTACCGGAACGCCTGTAGGATAGGAAGGAAATTTAAGGTTAAGCCAAGGATAATACATTCCGGTAATAATATCCGCCGGAATAGGCAATAACTTTTTGAGAAAAAACTGATGATAAAAAAGAAAAACTATAAATAAGATCGATAAAAATGGGAGGGTTATTACTAAGCTTTTTTTTAATCTCATTGTTTTTTAAAAAAGTCAAAGATCTCTCGATCAGTACGAACAGGAAAAACAATCGGTTTGGGGAATTGTTTTAAACGGTGCGAGGCAGCGGAAATAACTTTGATATAATTCGGTCCAAAGATAGTCCGATAAAAGAGTGATAAACGGTTCTTAGAAAGTAGAGAGGGATCAGTGATGTTTCTCCAAACAACCAGAAGACGATTTCTTTCTTTGACAGATTCAACATAGGATTTGGGGAATTTGGAGGTTGTTGCCTCGTGTTGATGGTCGACAATGGAAGCTGGCTCCCAAAGAAGTTTATAACCTGATTTCCAAGCGCGGTAACCTAGATCAAGATCTTCAGAGTAAAAAGGTGAATAAATTTCATCGAATCCATCAAGTTTAAGGAAATATTCCTTGCGAATAATTGAGCTGCCGCCAGAAAGCCACGCGGTAATATGGGATTTTTTAATATCTATTCCTGGTTCATACTGCAGGGTGCCTTCTTTCCAAAAAATACGGGCCCAGTTTTCCTTATGATGTTCAGCAAAACCGACCCCAAAAACTTGCGGATCGGAAAAATGGACTATAGCGGCTTTTAAATAGTGAGGGTGAGGGTGAATATCACTATTAAGTAAAACAACCAAGTCCCCGACTGCTTTTTTAACAGCATAATTAGTATTGCGGGCAAAACCTTGATTATGTTGATGGACAATTAATTTTAATCGGTAATCTGTGCGTTGGAGTTTTTTGACAAAAAGGACACTCCCATCGTTGGAGGCATCATCACTAAAAATAACCTCTTTGGCTTCAGGACTATTTTCTAAAATTTTTGGCAGGCTTTTTTTAATTAAGCGCAAACCATTCCAATTAGTGATGATAACGGAGATGGTTAAATTTTTATTCATTGACAAGTTTAATAAATTTTTCTTTAAAGGCGGATTTGGAGAACGATTGAGATGATTCAACGGCATTTTTAGACAGTTGAGGAAGTAATTTAGGTGAGGTTAATAGAAGTTGGGTTTTGGCTACTAATTCTTCGATATCATCCCATGTATATCCGTTAAAGTCATTTTTAATAATTTCGGGTAAACCGCCTTTATTAACTACTAAAGGAATAGCCCCGGAAGCCATAGCTTCAACCACAGATATACCAAAATGTTCAGTAGATTCAGGGTGAACCTTTTCGTCAACTCCGAAACCGGCGGCATGCCAATAAAAGGTAGCTTCGGAGTAATATTTAATAATTTCCTCAAAGGTTGGATTGACAGAAATTTTTATGGGTAAGTCTTGAGAGAGATATTTTAAATGTTTTAAATAATGATTGTTTGAAGGTTCAGTTAAGCTTCCTCCAGCCAAATGAAGTGACCAGTTTTTATTATTTCGATAAAGAGATTTAAAAGCTTCAATTAAAACATCTTGTTTTTTGGCATTGAGGATGTTATCAAATCGACCGAGTGATAAGATGGTGTTTTTCTTTAATTGATTGGGTTGAAATTTTTCCACATCTACCGGCGGATATAAAACGATTTTTTGGGGAGAATGAAGGTAGGGATAAAAGCTGGAAGTGAACTCAGAATTGCAGACAAAGTGTTTAATTAGATTAAATTTTAATTGCGATAAAATTGATGGCTGATTTAGAAAAGGAACCTGAATATGAAGGAAATTTTTACGAGAAAAAAGAATCGGGATACTGCCATCACTTAGATAAAAAAAGAGATCATATTGTTTGGTAATTTGCCAACGATTAAAAATTTCGGAAACTTTTTTAGGTAGACTATTAGGACGTTTAGTACGGGAATGCAGATTATTCTCTTCAATCAGTTCCAGCTTTTTTTCTGGAAGATGAAATATATCCGGAATGATGTTTAAGCGGTTTATCTCAAGAGAAAATCTTTTAGTAGCCTGAGATAAAAGATCTTTATCACCAGACCAGAAAAGGTCTACCTGCCAACCCTCGGCCAAGAGGATCTCTGCTACGGTTAGACAATAGCGTTCACCACCCCCTAAAGTATCGAGGTAAGGATCGTAAATGGCGGCTCTTTTAGTCATTCTTTACCTGCTGAAGTTCCCAGAGACGGGCATAAATAATAAAGGTATCAAAGGCTTCATAGATAACAGATACCCAACCAACAGTACCATCCCGCCACATTTGTTGAATGACTAAACGCTGCCAAACTTTAGAAAAAATCATTCTAAGAAAGCGCCACCAAACAACTGGAGGATGATGATTTTTATATAAGGCTTTGGCTTCCATATCTGTCCAAATGATAGTCTTTTTTAACATTGAAGATAAATTACGATGCGTATAATGAAGAAAAGAATTTTTTAAATAACCGAAGTTTCCATTTATTTGCGGCTCTTCATGAAGATAACCTTGCCATCCCGAAAGACTTTCACGAAGAAAGAGCCTTTTAACATAATCGGGATAGGCGCCACCATATTTAACCATTTTTCCCAGATAATAGTTTTGGCGAGGAATAACGTAATAGTTAAATTTGTTATTTAAAATTGTGGAAGCGATTTCTGCGGCCAATTTATCAGGAATTCTTTCGTCAGCATCAAGATAAAGGATCCATCGGCAGTGTGATTTTTGTAATCCCAAGTTTCGCCAGGCAGAAAAATTGCGGCCAAAATTATCGTTTATTTTAAAGATATTTTGAGACGGTAAAAATTTAGTAGCCACAGATAAGGTAGATTCTGTAGCATTGGCGGCAATAAAAATAATTTCCCGGGCAAAAAAGGCTGACTTAATGGCATCGGCAACAAAGTTACCTTCATCACCGGCCAAAATAATGATAGTTAAATCCAACTGCCCCTGCCCCATCTGCCAAGATAAAAATCTAATATACCTTGTTTTTCCCAACGGTCTCTAGAAATTAGAAGTTTTCTGATTGATTCGCGAATAAGAGCCAGTTTAGTTCTTAAGCTGGCATAAGATAATCCAAAGATTAAACGGTTGCGGGAGATAAAATAGCTGTGAAGGGGCGATGAGGCGGAAGAAGACCCAGAATTAAGATGCCAAATGACAGATTGAGGATAAACCATAATTTCGTATCCATGTAATTTAAATCGGGTTGATAAATCGGCATCTTCCAAGTACATAAAATATTTCTCATTAAATAGACCTGTATTTTTAAGTACTTCACCACGAATCAAACAGCAGCAACCGCTTAAAAAGTCTATATGTTTAGTGGGAATGTCGAACTGTCCATGGTCAACCTCGTCAATTTTTAAATTTGAGCCATAAATATTGTTCCAATCGATTTTGCCACCTAATGCCCAGATAACCTTACCAAGATCCTTTTTATGGTAACGTTGGGTATAATATTCGTGACCAGGAGCAAAATAAATTTTTGGACTGATAGCAGCGACCCGGCGATTCTTATCTAAAACATCCACTAATTTTTCGAGGAAATCAGGCTTAACAATAATATCGTTATTGGCTAGAAGAATATATTCGTATCCCAGTTTTAGGACTTGGGAGATAACAAAGTTGTTACCCTTGGCAAAACCCAAATTATCATCTGATTTTAAGAGGGTGATATAAGTGTTGTTCTGGCTAAATTCAGATAATTTCCCATAGGAACCATCACCGGAACCATTATCAAGCAGAAAGATGTGGAATTGAAAGTTAGCATGAGTAATATTTAAGAAGGATTTTAAGGTATCAATAGTTAAATCCGGCTGTTTCCAGTTGAGAATAATAATGGCGATTTTTGCCATATCAAAAATTTTTAGTTAAGCGGTCAAAATAATGACGGACTCTGACGAAGAAGGTTTTTAAAATATTGGCTGTATATTCTGCAGTAAAGTATTTAGTAAACCAATAGCTGTATTCGTAGACTGTTTCTTGAGAGGCGGAGACAAATGATTCTTTGGGCAAAGGTTTGTCCTGAAAACCCTGTTTTTCCCAAATTTTTATATATATTAACTCAATCGATATGGCTTGTAAGATAGAAAATATGAGACCGTGAAGTCCATCTTTAAAGCCGGAAGCAGTAAAGAAGCGACTATTAAACTCCTGAATCGGTTTAAGAAGAAAATCGCTAGTTTTAATTTTATAATCCTGGGCAATTAACTCTTCGGAACGGGCCGAAGCATAACGTAAAGCTTTGGAGAAGAAACTGTTTATTGAGGAATAATTAATATGTCTAATAGCTAATTTTTCCGAATCGAGAAGATTTAATCCATTACCCTCGGTAGTAGGCTGGCTATGAACCTCATTAAGCCAGTGCACGTGGCCATTTTTAAAAAAGCGGATTAAATAGTCAGGCCACATCTTGGAATGCCTTAACCATTTATGAAAAATAATATTTTTACGGGGTATTTTGACAAAATCAATATCGTTGCGGTTGGTAATCTTTAACAGTTCTTCTTTGAGGGATTTGGGTAGTGTTTCATCGGGATCAAGGAGAATAACCCATTTACCGGTGACCTTACTTATACCAAAGTTTCTGGCAGGTTCGACCACTTTCATAAGACGGAAAGGGTAAACTTTGGCACCAAATGATTTGGCGACACCAACACTGTCGTCTGATGAGTGCATATCAACGACGATGATTTCATCAGCAAAACCAGCTAATGATTTTAGGCATTTTGTTAAGTTTTCAGATTCGTTTCTAGTGTTAATGACGGCAGAAATAGAAGGTTTAGGCTTCATATCTTTTATAGTGTATCACCGATTAACCTTAAAAATTAGTACGTGGTCTTCATCATAAACTGAAGTCAGCCCCAACTCTTGAAGATTGGGAGTGAAAGCCTGCAACTGAGAATTAGCAATATAGATGTAATCGATGCGGTTATTGACCAAAAATCCCCTATCTTGATATGGATTCTGTAATTTGAAGAAGGTAAAAGCAGCATTTCGACGAGAAAGATAGTCGTATCCCGAGATACTTAAGTTCATTTCATCCTCTAAAAAGGAATTTTTAAGACTATAGGCTGAAACATAAGCGGTGGTTTCATAAGCGTAAAGCGGGAGCGGAGTGGAGGAAAATTTATTCCGAAGATAAGGGTCGTAAGGATACGATAAGATATTACTTCCTGGCTGGTGACGAAGAAAGTTGAGGGCTTTTATTTCCGCTGGCGGTAAGGCTGATGGAGAAGGATTACCGAGCGCGGAAGAGATATTCGGAATATTAGCTAAGACGGTCGTGATTAAGATTAGTAACAATAATGACTGATGATGGTTATTTGTTAAGAATAAGCTTAAAAAGATATTCGCCAAAAACAAAGAATAATAAAGGAATTGGATAGTATTCCATGGGGTACCACGTTGAATAAAGAGTAAAGGAATTAGAGAAAAGATAATTAAACTGAAAAAAAGAATATTAAGAAATTGATCTTTTTTAGGTACAAAAAATAAGCCAAGGAAGCGCCAGCCAAGATTACCTACAATAAATAAAATAATACCGATAATTTCCAGGATAATAAAACGGATATCAAAATGATTTGAAGATAAAGAAGTATCAATAAAACTAGCAACCTTGGGCAGGTAAAATCTGTCAGGAGAATTAAGCATGGAATTTACAAACCAAAGAGGCTTAACTAAAAAAAGATGGACCGATGCCGAGTTGTATATTAAAAATAGCGGAATGGATAAAAGAACGGATATAAGAAAATATTTAAAAAAACGACGATGGTTTAGGGAGTAAAGAAAGAAGATGAAGAAAATTAATAAGCCGGCATAAGATTTAGTAATTGGTGAGATAACAGCTAAAAAGGAAAGTATTAAGAGATGTTTTTGAAGTTTTAGTAAATAAAGGAAGAGGAGTAAGATAACCAGGGAAAGGGCGAAGGGAGGGTTTAACTGAGTGGAAGCGGCCTGCATTGACCAAAATAATGATTCCCCGCCAAGTGAATGAGTTGTAATGAGGGTGTAAATCCAACCAAATGAAGAGGCAGCCACATTAAAAAAGGCGAGGAGAACGCCGCCTTTAGTTGATTTAGTCAATAATTTGCCAAGATTAAAGCTAAGAATTATAAGCATTGACGAGAGAAATATAGGAGCCAGCTGAAAGTTAAGAAAGGAGTTACTAAGATGAGTAATTCGACCAAAAAGAGAAATAATAATGTCATATAAAGGATGATAATTGACTAATTTTTCACCACTCATGGCCGGCTGAGGAATATTAAGAGGATTTTGGATATGGTTAATAAGAGTAAGATGCCAAATACCATCATGGCCAGAAGGACCCCAAAAGCCATAGCCATAAGGATAAAGTAAGCCGCTCCGGATTACCGGTATAGATTGGAAAAATATTCCCAATAATAATAAGACGATAAGAAGAAGACGGTTTATTTTCGGAGACATTTTATCTGATTGAAAAACCAGACGATTTCTTTCTGAGAAAATATTAAGTGGTATGAAGTATAAATAAGGATTGAGATTAGAATTTTACTAACGATGCTTAACAAGGGATATAAGTGTAAATCACTGATGAAAAATAAAATTATTGTGATTAAGATGGTGCTAATGATGGGATGAATTAGGGTCGCGAAGATATTTAGATGAAAATGCTTGTAAGCCAAATACCAAACAAATAACGAACTAGAACCAACCAGAAAGGCAGCGACTGAGGTACCGATGTAGCCATAACGGAGACTGAGGATTGGATAGAAAATCCAAGTAAGGACGGTCCAAACAACCATCATCTTGGTGGTGGTCAATATTTTACCGACAGCATTAAAAGCGTTGGTTAAAGGAGTGGTGACCGCGGCGATGACAAAAGAGGCAGAAAAAAAGTATAAAGGAACCAATGCTGGTTCCCATTTAGAATATCGGGGGATAAGATGCATTAAGTCCGGAGCTACAAAAGCAATACCAACAACAGCTGGGAAAACAAAAAAGGAAATAAAATACAAGCTTCTTTCAATTGAACGCCGTAGCAGATGATGATCTTCTTGGAGACGGGCAAAAGCCGGAAAGGTAACTTTCATGATGGAATCCATGAGTGTTAAAGGCATTCGCGGGCCTTTTTGAGCCCAGGAAATAAGACCAAAACCCTCACGACCGATGATGCCAGCAACCATTAGGTTGGAAAGGCGGTCCTTGGCCATGGCAATAAATGTATTTAGTTGAAAAGGAACACCGTAATGGAAGAGTTCTTTGACAGAAATGAATGAAAAATTAATTTTCAGAGGCCAGCTTTTGAGGCGGTAGATAATGATTAAGCCAACGGTACTACGGATAAAAGTCGCCACAGCATAGGAATAGGCCCCAAGACCGAAAAGGGCACAGACAACAGCAATGGTATAAAAAAGAGTGTTTTCGATAATATCAACACTGGAGAGCTCTTTAAAGTTAAGATCTCTTTCAAGAAGAACGGAAGGAATCGTTTTAAGGGATCCGGCTAAAAAGGCAAAGCAAAGAGAGATAAAGATCCAAGTTTCTTTGGAGCCATAATGACGGGAATGAGCCAAGGAAGGATAGATAATACCAACAACGATCAAGGAAATGATGACCAGAGTTTGTTGAATGGTGAAGGAAGATTGCAGTTCTTCGTCGGTAGGAACGGATTTCTTTTGAATTAATGCCGAAGCTAAACCAATATCCGAAAAATAACTTAATAAAGCAATGGTTTCGGCCACAACAGCAAACAAACCGACATCACTGGGGCCTAAAAGGATGGTTAAAAAGAAAAATCCGAAGAAAGCTATCCCTTGGATACCTAAATTCCTTAAGGAGAGAAAGATGACACTACTGGTAGATTTTAATTTAAGATTTTCAATCTCCTCGGTAACGGCCATAAACGGGTTAAAAAGTAAAAAAAGACAATGATCCAGGCCAAGAAGGAGATAGTGTTGCCGAGGACCCTAATAGGAGTATTGTGGAGTTTAAGAGAAACTTGATGAATTCCTGGAGGGAGGGTAATCACCATCCGGCCCAACTCCGGCTCAACGGTGAAGGGAAAATTATTTTGGTCGACGGTTATTTTAAAGTCAGGGAAATAAAGTTGGGCGATAGTTAAAGTCGCGGTATCTTTGCCGGTGGCAGTAAAAGAAAGCCAGTCGGTACCATGTTTGATGTTAGAAATTGTGGCTGAATTAGCAGGAGTGATTTCATCAACAGCCTCTTTGGCTGGACCGCGAGCGGCAATCCGGGCTGTTTTGGGAAGATAATCATAGATACTGGCCGTCACCAAATTTACCCAAGAACCTTTAAATTTCTGATCGTCGGTTATAGGACCACTAACCAAAGGGCGAAAATAATTAAGGTTTAGAGCTATCACCGATAAAATAAGGAGGCTGAACAATAAAGTTTCGTTAAGCTTAATTTTAAGATGACTAAAAAGGTAGCCCAAAGAGGAAACTGAAAGTGAGGCAAAAAAGACAGTTAAATTAAGGAAACGCCATGGAAATTGGATTTTTTGAATCGGAGTTAACAGGCGCCATAAAAAGCCAGAGCGCTCGTGTGTTAAAAAGGCCGTAAGAAAGGAAGATAAAACTAAAAATAGTGTTAAATAAAGATAAAAATTATGTTTTCTAGTTTTAAGAAGAGAAAAAATGATTAGACCCAGAATAAATAACGGCAATAACCAATGCAAATATCCGATCATAAAAGGCATGCCGTCGAGCGGGCCCCAAACAGAGGGTCCATTCCCCCAATAAGGAGTCAGGAAAAGTTGCTTTAGGGTGGTAAAGTGGGCAATATAGCTATAGTAATTAGAAAACATCGAGTCAATTTGGACCAAACTTGATTCGAAGATAACCGGGAGAGTGAAGAAAGCAGAGAGAAGTACGGAAAAGATACCGGAAAAAGACAACAAAAGTATTTTTCGGAAGAAATTTTTTTTATATTTGAATAACCAGAACAAAGCCCAGAGAACGGCGAAGGGAGCAAAAATCATTACCATAGGATTATGGGAGAGGAATATGCCCGCGATAGACAAAGAAAACATGATGACGCTAGATAGATTAGGTTTTTCGATCAATCTTTTGACAAAATAAAAAACCAAAGGAAAGAAAACAGCGGCCCAGGCTTCATTCATAGCCCCACGAATATAAATGTTAACAGCGTGATAAGGTGCATAGGCATAAAATACAGCTGCAGTTAAGCCCGGCAAGAAGCCAAAGATAGAAGAGGCCAGTAAATACATGGCGATAGTGGAAAAGAGAACCTGAGCGACAGCTGTTAACTTAATTGACCAAAGAAAGGAAACCCCAACCAACCGGAAGGCCTCACCAACAAAGTAGGGTAACGGCGGGTAAAAGTTAAATAAGGGATAGCCGTAACCGTATCCCAAATCAGGGACCCAGCGACAAGGAATTTGGCCGTCCTTAAAGCATTTTTCCAGTTCCAGTTGCCGGATCGGCTGCATGTCATCGTGCATATTATAATATCCAGGCTGAAGTAAGGCTAAAAACGCCGGAATAGTTAGGACGATAATCAACATCAAGCGTTTAATCATAGGTTTATTGTACACTAGGTTCAAATGCGAATTAGTAAAAGCTGTGAACCATCCGGTTTGGGATATCTTTGCTGGATATTAACCTGATTTTGGGGAATTAATAACCGGTTGGTATTGATAACCAGATAAACTTCGTCGCCATGATTTTTAGCATCAAGTAATTTATCGGGAATTTTTGAAAGATTAACACCGACACCAAAGACGGTGAGATGAGGAATGCCATTAGTATAGATTTCCAGGCCATCAGGTAAGGTTCCGAAAAAACCTTCGGTACCAACAATTACGTTAGCAGTCTGAGAACGGGTAATAAGATATGAGGCAATATCATGTATACCCCAGCCGGCAGTCCAATCATCAATGTAACCAGTTTCAGTAGAAGGCAATTTGATTAAAAATGGAGTCAGGGATAATTTAAGCAACAAGGATGATCCCAGAATGATCGGAAAGAAAAGGCCTAAGATTTTTAAATAAGGTGAAAGTTTTATTTCTTCAAAAATTAAGGTTAAGAAAATGAATAAGGGTGGAACCGTGTAGAGAATGTAACGGGCAGTAAAGACCTTGGCAAACATGGCATTAAAAATGAGCGGTGGCAGCCACCAGAGGAAAGAAATTAGGAGTAAGAAGTTAGGACGAAATAATTTTTTATAAAAAATTACATGTAGAGCTAGAAGAAATAAAACCATCAATACAAGTCCCGGAAGATAAGTAGCATAAAGAGTGAAAATGTCGGAAAGATGAGGTTTTAAGGGATCTAGGGGGTGACGGAGTATGTCAGCCAGAGACCAGACATAATCTTGGTTCCGTAAGGCAATCATGTGAAACTGCGGACCCAGTCGGAGAATGTTGTACATCGAAAAGGCGATACAAAAAGAAACTAACGAGAAAAATAAAGATTGGAAGTTACGTTGCCGAAATATGACAAAAAAAGTAGACAGGGAAATGAAAATAATAGCCGGTGACTTAGTTAACCAAGCAAAACCCAGGACGGCACCAAGAATGAAGGAAAGATCCAATCTAAGATATTTTGCCTGAAGACAGGTAAGATAAAAAGCTAAAACACCAAAAGCAGTTAATAAGTTATCTGCCAAAGCCATGCGATCAAAGAAAAAGGTAAAAGGAGAAACCGTATAAATGGTTAAAAGAAATATTAAGCTAAGGCGGGATAATTTAAAAAGCCGAGCAATAAAATAAAGGGTAAATAAGGTAACTAGGCCAGAAGCAACTGAAACAAAACGTCCGGCAAAAAGCGGATCAGAAAAGAGTTTTAAGAAGGGAACTGTGAGCCACATAAAAAGCGGCTGCTTGCCATCGGTCAGAGGGATAAAACGCAAGGTTTCAACCGATCGAATAATTTGTGACCAGCGGATATAGATGGCTTCATCAGCGAAAACTGGTAAAGAGATTAGATTTTGCAGGCGGGTGACCAAATAAACCGCCACAAAGAAAATCAGGATTAGAAGGGAAATTTTATTTGATTTTAAGGTCTTGATAGCCGCCTTTAAGGTCATTGATTTTTACTCTAATAACTTCTTGAGCCATTTGCTGAGATTCTTTTTTAAAGCGATCGCTCCCTCCCTTACTGGTACTGGTATCCTCGTTTTTCCATTCCACTTCGACCTCTTTGATTTTTAGCCCCAGCTTTTCATACATGTACAATAATTCCACATCATACGAGGACACGCGCCAGCCAGAGTGAACGTTGGTATCTTTTATAACGGCCAAATGAGGAAACATTTTTTTAACGGTTTCAGTCCGAAAAGCTTTGAAACCACATTGGGTGTCAACAATATCGGAAAGAAGTAGGGAGCGGCGGAAAACTAAAAAGGCTCGGGACATAATTTTACGGGTAAAAGAAGTATTTTGTCGATGGATTCCACGAGAACCGATAACCGCGTCATATTTTTGCCCAAAGTAAGGTAAGAGTTTTTCAAGCTGGTTTATAGGAGTCGATTGGTCCATGTCGGTAAACAGGGTAATGGCATAGGCAGCTTTTTGAATACCACCCCACAAAGCCGAGGGCTTGCCACCATGAGGGAGATCGAGAACCCTAAACCCAGGATGATGGCTGACAAAGTCGTTGATCAGTTTGAGGCTATTGTCGGTGGAATGGTCATTACAGATGATGACCTCCCAAGGATATGATTGCTCGTGAAGATAGCCAGAAACTTGTTCGAGGACTCCCCTCTTTAGATTATTTTCTTCGTTATAACAGGGAATAATAATGCTCAGTCCTTCTTTATTATTTTTTTTCATAGATTCTTTGCCTTTGTTGGACAACAATACCTCCAAACCGTTTTTCCTCAACTATTGTGCCAATATTTTGCTGTCTTTGCAACCAAGAAGAAAGATTTTGAGGATTGTTTTGATCTACTTCATAAACGGTAAAAAGCATTGGGACGAGATTGCTTTTGGCCGGAGTGCACGACTTCTTGGCCGAAAGCCAGGAAAATAGGTATTGGTAAGGATAAGGAATTATTGGTGGAACATAAATGTCGGTATTGTAGTCTTTCCCTAAAGTTTTCTGACAAATGTATTTTACGGCTAACAGTTCATTACCCAGGCTGACATGGGTAGGACCGTCCGGATTGGCAATTAAATAATTTTTTAGGTGAACCATATTTAATGAGAGATAAGGGATTAATAAGAGATAGAAGAGCGGCGTAAACGATAAATAGTAATCTAAGACCAGGCCAATCAAGATAATGAAGGCAGGAAAATAACCAGTTAAATAATAATCATAAAGTTGGCCGTAGTTACCAACAAAGAATAGTAATAAAAATAACGGTAGAAAAAGCCAGATGAAATTAATCACAAAGACCTTATTTTTTGGACGTTTAACCAAAAGAAGAATTAACCCGAAAGCCAGAAAAATTAAAAAGAAGAATGAAGCTCGAGTGACATTGGTATCAATTTTGGAAAAAAAGATATGGTAATAACTAACTAAACGATTAAGAGCGAAGGTGAGATTGGGAATGGCCCATGTTTGACCAGTGGCGCTATTGACTTTACCGGTAAGGAAGCCAATAAAGGTTTTAGTCAAAGGAAAATGGTTTTTAAATTCGAAGAGAAACTGGGGAATTAAAAGGAATAGAAAAGTAGCCAGTGACAAGATCCAGGTTTTGAGAGGAGTTTTTTTAATGGCTGGAAAGTTAAGAATCGAAATGGTAAGGATAATAGGGATAAAGAAGAATGCCGAGGCCGCTTCTAACTGAAAAGAAAGGCCGAGGAGCAGAAATAACCACGGCCATAGTTGAGACCGCTTTTTGAAAATAATAAAAGATAATAGAATCATGATTCCCACTACGAATGCTGGCAGTGGCGAGGGATTGGAAAACCAACGGGCTGAACGGATAAGATAGTGGGAACTGGCCCATAAAAAGGCAGCAATTAGGGCAGAGCGTCGGGAAACAAATGTTTTTAACAAAAAATAAATTAATGGAATGGTGAGACTTTCAATAAAAGCTATAAATAAACTAGCGATGGCGGGTGACCCGCGACCAAGTAAGTAACCTGGAGTGATTAGGTAATACCAGAAAGGTCCAAGGTAAAGGCCGTTAATTCCGGTAGTAGGACCAATAGCAGGAAAATGACGAAAAGAGAGAATGTCGGTCGACATTAAAGCATCTCGGCCCTGGTCATAATAAAAGCCTAACAATTGGTCCTGACGATAACATCGCAGGAAAAGCCCGATTAACCAAAAGATTATTATTAGCCAATTTTGGACTAAAAATTTTTTGACCATCCTCCACCATTATACTAAAATAAGGCAACATGAAGAAAACAATTATTATTGCCTTTGTCATCGGTTTATTATTGCGACTGGTGTTGGCAATTACTACTTACCACTCTGATTTGGGAGCTTTTGCTTTGGCCGGGCATTACATTGTGAATCAGGGAAAAGTTTTCAGTTTTTATGATATGACGAGACAGGAAAACGAGACGGTTTTTAACTATCAACCTTTGGCCTATTTGTACCCGGCCTTAATCTATTCGCCCTGGGCAAATTTAGTTAACTCAACTTATAAAGATATTCAGAATAACGAGATAAGCCAGTTAAAGCTGAATACAGTATATTGGCCACTGTTAGTTTATAAGTTGCCAATGATTTTGGCGGATATGGCCATATTTTTCCTGATACCTTTATTTTTTAGAAAAGAAAAGAATAAACAGCTAGCTCAACTACTATGGTGGTTTAACCCATTAGGGATTTATGTGGGATCAATGATGGGCCAGGTTGATGTGGTGATGGCCGCTTTATTGGTGACAGGCTATTATTTTTTCCAGAAAAATAAATTAGGTTGGTGTGCTATCAGTATTGCCTTGTCAGCTTTATTTAAACCGATCGGCTTAATCTTGTTACCCTTGCTGTGGATCGAAAAGAAAGATTTAAAGGCGACAATTGTCGGATATTTGGTCTATCTTTTGGGAATTATACCCTATTTAGGTTCGGTTTCTTACCGCTACTACGCCTTAGCAGCCGAACAAATTAGCAAAACAACCTATGCCGGAATAGCCATCGCGTCAGGAACAGTGATCCCTTGGTTTTTTATCATGCTGGCAATTGCGGCTGTGGCTTTGTGGCACAAAAAAATTTCCTTCTTAGAGGCCATGACGGCGATGATACTATCTAGCTTGGCCTTTAGTCATTTTCATCCGCAATGGCTAGTGTGGATTACTCCCCTCCTCTTAATTTGGGTAATAAAGCAAAAGCAGTTGGTTTATTGGCCAATGATGATTTTTTGTTGGCTACTTGTTTTGCTTTCTTTTGATCCGACACTCCATTCGCAAATCTTTTTGGCTTCCCATTGGAATCTGCTCTTACCCAAACAGGCTGATAATGTTATTTTGTTGGGGAGGGCGGGGTTGGTGGTGTTGGTGTTGGTGCTGCTAAGGTTTTGGGGACCAAGCGAAAGATCGTAATGTCGTTTACCTTCCAGGTATCAGAAATCGAAGCGGGGCCGAAGGCAGCAATATCCCACAAAGGATTACCTAAAGGCTGGCAATCCATTTGAAAGGGTTCACAAACGACGAATAACTGCTGGGTTTTTTGTTCATTAAGAGTAAAAAGCGGGGCCTTTTTTAGTGACAAAAAATAGCGATAAGGCGGGTCGTAATTTTGTTTAGCCAGAAGGGCTAAATTGAAAGGCTGTTGGCGACTGTGGTCTAAAATCAATTGATCAATTTTTTCGACTGTCGCCATCTGAGAATTGGGCGGATAACGAAGAGGGTTTTCTTTAAGAAAAAAGAAGGTAGTAACAGCCAAGAGCATCCAACCGAGATATTTAAATTCATAAATTGTGACTGCTAGTAAGATTAAGGTGGGAACAAAAAGAAAAGCAAAATAATGGTCATAAATATGCTGCTTATAAAGACTCAGGCCAAAAACTCCAAAAAATAACCAGAGAACTATTAAAAATAACGGGGATAATTTTAGATTTTTCCTGAAGAAACTATAAATTACGCCCAGAATAAAGATGGCAGTTAAGACATTACCCCAAAGAAGATCCTTACCCGCAGCCACCCGGGTAATAATTTGGTTAAGCAAAGGAAGTATTTGCGGAATGGCTTTGTAAGGCTTGAGGTTGACGGTAGTTTGACGAACAGAAAAGAAAGCAATTATAGCTCTGATGTTTTGTCCATGATGTTTCAGGTCAAAAAATACCTGAGGAAGAAGTGACAAGAGAAATAGACCACAGGCCAGGAGAAAATAATACCAAAATCGAGAGGAGCTGGGGCGGCGGAAGAAGAAAAGGGCTACTGGTAGGGGTAAAAGCAAAAGGGCTAAATAATGAGAGTTAAGGCAAAAAATGAAAGCAATGCTAGCTAAAACCAGATAAGAATATTTCTTTTCAAAGAAAACCTCAAACAGTGAGAAAACAAAAAGCAATGAGAAAAATGGCATGATATTCGGGTTCCAAGAAAAGCTGGTGTATTTGATGACAACCGGGGAAGCGGCAAAGAGAAAGGCAGATGTTAAGGCGATGGATTCGGGAAAAATTTTTTTTAGAAAATACCATAATAGCCAAGAGGTAGCAATTCCAAAAACCGCGACCAGAATGCTTGGGCCAATAGGGTTGAAATTGGAGAGAAGCAGAGCTGGAGCAATCAGGTAGTAATACCAGGGGCCAAGATACATATTACCGATCGATGTTTGGGGGCCGATGCCCATCAGATGACCCTGAGTAAGGAAAGAACGGACAATAACCGCGTCACGGCCCTGGTCACCTAAGAACTCCATGTAGTCCCCGATTCGATAGAGGCGGAAGAAGGCGGAAAAAGCCAGGACGAGGATAATGGGTAAAAATGGTTTTATTTGTTTCACAAATTATCGAGTTTCTTTTTAAGCGAAAATAAATCCCTGAGACCTGAAAGGATAACATTAAGTTTAGCGCCGGTAGCAATTCCGGCTCGCCGGGGATAGTGGTGGACTCCAACTTCAACAATTTTAAACCCGGCCTTTTTGGCTTTAATCAGGAACTCGCTATTGATGAAAGGTCCCCTTTCAGCCTCTAAGCGAGGGATGGTGTCAGGAACTACTTTGTTAATTAATTTAAAGCCGCAATCAATGTCTCTAACCCGGAGACCGAAGAGAGCCAAAACAGCTAGCTGCCAAAGAGTCGAACCAAAGATCCGATAAATAGGCACCTGACGTTTGAGGTAGTAACCAATCACTAAATCTGCCCCAGTTTGTTTTTGGGTGCTGATTAAGACTGAAATCTCAGAAAAATCAAATTGTCCGTCAGCATCGGTAAAAGCGATCCATCCGTAGCGGGCGGCATAAAGGCCACTTTTAAAAGCAGCGCCATAACCACGATTAACCGGATGGTTAATCACCTTAATGTATGGCCGATAAAGCCTGGCCAAGTCGTTGATAATAGCTAGACTGTTATCTTTGGAGCCATCGTTAACAATAATTATTTCCCATTTTTCGGCTGTTTTTTTAATAATCGGGATTGCCGTCTCCACCGTTTGGCGGATATTCGCTTCTTCGTTATATACGGGAAAAAAAACAGACAACTCGCGCAACATAAACGGTTAATTATAACCAAAGATTCGATTGACAAACAAGGATAAATTCAGTATAATAACCTGTAATATTATTTATACGTAAGTATGGCCAAAGGTTATAGAGTTTTAATCTTATTGTTATCCGGATTAATTGCCGGGACATTAGGGTATATATTCTCTACGAAAGCAGCTTTAGCACAATATTATGCTATCAGTCCGCAAAACGCCTCCTTAATGGTTGAGAAAAAGGTCAGAAGCTTATCCATGGACCAGTATTATCATAACATCGCCGCTTCGACCTATACTTTTCAAGAAGATTCGTTAATTGAATTTCAGATCTTAGTGAAGAATAATGGCAACGTGGATGTAAACAATATCAATGTCCGGGATTTTCTCCCTCATCACCTATCACTTCTTTTTTATCCAGGGAGCCTTAATGGCCAAGAAATAGATTGGAATATTGACCATCTAAGCCCGAACGAATCAAAGGTATTTGTGATCCGGGCTAAAGTTAAAATTGATGCTAATCCTATTGGGAAGCAGATAAATAAGGCAACGGCGACGAGCAACAACTTAAGTGATACCGATACGGCCACCTATTACATTGGTAAGCCCACTGTTCCGGTTACCGGTGACGATAGTCTGCTGATCAAATCAGTGGTCATGATTACTTTCATTGGCAGTGGAGTTACCCTCAGAAAACTGGCCAGAGGCTACTAAAATCATTGGAGATGAAGATAAAGGGTCATCTTGCCATCGGAATGGAATAATTTGACGTGATTGCCGAGGCTGGAATCGCCGCGGAAAAAATAAGCTTCACCATCATCAACAGCATAAACTGTTTTATTGGTGGAGACCATATCGATACCGTGATGGAAATGATCAGAATAGAGGTATGAATATTTAGTGTTGCCACGGCATTGGGTAATGCTGCCACCTTCATGACAAGAGGTAAAAAAATCTGAGGGTAGGTCGAGATCATCCATAGGAAGGCGGTGGTTCTTCAAATAATCGAAGGAGCTAATATCGTTGGTATAACTCCAGTCAGCCAGGTTTTCTTCGCGAAGGTTATATAAACCAAAATGAAGGTGATCGCCAAAGGAATAGCCTGAGTTGCCCATCAGGCCTAAGGCTTCCCCTTTTTTGACAAACCTTTTACCGACGAATTTGGCCCTTAAGAGAGCACTTAACTCATTTTCGGCTTGGGCTTTGAGAGCCTGGTACTTCTTTTCGTCATTTTTGGTTAGTTGTAAGAGAGTAGTCTTGGAGAGTTTTTGGCGGTCAAGGTTTTTTTGCTGTTCAGAAAGATTAGATTGGAGATCAGTTAATTCCTGTTGTTTTTTAACTTTGGCCTCTTTTTGTAAATCATAGTTAGTCCGGACAGTTTCCATTTCCAATAGCGTATTCCGATTATTTTGTTGTAATTTGGAAATATATTTATAGTTTTCGTAGAAATCATTAAAACCGGTAGTAGATATTAACAACAGAATGGGAGGTTTTTTTTGGAGTTTATAATTCTCAGCTACCCGCTGGATAAAGATATTCGAAATTTGGTTGAGGGAGATATCGAGTTTACCGATCTGTTCAGTTAAAATGGAGATATCCTTTTTAAGGGTATTTATGGCTATTTCAGTTTGAGAAATTTTAAGAATCGTGAGATCAATTTGGGAATTGAGGATAGAGATTTGATTGGCTAAAGTATCTTTTGCCCGTGACAAAGCTTGGAGTTTTTGGTTATACTGATCGATTTGATTTTGAAGATTGGTAGTCGTGTCATCGGCTATGGCAGGAATAGCCAAAAGCAGCCATAAGATAATTAAAACCGGCAGAAAGAACTGTTTGTTTTTCTCATTCATTATTTAGAATTTGATTAGACGTGACACGCCAACCCAACTGGCGAATAAGCCCAAAAAGATGCCGGAGAGTAATTCAATGCCAATAGCCTTGGCGTAAAAAATAGGATTTAGGGTCAGGAAGGTGACAGGGTTGAAAAATTGATTGATAGAATTTCGGGTAAAATAAAAGGCCGCTAAGCAAAAAGAGGAACCGAGGATGACCCCGATTAAGCCATAGAAAACTCCTTCTAACAAAAATGGCCGGCTGGTATACCACCCGGAAGCACCGAGTAAGCGGCTAATTTTGATCTCATCCTTACGTCCGGTGATTTTCATGGTAATGACCGTAAAAATGAATAAGAATGAAACTGAACCCAAGACGGCGAGAGTAACTAATCCCACCTTACGAATAGTGGAAGTCCAATTAAGAAGGGAGTCAATGACATCTTTTTGATAAACAATTTCATCAACCACATCTTTACGATTACCAAAATTATTAGCTATATCCTGAAGAACCTTGGGTTCATAGGCCGAAACTTCAAAGGAGGCCGGCAAGATGCTGGCACTAACCATTTCTAACAATAAGGGGTTGTCTTTATTTTGTTCACGATAAATGGCCAGGGCTTTGTCTTTGGAAATAAATTTGATTTCTTTGATATTGGGATAAGCCGCCAGTTCCTTTTGGACGTTTTCGACGGTATCTTTGTCTAGGCCGTCTTTAAGAAAAATGGTGATTTCCGGCTTGTTTTCAAAATAAGATAATACCTGGGACATGCCATTAGTAATGACGAAGAAAGCTGTGAAAACAAAAAAGCTGATAGTCATCATGATGATGGCTCCTAGACTTTGAAAGGGAGAGCGACGGATGTGATGCCAGGTAGTCGAGGCGGTACTCATTTTTTTACCTTCTTTTTCTTCTTTTTTGTAACTTTGGAAGTAACATTATCGGGGACAGCTTCACCTTTGGCAGGATGATCATCTTTTATTATGCCACCATTTTCAATGGTGATAATCCTTTTGTCCAGAGAATTGATAATGTCATAGTTGTGGGTAGTCATCAAAATAGTCGTGCCGTTGTTATTAATGTCTTTAAGAAGACGAATCAGGTTCCAAGAATTTTCGGGGTCAAGATTACCGGTTGGTTCGTCGGCTAAGATGAGTTTGGGCTTGATAGATAAGGCCCGGGCGAGAGCGGAACGTTGCAGTTCGCCCCCGGATAGTTGAGCGGGAAACAGGTGGCGGCGCTGCAGCAGACCAACCTGAGTTAAGACTTCTTCGATACGAACAGGACGTTCCTTGGATGGATAGTTAATTATATCCAATGCTAAGGAGATATTTTCTTCAACTGTTTTGTCGGGGATTAGTTGGTAATCTTGAAAAATAACTCCAATATTTTTACGGATTTTTTCCGCCCGGGGCCGGGTTTTATGGTTGATGTTAAATTCACCAACAGTTATTTCACCGGTTGATGGACGTATTTGATTAAGGATTAATTTTAAAATGGTTGATTTGCCTGCACCGGAAGGCCCAACTAAGAAAACAAATTCACCCTCGGTAATTTCAAAATTGATTTCTTTGAGGGCGATAATCGGCCCATAGTGTTTCGATACCGCCGAGAAGACAATTTTCATAATGTTATTCTAAAACCTTGAGTTCACCGACGTCTAACAACCAGCCGGTTTTAGAAGAGGCTTGAGTCGCACCTTTGACTTCGACTTTCCGACCAATAAATAAATCGAGATCAATGGTTGAAGAAGTGAGTGAGGCCCGTTGGCTGGGGCCGCCATCCCGAACTAAAATATGAGTGCCGACACCGTTAATATCGCCTTTCTCCACCACTCCGGTGGCAGTGTCAGTAAAATCCTTGGCACTATCACCAAAGACTTGGCCGACCTTGATAGAAGTTTTGTCGGTAATTGAGTCCGAGGAGAGGGGGTGGGCATTAGCGATGGAATCAGCGGTGGTGTTAGTGGAAGAGACAGAACCCTTTTTTAGTTTGTTAGCAACAAAACCTAAACCAATGGCTAAAACAGCAATAATGATTAGTAAGGGAAAAGAAAATGAGGAAGAATGATTGTCAGTTTCGGCTTGACTAAGGTTTGGTATATCCATAAAACCAGTATAACAAATTTACTGTAAAACTTGAGCGAGGTAAGCCTTCAGTGAAGAGTAGTCTTTCTCGGTGGGGATAAACGCCCACTGGCGTTCTGTATAGACACCAGGATAATAGATTACCCCGGGTGATTTTTCATCTTTGATGGGCAATTCATATTTTTGAAAGCTGATTTGACGGATAGAACGGTAATTATTCAAAGCCAAGGAGAGCAATGTTTCATCAGAAATATTGGTGGTAATTTCGGTTTTCCAGAACTGATAAAGTTTTTTGAATACTGACACGTTTTTAGAAGACTTTAGTTTATCGATTAAGGCCGCAATAACCAGCTGCTGCCTACGGATCCGGCCAATATCGGTTCCACCGGTATCGGGAGAGTCGGAGGCATGGCGCGAACGGACAAAATCAGTAACATTTGAGGCGTCGAGATGCACCCAGCCGGTTTTGAACTCGACAGTTTTATATTTGGGTATATTGGCTGACGGTGAAGCGATATAGGCCGGATTGGGAAATTCATCGTCACGAAAACCCGTAGGAAGATATAGATCAAGACCGCCGACAATGTTGAGTAAATCGCGGAGGGAACTAGTAGTGATGACGATATCATAATCAATTTTTTGGCCAGTAATATTAGAAAGTTCCCGGTTAATCGACGATAAATAGTGAGGATCCTTTTGATCATCCTTAAAATAAGGGTAGAGGTTATTTATTTTTCGGTGGAACTGGTAATCCCAAAGATCACGAGGTAAAGAGACGGTTTTGACGGTATCCTTACCTGATTGGAAGGAGACCAACATTATCGTGTCAGTCGTGGAAGTTTTTTCGAGAATATCATCACGGGGGTCTAAACCTAAAACTAAGAAATTCAAGTGAGGCGGAAGATCGTTTTTGTGACGGTATGCATTGAGAAATAAATTAAGCGGCGATCGGAAATAATAGGCGGTGCTACCAAGAATAATTACGACTAATAATAAAATCGCAAGAAGAACTTTTTTTATCATTTACAATTTTAATTCGGCGGTAATAAAATTATCAAGATTGCCATCTAAGACCCCGGTAGTATCAGAGGTTTCATAACGGGTGCGCAGGTCTTTAACCATTTTGTAAGGGTGGAGGACATAAGAACGAATTTGGTGACCCCAGCCGGCTAAAACATTATCCCCTTTTAATAATTTTGTTTCGGTTGATTTTTCTTCCTGCTTTATGGCCCACAACTTGGCATAAAGCATATCCATGGCGACCAGACGATTTTGATCTTGAGAGCGTTGGCTTTGGCAAGAAACGGTGATGCCAGTCGGTTTGTGGGTTAAGCGAACGGCAGTAGAAACCTTATTGACATTCTGGCCGCCGTGGCCACCAGAACGGAAGGCCGAGAATTCAATTTCTTCGGGTTTTATTTCGAGATCGGCATCATTTTCAAAGACTGGGGTGACTTCCACTTTGGCAAAAGATGTTTGGCGTAAGTTATCGGCGTTAAAGGGAGAAAGCCGTACGAGTCGATGAACCCCGCTTTCACGGCGAAGGAAACCATAAGCTTTGGAGCCACTAACCTTAAAATAAGCAGATTTAATACCAGCTTCGTCCCCCGGAGTACTATCTAACAACTCATAGCGCCATTTCATTTTTTCAAAATAGCGTTGATACATTCGCTGGAGCATCTCCGCCCAGTCCATCGCCTCGGTGCCACCCTGCCCGGCGTGTATCGAAAAAATAGCATCGTGATCATCGTATTTACCAGATAAATAAGTTAAGAGCTCTAGCTGGGAAATATTGGTATCAATTTGGTTTAGCTGGGCTGATAACTCGGCGGCCATATTGACATCAGGATTAGTTTCCAGGAGTTTTTCGAATTCCTTTACCGAAAGAAGTTCAGTTTCGATCGCGGAGATACGGTTTACCGAATCACGCAGACTGGTGAGTTTTTTCATTAGGTTTTGGGCATTTAGAGGGTTGTCCCACAAGTTAGGTTGTTCAGACTCGTGTTCTAAATCGGATAATTCTTTTAATAATTCCTCGTAATTCAGCTTATTCTTGATCTGGTGGAGTTTGTCGATAAGAACAGCGCTATTGGTCATATTATCTTTTTTCAATGCTTTTAATAAGATCTTGGTATATTTGGGTAATAATTCCTTTTTTTATGGAAATAATTTGGTCATTAATGAATTGGGGTAAATTAGTGGTAGCTGTCGAAAACAGCTTCGTCGCTGAGGCGAGTTGTTGCTTTTGCTCCGGGGAAAGTCGGTCATAAAGGTTGCTACTGAGTGATGACATATTGGGAATAGAGGTAACGGTAGCACTTTCACCCAAAACCGTGGCAGGGTTAATGGGTGCTGATGGTTTCGTACTGAAAAACTGGATAATGAAGTAACAAATAACTCCAAAAATTGACCAACGGATAAGATGGCCTAAGGTAATCGAAAACTCCTGATGATGAACCTTTCGGGACACAAGTTATTTTAGCAAAATACTTAGGTACCGGACTTAGTCTTTAGCCAATCAATGATGGGGGTGTCCCCTACAAGACATTTATTGTTGGCATAAGCCATGGGAACGGCCAAACCTTTAGAGACATCCAGCTCAGGACAATTTTTAGCGGTATCCTCCATTAATTTCTGATTTGCTAGGTTATAGTAAACTTCTTTTTGATCAATATTCAATTTTTTGTCGATTCCGGAAGTTTTTATATAATTGCGGACATTCTCACAATGGGGACAACCGTCCCCCCAGAACAAGACCATATCGGCTGCCTTAGAGGAGTCAAAAGAGGTGGTTGTCGGTTTTTTGGAAAGAACTTTTATTCCCAGAAATACGACAATAACGATGACGATAAAAATGAGCCAGTCTTTTTTCATTTGGTACGCGAGGTAATCTCAATTATTTTATCACCCTGTTTAATCTTGTCGAGGACATCAAATCCCGAAATAACTTCGCCAAAATTTACGTAATCACCTGTTAATTGCTGGCAGCCTTCGGTAGTGAAACAGATAAAAAATTGACTATCATTACTATATTCCTTGGTGTCTGGGGTCCGTGCCAAGCCAATGCTGCCACGCTTGAACGGAATGGAGTTTAATTCCGACTTTTCGGTACCACCACCCTGCCCAGTACCAGTCGGGTCGCCACCCTGAGCCATAAAACCAGAAATGACCCGGTGAAAAGTTAATCCGTTGTAAAAACCGTTGTTGGCTTTGTTAATAAAAGTGCGAGCAGTGTTGGGGGTGGTGTCTTTAAAAAGTCGTAAGAGTATTTGGCCATCTTTTGTTTTAAGGGAAACCACCGGATTATTGTCTGTTTGAGAAACTTTCGATGAAGGGGTGGAAGTAATAATTGGTGAGAGCGCTGGGTTAGAGGTGGAAGACGGAGTAGTTGAGCTGGTAGAGTTATTGGAACTGAAAGGAAGAGTACAAGCAGACAGGATAATGGTTGAAAGAGCCAGATAAATTAATTTCTTCATAAAGGAATTATAACAGTTTTTAAAGGACAAGCACTTTCGCAGAACCAGAAAGGATGTCAGCCGGATTGCCGGATTCGGGAAAGTCGTGAATACTTTTTAAGAGAAGATCATACGAATAGTGAAAGTAAGCCCCGTGCTGAGTCCCGACATCGTGAACTATGAATTGCCTGGTAGAATCGTCATAACCTAAAAGGACTAAGTTATGATAATAAGGTCCGCCATTGGAGAAAAAATGATTTTCCTGAAAAAGGCTCTTACCAGCAGCGGGGATGATTACCGGATGGGACTGGGAGACAAATTTTTTTAGCTCAAAGAGAGTCGGATTCGCAACAACTATGGGATTCAGATGAAAATAATCATGAGCCAAAACAGACATTTGGTTGATATTGATGTCAATTCCCCACCCTTTTTGGGTTTCGTAATCGATTAAATTTAAAATGGCTTGTTTAGTTTCCAAAACAGTCGGATTTTGATGATGATAGTAATCAGAGGCGGTCAGTAAAGCGGCTTCTTCACAAGCATCCTGCCATGGTTCGGTCCAGTTATGTTCGGGAGCCTGAGGGATAAAAGCAGTGGTAATTAAAAAATGGTTAGGTAAGGCGGTGGGAAGAGGTGAGGGTTGAGGGGAAGCAGCCGGAGAGGGGATCACCGTGGGAAGCGGGGAATTTATGAGCTCAGGAGAGCCTTTAGGACGGTCAAAACGATAAAGTACCAAACCTATAAGGACAATAGAGATTAAGCCGAAATATAGACGAAGATTCATAGATTATTTTACTACTTACTGCTATAATAGCCGGATGCCAAAGACAGCTGATATCAGAAATATTGCAGTAATTGCCCATGTTGACCATGGGAAGACAACTTTGGTCGATGCACTCCTAAAACAAACACACACTTTTCGTGAGAACCAAGAAGAAATGCAAGTCGAAAGAATTATGGATAGCAATGACCTAGAGCGCGAAAAAGGAATTACAATACTTTCGAAAAATACCTCCGTTATATATAAAGACGCCAAGATTAATATTATTGACACGCCGGGACACGCCGATTTCGGCGGTGAAGTTGAAAGAGTATTGAATATGGCTGATGGGGCTTTACTGATAGTGGATGCGGCCGAAGGACCACTGTCACAAACAAAATTTGTCCTTAAAAAGGCTTTGGATTACAAACTAAAAATAATCCTGGTCATCAATAAAATTGACCGAAAAGATCAACGGGTAAAAGAAGTAATCGCCGACACGGAAAATCTTTTTTTAACTTTGGCTAATGATCCGGAACTTTTGGATTTCCCGATCATTTATGCCATCGGCCGCGAAGGAAAAACTTTTTCGGAAATGCCGGCAGATATGAACACACCCGGTGATACCACTCCCCTGTTCGAAACAATATTAAAAACCATACCATCAGCCATCAAGAATGTCGAGAAACCATTTCAAATGTTGGTTTCGGCCTTTGAAAAGAATGAATACTTAGGACGATTGGCGCTGGGTAGAATTCACCAGGGAGTGATCCATAAAAACGATTATGTCAGCCTGGTAACCTCCGAGCAAAAAGTTCTGGGTAACTATCGAATCGAAAAGATGTATCTTAACGAGGGAATTACCAAAAAGGAAAGCGAGGAAGCGATTAGCGGAGATATTGTCTATTTAGCCGGTATTCCCGAAATTGAAATTGGCCAGACCCTGACTAACCCCAACCTGCAGGTGGCTCTACCAACTATTGAGGTCACCCCCCCAACTTTAAAAGCGAGTTTTGGACCAAACACCAGTATTTTTGCCCGTGATGAATCAAAATATTTAACTAGCCGTGAGCTGAAAGAGCGGCTCTTTGAAGAAGTAGAAACAAATCTGGGATTAAAGATTGAAGAAGATCCTGACGATAGCATCCGGGTTTTAGTTTCCGGAAGGGGTGAATTGCACTTAGCTATTTTGATTGAAAAACTGCGGCGCGAAGGTTATGCCATGGAAGTCGGCAAACCCGAGGTGATTATGAAAAACATCAACGGTGTTACTTGCGAACCGTTTAGTGAACTAACGATTTTGACCAGCGATGCTTATGTGGGCGTCATTAGCTCGGAATTAGGCAAACGAAAAGCGCAAATGTTAGATATGGTGACTGATGATAAAGGTAATGTCCGGATTCTTTATAAGATTAGCGAAAGAAATGCTTTGGGTTTGAGAAGTATTCTCATGACGGAAACTCGGGGTTCGGTGTCCTTAAGCTATCTTTTCCTGGGTTATGAGCCGCGAGAAGACTTTGCGGAAAGAAAAAGGAATGGGGCCTTGATAGCCTCGGAAAGCGGCAAAGCGTTGTCTTATGGTTTGGACCTAGCCCAGAAAAGAGGAACTACGTTTGTGGAACCGACCGAAGCGGTGTATGAAGGCCAGATTGTAGGCCTAAGACCAGTCGAGGGCGACCTGGAGGTCAACGTCTGTAAAGGTAAGCAGTTGACAAATATGCGCGCCGCCGGCAGTGATGAGGCAATAATTCTCGCCCCGGCAGTCAAATATAGTATTGAAGAGGCCATCGATTTTATCGGCAGTGATGAATTAATTGATATCACCCCCAAAAGTGTGCGCTTAAGAAAAAGGTTGTTGAAAAAGGTGGACCGGGTTCGAGCCGAACGGAAGAACCAGTAAAGCGGATTATTGAAGTCGGAACTGATTATAATCAATTTTCGGGGCCGGGATAATTTTATTCCAGTCAATACGGCTAAAGGTGTCTTCTAAGAATTTGGTGGTGGGGCTGACGAGATCAATCCGGAGTTGGGAAAGAACGTAAATTAAGGCGGCCGTCACGAAAATGGTGCCAAAAAGTGTGCCTAAGGAGTGAAAAATACCGGCGATGAAGTTATAAATGGCAAATTTAAAGGGACTTGTTGAATAGATGAAATAGCGGTTTTGGTTGGTAATTTGATCTAACTTTTCGTTTAACTGTTTTAGTTCTAAAAGGGTTTGTTGGCGGGTTTTCATAAGTTATTGTAGATGAAGATTTAAGGATTTGGCAATTTGAGTCATAGTTTCGGAATTAATTTCTTTGACTTTGGTAGTGTCTATGCCGTGGCCGTGATCGTCGCCAAAAAATCGCGGAATAATATGGATATGAGCATGAGGAATTTCGACACCGATGGTGAGAAAGGAAACAAAGTCGGCTTTAACGGCTTTAATCGAGGCCAAGGCGATTTTATTAGCAACAGCCCAATATTCCTTAACTTCGGGAACATCATAAACCCACTGATAATGTTTTTTTGGTAATAAGAGAGAATGTCCGGGGTTGAGAGGTTTAATGTCGAGAAAACCAAAAAAGAGATCGTCTTCGTAAACCTGGTAAGAGGGTATTTCTCTGGCAATTATTTTGCAGAAAAGACAATCAGTCATAAAAAATTATAACAGCTAGCCAAACTCGGGATAATGGCATTTTTTATACTTTTTGCCAGAGCCGCAAGGACAAGGGTCATTGCGACCAGGTGCTGTTTTGGTGGCGGTGACTGGTTTAACCTGAGGCGCAAGGGCCTGGTCCTGGGCAGCGATTGAATCTTGGTCAACATCATTAGTAATCATTTCTCCCCGGCCTTCATCGATATTTTGGGGCGGCAGAGCTGATTGAGGGACATCAACCTGGATGCGGAATAATTTCCGAGCGACATTATATTCGTAAGTTCCCATTAAACGCTGAAACATTTCAAAACCTTCCTTACGGTATTCCACCAAAGGATCCTTTTGGGCGTAACCACGCAAGCGGACACCTTCGCGGAGGTTGTCGAGGGCGGTTAAGTGTTCGACCCATAAAGGATCGATGGTACTAAGGATGACGAAGCGAATGATGTCGTAACTGATCGGTTCACCGAAGAAGGAAATTCTTTCCTGCCAAAGGTGATGGACTAAGTCAGATAATTTGGCAGGGACATCGGCTTTGGCTAATTCCTTTTTTAGTCGATCACGACTGCCGGGATCGAGGGGAACAATTTCGCTAAATTCCAGAATGACCTTATCAAGATCAATGCCGGAATTCTCATCAACACTATTATTAACCAAAAACTCGATTTGACGATCGATAATCTTGAGAACATCATCGGTATTTTTTTGAGGTTTGGTTTCAGCATTGTTAATGGTTTCTTCCCGCAGGCGGTAAATAATTTGCCTCTGCTTATTAATCACGTCATCATATTCCACCAAATTTTTCCGAATATCAAAATTGTAACCCTCTACTTTCACCTGGATTTGTTCGATAGACTTTGAGACTAAGGAATGAGTTAATGGGGTATCATCGGGCATATTGAAGCGGGTCATTAAGGCCGCAATTTTATCGCCACCAAAGATACGCATTAAATCATCGTCGAGAGCGACATAAAACTGGGAGTAACCGGTATCGCCTTGGCGCCCGGAACGGCCGCGGAGTTGGTTGTCAATACGGCGGGATTCGTGACGCTCGGTACCAATCACATATAAGCCTCCCGACCCTATCACCAGGTCGTGGTGTTTTTGCCAGTCCTCAAGATTTTGAGGATCTTTTTGACCACCCAAAATAATATCCACACCCCGGCCGGCCATGTTGGTAGCCACCGTAACCGCACCGATTTTACCGGCATTAGCGATAATAGCGGCTTCAGCCGTATGGTTTTTGGCGTTCAGCACCTGATGAGGAATCCCCTTCTTGGACAATAATGAAGAGATTATTTGATTCTTTTCAATTGAGGTGGTGCCAATCAGTACCGGCTGACCTTTCGCATGGAGTTCGGCGACCTTGGCAGCCACGGCGGTGTATTTAGCCCTTTGGGTTTTATAGATCAAGTCTTGAGCATCGGAACGACGCGTCGGCTTGTTAGTAGGGATGGCAACCACATCTAGGTTATATATTTGGTGAAACTCGTCGGCTTCGGTCATGGCGGTACCGGTCATCCCGGCGAGTTTTTGATAAAGCCGGAAATAATTTTGAAAAGTGATTGTCGCCCAAGTTTGGGATTCTCTCTGGACAGTGACTTTTTCTTTGGCTTCAACAGCCTGATGAAGGCCATCGGACCAGCGGCGGCCATACATTAAGCGGCCGGTAAATTCGTCAACAATGATAATTTCGCCGTCTTTGACAACATAATCTTTGTCTTTGTGAAAAAGAGCGTTGGCTTTTATAGCATTTTCAATGTAATGGATGGTTTCAAAAGACTCTTCGTAAAGGTTTTTGACGTTTAACATTCGTTCCACCTTACGGATACCGTATTCCGAGAGGGTGGCTGAACGTGATTTTTCATCAATAATATAATCAGTGGGTTGGAGCTGGGAGGCTAATTCGGCAAATTTATAATATTTATCGGTCGGCTGATTATTAGGCGAGGAAATTATTAAAGGGGTGCGGGCTTCATCAATCAGGACGAAATCGACCTCATCAACAATGGCATAGTGATGCGGCCGTTGGACGACCTCGGAAAACTGCTGCACCATGTGGTCCCGTAAATAATCAAAACCGAATTCATTGTTTGTACCATAAGTAATATCGGCCAGATAGGCTTCTTTACGGGTAATCGGCCGTAAGTGGGCTAAACGGTCATCGACTTTTTCCGAAGGATTGGTGAACTCCGGGTCATAAAGGAAAGATTGCTCATGAATAATGGCAGCGGTAGAAATACCCAAGTTATGCAAGGCCCGAGGGTACCAACCAGCCCCGACTTGAGTTAAGTAATCATTAGGGGTGATGATATGGACACCCTTATTCGTTAGGGCATTTAGATAAGCCGCAAAAATAACAGAATGGGTTTTACCTTCACCCGTCTTTTGTTCCGCTATCGCCCCTTGATGAAGTGTAATAGCAGACATTAATTGGACATCATAGGCACGTTCCCCGATTTCGCGGAAAATAGCCTCGCGAACGACGGCAAAAGCTTCCGGTAAAAGCTCGTCGAGAGTCGCCCCATGCGCCAGTCGGTCCCGGAACTCTGTCGTTTTTTCTTTTAAAGCCTTAGCAGTTAACTTTTTTATTTTGGGTTCCCACTGATTGATAGCCTTAACTAAAGGTAGATATTGATTGAGTCGTCGCTGATTAAAGTCGAAGAGATTTGAAAAAATAGCCATGGGAGTATTATATCGTAAAAAAGCCAAGCCCCCCGCCATTGCGGGGGGTCTAGGGTGGCTCCTCTACGATTTATTTAGTAATGATTTTTTTGATGAAAAGAAAAACGACAGTCAAGAGGCTAATAATTGGCAAAGACAAACCTAAAATCCAAATAAGGAATTTGATGATGAATTGAAAGGTTTTTTGCAGAGAACTCCAGAAACTAAGCGGTTGGTCGAAAGCACCTAATACGGATGTCGACCGGTGAAGGGGAATACCCAGGTTGGTGAGATAATTTTGATTTATCCAATTGCTAATAATTAGTCCACAAACGACAAAAGTTGAGATAAAAAGAAGGGTTATCATAGGTTTTTTCATCAAACCGCGATACGCTCGAAACCGGTAAAAGGAACCAAAACTGGAGGAATCGTAATCGAACCGTCCCTTTTTTGATTAAGTTCTAAGAGGGCCAACAGGACTCGATCAGTCACCACGGTAGCATTAAGGATATGGACGAATTCGGGCTTGCCGTTTATTTTAACACGGGTATTTAAACGCCGAGCTTGATAATCGGTACAATTACTACAGGAGCTGGTTTCGCGATATTGTTTTAAGCCGGGAAACCAGGAATTGATGTCATACATCCGGCGGTTGGGCTGGGGAAGATCGCCGGTGCAATTGCGCATGACTTGATAAGGAATACCGAGTTCTTGAAGGATCTCTTCTTCGAGGGAAAGCATTTCTAAGCACATGGCATCGGAAATTTTGGTATCGGGCAGAGTAAAAATATTCATTTCTACTTTATTGAAGAAATGGACCCGGAGCATGCCTTTCATATCCTTACCATAAGTACCCGCCTCACGACGGAAGCAGGGCGAGAAGTTAACATAACGGATCGGTAAATCCTTGGCATCGAGAATTTCATTTTTATGGTAGGGGACCACGGAGTGTTCGGAGCTGGAAATAAAGATTAGATCATCTTCCGGCACTGAATAATAGGCATTAAACAGATTTTTGTTACTGGAATAACCACAACCCCATTCGGTTTCCGACTTAATCATTGCCGGGGGAATCATGCCCCGAAAACCTTTGGAAACTAATTTCTTAAAGGCATAAAACATCAGCGACATTTCCAATACGGCAGCCTGGTTTTTATAATAACCAAACCGGGAACCGGAAACTTCGGCGGCTTTTTCGATATCTAAAATGTTTAGTTTTTTACCTAAATCGGCGTGATCGAGAATGAAAAAATCAAATTCGGGTATTTTTCCGACAGTTTTCCAAACAATATTTTCCGAATCATCTTTGCCAACAGGAACGTCGGGAGCAGGGATGTTGGGGATTTCTTCGAGAGCAACTTTTAGATCAGCTTCCTGGAATTTTAATTGATCTTCTAATGTTCTTAAATCAGCTTTAATCTTGGAGGCAGCCGACAATTGTTCGGTACTTGGTTTGCCTTTGATCTCTTTGGAAATTTTATTTTGAGAAGAACGAAGAGCCTCGACCTTAGATAAGAGATTTCGGCGGCCGTTATCCAGGTCAATAACCCGGGCTAAGAGCTCAGGCGATTTTTGCCGGTTAATCAAACTTTGTTTAACTAATTCCTGATTATCGCGTAGGAAATTAAGGTCAAGCATCTGCCCTCATTTTAACAAATTTAAGGAAAGTTATTACCGCAAATTTGCAGCAAATTTTAGGGAAATTTAGTCATTTTACATACTTGATATATATTGATCTATTTTTATAGAGCAATAGTATCGGCAATCTTTTGCATGGAGAGCAAACAGATTTCAATAAATTTTTCTAAGGGGATATTAAGACCTGCCGGATTTTGACATTCGGCAATTTCGTCGCGGCGAGTGCCGGCAGCAAAACGGGGTTCTTTTAAGAAACGTTTGACTACCGAAGAAACTTTAACATCAGCTAATTTTTTGGAAGGGTAAACTAAGGCGACAGCGACAATTAAACCAGTTAATGAGTCAGCGCAAAAAATCGACCATTCGGCCAAATTAGTAAAGTTCTGCCCTTGGCGGCCATCATGGGCTAAAACAATTTTTTGAACTGAATCGCTAAGACTAAGACCATATTTGGCGAGGGCTTCCCGGGTACGCAAAGGATGGCTCTCTTTAAACTCGCCAGCATAATCAATATCATGGATCAAACCAGCCAAGAGCCAATCATCTTTAGAGGGATCATTGGCAGTGAGGCGGTTATTGGCATGAAGATAATCATAAAGACCAGACATGCAGGCTTCTAGGGCCAGAGAATGATAAAAGATATTGGTTTCGAGCTGTGATTTGGCGGCTTCAAGATACTTTTGGCGGTCAAGAGACATTTTAGGGAGATAAATAATCCTTAACCGGTTGGCCCAAATGTGATTCTAGTTCGGAAGGTAGAAGATAGATACCAGCATGATCCTGACCAAGACCAAGCTCCATAGTCGAGCAAAGCATGCCTTCGGAAACCACTCCCCGCATTTTGGCCTTTTCAACCTTCAGCGGTTGGCCTTCTTTAGTGTGGACTAAAGCATCCTTCAAGGATACGGGGACAATGTCACCAACTTTTATATTGGTGGCGCCGCAGACGATAGAAAGATGTTGGGGTTGGCCAATATTCACCTGGCAGACCTGCAGACGGTCGGCGTCGGGATGCTTTAGCAATGTTTCAATTTTACCAATAACCACTTTGGGATTATTGACACCAACCGGAGCCTGGGACTTAGCAGCAGGAATCCCCTCTTCGGGCTTCATGGAAGGAAATAAAATGACATCTTTGATGGTGGTTTGATCGGTTAAAAACTGGACAAAGCGGTCGATACCCATCCCCCAACCGGCAGTAGGCGGCAGGCCATATTCCAGCGCTCTTAAGTAATCGTGGTCCATTTGCATGGCGTTTTCAGCACCCTTTTTAGCTAAAGCTTCTTCGTCCCGCCAGCGATTATATTGATCCTGGGGATCATTCAACTCGTTATAAGCTTTGAGAAGCTCAACACCACAAGCCAAGAGTTGGAAAGAAGCGATTTTTTGGGGATCATCCGCTTTTCTTTTGGCTAAGGCAATCATGGATGCCGGATAATCTGTCAGGAATACCGGACCGACCAAAAAGGGTCGGACATGCTCTTTGTAGAGGGCGTCAAAATAAGCGCCTAAACCCACCGCACCAGAGAGATCAACTTTTAGTTGATGAATTTTAATAGCTTTTTTAAATTCAGATTCGGTGTGGATATTATCGATATCGATACTGGTTTTTTCCAAAATAGCATCACGGAAGGTTAAACGCTTAAAAGGTGGGGTAAAATCAAGTTTGGTGTTTTGGAAAGTGACTTCAAGACTACCCTTGACGGTTTTAATAACGTGGGCTATCAATTCTTCGGTAAATTTCATTAACCGCTCATAATCAATATAAGCCCAATAAAACTCAATTTGGGTAAATTCCGGATTATGAAAGCGGGAAACGCCTTCGTTCCGGAAATCACGACTAACTTCATAAACCTTTTCTAATCCCCCGACAATAAGACGTTTTAAATAAAGCTCGTCGGAAATCCGTAAATACATATCCATATCAAGTTCGTTGTGGTGGGTAATGAAGGGCTTAGCCGAAGCGCCTCCATAAACAGGTTGTAAAATTGGGGTTTCCACCTCCATAAAACCATGCTCATCGAGGAATCGACGCATGGTCGATAAAACTTTGGTCCGGGTTTCAAAGATTGCTTTGACCTCCGGATTAACAATCAGATCAACATAACGCTGCCGGTAACGCTCTTCAACATCCTTTAGGCCGTGCCATTTTTCTGGTAGGGGGCGGAGGTTCTTAGCCAACAGTTCGAATTCGGTGACATCAATGGTAATTTCTCCAGCCTGGGTTTTAAAGACTAAACCGGTAACCGAAACAATATCACCAATATCTAAAAGGTGGGTTACTTCAAACCGCGAAGCTAAAGACTTTTCCTGAAAAAATAATTGGATTTTGCCAGTGCGATCAACCAGATCAGCAAAAAGGATTTTGCCATGACCGCGAAGAGACATCAACCGACCAGCGACAGTGACTTTTTTTTGAAGTTTGCTTAAGGCTTCAGCGGCGCTATCTTTGGAAGACAAATCCGGCTGAGGATAGGCGTTACCTTTTAATTTAGTCAGTTTAATAAGTTTGTCGCGGCGAATCTGCTGAAGTTGATTAAGCTTAACTGGTTGCATAGGTAATTATACTCACGCAATCGCCATGATTTTGTAAGTCAGTTTTCCCACTGGAGCAACTACCTCAATTTCGTCGTGAACTTTTCGACCGACAAGGGCTTGGCCAAGGGGTGATTGATCGGAAATTTTGTTGACGGAGGGATCGGCTTCAAACTCACTGACGATATGAAAGGTTAATTCCCGGGTATTGCTAATTTTTATTTTGACTTTGGAACCAACACGAATGCAATCGTGGCCGACGCGGCCATTGATTAATTCAACTTTGGCCAAAGATTCTTCCAAATAGTCAATCTTGTCGTTAATAACCTCTAATTCTTCTTTTAATTGAACGGCTAGAACATCTTCACCAGCCTCATCGGGTTGGGCAACTTCCTCGATTCTTTCAATAAGCTGGTCGTGTTTTTTCTTGAGCTCATCTAATTCCTGCTGGAGCCGTTCGTATCCTTCGTTGGTCAGCATCGTTTTGTTGTTCATGACAATAAAAAATTGGTAACAAAAAACCTCCCTATTTGCTAAAGAGATGTTCGGCGATCACCAGGAACATCTCTCTCACTTAATGGAGAGGCAGCGAATATGAAAATTTGAGGTAAAAATAGTTGCTAGCAGACTTCCCGTAAACTCGGGATTGATGTGTTTTATTTGCGTATCTGACTGCATTTTTACCACGAAGTATGTTAAAACAGACAGTTGTTTTTGTCAAATTGACATGAGTAAATATTGTTATGGACCTAGAATTTTGGCGGGTAACGCCCAAGAAAAGATCAATTAAACGAATTACGAAAAAGGGGGTACTCTATTCAAATCCCGGTATACCCCAGAGAACAATATATTATGTAGGAACTTTTCTAAGTATATTTTCGGTATTTTTTCTATTATATTTATATTATCCCATTGGAAAGGCATATTTTGCCTATTGGCAGTCTAATAAAGGCAAGAGTCCGCAAGAACTAAGCGCCCTGTTAGTTAAAGAAAATGGCAAGATTGAGAAAACGCCGGCTGTGCCTAATTATTATGGAATTAAAATACCCAAAATTAACGCTGAGGCAGCCATAGTGGAGAACGTGACTCCTTACGACAGTACGGTGTACAAAAATGTGCTGGATGAGGGTAAAATTGCCCAATCAAGCACCAGCACCGTTCCGGGACGGGGTAAGGGTAGTTTTACTTATCTTTTTGCCCATTCCAGCGAAGAAGGTATTAGCGTGGCCCGGAAGAACGTAGTCTTCTATCTGTTGGGGGAATTATCCTCCGGAGATAGTGTTTGGATTGAACGGAATGGGATAAAATACCTATATAAGGTGTTCGATAAAAAAATTGTCAGCGCTAATGATGTTGAGTATCTCCATTATTCCAATCCCAATAAAGAGGTGCTGATTTTACAAACCTGCTGGCCGGTGGGAACAGACTGGAACAGGTTATTGGTATTTGCCGAATTAATGGCTTATTAAATGAAAATAGATTTTCAACTTCAACCACAAGCAACGAAATGGGAGGATTTGCAGCCATATTGTGCTGACTATAATCAGGAAACTGTCCACAAAGCATTTGATTTTGCGGCCCGGTGCCATCTTAACCAAAGGCGAATTTCCGGAGAAGCTTTTATCAGCCACCCTATTTGGATTGCCAAGGTCGTGGCCCAATTAGGATTGGGAGAGGAAGCAGTGATCACCGCCCTGCTCCATGACACGGTCGAAGACGGAGAGGCCAAGATGGAAGATATTGCGACCATTTTTGGCGATGAAGTGGCTTTATTAGTGGAAGGTTTGACAGAAATTAGCCGAAAAACCAAGGGTATCGAAATTCATAAAGAAAACATTGAAGTATTCCGAAATTTTTTATTTTCTTCGGTGAACGATGTCCGGGTGTTAATTATCAGGTTAATTGACAAACTGCATAACGGTTTAACCATCGATTCCCTACCCCGTGACTCTCAAATAAAATATGCCCAAAGAGTTTTAAGTATTTACGGTCCGGTAGCGGAATATGTCGGTTTACATTTCTTCAAGAAGAGTTTGGAGGATATTGCTTTCAAGATACTTTATCCTAAAGAAGCATCAGAATTAGAAAAAGAACTCAAAAAGCGTTCTCGTGATGAATTGTTAGCCGAGAATTCCGTCCTAACAGAGTTGGAAACCATGTTAGAGGTTAATCATATTAATAGTTTTCAAATCCAAAGCCGGATTAAGAGTATCTATTCAACTTATCTTAAGATTAAGCACGGATATTTGGGGGAAAGGTCATTTAAAGATCGGGTCGGTTTAAGAGTACTGGTGAAAAATATTGAAGATTGTTATACCGTCTTAGGATTACTCCATGCAAAATACAAATATATTCCAGGAGAATTTGAGGATTATATCTCCAATCCAAAGGCAAATGGGTACCGGTCAATCCAGACCACCCTGCAGTGGAAAGGAAAATTGTTAGTCGAAGTACAAATTAGGACTTTCGAAATGCACGAATTTAACGAGTTCGGGCCGGCATCGCATATTGCTTACAAAATGAGCCGGGGGCTTAATGTTGGGCATGGAATGGAATGGGTAAAAGACCTGGTCCGATGGCAAAGTGATAAAAATGTAAGTAATTACCGAATCAGCGTGCTCTCCGAGCATATTTACGTCTTTACACCCAAGGGCGACGTGATCCAATTGCCCCGGGAGAGTACACCTATTGATTTTGCCTATACTGTTCATACTCACTTGGGTGATTATTGTAAGGGGGCTTTGGTGAACGAAAAAATGGTGAAAATCGACAGCCGGTTAAAAACCGGAGACTTAGTGGAAATCTTGGTAGGGACAAAATTAATGGCTAAGACGGAATGGCTGTCTTTTGTGGTCTCGGAAGCGGCCCGGACCCACTTAAGAAGGTTGAGAAACCGAAACTTCCAAAGTGAAAACAAAGCTTAACCCAAGAATATTGGTTAGTTAACGTTATAATAGGGAATGACCACCGAAGAAAAAATTGAACTGATTACCCGAAACTGTGAGGAAGTCATTACTAAAGAGGATCTGCGCCGACTGCTGAATAACGGCACCGAGTTACATCATTATATCGGTTTTGAAATATCGGGGTTGGTTCATTTGGGAACAGGCTATATTTCGATGGGAAAAGTAGCAGATTTTTTGCGGGCGGGGGTGAAGTGCCAGATATTTTTAGCTGATTTTCACACGTATTTAAACAATAAATTAGGCGGCAATATTGAAAGTATTCGTTGGGCAGCCGTCAATTATTTTAAGGAAGCATTAATCGCCTCCTTAAAATGCCACGAAGTTAATGTTGATCAGGAACTAAAATTAGGGAACCTGACTTTTATTCCGGGTTTCGACTTATACAAAAATAACCTGGTACATTGGGAAACTTTTATGGAAGTGGGGAAACACGTGACGTTATCACGGGACTTAAGGTCTATCTCGATTATGGGCAAAAAACAGGGAAATGAAGTAGATATGGCGACATTGTTTTATCCCCCACTTCAGGTAGCCGATATTTACACCATGAAAGTTAATCTAGCCCATGCCGGGATGGATCAGCGGAAGGCTCATGTTATCGCCCGGGATGTGGCCCATAAGTTGACTATTAATCCCCTTCTCGATGCGCAAGGGGAAATTATTGCGCCAATCGCGATTCATCATAATCTAATTGCCGGGTTGAACGGACCGGAAAAAGTAGATACCAACCAGGGTTCGGAAGAGACGGCTACCGATTTAAAAATGAGCAAATCGAAACCAAGTTCGGCTATTTTTGTTCACGACAGCCCCGATGAAATCCGAGAAAAGGTGCGTAAAGCCTACGGGCCGCCAAAAGAAATTAAATTTAACCCACTTTTAAATTGGGTTAAAGTGCTCATTTTTTGGGGTGAAGATAAGGGGTCATTGATGATTGAAAGGCCGGAGAAGTTTGGCGGCAACATTACTTATACGAACTATGGCAAACTCGAAAAAGATTATGCCGAAGGAACTCTTTTTCCTTTAGATCTGAAAAATGCTCTGGCGGAATGGCTAATAAACAGGCTGGAACCAGCAAGGAATTATTTTGCCGAGGAAGAACATAAAAAGGATTTGGAGAAAATGGTGGTTCTTTTAAATAAAAAATAAGTTATTCATGACTGGTTAACAAGTCACGTGCTTTAAGGTCGTTGGCGAGAATGAATCTGAGTTCTAGATGGCGTTCCCAATTGTGGGGGCAATGACCCATAAGGCGCCAGCCAAACCAATCAAGTTCCTGGAAATTGGTGATCGGTCCAAAACCAGAACTTTGACCATCTTTAATTTTTTCCAGCATCCGGAAACGCCAACAAATATGATCTTCCTGGTTTTGACAGCCAGTATAAGGGCAACCTTCATTGGAAATGTTAGTCATAACTTATAGTATCACTTACTGGTCATGATCGAGATGGTTAGCGGTTGGAATCCGGGAGCGGATCTGGTCAATGTATTTGAGAGTGACAACTAAATCTTTGCAGGAACCAGAAGAAATGATTGTGGCTCGGGTGAAATCTAATTGTGGTTTTGTTAAATTTTCATGACTGTATCTTTCCTCGACTAACTGCCTAACACGACATTGAGCCGCCCCCTGACAATTATCAAAGATACATGAATCGGGGTCCTGAGTCCGGAACGGAACAAGAGGAGGTCGAAGAGTTTCCACGATTTTTTGGGTTTTTTCTAAAATATCATCCAGCTGTCGGCAGCTAACAGTAGTAGCCAACATTTTGGTGGTGGCGATAAGCACCGTATCTGGCTCTTTTTGGGCGAGCTCATGATTTATTTTGGAGAGAGAAACACAACTAGGATAAAGTTGGCATTCGGGTAGTTGACAGGGCATAGGAGAGTATAACAGTACTACTACTATTTTTGTAGTTGTATATTAATACAATAAAAAGTGGGGGTTTTTGACGAAAAGTATTTGGCGATAGACTTGATTGATTCCGTAACATTTAATAAAAGACTGGACCTGTCGAAAGTTTATTAAGAGGCCGCGGAAACCATTTTTTCGCGGTTGGCTAAGTTGGCCAACGTTTTTTAACAGCACTCCCCTGACCTTCACGTGGTGAAAAAAGCGTTGATTAAATTCTGGTTCAATCAGATAACCTTTTTGGTCAAAGATATCGATATTTTGACGTAACAGTTTAGTGGAAAGACATCGTTCGCCGGTATAAGCCAGAGCGAAACCAGAAATGACCCCGTACCAATCCTCTTTTTCCCTTATGCCCAAAGTAATGTCGCATTGACGATTAATAACCGGTGAGACCAATTTATCGAAATTGGCGGTAGTGAAATGGGTTAAGTCGCTATCCACAAAGGCGACATAAGGGGATTTGACCTGAAGAATACCGCTTTTGAGAGCGCGGGATTTGCCTAAGTTTCGCGGATGCCGAATTAATTTTATTCCAGTTAGGGACCGGAGAATATGATTGGTTTCCTGATCACTACCATCATCGACAACGATAATTTCCCGACAATAATTTGATTTTTTGACTTCATTAACCACCGGGGTAATCCGTGGACCGTCATTAAAGCAGGGGATAACCACTGAAACCAAAGAAATCTCCGTCATAAGTTTATTATAAACTTAAAGACGGCCGATTTTCATTAATTCCTTGCGGTAACTATTGGCAAAACGGTGGGCTTCATCCCGCAGCTGCTGCAGTAATTTTAAGGAGTTGGAGTCTTTGGGTAAGTTGATTTCGACCCAGTCCGAACTATTTTTAATAACAATGGTTTCTTCTTTCTTGGCCAGGCCGACGACGCCAATGCGGTTAAGAGGAGATTCCGGAAAAGCTTTCAGGATCTCGTAAACAGAGGAAACCTGCGGCTTGCCGCCATCCACAATAATCACTTGGGGATATTCCCAGTCGTAATGTTTTAGGCGGCGGAAAACGACTTCCCGAACCATAAACTGATCATCGGGAGTAATCTTGGTGCGAATCTTAAATTTGCGATATTCGGCTTTATCAAGACCGCTTCCCTGAAAGACTGTCATGGCGCCGACGAAAAATTTGGCCCCAAAGTTAGAGATGTCAAAACATTCCAGGCGGTATAAAGACCGTAAAAAAGGAAAATATGGTTGTAAGATAGTTACTAATCCATCAAGGGCACTACTGACCTTATCATCAGTAATGACAATATCTTGGTAGAGAGTATCTAAATGCTGCCAACCGGCAGTGATATATTCCAAAGATCGGAGTTGGTCGCGAACCACGGCGGCTTTTTCATATTGTTCGGTGTGGGAATAATGCTTTAAGTCACGACTGAGATGGTTTTTAAGTTTAAGGAACTTACCGGAAAGGACCTCTTTTATGCGGCGGATATTATGGCGGTAGGTGCGGGTATTGGGATTGGGGCCAGGACACAGACCGAGATGGCAATAAAGGCACCTGGTCGAGGGATGGTTGGGACGGGTATAAAATGGAAAAATTCGGCGTAAGGTCTTTAAAATATTGCGGACGGCGGAACCGTTAGGGAAAGGGCCATAATAAGTATCCTGGTCAGGGTTAAACTGGGAGCGCTTAGCGGCAAAGATATAAGGCAGCTTATCTGAAGAAATTACGATGTAAGTGTAACTTTTATCATCCTTAAGCTGGGAATTATATTTAGGCAAAAACTTTTTAATTAAACTGGCTTCAAGAACCAAGGCCTCAATTTCCGAACCAACGGTTTTAAAGTTGATGTCAGCAATTTCGGAGACCAAAGAGGTGGTTTTGGGGCCAAGAGCATCGTCGCGCTGAAAATACTGAGAGACACGGCGTTTAAGGTCGATTGCTTTGCCGACGTAAATAATCGTCCCGGCCGAGTTTTTATAAATATAAACTCCCGGGGTGTGCGGTAGGGAAGCGACGATTTTAGCTAAGGAATTCACGATCTATTTTAACTGATAAGATTTAGTTACATCAGGAAGTAAAGCTTTTCTTGAGATATTGTCCGGTGTAGCTGCGGGGGCATTTGATAATATCTTCGACCGTGCCGGTACCAACCACAAAACCGCCTTTTTCTCCACCTTCGGGGCCCATATCGATGATCCAATCAGCATTTTTAATAACATCCAGGTTATGTTCAATGACCACGACCGTATTACCTTTATCGACCAACTGGCGCAAAACCTTTATCAACTTATCGACATCGTAAAAGTGTAATCCAGTCGTCGGCTCGTCTAAAACGTACAGGGTATGACCTTCGGAACGCTTAACCAGTTCCCGGCTAATTTTTAACCGTTGGGATTCACCACCGGAAAGTGTGTTGGAGGGTTGGCCCAGCTCCAGATAGCCTAAACCGACTTCTTGAATGGTTTCCAGCTTTTTACGGATCGAGGTAATATTTTTAAAGAACTCATGGGCCTCATCGACGGTCAATTTAAGAATTTCAGCCACATTTTTACCTTTATATTCCACCTCCAGAGTTTCGTCTTTAAAGCGGGTACCATGACATTCGTCGCAGGTGACATATATATCGGGTAGGAACTGCATTTCAATCTTGATTTGCCCTTGGCCTTGGCAAACCTCACAACGGCCGCCTTTGGTATTAAAGGAGAAACGGCTATTAGTGTAGCCGCGGATGGCTGATTCGGTCGTTTCGGCCATCAGCTCACGAATGTTATCAAAGACCTTGGTATAGGTGGCGGGGTTACTGCGGGGAGTCCGGCCAATCGGCGATTGGTCAACCAGTAAGACTTCAGTCAGATTATCAATACCCTTCAATTTATCGAATTGGCCAATAGTGCCTTGATAGCTCTCGTCAAAATGCTTCTTGACTCCAGCATAAAGTGTGTCGTGAATGAGGGTGGATTTACCGGAACCGGAGACGCCAGTCACCACAATTAACTTGTTTAAAGGAAAATCAACATTGATATTTTTAAGATTCCACTGGTGGCAGTTTTCCACGGTGATCTTATTATCGTTGACAATCTTCTTGGGCCGGGATTCCGACTCATAAATAAGCTCGCTACCCAGAGATGGAGCGGAAACCTGCATTTTACCGGACAAATATTTGCCGGTTAAGGAATTCTTATCAGCTTTTAGGTCGGCTAAGCTCCCCTGGGCAACGATTTCCCCACCATTTTTGCCGGCGAGGGGCCCGAAGTCGACAATTTCGTCAGCGTTCCTGATGACATCCTCGTCATGCTCAACCACAATCACGGTATTACCCAGATCTTTCAATTTCTTGAGAGTGGCAATTAAGCGATCGTTATCCCGCGAATGGAGACCGATGGTGGGCTCGTCTAGGATATAGAGGACTCCGGTTAAGCCGGTGCCGATTTGGGAGGCTAAACGGATCCGTTGCGACTCACCACTGGAAAGGGTGCCGGCTTCGCGTTCGAGAGTTAAATAATCCAAACCTACGGCCAGCAAAAATTCGAGGCGGGCGGAAATCTCTTTGTTGATGGGGACCACAATTTCCTTTTCTTTATCACTTTCCAGTACCTGGTTTAAAGATTGAACCCACTCGTTTAGATGGTCAATTGAGAGCCGACTGACTTCATAAATATTTTTACCAGTAATATGGACCGAGAGAGCTTCGGGGTTGAGCCGCGAACCGTGGCAGACTTCACAATTTTCTTTGATCATCAGCTTTTCGATTTCTTCCCGGACAGAATCATTGGGGGCATTAAAAAAACGCGATTCCAGGTAGCGAGCTTTCCATTCCGGGACTTGATTGCGGTCAACCTGGAACTTGGTACCTAAACCTTTACATTCCGGGCAGGCACCCTGGGGAGAATTAAAGGAAAAGAGGCGCGGTTCGATAGCCGGTAGAGAAATATTACATACCGGACAAGCATAGTTTTCCGAGTAAAGGGTATCAAAAATATTGGCCGGATGATCGGGAAACTCAAATGATGGGTCATCAATTTCGCCAATTATTACTAGGCCATTACTCATTTTCATGGCGACTTCCACATCGTCGATTAAACGGTTATAAGCGTTATCCCGCTGCTTAAGGTTATCTTTGGTTAAAGAAACCCGGTCAATTACCGCGTCGATGTTGTGTTTATTAGTTTTGACAATGCCGAAATCAGAATAAAGATCAATTAATTTATTATCAACCCGCAGCCATTTATAACCTTGGCGGCGGATATTTTCAGTCAGTCCGCGAAAATCCCCGGCCCGGTCCCGAATCAGCGGGGCGAAGACAAAAAAGCGGTAAGGAGCGACAGCACCGACTTCCTTAACAGCCCGTTCCAATATCTGGTTAACAATTTGCTTACTGGTTTGAGGAATGACCTCGCGGCCGCAGTTGGGACAATGGGGGTGGCCGATACGGGCAAAAAGCAGCCGCAAATAATCGTAAATTTCGGTGACAGTCCCAACAGTGGAACGCGGGTTGTGGGAAATGGCTTTTTGATTTATAGCAATGGAGGGCGATAAGCCTTCGATCAGGTCAACGTCCGGGCGTTTCATATTGCCTAAAAACTGGCGGGCATAGGAAGACAAGCTTTCGACATAGCGTCGCTGCCCTTCAGCAAAGAGGGTGTCAAAAGCCATGCTCGATTTACCGGAGCCGGAGACACCGGTAAAAACGATGAACTTATTTTTGGGAATAGAAAAAGAGATGTCCTTAAGATTGTTTTCCCGGGCACCCTTTACAATTATTTGGTCAACCATAGCACCGTTAAACGACCCCGCCACGGGGGCCTTTATAGTGATTTATAAAGTAATTTATTATAGCAGACTTTCGGATTTGTTTCGGGTGTTAGTTTAGGACTTAAAGACTCTCAATTTCCTTTATTTTATCGCGTAATTTGATAGCTTCTTCGAAATTCATGGATTCGGCGAGTGAACGCATTTCCCGGCGGAGCTTGGAAACATGGGCTTTGCGCTGGGGCGGGGTGAGCGATAAGGGGTCGATTTCCAATAAGGGCATTTCCGCTTTGGTCTCCACCGGCGCTTCGATTATCTTGGGGCGGATGGATTTGCTGATAGTCTGGGGGGTAATACCATGCTCCAAATTAAACTTTAGCTGAATTTCCCGGCGACGGTTAACTTCGGTCATCGCCTCTCTCATGGCAGGCGAAATCTCGTCAGCGTAAAGGATAACTTCACCGGAAACATGTCGGGAAGCCCGGCCCATGATTTGAATTAAGGATGTCTTGGAGCGTAAGAAGCCTTGTTGACCGGCGTCGAGGATCGCAACGAGACTGACTTCCGGAAGATCGAGTCCTTCACGCAACAGATTGATACCGACCAAAACATCGTAGTTACCATTACGCAAATTATCAAGAATGGTGGAGCGCTCCAGGGTATCGATATCAGCGTGCAGATAGGCAACCTTAAAGGGAACGCCGGTATTTAAAGGATTGGCTAAATATTCAGCTAATTCTTCGGCCATCCTCTTAGTTAAGGTAACGACTAAAACCCGTTCCTTTTTTTCAATACGCTTTTTTATTTCTTCGATTAAATCCGGGATTTGTTGAATAGTTGCTTTTACAATAATGGGGGGATCGACTAAGCCTGTGGGGCGAATTACCTGCTGCGCCACCTCGCCACCAGATTCTTTGATCTCAAAATCATCGGGGGTCGCCGAGACAAAGATCACTTTACCGACACGATCATAAAATTCGGTAAACTTCAGCGGGCGGTTGTCGTAAGCCGCCGGCAGCCGGAAACCATAATCAACCAAAGTTTTTTTACGGGCCAGATCCCCCTGATACATACCCCGAATTTGGGGAACGGTAACATGGGATTCATCAATGACGGTGAGAAAATTATCCTCCCAAAGATGGCGGAAATAATCGACCAGGGTAAAAGGCGGTTCGCCGGGATGGCGATTCTGTTCAAAGTAGATGGAATAATTTTCAATGCCATTGACGTAACCCACCTCTTCCAGCATTTCCAAATCATAATTAACGCGCTGTTCAAGGCGATAGGCTTCGAGCATTTTGCCTTGTTCCTTAAAGCGAGCTACGGAAATGGCACAATCATGCCTAATAAAGTCATAGATTTGTTTTTTATCCGGTCCGCCGCCGCTAACATATTGCTTGGCAGGAAAGAGAAGAAAACGATTCTCGACAAATTCCTTGCCAGTCATCGGGTTCCTTTCTAAGATTTTGGTAATTTTTTCATTTTCAATCTCCAATACCAACACCCAATCTTGATAAGCCGGCCATAATTCAATGGATTCACCACGGACCCGGAAAGTACCCCGCCTAAACTCCATGTCACTCCGGGTATAAAAGAGTTCCACCAATTTTTCCAAAAGAAGACGGCGGGGCCACAAATCGCCAACTTTAAATTCAACCGTTTTGCCACTAAATTCAACTGGATCGCCAATATTGTAAATACAGCTGACCGAAGCGACGACAATATTATCAGGACCCGAAAAAAGGTTAGACGTAGCTTCCAGCCGCAGCTTGTCAATGAGGTCGTTAATATCCACTTCTTTGGCAATATAGGTATCAGAAGAAGGAATATAGGCTTCGGGTTGGTAGTAATCGTAATAAGAAACAAAGTAGGAGACTTTATTGTTGGGAAAAAGTTCTTTAAATTCCTGATATAACTGCCCGGCCAAGGTTTTGTTATGAGAGATTACCAGGGTTGGCAGTTGGGTATTTTGGATAACGTTGGCAATGGTAAAGGTTTTACCGGACCCAGTGACACCCAAAAGTGTCTGCCGAGTTTTATCGGATTGAAGTCCGGCAGTAAGTTGGGCGATGGCTTGGGGCTGATCTCCCGACGGCAGAAAACTAGAATTAATTTGAAAACCCATAGGTCAATTATAAACCAGACTTTGGGTTTGTTTCGGTCTTAATGATATCCAGAGTTCCAAATTCTTTAAAGGTATTAGTAGTTTCTTGAAAGTGATCGGCACGGACTAAGATAAGCGTCCGGCCAGCGATGATCAATTCCTGAAAATTATCAGATGTTTCAGGGTCAAAGCCCAAATCCCAAAAGGCCTGACTCAGGCTGCCATTCATATTAGGAGAAAAACTCTTGGTGGTCAGTAATTGATCGGCCAGCGGCCCGGACATAATTAGTTGGCCAACGCCGTTAAAGTCAAAGTGGATTAAGTGAGGGGCAACAACCGAAAAAGCGGCAGTAGCTCCACCGCTAAATGGCGGAGCGATATCTTCTGAGACATCTTCGTTATTAGATAAAAAACTGATAGCTTCTTCATCATTGATTTCCCGGACAATAAACGATACTTCCTCGTTAATACGGCGCGATAAAAGCGCATGGTAGGCGTTGCTGGCTTGGACGAAGTCATCAAAAATACCGACGGAAAAAGGAATCATACTACTATTCATTATATATTAGTTTAAAGGTAAAAAATACCGAGTAGTTAGCATAAATAGTAAATTCCCGTATATAATATATAGTATGGGATCAGTAGATAGAGTAAATGGAATCTTTAAAGGAACAGTCGACCGGGTTATTCCTCGGATAGATATTGGTTTATGGATCGAAACCGCAGAAAGAGAAGGGGTGGAATGGGAAATAATACCGGCTGGTAGCTCGTACCGACTAACCAACGAACTAGGCGGCGGGGAAAGGCAAACACTAAAGGAGAGTGTGTTTGTGTGGCTTGATGAAAACCAGGATCCAGACTACTTTATTAGCCGAGTCGGCTGGACGAAAAAAAAAGGGAGGAGGCCCTAGCCCGGAAGAATGACCGGTTAAGTGAAACCCTGAAACGGATTGATCGAAAACTGGGCAATGGCCATAAACCGAAAAAGCAAGTTTTAGACCATGAATTTGTGAATGGAGTGAGCTTTTTTCAAAAATGATTTTGAAAATGTGCTAGATTAAAGTGTGCTGATGAAAGTAGCCTCAATGGCTTGTGTGGGGTTAGATCCAGTCGAGGTGGAGATCGAAGTTAATATCGCCGAAAAAGGCTTCCCCGGGTTGACGATTGTCGGATTGGCTGGTAAGGTGGCGGAAGAGTGCAAAGAACGGATTAAAACAGCTATCATCAACTCCGAGATTGAATTTCCGACAGCAAAAATTACCATTAATTTGGCACCCGCTGACCTGCCTAAAGAAGGATCCTATTATGATTTACCGATTGCAGTGGGAATTTTGGCGGCGATGGGCGAAATTACCCTACCGGTAGAAAAGACATTTTATTTTGGGGAATTATCACTGGATGGATCGCTGCGACACAGCCGAGGAGTATTCTTGCTAGCCCTTCTCGCTAAAGAGAGTGGAGTAAAAACAATTTTCGTCCCCAGAGAATCAGCTAATGAAGCTTGTGTTGTTGAGGGAGTTAAAGTTTTCCCGATAGAAACTTTAACCGCTTTAATCCGACATTTAAGAGGCCAAAGAGAAGTGGTGGCTTTAAGGTTTATCGGTGATTTGGTAGCCAAAGACGGAATTGATCCGGAATTTGATTTTTCCGAAATCTATGGCCAGGAATCGGCCAAACGAGCTATTGAGATCGCCGCCGCCGGAGGCCATAATATTTTTTTATTGGGCAGCCCAGGCGCCGGCAAAACGATGCTGTCGCGGGCCATACCGGGAATTTTACCCCAGCTAACGGATAAAGAGAGCCTCGAGGTAACAAAGATATTCTCCATAACCGGCAATATACCGCCGGGTGGGACACTGGTCCGGAGGCGCCCGTTCAGATTCCCCCACCACACGACTTCTCAGATCGGACTTATAGGCGGCGGCTCTAACCTGCGGCCGGGTGAGGTAACGATGGCCCATCGGGGAGTGCTTTTTTTGGATGAATTCCCCGAATTTTCCCGGGCGAGCCTAGAAGCCTTAAGGCAGCCGATGGAAGATGGTTATGTCAGCATTTCCCGAGCGGCGGGGTCGGTGATGTTTCCGGCACAATTTATGCTGGTGGCAGCAGCTAATCCTTGCCCCTGCGGTTACTTAGGTGATCCAAAACATACCTGCAGTTGTAATAGCCACCAAGTTGAAAAATACCAGAAGCGATTATCCGGCCCAATCATGGATCGGATCGATATGCATTTATATGTTCCCCCGGTAGATGTCACGAAGATAATGATTAATTCCGAAACAGTGAAACTAGCTGAAAGTTCAAAATCGATCCGCGAAAGAGTCATTCAAGCCAGGCTCAGGCAAGAAAAAAGGTTTGAGGGAACGAAGTTGGTGTGCAATGCTGATATGAAAAATCGTCATATTAAAAAGTTAGCTAACTTATCGGATTCTGCCAATAAGATCCTAAAGAAGGCAGTGGTGGCCTACGCCCTGTCGGCCCGTACTTATTTCCGGTTAATCAAGGTAGCCAGAACCATCGCTGATTTGGCAGAAAGTGAGGTCATTAACGATCAGCATATTGCCGAAGCCCTGCAATATCGGATCAAGACTGAATAATATGGATCCATCTTGGGGGAAAAAATTAAATTACCAAAAAGGCAAAGGCGGCGAAGAACAGGCACGTATTTTTTTAATGACTAAAGGTTATGATTTTCTGGAAATGAATTACCGAAATAATGTCGGGGAAATTGATCTAATAATGACTCAGGGGCAGTGTTTAGTATTTGTGGAAGTAAAGATGAAAACCAATGACCAGTTTGGCAGTGCGGAAGAAATGATCACTAAGGTTAAGATCAGCCAGGTCCGCCGGGTGGCTGAAATTTACCTGTTAGCTAATCCGAAGATAAAAAGACAATTTTCCCAATACCGAATCGACGCCGTTTGTGTTAATGGAGAAAACATTAATCATTATCCTAATATTGGCAGTGATTAATGAATGGCGGAAGTGGCCGATTAAAACAATTAAGAGCGAATCTTCTGACTTTCCAGCGGAACTGCGTCAAATAAAGCAAGCGCCAAAAAAAATGTTTTATCGGGGAGAGTGGCAGCCAAAATTGTTGGAAAGAACAATCAGTATAGTCGGCAGCCGGCGGATGACTCAATATGGCAAAAATGTAGTGGAAATGGTCATGTTACCGTTAGTTCAAAAGTCAACCACCGTTATTTCTGGATTTATGTACGGAGTGGACGCGGAAGCCCACGAGCAAGCATTAGCGATGGGCGGCCAGACTATAGCAATTTTAGCTTCAGGGCTAGACTATCCGACGCCAGCGGACCACGACCGTTTATATTACAAAATCCTCGAGAGGGGAGGTTTGGTGATGAGTGAATATGAACCAAATTTTCGGGCCACATTGTGGAGTTTTCCCCAAAGGAATCGGATCGTGAGCGGGCTGGCGACGGAAGGAGTGATCGTGGTTGAAGCCGGAATTGATTCGGGTTCTTTGGTAACCGCCAGGTTTGCCCGAGAACAAAGAAAAAAGTTGTGGGCCGTTCCCGGACCGATTACTTCGGCTGTCTCCCGAGGATGCAATGAATTAATTAAAAACGGCCAGGCAAAGGCGTTGCTATCGGCGGATGACCTGTTGGGCAGCTGTCAGAGGGAAAAACAGTTAGAGATACCCGGTTGGTCAAAAACAGATATGTATATATTTGAATTATTAGAAGATAGTCCTTTAACGATCGACGTCTTGAGCCTGAAATTACACAAAGAGGTGGCGGAAGTAAATTATCTGGTCAGTATTTTGGAATTAAACGGTATGATCGAAGAATCTAATGGAGTTCTATACAAAAAAACGATCAGAAGAGAAACGGGGTAGGATCGTAGAGGAGCCTACTCCAGATCTCTCTTCTAATCGTTATGAGTATATTGTATCCTATATTATAAGTCTTGTCAAGTCTTGGATTCAAGCTCAATGATGCGTTTAATGACAGCGGAAGTCGCAGCGTAAGTAGGTTCAATTCCCCGGGTAATCAGCGGTGTATCACCGAGAGTTTGGACCAGGGGGTTATCAGAAGCATAATTGATGATGCCGATATCGAAGGGGGTGGAACGGATATCAAAATTACCGTTCTCCACAGCAGTTTCGGGATGAAGATAATGATAAATTGAGGCTAAGTAGGAACCGGACTCCATTTCGATGACATTGTAACCATCGGCTAAATAGCCTTCCATTTGGCGGCGGTTTTCCAGGAAAGTGCCAAAAAGGGAGAGGGCCTTAAGTGAGTCGTGAGTGTGCACATTGGAGGCTAAGACATTACTTTGATTGAAGCAGTTATCGAAATTAAAAGTGGAGGCAGTTTTTTCATCCAAAACCGTTTTGGGAATTTGGATATCACCGATATTGCCGTTGAGAATGGCGGCCTTGCCAATAATATAAATACCTTTGACATTTTTAAAGTGCTTTAAGAAAGTCTCCATCAGATAATAAGCAGCCTGACCGAGAGGGTACTCGATGTTAATGATAATGGCCGAATTATCTTTAATGGAATTAAATGGTAGGCTGGCTAACTGAGGATCGGGATACTCGAAATGTTGGAAAGAATTAAGAGGAATAATTTGGGTAACAGATTCAAAAGGCCCGGTGGAAACGATGCGTCGGATCCCCTTACTGACTTCGAGACGGTTACGTTCTTGAACTTCTTCGGGATGGTGCTCGAAGTAAATCTTGGAAAGATAGTAAACAAAATCATAAACCCGGGTAGGATCATTATTGGTCTTGATTAACTGCCATTGCTCATATATCGAAGGATAGGTCGATTCGATAAAGGTGAACAATTTAGCTTCAATTTGCCAAACATAACCGGTGATTAAGTTAGTTAAGCTATGGGTATTTGAAGAAACAAAATAGACCGGAGTATCGAACAAATCGATAAACAACGATTCTTTACGCAGCTGGTCAATCCAATCTTCGAAGGCAGTATCGTAGGAACTGTTACTCTTAAGGAGCTGCAAAGTGGTGCCGCTACGGGCTCCCCAGGTAGCCAGGGCTGATTTCCAGTCGTGGCCGAGCAGCATTTTTAAAGATTCCAGTTCTACCACCGTAATTCCAAAGAGATTAATTAACTCATGATCATCAAACTGTTTACGTTGATGGCGCAGAGCTTGATGAATTTTTTCGGATTCAATCTCGATGGCGACAAGCGCGTTAACAATATCATCAATATCGGAGTCGGAAGTGATAACAAAGACTAAAGTACGACTGAGAGGATTGTAAAAACTCAAGCGACGACGGTTAACCGCGGTGACCTTTTTCCAAACGTGAGAAGTGGTAATGACTCCGGGAAGTTGACGGGGGTCCTTGACCATAATTACACTTTGTGTCTCGCGGAGCTCAGAGGGAAGCCGAGACAGAGCATAGTTAAGGGTGGAAACATCGATCCAATTGTCACCTAAATGATGATGCATCGAAGGCTGCATCAGCTTATAAGTCGGGATAAAATCAGCGATATTGACAGGATTTCCAGGAGCCAGTAACTCCGTATAATGTTGAATATGATTACGGATGGTTTCTTCGAGCGTGGCCAGTTGAACGGGTGACATGGTTAGAGATATGGCGTCCAATCAGCAATGGGCGCGGTGTTGCCAATAATAAAATTAATAGCATATAGGTAAATGGCGGGGATGAGAAGCAGTAAGGCGAATTTAAAAGCCTTAGTTTTTAGATGGGGGGCAAAAGCCAAAAAGAGAAAAGGATAAATGGGTGACGCATAACGGCTAATATCGCGGTGGGCTACCAGAAGAGTGGCAATCAAGAATATGGCCGGAAATACGGCTAAGATATCAAATTTATATTTACCAATAAGGCGGCCAACACCAAAAAGAGCCAAAAGAAAAATGTAAAGGATATCTTCCAGCCAGATGCCATTAACCCAGGATTTAGTGCTGACAAAAGCCAGATAAGGTATGGGGTTAAGATGAATATTGTCACCGCTATGAAAATAAGCCAAGAAATCCCCTGTTTGGAGGTAGTATAAATAAAAGACTAAGAGAGCCGAGAGCGGAATTAACAAATAGGTGCCAAATCGCCGGACGACTGAGCCCAAAGAAGATTTATGGGTCCAAAACTCATAGACCGCCAAGAGGAAGTAGGCCACAAAAAGAAGAATGCCGGGACTTTTGAGAAGTTGGACTAACACCGCACAAAGAGCCGACAGGATATATTTCTTTTGGCGGAAGAAAATAATGGACCAAAGAATAAAGCCGATAAACATGGTTTCGGGGGCGCCAATCGAGCGAAGAATAAACAGCCGTCCGGGAAAAAGAGTGAAGGCAAAAGTGAGCCACAGCGAACCGCTTAAGAGATAAAAGGCGTAATTGAGAATAACCGAACCCAAAAGAGTTAACAGGATCATGGCGACCGGGGAAGGCAAAACGACATCAAAAAGGCGGATTAATAAGGGAAAACCAGGTAAATGGGCCGGGTAATATTCCAAGGGGGTGGGCAAGGAGAAGTGGGTCCGGATACAATTTTTATCGTAACCACACTTGGCGATAACCAGGTAGTTAGGACCATCGTAGTTGGCAAAAATAGTTTTTAGGTCAACCGAACTAAAACCGATTTGGCGGGGGAGGTTGAAATGAAACATAATCCAGAGAAGCAGGGTGGGGATGACAGTGAAGAGCGAAACCACCAAAAAAGGCTTGAATTTGATAAAATTCATTGCCTTATTGTACCCACCAGAAGGCTCCATCGTCTAGTGGCCTAGGACGGCAGGTTCTCATCCTGTTAACCGGGGTTCAAATCCCCGTGGAGTCACACTAATGTTTGGCGATGAGGGTGAGCAACGATAACGGTTGACCAAGGTGTGAATTTCTTCCCGGGTAATAGGAAGTTTTTCGTAATCAAGAGAGGAAGCACCAGACAAGGTATCGCTAATTCCCTCGACCGAGGTCCCCTGCGGGATAAGGTAATGGGTGGGAATATGCCGGGGTATTTGTAGGTGGTGGATAGAAGTGCCAAGTGTACTGGAAAACAAGGCAGTAATGTCGTCCCCTTCATTATTGTGCCGTCGTAGAAAACTGATTAAATTTTGCTGGCCGTCTGATTGGTGATGGTATTTGTCGTAAAGGGAAACCCGGGGAACCTTATATTCGAGAACCTTACGCAGGACATAGGATTGCCGGCCTATAGTTTCCAAGATAAAGCCATCCGGATAGGAGAGGTGCCAAACCGCATAGTCACTCTGAGTAATTCGTTTTTGAAGCTCATGAACCTGGCTCGGAGTGACGACCAGATAACGCGGAGGCGGAAAATCAGAGACCATCCAATCATAAGCCAGTATTTCAAATACTTCACCGGTAAGTCTTGCCCTGTCCTGGGTATGATGTTTTTGGATGTAACGGGGTAAACCTAAGCGTTCAATCCGTCGGTATATTTCGGGATCCGCCATAATATTTCCTATTATATTACAGGTTTAAAACGGCATTTCATCGGGAATGACAATATCTTCGACCTTTTGGTCGGTACTGGTGGGTGTCTCGACAATTTTCTCGGGTTTAAGATCAGATGGTGGACTAAAAGAAGTTGCCGAGGACTCAGTCCCTGGCCGGGGGGTAAAGGGCACTACCGTGTCAGCGACAATTTCACTGATATAGCGTTTAGTACCATCTTTAGCCTCATATTGACGATTATCAATCCGTCCGACAACAGAAACTTTAACGCCTTTATGGACGGAATTGGCAATGAATTCCGCTTGCTTACCCCAGACAACAACATTATGGAAGGTGGGGACATCAACCCACTGATCGCCTTTTTTCATGGAGTAATTAGTAGCTACGCCCAAAGAGCAGACAGCAGTACCAGATGGAGTGTATTTTAATTCCGGATCACGGGTAACATTGCCGGTAATAAAAGCAACATTAATACTGAAAGCCATAAATATAGTTAACGGTTAATAGGTAATTATAACTTAGACCAAAGCTACTTGATGCTGACCAGCTCAACCTCGAAAACCAGAGTGGATTTGGGAGGAATAACATTGCCCGCTCCGCGATCGCCGTAAGCTAATTCGGGAGGGATAGTGAGTCGGCGTTTACCACCGACCTTCATGCCGACCACTCCTTCATCCCAACCCTTGATAACCTGGCCGACGCCGATTTGAGTTTCGAAAGGTTGGCCACGGTCATAAGAAGAATCAAACTTCTGGCCGTTTAAGAGCGTGCCGACATAATTAATTAAGATGGTGTCACCGGCTTTAACAGCGGAACCGGTACCAATTTTGAGGTCTTCGATCTTTAACTGAGACATAGTGGAGGGAGTCGGATTAACGGATAATTGGTTGGGGTTGACGGTAATAGCCGGCGTCGAGCTAACCGGCTCCAAAGTCGGAACGGCAGAACTACCGGAGGGAAGAGAGGCGGGTTTTTGCGACAAAATAACCACTACACCGACAATAAGCAAGACGACGACGACTAGGGTACTGATGGCTTCTTTAGACATGATTTACCATATCACACTTTTTGGGGACCGCCTAGTAAGTGAGATAATAATTTCATGATTAGGTGGAGACTGGTTTTGAAAATGATGGTCGCCGGTTTGTTGGGTTATTTTTTAGGCGTGGAGGCGATCACCATCATTCCGACTTGGGATTTGCCACGCAATCACTTTCTTTATCAAATAACCGGAGTCCATAAACCACTGGTTTTGGGGTATTTGCCGTACTGGTTATTGGACAAGTCTGAGAATGATTACTCGCCATATTTAACTGATGTGAGTTATTTTGGATTAATTATCAATCATGACGGTACTATTGTTAAAAAAAACGGAAATAGTAGCGAACCTGGCTGGAATCGTCTAGCCAACGGTGCTCCCCGGGCAAGTTCGTTACTACTGCAAAGTGGGGTGGAAGATAGCATCCAACAGCTGCTCCAAAACCCAGTCAAGAATGCCAATACTCTGATGAACGAAGTTTTGCCGATCATCAGCCAATACAGGTTTCGCGATTTGACGGTTGATGTGGAAAGCGTAAAGACAGTGAGCCCTGATGTGAGTAATAATTATACTCAGTTTTTGAAAACTATTAAGCAGCGGTTGTCGGCCCAAAATCAGGAAATAAGTTTGTCGGTGGATGTGCCGGTGTATGCCTACTCGCGGCCAACAATTTACAATGTGAATGATCTGCCCTTGGCCGTCGACTATTTAGTGTTGATGACTTATGACTACCATTACCGCGGGTCAGCTACTGCCGGCCCAGTAGCCCCGCTGAGTGGTGGTGATACTTATTGGGAAAATGATGTCAGCCGGGCAGTTGATTTGGCACTAAAAACCATGCCGGAGGAGAAATTAATACTGGGGGTCCCGCTCTACGGTTATGAATGGGAAACACAAAGCAATGCTGCCGGGGCGGCCATAATTCCGGGCAGCGGCTTGACAGCGAGTAATAAACGGGTGGCCGAAATACTGGATAATTGCCCCAATTGCCAGGTGACAACCGATAAAAGCTCGGGGGAGAAATCAATTGTTTATTTGGATACCACGACCAATTCTTACCATCAAATTTTTATCGGTGATGAAACGACACTGGCCAAAAAGATTGAACTCGCTAAACAGAAGCACTTAGGCGGAATCGCCTTTTGGGCCCTGGGCTACGAGGACAACCAAATGCTAAAAAAACTAAAAGATTACCAAAATTTTAAGTGGATCAGCGAATAAAGCGATAAGTGCGATTGCTATCATTAAAGCGCAGCCGGCGGTTAGACCGTAAGTCGACAATATGGGTGACATTCGATAAATCTTCGTAGGCAATTTGTCCCAAGCCCTGGAGGTAGATATATCCGGAGTCAAAAGTGATAGTGAGGCCGGAGGCCGGGTGAACCAGAAGATGAGCGGCGCGAATGGTGTTGTCGGCAGTTGTTGGTTGATATTCAATTTCCCCGCTGCTTTGGGTTAAAAGCAAATTTGGCAAAACTCCGTTGGTAAAGTCCAGAACGGTATTGGGCTTGACCTGCAAGCTTAAAACCGGGGAAAACCCGAGAGAAGCCGATGAGGAGGCATCGGTCCTGATCCCCTCCCCCTGAACCAGCCAATCAGAGGGTGCCATGGGAAGATAAGCAGAAGAATAACGGGGATGTTTGAGCGGCAGACCGGAGCTGGAGCTGACTTGGGCTTTAATGGCTGCCGAGGGGGCTGAGGGCGGCGCATAGGCCAAAGGCGGAAAGGTGAGAGGGCGATGAAGACTAAGATAACGGCGGACGAAAGGGACCGAAAAACCGATGACAATGGCCACTAAAATTAATAGCAACTTAAGCAGGCGCATGGAATATTTTACCTTAATTCTAAAAGTTAAATTGACCGTGGTGATAGATGACTTTTGAAGAACCGTCAGCCAGAATAGCAGTCACCCGTCGATCGGTACTGGCGATGATGTCGGTATGGACAGCCGAGTGATTAAAACCAAGACGTTTCAAGACGGCTGGATTAGCCGGGGGTTTCCCCCGATAACACTCTTGGAAAGACATGCCGACGGCAAGATGAGTGTTGCCATAATTACCGCCGTAATTTTCATCATATAGTGTTTCGGCCATGTATCGATTGATGCGCGAGAAGCGCTTGTCGGTAAGGGAAAATTCACCGACACGATTAGCATTTTTAACGGCTAACATTTCCTGAAGGATCTTGTCACCATAAACGGCCTGGGCTTTTTTGATTTTTCCGGCAGCGAATTCTAGTTTAATATCTTTGATTAAGTGGCCGTAGCGGTATAAAGGCAGATCAAAGGAGATAGTCCCTTCAGTAAAGCGGGCATCGGGTGAGGTAAATATTTCGAAACTGGGAATATTGCGGCCGCTACCGCTGACCCACCGGCGATGGGGACCAATTGCCAGCCACAAATCCGTGCCTTCGGCCTCGACATGTAGTTTATCGATAGATAAATTATTGAGATTTTTTTCGATAGCAGTCATCTTGGTAAAAACCGACCGCCATTGCCGAAGAGCATCAGGCTGGTCGAGGAAACAGGCGCGAACTATTTGCTGCCAACATTCCTCAAGAGTTAGCCCCGCTTCTTGGGCCATAGCTTCAGTGGGGTACATAGCTATAGTCCAGGTATAACGGCCGGCAGCTTCTTTTTTATTTAGCCAATTGATGTAAGGCAGACGGGTGCGGGAGCGGTCCATGATTTTTTTAGGATCAATGCCTTCCAGTTCGTGCTTGTTAGTTTCGGCAATTATGGTGATGGTATGATCGGCCTGAATAGCCCGGCCTTTCATAAAAGAGCGAGGGAAAAAGCGGATCTGTTCCGGATTAGCAAATTCAAAGAAATCGCGTTCCAAGTCGTTGGGCAGATATTGGATTAGGGGGTGGGCGTTGGCTTTTAAAACGGCTTTATTTAATTCGATTAAAAGAAGCTTGGCCGCCTCAGGAACCTGAAGGAAAACGACTTCCCCCGGACGGACCCCCCGACCGCTATTTAAAGCAAAGTTGACCAGAATATCGGCGTACCTTTCTAAATAGACAGGCTCCAAAGAAGACATAAGCTATTTTTGCCGCCATGCTAAATAGACGCTACCGATACCAAACCAGGTCAGCAGAAAGGAAACAAACCAACCGACAACGGGTATTTGACGAACGACCGTTAAAATTAATAAGCCGACGATAAAGGCAAAATAAAGAGAACCCTGGTTGACCAAGAGGCGGCCTAAATAGACCGCAGCTGAGAGATCGGCGATGAAGACAAAAAGGACCCACAAAGGAACAAAAGTTAATGCCAGGGGAATACCGATTAAACTGATAAGTAGGACGAAAAAGATTAAAAAGGCCAAGAGAGATATGATGACTCCCCATTTCAAGCTTTCGCCCAAACCATTACTCAGAATGGCAGATGATTTTTCAAAAAAGCCCGGGAAGAGCAAAACAAAAAGACTTCCCATAATTAGGCTAATAATAAAGATAAATGCCCGAAAAACAGTGCGCATCACTAAAAAAGCGTCCCTAACCTGGACCGAACTGGGAGTGGAGACAGTCGGCAGGTCATAATTGATTTGATGAAATTCAGTTTTGCCTTTGACGACCGGAGGGAAAATGAGGCTTTGCTTACTTTGGTATGTGAGATCGCCCAAGATGGAAGCAGTAGTGGCTAGGGCAATGGTATTGCCGGTGAGGTTGGCACTGCCATTAACTTGGCCGTTAAGATGGATGGTTTGCGCCCAGGCTTGAAGATTTTTGCCAACAGTACCCGAATCAGTCAGGGTCTCGGCTCCAGCCAATAATTCACCACTAATCGAGGCTGTGGGGGCAAAAGTAATCAATTGACCAAAAAGAGTAGAATTCTTGGTCACCTTACCGGAAACGTTCACGGTCTGGCCGGCCAAACGTAGGTTACCACCGGTAAGATTGTTGATATTAATATTTTGACCGGCACAAATGATATCGCCAGTTACCGGACCGGTGACGGTAACGTTTTTACCGGCACAAATCAGATCCCCATCAACCTTACCCTGGATGTTAACATCGTTACCGGAAACTACTAAGGATTCGTTAACTACTGATTTTGAATCGAGACGATATGAGTCTTGGGATTTGAACTGAAAAGCGGCTGCCGGAGCGGGAAGCAGTAACCACCCCGAGAACATAATCAGGCTCAGGAGCACTAATTTGGTCGTGTTTTTCATAAAATAATGATATATTATGTTCAGATAGATTACAAATACCATGTCACAACCAAGAACCATACCTATCGACCAGTTTGCTGAGTCAATCCATCTAAATGCGGAACAAACAAAGGCCGTCAAGGAGTATATCGTCAACCTGCTCCTGGATAACCTGCGTCAGATGAAAGAAGAGTATAACCAGGAAATTGATACGGCCATTAAGAATCTTTCGGGTTATCCCGAACAATCATAAAGCAGCCAGAATAGACGTAAGGGAGAAGGACTTTGGTGGCACTGTTGATCCACAGGCCAGAGGTAACCGACATACATGATTTGTGGAAACCAGTGGCAGTCAGCAAATAAGAACCATAGGTCCGATAATTATCGCGATAATCAGAATCAATGACCAATAAACCGGTATCATCGGCTTGGGGTACAGTGACCCAGTGTTCGCCAAACCCCTCACCATCATAAAATTTAATCATAGTGGTTAAGGCGACGGAATGTTCATCAAGGTGTCGGGAGAGTTCCGAGGCATGATTGAGGTAGACGAGACTGGTGGTACAACCATAAACAGCTAGAACCTTTTCAATCGTATGGTCATCACCGCCTTCCTTGGGATTGGCACCATATTTGACCGCTAAGTCAGAGATTTCTTGGAGGGTAACTTGTTTCCCTAATGCTAAAAGGGCATGAAAGGCAGCAAAGGCGGAACAGCCCCAACCGGAAAGGTATTGAGTCACCGACTCGGGAGCGGTAGCCTGAGGTAAGTTATAAGGCAGAAAATGGACGTCCTGACCTTCCGTTAAGGCCCGGTTAGAAAAATTGAGCCAGAGATGGAGCCCGTTGCGGGGTAAGGTAATTTTGCTCATGTTAGAATAGCAAATGGAACCTGTAACATACGAGGAATTCGCCAAAATAGAATTCCTGGTAGGTGAAATTATTGAAAGTGTTAATGTCGAATGGTCCGAAAAACTCATTCGAATGAGGGTCGACTTTGGACCCCTAGGGGTAAAAACAGTCATTTCCGGGATCCGGGCCTGGTATTCAGCGGAGGCCTTGCTCGGCAAGAAAACTGTTTTTGTTGTCAATATTATACCAAAAAGGATCAAAGATGAGCTTTCTGAAGCAATGCTATTTGGAGCTCAGGACGAGACGATCATGAGTCTTCTTTTGCTTGATCATGAGGTTAAAAATGGCAGTAAAGTCTTCTAAATTGTTGTATGATGGGTTAAGAATATGACAGAAACCAGCTTATCAGCCGCTATCAAGCGTTTTATTGAGACTACTCTCGGAGAATCTGCGGTAATTTTAGAACACCCGGCAGAAGGTGTGTTTGGGGATTATTCCACTAATATTGCGATGACGAGGGCTAAGGCGGAAAAGAAGAATCCCCGGGAGATAGCCTCCCAGCTGGTCGAAAAGATGTGCCAGGCTTTGAAAGTCAACGAGATGATTGAAAAAATCGAGGTGGCCGGCCCGGGTTTCATCAATTTTTATCTTCAACCGGAATTCCTGATAAAAGAAGCGGAGGCTATTCTCGATAACCAGCTTTATGACCGTAGGTTAGCTAATTATCAAAAAGGTAAACGATATTTATTGGAGCACACTTCCCCGGAACCGACCAAAACACTGCATATCGGCCATTTCCGCAATAATTTCTTGGGAATGTCAGTCAGCTTCATTTTAGCCAAATTGGGAGCGGGCGTCACCCTGGACTGCATCAACAACGACCGGGGGATGAAAATCTGCAAGACCATGTGGGGCTACCTTTATTTCGGCCATAAAACAGTTATCGAAAAGCTAGGCGTCAAAGATTATATTAATAAGGTTAAGAATTACCACTTAAGCGACGAAGAGTTGTTAGCGATTGCCAAAGATAGCCGATGGACAGAAAAATTGGCCTACTGGTACGGCCATCAGGATGAGTGGTACCGGCCGACTGACTTTTCTTTAACGAGTGACAAGTTTGATAATGTCCTTTATTCCCCGGCGTCAAGAGCCGCGGAATTACAGCCAGAGATTAACGAGCAGGTTCAGTCAATATTAAAAGCCTGGGAAGGAGAGGACGACCAGATCCGCGCGTTATGGCGCTTAATCATCCAATGGTCGATGGAAGGCTATGCCAAAACTTACCAGCGGATCGAGTCCCACCATGACAAAGTTTGGAATGAAAGTGACTTTTACAAAGAAGGCAAGGCGTGGGTAGTGAAGGGCTTGGATACCGGGGTGTTTAAAAAATTGCCCGATGGGGCGGTATTGACTAACTTAGAGTCCTACCATTTACCGGACACGATTGTGATTAAAAGTAATGGGACATCGATGTATTTAACCCAGGACCTGCAACTGACCAGCCTTAAAGTGTCGACTTTCCCGGCCGATAAGTACGTGTGGGTAGTGGGCAATGACCAACAGCTATACCTCAAGCAAATGTTTTCGGTCTGCGAACAACTGGGAATAGTCGATAAAGAAAAATTATTTCACCTAAATTACGGTTTTATTAATCTTAAAGACGGCAAAATGAGTTCGCGGTACGGCGGGGTAATTAATGGCGACGACCTGTTAGATGAACTAAAGCAGCGGTCAGCTAAAATTATCGAAACCGGAGAAAAAAGTAAGACTAAAGCGAATATTGAGGAGGTAGCGGAAAAGGTGGCGGTAGCCGCCTGTAAATTTGGATTCTTAAGATATGACCGGGAAAAAGATATTACCTTTGATATTGACGAATCGCTATCACTACAAGGTGATTCGGGGCCGTATGTCCAGTATACCTACGCCCGGTGCGAAAGTGTTATTAAAAAGAGCCAGTTAAAAGACGGCAGCCGTCCCCGGCTCCCGGACCAGATCAGCCCGGAGGAAAGCCAGTTATTGCGGCTTTTTTATCTTTTCGAGGAAAAAATCGTCCAAGCCGGAGAAACGTATAACCCGGCGGTAATTTCCGGTTATTTGCTGGAAGTAGCCCGGACTTTTAACGAGTTTTATGCCAAACAAAAGATTATCGGCTCGCCGCAGGAAGCATTCCGGCTGTTTCTGACTCGGACAAGTGCGGCGATTTTGAAGACGGGATTAGAGCTTCTGGGAATAACCACTCTTGAGGAGATGTAACTTAGACACCGATTAGGGGTGTTGGTTCTGACTTTGGAGGCCGATGCCGGGAAACATGGGAGGTAGCTTTTAATTGCCCAAAAATGATCTGGTAAATCTGGTCATAAGTTTCAACCGGGATGAATTTGATATCATCCTTTACCTCTTGGGGAACATCGACTAAATTCTTTTTGTTATCAGCCGGAATAATAATGGTTTGCAGGCCAGCGCGGTGACCGGCAATGGATTTTTCTTTTAGACCGCCAATTTCGAGGATGTTGCCGCGAAGGGTAATTTCGCCGGTCATTCCAATATCGCGAGGCACCGGCTTGCCGGTTAGGGCGGAAACTATAGCAGTGGTGATGGCGCTACCAGCCGAGGGCCCGTCTTTGGGGGTGGCACCTTCGGGAACATGGATGTGAATATCAATCTTATGAAAGTCCTGTCTGATGCCAAACTCCCTGGCTCGGCTGCGGACATAAGATACGGCGGCTTGGCAGGATTCTTTCATGACGGAACCCAGTTTGCCGGTGAGAATCAGAGTGCCTTTACCATCCATGACGTTGACTTCGATAAAGAGGATTTCGCCGCCAACGCTCGTCCAGGCCAGACCGGTAGAAACGCCGACTTCGTTCTTTTTGCCCTTAAGTTGGGGTGTAAATTTGATCGGGCCGAGTAAGCGCTCGATAGTTTCCTGGCGATTAAGGTCGAATTTCGACAGTTTCTTGATTAAGATTTCTTTGGCTGCTTTGCGGAAAAGTGAAGCAAAGATGCGCTCCAGGGAACGGACACCAGCTTCCCGGGTGTAATTTTGAATAATCGACCGAATAGCGTCATCTTTAAGCGGCACAATCTGGGAACTACTCAGACCATTGGCTTTGAGCTGTTTATCGATAAGGTATTTTTTGGCGATATGGAATTTTTCATCAGCGGTATAACCCGAGAAGTTAATGATTTCTACCCGATCTCGAAGCGGTCCAGGGATATTATTCACATCGTTACCGGTCAATATGAAGAATACTTTGGACAAATCCAGCGGAAAGTCGAGATAATGATCGACGAAATCCTTATTTTGCTCCGGGTCCAAAGTTTCCAATAGGGCCGCGGCGGGATCACCCCGGTAATCAGCGCCAATCTTGTCAATTTCATCGAGCATGAAAACGGGATTCATGGTTTTGGCGTCTTTGATACCTTTAACAATCCGGCCGGGCATAGCCCCCACATAAGTCCGCCGATGACCCCGGATTTCGGCCTCATCCCGAATACCACCTAAGGAAGCGCGGATAAATTCCCGGCCCAAAGCCTTGGCGATAGACTTGCCCAATGAAGTCTTGCCCACTCCGGGAGGGCCGATAAAACACAAAATATTGGTAGTATGAGTGTTGCTTTTTAGTTTTGACTTGAGATTTAAGACAGCTAAATGTTCCAAAATCCGGTCTTTAACTTCCTTCAGGCCATAATGATCCTGTTCGAGAATATTTTCCGCCTTACTGATATCCAAATTGTCCTTATTAAATTTACCCCAGGGAAGCTCGACCACAGTATCGAGATAGGTGCGGATATAGCTGGATTCCGGTGCCATCGAGCCCATTTCGGACAGCCGATGGAACTCTTTCATCATTTTCTTTTTGATTTCCAGGGGCATGGCGGCTTTCTTGATCTTGCGCTCCAATTCGTCAAGGTCGGAATCTTCGGAACTACCAAGGCGTTTAAGCTCTTTTTCAATTTGGCGCTTACGCTCTTCCAAGACATTTTTCTTGATACCGGTATTAAATTTTGCCTGAGTTTTTTCTTCAATATCTTTTTCCAGCTCAGCAACCTTCATCTCCCGGAGCAGGAGCTCGGTGGCCAGACGCAAACGCTGGCTGACCAGGAGCATTTCTAATAAATTCTGTTTTTCGTTCATTTTGGCATCGACGGAAAAAGCCACCTGATCGGCTAAATCGCTGCTACTGATCCCGGTAGACAAGTGCATCATGGCCGGTAAGTCAAACTGACGACCCATAGCAAAGGCTTTTTTGAGCTGACTTAACAGGGCCTCGGCTGACTGTTGGATTTCGGAGGCGGGCTCGGCAATAATCGGCAAATCGACAAATTCGGCCTTAATATAGGGTTCCGATTGGGTCAGATTAATGATGTTTACGCGAGAAATACCATGGACTATAGCGTGAATGTTGCCATCGGTCTGAAGAATGTGCTCAATCCGGGCCAGAACACCAACAGTATAGAGGTCTTTCATTTCCGGGCGTTCGATCTTGGGATTTTTTTGGGCAGTGATAATTACCAAGTGATTAAAGTTGTCATAAGCATCCATCAGCGCCCGGGTTGATTCTTTACGGCCGAAAAATAATGAAGTATCGACCGAAGGAAAAAGAATGAGATTTCTTAGCGGAATTAAAGGCAGTATTTTTTTAATTGGTTCGAGAGTTTTAATTTCATTATTGGAGATAGGAGTCATAATTAGCAGTCTAGCAAAATGATTGCTAACTGTCAAACGGAAAATGTGGGGTATACTATGTGTATGAAATATGGGCGAGTAGTAATAATTGGGCGACCAAACACGGGAAAATCAACATTGATTAACGGACTTCTGAAACAAAAGGTGGCGATTACATCGCATTTACCACAGACTACCAGAAAAAATATCCGAGTGGTGTACAGTGATGAGGCCGGAAAATTGATATTGTCTGATACGCCGGGAGTATTAGGTAAGGTGGAAGATTTATTGGGGAAAAAGGTTAATCTGGAAACACCGAAGGAAATGGGTCGGGCCGATGTGGTGATTATGGTAGTGGATATTAGCCGCCCCAAGAATGAGGAGGAAAACAAAGTAATCGGTTTAGTCCGCAAATCACCGGCCAAGAAGATACTGGTGTATAACAAAGTTGATTTAGCAGTTGGCCCAAAGAATCATTTACCCGATTACAATTACCTAGAGGATGAATTTGACCGGACGGTGGCGGTTTCGGCTTTAAAGACAACTCATTTAAAATCGTTGGTGGCGGCTATATTCGAGCTGCTCCCGGAAGGAGACCCGAATAATTTAGCACCGGAAGTGGCGGCCTTGGAAGATACCAGCAAGCCGGTAATTTCTATGCCTTCGAGTGAATTTATTGCCGAAATAATCAGGGAAAAAGCTTATCTATTTTTACGGGATGAAATCCCCTACTCGATTAATGTGCGGGTGGAAAGTGTTGAAGATAAAGGCAAGATTATTGTGGTCAAAGCGATAATCGAAACATCGGCAGAACGTTATAAAAAAATAATTATTGGTAAAAATGGTCAAAAAATAAAGGAAATCGGTTATAATGCCCGAAAAGAATTACAGGTAATGTCGGGAAGGAAGGTGTATTTGGAGCTAAACGTCGTCACTAATACCCACTGGCAGGAGTTGCTAACTTCGACTGAGTTATAGTAAATTACATTATTCATGCTCAAACTTAAAAATATTAATAAGTCGTTTGGTCAGACGCAGGTTCTTTTTGATGTTGATTTGGAAATAAAAAATAAAAAGGTAGTGGCATTGTTAGGGCCAAATGGCGCCGGGAAGACCACCGTCATGAGAATTATTACCGGCTTTTTAACACCGAATTCGGGTGAGGTACAATGGGATCAGGAAACGGTAAATACGGCTGATGTGGAATATAAAAAGCAGATTGGTTATTTGCCGGAAAACAATCCTTTATACGGATGGATGACGGTTGGTGAATATTTAAAATTCATCAGTAATTTAAAGAGCGGATATGCCCGGGGTGACGAAATCCTAAAGGTAGCCTCGGAATGCGGCATTGAAGACGTGGTTGGCAAAAAGATTGAGATTTTGTCCAAGGGGTATAAGCAACGGGTGGGGCTGGCGGCGGCGTTATTGGGTGATCCAAAATTATTGGTCCTGGACGAACCTACCTCAGGATTAGATCCCAATCAGATTCTGGAAATTAGGGCCTTAATCAAGAAATTAGCCAAAGAAAAAAGTGTGATTTTATCGACCCATATTTTACCGGAAGCGAAAGCGATTTGTGATGATATTATTATTATCAATCGCGGCCAAATCGTGTTAAACGAAATTAGTACTAAGGTTAAAAATTTGGAAAAGAAATTCGTCGACCTAACGACATGAAAACCATATTAACAATTGCCAGAAAAGAGGTCCTGGGTTATTTTAGCAGTCCGGTGGGTTATGTATTTGCCGGTTTAATGTTACTGGTGGCCAACTGGTTATTTTTCCAAGATTTTTTTGTGGCCAACCAGGCAAACCTAGCGCCATTGTGGAATAGTTTGGGATTCCTGTTGTCTTTGTTTGTTCCGGCATTATCGATGAATGCTTTGTCGGAAGAAAAAAAGAATGGTAATTGGGAAGTGATTCTAAGTTTACCTGTGAGTGAGACACAGATGGTTTTGGGGAAGTTCTTGGGATTATTATTTTGCGTGGGAGTGAGCTTATTGCTTTTTTTGCCAACAGTGGGAGTGGTTTTTTACTTAGGAAAACCCGACACGGGAGTCATGGCCGGCGGGGCGCTGGGAGTACTATTTATGGCGGTGACTTATTTAGCGATCGGTATTTTTGCTTCGGCTTTGAGCAACCAGGCAGTGGTGGGGTTTATGGTGGCGATGATTTTCTTGCTGGTGAACAGCTTTATGGGCCAGGACAGTATTTTGAGCCGGTTTCCACCACTCGTTTCGAGTGTTATCGGGTATTTGAGTATTTCCTGGCATGCCAACCGGTTTGCTGACGGACTCGTCCAAGGCAGCGATGTGGTTTTCTTTGTTAGCTTTTGTGCGATATTTTTAATCTTAACGGTTATGTGGCTGAAAGCCCGTAATAAATAATTTATGAACATAAGAGGCCGAAATATTTTTACGGCAATGACCGGAATTAATCTCATCCTGGCGTTGGTTCTAATCAACATCGTGATTAATTTTTTACCGGAATTAAAGCTGGATTTAACAAAAAATAAACTGCACACCCTCTCACCGGCAACGGTGAAAATTGTCCACAACTTAAAGGACCTAGTAAAAATTAAAGTTTATTTAAGTTCGCAGTTGCCACCTAACGCCAAACCAATTGCGGATAATCTAAAAACGGTATTGGCTGATTTTCAGAATCTCAATAAGACCAATTTGGAAGTGAGTTACCTCGATCCACTCAAGGACGACAAGGCTAAACAGGAAGCGCAACAATATGGCATCCAGCCACTGCAATTTTCCACAGTGAATAATGATAAATTAGAAGTGCAAACCGGTTATTTTGGACTGGCAATGGTCTACGGCAATAAGCAAGAAGTGCTATCGGTCGCCGGAGATGTTGGTAACTTGGAATATTTTTTAGTCTCGGGGATTAAAAAGTTAACTACGGGAGCTACCTCGAAGGTAGTCTTAGCCGGCGGTAACGGAGAGGTAGCCGATACCGAAATCCAAGCGTTTAGTAAATATTTAAACGACAATTATCAGGTAAGTACGGCTGATTTATCGAAAGACGGAACATTGGATGGCAAAGACGGGACACTGCTCGTATTGGGGCCGACAACAGCCTTCAGCCAAAAAGCCGCCGAGGAAGTCAAAAGGTGGGTGGATAGCAAAAAGGGTGCTTTATTTTTGATTCAGACGGTAACCGTAAACGATACCCTTCAGGGAACTATGAACAATAAGTTGGGGATTGAAGATGTACTGAAGGATAAAGGCATCGAGATCCAGCCAACACTAATATTAGATGCTTCGTCGACCATTGCCAATTTCCGAACTCAAAGCGGGAGCTTTTTGTCCCAATACCCTTATTGGGTGCAAATCCGCCCGGAAAATATTAACCAATCTTTACCGCCACTTTCGGGAATTCAATCATTACTTTTGCCCTGGGTGTCCCCACTGTCGATTAGCGGTAAGGCTAAGGTCATGATCTACACCAGTTCCCGGTCTTGGACCAGCAGTGATTTGAGCAACTTATCGCCATTGGCCAAAAGTACCATGGGGACAGATTTAAGCAAAAAGCCGGTGGCGGCCTTGGTGACCGATAACGCCCGGCTGGCGGTAGTGGGTGATGCCGATTTTATTAAAGACCAGTTTGCCAGCAATGACCAAAATAATTTAGCCTTGGCATTTAACTTGATTGACTATTTATCTCAAGATGAATCGTTACTGTCGATTCGGGCAAAAACAATCCAGAATCCACCACTGCAGTCCCTGAATGATAAAACTATCCAGATTATCCGCGGCGGAGCCATCAGCGCCCCATTGATTCTTTTAGGATTAATCGGATTGCTCTCGGCCATGATTAGAAAGAAAAAGCAATCTTCTATTTATGCCTAAATCGTTTTTGCTCAGTCTACTAGTGGTATTAATATTGGCCGGAGTGTTGTTGGTGCCCAGAATCAAAAAACCAGACAAGACGGCGGCAACTTATTTCCTTAGTACAGATTCGGGATTTTGCATTAATACCGTTTGCCTAACCCCAAAAGATTCACTCTGGTGGGTGAAGGTCGGAAACAGCCAGGCACCCGCCGACTCAGATAAAGTCGAGGCGGTGCGTAAAAGTTTGCAATCGATAGTTTTGACCACGGTGGTATCAAGAAATAGTGATCGAGCATCAGAGTTAGGATTTCCCCAGAGTAATGGGGTGGTGGTAACAGTAAACGGCAAGAAATTAGAATTAGGGGATGTCGGCCCCGATTACGCCTCAACTTTTGTCCGAGTACCAGGATCAACTGTGGTTTATTCCGTACCCACAATAATGAGTAAGGAAGATTGGTCGAATGAGAACAGCTGGCTGAACCGGCGAATTACCAACTGGCCGTTATACCAAATTAAAAAAATTAATTCAGTAACTCCGGACAAAGACGGTAAATGGACTAACGACAAATGGGTGGAGGCAGTGGTTCACTTAAATGCAGTGAGCTACGACCCAGGGCAATATAATACTAGTCAGGCTAAGAAGTTTGAGGTAGTCATGGATAACGGACAGGGGACTTTGTGGGCAGGACAATCTGGGACCGGAAAGAAGGCGGTATATTGGGCGACTACTGATCAAAAAGTGTTCTATCAAATCAAGAAGGAAGACTTTGATTTGTTGACATCTACCCAGTAATTTAGATATTATTATTCATATGGCAAATAAAGGAAAATTATTATTCGCTGGTTTATTAGGTGCAGTAGCGGGGGCAATTGGCGGCTTATTACTAGCTCCACAATCCGGGGAAAAAACCAGAAAGGACATGGCTAAACTAGCCAACGAAATCTTAAAGCAAATACGATTAGGGGTAGTGGAGACAGAGCATCGGGTAAGGGATATTTACGGCAGTGCGACGAAGACCACGAAAGAAAGTTATACCAATATAAAACAAACTGTGGCCGAGCGAGTAGCAGCTGTAAAAGAGGCCGGAGAACAGATTGACAAAGATAAGTATGTGGCGATCGTGGAAAGAGTGGTTAATGACTATAAGAAAGATTTTGAAAAAACTAAAAATGGCGCCCAAAAGATGATTGATTTCCTCAAGAAGGATTGGGATAAGGTCAAGAAAGCTTTAGTGACTCCAGAAAAAGAGAATTCAACTGCTGAAGGGTCGAGTCGTCAATAATCGAAACAGCTAGTTTAACTTGGGGTAACTGTTGTTTGAGTGACTTAAGGGTGGTTTCCTCGACAAGATCGGATTTGGTGATTAGGACCAGCTCCGGCTTAGCAGCTAAGCGGGAACTAAAGTTGGTGATTTCGGCACGGATGGTATCATAATCCCGTTTGATGTCGGCAGATTCGGCGCTGACACAGTGAACCAAAAGGCCAGTCCGCTCGACATGGCGTAAAAAGCGGGAGCCTAAGCCTTTGCCAAGAGCTGCGCCTTCGATTAGCCCGGGTATATCGGCAATAATAAAGCCATGATTAGTCACTCCCAGGTTTGGTTCCAGAGTGGTAAAGGGGTAATTGGCGACTTTGGCATGGGCTTGGGTTAGGGCATTTAACAGGCTGGTTTTGCCGGCATTAGGCAGACCGATCAGACCGATTTGGGCAATTAGTTTAAGTTCTAAATGTAACCGTTTCCAGGACTTCTTCTCACCGGGTTTGGCAAACTGCGGGGTGGTGTTGGCTGGCGAGCGGAAGTGATAATTGCCAAAGCCACCAAGGCCGCCTTTGGCTAACATTTGCCGTTCCCCTACCCGGGTAAATTCCAGGGAAGTGCCATTATCATAGGTAATCACCGTCCCCACCGGGACTTTGAGGATTAAGTCGGCACCATTGGCTCCAGTCTTTTGACGGGGACCGCCTAGGCCGCCTTTTTCGGCCTCATACTTTTTTGATTGGCGAAAGACTTTAAGACGGGTAATATCGGCGACTGATTCCGCCCAAACGGAACCACCCTGACCGCCATCACCACCGTCAGGACCGCCTTTGGGTTGGTGGCGATTAGCGAGGAAATGAACAATGCCATCGCTGCCATCGCCAGCTTTAATCTCAATATCAACCTCATCAACAAACATAGGTGAATTTTAGCATGAAAGGTGAGAGGTAGTTTTGTTTGATTTTGCCGCGTTTTTGGTCTTTTTGCTTAAGCACTGTGAAAATTCTCATAATTCTTGTAAATCTCTTCTGGTACAATCCCCTATCGTGCTTTTAGAAATAATTATTCCAGCAGCTTTGTTTGCCGTTGGCGCGATCCTCGGCTTTAGCTTTGGCTGGTTAAAAACTCAAAAATAAACTATTGGGCGGCAAGCTGGCCACAAGCGGCATTAATTTCAGCCCCGAACGAGCGGCGGACGGAAAAATTGTAGTGCCGTTGGGTTAAAGTCTTTACCCAAGTATCAAAAACTGCTTTTGGTGACGCCTCGAGACCATTTATGGCTCCGTTTAGAGGAATTAAATTGAGATAAAACAGGCGGCTTTGGTCGAGCAATTTCATGAGGTTATTAAGGTGCCGGGGGGAATCGTTAACACCTTGAATGAGGGTATACTCCAAAAATAACTGCCGGCGGGTGTGCTCAACATAATAACGGCAGGCGGAGATCAAATCGTCTAAGGGATAGGTTTTGGCAATCGGCATGAGACGTTCCCGCGTAGATTGGTCCGCAGCGTGCAAAGAGAGCGCTAAATTAATTTCGGTATCGAGAGCGGCAAATTCTTTGATTTGGGGAACAATCCCGGCCGTCGAAAGACTAATTTTACGGGCCCCCAAGGCCAGCCCATCTTTATCGTTAATTTGGTGCAAAGCTGACAGCACATTCTGCCAATTCAATAAGGGTTCGCCCATGCCCATAAAGACAACCCGGCCGATAAACCGGGGATAGAGCTGGTTATTCCAGTAAATGATTTGGTCAATAATTTCTTCGCTAGTAAGATTCCGTTGGTACCCTATGCCGCCAGTAGCACAAAAAGCACAAGCCAAGGGGCAGCCAACCTGGGAAGAAACACAAGCAGTTAACCAACCATCGTAATCCATCAGGACAGATTCAATTTTAGCGTGGTCCTTCAGCTCTAAAAGGGTTTTTTGGGTATGGCCGATCTGTTGCACCTTTAAGGGCTTTACCGAAAGAAGAGGTATCTTTTTATCGAGATCGGCCCGAAGAGCGGCGGGCAAATCGGTCATTTGGTCAAAAGTGAGGACTCGGCCAGAGTAGTAATTCTTAAGGACTTGCCGGTAGCGGTAAGCCGGCAAATTATTCTCCTGACAATAGACTGCTAGTGCCTGAAGGTCCATTTCATTGTTGGTTAATAGCGGAGAGATAATCCTGTTTTTGACGGAACCCGACAATGGTATCGACTATTTGGCCATTTTTGAAAACGATGACGGTGGGTATGGCGGAGACATTATAAATACTCGCCAGCTCGTTTTCGGCATCGACATCAACTTTGACAATTTTCACTTTTTCCTTGAGCTCATTACCGATTTCATCGATAATCGGGCTCAACATTTGGCACGGTCCACACCAACTGGCCCAAAAGTCAACTAAAACACTGCCCTGGTAGTCGATGACTTCGGATTGAAAATTTTGTTTGGTGCCGTTGAGATGAGACATAGTGTTTTATTATACCTTTTTCTTGACTAATTTGGCGTTAGTGACGATCTCCAACAGATCACCGTTGGGAGTTTCAATTTGGTTAGTACCGGCCAAGGATAGGTATTGGGTTAGGTATTCAGAAAGACTAATTCTTAACTCTTTTAATTGATGTTGGTAATCTTTAACTTTATCGGCAAGTTCGGCATTAGCCGTCACTGCTAATACTTTTTGTTTGGCGATGGTTTTAAGCTTGGCAGTTTTTTTAGAAGCTTGGTCATTTTCGTGAAACTCAGTGTCGTTGTCAAGAGTACCCTGTAGCATTTCTTTGTAAGTCTGCATCTCGCGAGTCAGGGTGTTGAGACGTTCGTAATAATTCTTGATTAAGGATTCAACATTTAATAAGGTTTCAGACGAGGGGTTGGTGGTAGTCATACGGATTTAAGCGTATCAGGAGATAAACTCGGCTTCAAGAGCACAAAGTTGATCAAGTGAAGAAACCCTGACCAGGTTTTGGCGCAGCTTCTTGGCGTGGGGCAGGGAGGCGGCATAAAAAAGAAATTGCTGACGTAAATAATCAAAGCGGCGCGAAGGAAAGGTGAACCGAGAGATCTGGGCGTGAAGATACATAGTGTCAAACTTTTCCCGGGAAGTTACCAAGTGAGGTTCTCTTAAAAAAACCCAGGGATTACCCAAAGCCCCCCGACCGATAAGGGCCCCGTCGGTGCCGTATTCACGGGAAGCGGCCAACCCGTCAGCGTAATTTTTGATGTCGCCGTTACCCAGTAAGCGGATATGGGCTTGGTGGGCAATTTGGGCAGCGGTACGGATAGCCGGCCAGTCAGCTAAACCGGCATAACCCTGTTTGAGGGTCCGGCCATGAAGGGTAAGAAAGTCCGGCTGTTGTTGACAGAGGAATTCTATCCAGGATTCAACTACGGAGTGAGTGGTACCTAAACGAGTTTTAACGGAAAGAGTGGGAGGGGTTTGAGGGCCGGTTGAGGGTGAGGAGTAATGCGAATATTTATTATTACGCTCGATAACGGCTAAGGTTTTTTCCTTAAGGTGTAGATCGTTTAAGTTACGTTTTTGGGTAGCAAAATCAGCAATAGCGGCCTTGACGGCCACAACTATCTTTTTGGCGACCTCAGGCTTATCGATTAAGGCAGCACCGCCACCATGTTGAGTGACAGTCCGCGCCGGGCAACCCATATTGATATCAATGCCGTCGAATCCGAGAAAACATAATATTAAAGCGGCCTGATAAAAGCTGTCTGGATCCTTGCCAAATAGCTGGCCGATGACCGGCCGTTCTATGTCCGAATAGAGTAGATGGTCATAAAGCTTAACGGCATTATGGGCTAAGCCTTCAGCACTAACGAATTCCGTAAAGATAATATCCGGCTTGGCAACCTGGGTCTGAACCAGGCGGAACGGTTCGTCAGTCAAGCCATCCATTGGCGAAAGACCGATAAGAGGAAATGGCCAATTACTAATATCCAAAGGTAAATAATAAAAACTAACTTGATTATTTCTTTTTGTTTCGAGCGGCAAATTTAGCTCCCACCTGGGAATGGTGTTGACGCTGATCATAAACACTTTGACGGAGACGTTCTCCGGTCCTTTTGGAGGCGGGAGCACTGCTAAAAGGTTGGTCTAAATTCATCCGGCCGGAAGGGGCGTGCTTTTTAGCTTGAATACGGGCTAACTTTTCCTCGTGGCGGGCCTGTCCTTCGGGGGTATTGAGCGGATCCGGTTCGGCATAGTCGACGATGATACTGCGATCCTCGAGTTTGTGACCATGCATTTTATCTTTGGCAGCGACGGCTGATTCCAAAGTGTCGTACTCGACAAAACCCAATCCCCGGCTGCGGCCCCAACGGTTACGCATAATCCGCAAAGAAACTATCCGCCCAAAAGGGACGAAGAGCGTCAACAACTCCCCCTCGCTCATTCTGTAAGGGAGGCTGCCGATAAATAATCTTTTATTTGGTGCTCGGTTGGATGGCATAAAATTCAGTTTTACCCTCGGGGTTAGTAAACCGGAAAGCTAAATCTGGATTATAAGCTTTGTCGACTTCAAAAACAATAGCTGTATTAACCCATTGTTCGTGATCTAAGGTAATTTTTGATAGTTCAAACAGGTTTTTGTCACCAGTAAAGGCATCGGAAAAGTAGGTTGTTTCGGAAGTCGACAGGTTCTTGCCCCGGTCGACCATCACAAACTGAGGGGAGGGATGATCTCCGATTTGGTTAAAAGTGGACGGCTCTCCCTGATTTTTGGCATTACCCATGACGGCGATCTCGACCAGAATCAGTTTCTTACCATCCCCCGCATTACGGCCGCCGGCGTTGGGAATTTCCTTAATGGACCTGGCTTTGACTTGAACGTTGCCGATCCCATCGGGATCATAGGTTTTGTAGGCAACTTTAAACTCCTGATTGATAGAAACAGTTTTGGTGATATTAACCGGCGCATTAGCGCTGGCGTCAACCAGCGGCGTTATTTCGCCGGTATCGGTGGAATCATCACTAAAGGTGATGGGTTTTTTAGCTACCGGGCTGCAAGCAGAAAGGAGTAATGTTGAACCAAATAACAATGCAAAGTAACAATAGTTTTTGGTATTCATATGCAATTATATAATCAATCATGACAAAGTGGAGGAGTATGGTTCTGGGACCATTAGCGACTAATTGTTATTTGGTTTGGGAGGAGACAAGCCGGAAGGCGTTGGTCATCGATCCGGCTGATGATGGTGAATTTATTGCCAGTGAATTGGCAGCCCAACAACTGATCCCCCAAGGAATACTGCTGACACACGGGCATTTTGACCATGTTCTGGGAGCTTTGGCGGTGAAACTCATCTACCAAGTTCCGATAATGGCCAGCGGGAAAGATGAATTTCTGTTGAATAAAGGAGCGCAGTCTGCTACTTATTGGTTGAAGCAAAAGATCGAAATGCCGCCGCTAAAAATTGATGTCGACCTAAATCAAAAAGAAATCCTTGAAATCGGGGAAAGCCAAATACATATCTTCAAAATTCCCGGTCACACTCCGGGCAGTATTGGTTTTTATTGGCCGAAAGAAAAACTGCTATTTAGCGGTGATACCCTGTTTTATCATTCAATTGGGCGGACAGACTTATCGTATAGTTCAAAAGATGACTTGGAGCTAAGTCTAGACAAAATATTGGATTTGCCCTCAGAAACAATAGTGCTACCCGGGCATGGGGAACCGACAACTATAGGTGAAGAAAAAAGGCTTTAATTATTTGCCATACCGAGGGGCGAGAGGTCGGAGACAAGCGGGGTACAAGGGTGGGAGTAGAGACGGAAATTGGTTTTAAGGGAGCGGGGGTGGCAGTCGTTGTTGGAAGTTGGGAGTTGCCGGAAACCTTTTTCGGCTGGATAGTGGTAGTAGTTTTCAGATTATTGTGTGGGTACCAGTCGGACCAAGGCCCGGGCATACAGCCGTTACCGGCCCGCAGGTGGAAGTAATAATTTCTAGAGGAAGATAAATGCTTAACAGTATAAGCCAGAGCGCCGGTGGAATGGCCTTGAGAGAATTCCACGCCGTAACGATCCTCTCCCGGCTTGAGGCTATAAGAAAGATAATAAGAGGTAACCGGTTGAAGGGCCGGGACAAAATAAATTGTGGCCTGATCGCCGCGGCGGATTATTTTAAAAATCCGAGGTGCCCCGGCCGGAGATTGATCACCGCAGACAG
>JAMCSD010000004.1 GCA_023380755.1 Patescibacteria group bacterium
CTTTGCTCGGATCCAAAACTACTACTTCCACCACCCACGGGGAATATAAGTTTAAAGCGATTTGCGTGGCCGATGATAAGCTAACTTATCCGTGCGGAGCTTGCTTACAATATATGACCCAATTTTCCCAGGTAAACGATTATGATTTAGAAATCGTGGTGTCGGACTTAGAGGGAAAATACGAAATTAAAAAATTATCGGAGTTATTACCGGAACGGTTTAAGAGTGCGACCTTTGATGGCAAACTAAAGGAGTTCAACCGATGATGAAAACAAATAAGAAGATTAAACGGGTGGCCTTTTTCGGGGACGCCATGGTGAAGGAAGATGGAGAAAATTTTAAGAAAGCAATGGCAGTAGCCAAACTCCTGGCCAAAAACGGTTTTATTGTCGTTGACGGCGGAGGACCGGGAATAATGTTGGCCGCTTCAAGGGGGGCCAAGGAAGCGGGTGGGGTGGTGGAAGTAGTAGTTTTGGATCCGAGCAAAGAACCGGGGAATTACGAAGGGACAAATCAAGAAAACCTGCAATTGGCCGATCGGGTTTATACAATGGAAAGTTATCCAGCACGGTTGGAAAAGCTATTAGAGCTGGCTGATGCTTACGTGATTTTTGATGGCGGAGTAGGCACGCTATCGGAGGTGGGCATGACCTGGGAAATGGCTAAATTTAACCATGGACATCATGAGCCACTAGTGTTTTTTGGTGATAACTGGGGGCAAGTGGTCCAAGATCTGGAAAAGGGAATGAATTATGAAAAAAAGGAGAAGGATGTAGTGTTTACCGTAGATAGTCCGGAGAAGGTGCTGATGACACTAACCAAGGTTGAGAATTAGCACGAATTTCAATGGGAAAAAGTTCTTCCTTTAAGATGTGGGTTTTAGAAAGGGTAAGGCGAACTATTTGGGTATGGGAAGTGTTGTAGGACCAATTTTGGTCAAAAATAAAATTGCCCAAGGAATAGTAAATCTTTTTTCCGCGGTAAGTTTCACTCCCCTGCCAGACGTGGGGATGAGACCCATGAATAATATCGGCGCCAGCGTCAATTAACTGATGGGCCAGGGCCACCCGCCAGGGTTCAGGGGTGCTTAAATACTCGTTACCCCAATGGAGAGAAACAATTAACCAATCGACTCCGGCCTTGTATTGTTTAACAAAGGAGACAAGGGTGGCAGTGTCGGTGGAGGGATGGGTAATTAAGTCAAAACCTAAGAAGCCGAAGGTAAGGCCGGAGATGGTTTGACGGGAGAAGACGGAGTCAGGGCTAGGTGAATAAACATAAGGGATGTGGTAGAGGGTTAAGAATTTTTGGGTAGCTTGGAGACCAGAAGCACCATAATTGAGGATATGGTTATTGGCCAGGGTGAAGCCAAACTTATATTGTTTTAAAAAGGGAAGAAAGCGAGGGTCGCCACAAAAAGTAAAGGTGCCGGTCCGACCTTCAGGACAATTGTCGATAATAGGACTTTCCAAGTTAGCAAAGGTGAAGTCATTACCAAGAAGCCAAGGACTGATTCCGGCAAAAGGCCAACTAAAATCTTTCTTGGCACGAGAATTAGCCGTAATAAAACGTCCCAATCCAAGATCCCCGACCAGTCCGATGACAGCAGAAGGTTCGGGGGTAGGAGTCGGCGGCGGAAGTGACGGGAGGAGGGCAATTGGCAAAGATGAGGAATGGGGGGAAAGAAGCAGTCTCGAGCGGAAGCTCAAAGAAAGAAAAATCAGAAGAGAGACAAAAACTAAGGCGAGTAAAACCAAAGGCAGAAAGAGAGTCTTCACTAGTTTTATAATAACGTACGGCATGAAAAAGATCGCCTTAGTTTTTGCAGCAGGATTAATTTTGGGAGGGTGCAGTTTAGCACCACAGCGCTCAGGAGCAGAAATAATGTCGAACCCACCGGCTAAGGTTTATATCGATGGGAAAGAGGCCGGGATGACCCCATATCGGAACAATAATTTAAAACCGGGGGAAATGCAGCTAAAACTAGTGACAAGTGACGGCAGCGAATGGCAAAAACAAATTAGGCTGGAAAATTACTCGGATACGGTGGTAGATTGGGAAATGGGGGATCAACAAAGCGGATATATCCTGACACTGGAACGGCTGGGAGGACAAAAGTCAGGGTTGCTAGTAAACGCGGCACCAAACTCGGCAGCGGTGGCAATTGATGGGGAGATGAAAGGATTCTCACCATTAAAAATCGAAGACGTTCAAGAAGGCGACAAACAAATAACGATTTCTTACCCGGGATACCAGAGCCAAACTATTTTTGCCAAGGGAGTGGCAGGATACCAATTGGTGGCGGAAGTGATACTGGCGCCGGAAACGCCGACCGTGACGACAACGCCAACACCGACACCAACGGAGGAATTGAACCAGAACTATGTGACGATCAAAACGACGGAAACAGGCTGGCTGAGAGTACGAGATGCCGCTGCCGCTTCGGGCAAAGAGATTGCCAGAGTTAATCCGGGAGAAAAATACGTCTTGCTGGAAGAAAACAATGGCTGGTCAAAAATTAAAGTCAACGCGACAATTTCCGGGTGGGTGTCATCGGCTTATGTGACGAAAGCCGGGCAATAAAGGCTAAAAAAAGCAGGCCGATGCCAATAAAAACATAAAATTTCTGACGACTATTGAGGAAGAGAGCGATAAAGCCCAAAATGAGACTAAAAGCCCAATAAGTAAGAGCGATTTGCGGCCGGCTCCAGCCAAGGCGGAGAAGGCGATGATGAAGATGCTGACCATCACCCTGAAAAATAGAGCGATGATTTTTTAAGCGGCGAAAGATGGTAAACCCGGCATCGAGCATGGGGACACCCAAGACAAAGATGACTGTGGCTAACTTGGCGCCAGAAAGGATAGCCAAGAGACCCAAAAAAAATCCAGCCAAACTTTTACCACTGTAACCGGGCATGATTTTTTGGGGATAAAAATTAAACGGCAAGAAGCCGAGATAAGCGCCAGTGACAGCACCAGCCAAAACAATAACCGGAAGCTGGGTCCGGTCAGCAAAACGCATGGCCAAAAGACCAATAAAAAAGGCACTGATGGCGGCAAATCCGGGAAGCTGCCCTTCAACACCAGTGGCCCAACCAACACTATTCATACACCAAGCCAACCAAATGATAGCCAACAAACCGGATAGGACCCAAAAGGAATGGGTTCCAAAAAAATTAAAGGTGAGGCGTAAAAAGGATAAGTCGATGATGCCGCCAAAGGGATTAGAAATATAGGCAATCCCAATGCCAGAGGCAACAACAATGGCGGCAGCGAAAACATTAGTGAACAATCTTAATTTGGGGCTAATGTCCCGAAGGTCGTCCCAAAGACCGACGATTAAGGTCAGGAGGGCAGCCAAAAGAATTCCTAACAAATGCTTATCGAGCGGCAATAAAAAAAGGCTAGTAAAAAGAAGGCTAAAAAAGATGGGGAGACCGCCACCCCGAGGAACAGGGGTAAGGGCAGTGGCATTGTCGACCTTTTTTCGCTTAAGGCGGGGATCTTCCACCCAACCCTGACGAATGAAGAGCCAAATGGTAGTGGGGGTAATCAGGAAAGAGAAAAGGCAGGAAATGAGAATGGCACTTAAGAAAATGATCATTTAGGAAATAAGGGTGATGATTTGATAAAGCGTGATTAAAGACAATAAGCTGTAAATCAAAGAAAAGATGATTAAGGAGCGGGAAAGGAGACTTTTATTACCAACAAAGAGAGCAGCAAAGACGGTATTAATTAAGCCAATAGTAATGGAGAAAATGGGAATAAAGAATAACTGGGAGGTGGAGCCAAGCTGACTTTCACCAAAGGGGAGAGAATAAAAAAGGGGAACCTCGGGCGGGAGCTGGTTAAATTTATAAATAAGGAAAGCCAGCTGGATGGCGATAACGATGAGGTTAAGGCGTAATAACTGGCTATTGATTTTTTGCTGCCAAAACAAGCCTAATTTTCCAATATTATTTTTTAGTGATTCGAAGAAGGTCATGAGCGATGGTGATAAACCTGGGCATCACCAAAGGCACGAACAAAATAATAATATTTATCAATAAAATCTTCGGTGCCCTTCTTTGGACGGTTGGCCATAGGATAGGTAATAATAAAATTGGGAAGGTGGGCTTCAAGTTTGTCCATGGTTTCCTTTTGGGCATTCAATTCAACGATATGGTACGCGACAGTAAAGCGGCCAACGGGAAGACGCCGGGATTCGGCATAAACGAAAGGCTCATCCCCCCAAACAAAAATTTGATCCTGAGGAGTAGTGGAGGCTTGGAGAAAATTAGCTAAATTTTGATTATCGTTGACCCGAGAACCAAAATAGGCCTGGTAGGCAGCGGGAGATTCGAGGTGAAAAATATAACTATAAAAATTGAGGTAATAACGAACAACCGGATAATAATAGAACTGATAGCCGACGGTGAGAATAAGGAGGCCAAGAAGGCTAAGGATGGCTAATAATTTGCTTTTGAGATGGACAAAAAGGAAACCCACTAACAAACAGAAAGGTGGAAGGACTTGAATTAAATAATGAGGGTAGGGACGACCAGAAAGAAGGGCACCGAAGATAGTAGCCGTAAACCAACCAACAACAAAAAGGACGTCACGATGGACCTTCTTTTTAAGAAAAAGGAAGGCTAAGAGCATCCAGACACCAATAAGGACAAGCCCCCGTTGGCTGAGACCACCACTGGCGACACTGCTGGTATGACTGCCGGTAGCCCAGGAGGATAGATAGCCAAAATTTTGGAGAAGAGCGGCATTCAAAAAAGGCGTTAAAGCCCCATGAAGATAGAAATAGAAAGTCCAAAGAAGAATGGGTAGAGAAAAACCAGTTAGAAGGAAAAAGTACCTAGGAATCAAGGATTTGAGGTTCTGGAGGCTGGTTAAGAGGAGCCAAAAACAAATAAAGGCGAATTCGATAGCAACCGGTACTTTGATGGTAAAGGCAAAACCAAGTAACAAACCAATCCATAAAAACCAAGAAGAGGAAGGCTTTTTAGCCCGCTGTAAAAAAAGTAAAAAGGCAGCAATGGTGGGAAGCAGCATAAAGATTTCGGCATTAGCAATGGTGCCTTCAATCAAAGGAATGGAGGAAAGGATAAGAAAAAGAAAGAAAGCGACAGTGCGGGCCCGACCAGAAAAGAAGTGGCGGACGAGAAGGTAAAAACAATAAAGGGTGGGGATCATCCACAGGAGGAGCAAGAGACGAAAACCAAAAACGGTGCCCCCAAGAGCGGCTAAGTAATATAAGGTCGGCGGTTTGTTGTCATGAATTTGCTGGTAAATGGTTAGGCCGTGTTTAATGGCCTGGCCGAGGGTGAGGTAAATACCCTCATCACCATACCAGTAGGGTTCGAATAAGGTGGGAAGGCGCAAGAAGAGAAAAAGGGAAGCGGCAAGATAGACCATGGCTTTATTATGACACAGTAACTTTAAGCTTTTTTAACAGTAGTTTTGTACTCCAGCCGCTTACCCAACATCAATCGAGTATGGGAATGAAGCCCCGGTAGTACTGACATAGTGAGAGTGGCCACCGGCATAAAAGGCCATTGGAGTAAGTTTTTAAAAAAGCTTTTGAAATTTTTTTGAGGAGTTTTTGGCCGAAGTTTCCAATCGAGAAAAATGACGAGGAGCAGCGGAAGAAGACAAATAGTCAAGATAATATTGGAGATCCGGGGTAAATTAAAGCCAAGGGAAGTTTGAAAAAAGGTGGGGTTGAGAAGGACGGGTAAGCTGGTCCCTAAAGTAAGAATAAACCAATTACTAGACCAAATTAAATGGGTTTCAATGAGCTTGAAAATACGCAATGCCCGGGTAAGGAAAGGGATTTCAGTATGAAGACGAGCCTGTTCGATAGCATAGGCAATGTCGACCGCCCCCCAAGCATGACGAAGACATTGGTTATAGCGGTTTTTGAGGGCATCAAAATAGGTTTTACCATCCGGGGCATCAACAATGGTGGGTAAAAAGATGGGGTTGACCATCGCCCGGCCGCCAGTGGCAAAAAATGACTGGAGGAAAATATGCCAATCTTCGGGGATCATGTCCGGATCCCAGTAACCAGCCTGATTTATTAAATAGTAAGAAGAGGAATAACAAGAGTAATTAAAAAAGAGACCGTCAGGTTCCTGAATGTTGGCAATATGAAGGACATTGCCAATAGTACCGATAATGCGGATGGGGAAGGGCACTAAATCAATATTGTGGTGCCAAAAAATGGGTGATTGCCAGAATTTGAGGTAGCGGTGAGGATCGGAGGCAAAGAAATAGGTCAAGGCAGCAAAATAATGGGGATTAAAAATGGTGTCAACGTCGCAAGAAGAAAGAGTGAGAAACTTGAGGTTAAGTTGACCAGTATCAATAAAATTTTTCTTGAAATACTGGGCAGCCCACCGTTCGTTACTGTGTTTGCCGGCTATCTCCCCAGGGAGACCGGGAGGATGGAAAGTAAAAATTAAACGGCCGAAAGTGCGGCCGTATTTTTCAGTGAAATAGTGGACGGTGCGGTCATTATTTTCAGCGCCAGCCCGTGCCTCGAGAGCAATAACGACGTGGAGCTTGGAAAGATCAATTTGGGTTTGAGCAGCCAGGCTGCCGACAGCCATCTCGAGGACTTCGTTGGGTTCTTTATAAGCCGAAACGATGATAACGTGATTGATTTGGGCGTAATCGAGCCATTTTTTCGTTTTTTCCTGCTGAAAACGCCGCAACCAATCAATAGTTTGGGATTTATTAATTTGAAAATAACCTTTGAGGGCAAAAAAGGAGGATTTAAAAGACTGATAAAGCCAGTAGACAAGAAAGGCGATAACAAAGTAACCGACCACCCGAGGAACTAGAATAGCTCCCCATAAAGGGAAGAGAATGATCATCCAGGCAAAGAGGCCGGGAAGCATTTCCCAAAAACGATAAATTCTGGTATTTTTGTTTATTGGGTAATTCATTAAAATCACCCTGATTATACCAATAAATGACTCCCCTACAGCAAGCAATCAAACAAACGCAGGAATATGCCTCGAGGTTTGGGGGAAGGTTAAGCAAAGAGGAATTATGTCAACGATTATTGTCGCCGCGAACATATTCTCCGGAAGAAATTCTCTTAACAGCCAAAAGGCTAGGGATGACTTTTTACTCAGAACACTCGGAATGGCAGACTAGAAAATTGGACAAGGCAAAGAGGTTGGCAGACAAATTAAAAAGTTGGCCAGAGATACTGTTGATCGGGGTGACCGGATCGGTGGCCGCGGGATACCCAGACGAAGAAGAAGATATAGATCTTTTTAAATAACTCAATCACCATCAGCTATGGTGGACCAGATTAAAACTGAAGAGATGGCTGGGGCAACAACAAATCCCCCACCGAAAATACAGAGACCAGGAGCAACCAGATGCTTTTTGTTTTAACCTCTGGCTGGACAGAAAAGCAATACTATTGCCCAAACAACGGCAAACACGACAGAATGCGGTCGACCTAGTAATGATGATTCCAGTGTTAAACAACAACCAAACTTATGAAAAGTTCTTACAAGTAAACCATTGGGTAAAACAATATGTTGCCACCGGCTATCAAGAGAAGACGAGATTTATAGCTACCATAAAGGAGGAAAAAGAAGAAAAGAATGTAGTCACTAAAATTGTTAACGATGTTTGTTATGCGGGGCAAAGAATTTATATGGGCAGAAGAATCGGCAAGGGTGAAGTGGGCATACACAAAGCCTATTTCTACCCTTAAGCATAAAACTGCTACAATAAGATGGTGATTGAGTTATTTAAAAAGGTCTTCTTTACCTTTGGATATACTGTATTTGCGGTAACTTTGGCGTGGTTAATTCTATTTGTATCGATATCGCGAACGTCGCTGGCAATTCTAGCCCGACAAAATGGCCTGGAAAAAAACAAAAGCCAGCTGATTGCCCTAGCCAATCCGACCAACGGGACAAATAGTAATGGAACATATAAATTGCCGGAGGTGTCGACATTACCAACAAACGTATTTTATGGCTTAAAGGTGATTCGGGACTATTTGTGGCTGACTTTTAGCTCCAGTTCAGCGGAAAAAGCAAGAATTTCATTGTTTTTGGCCGATAAAAAGATGGCCGAAATGTATGCTCTCATTAAAACGCAACAAAGTTCTTATGCCTTGGAAGCAGCAACGGGAGCCTTGGAGAAATTGCGGTATTCTCAACGAGAAACTGATAAAATAGTTAATCAGCCTGAGGTAAAAGCCCAATCGACTCAAAATCTGGCGAAAGCAGGGGTGGCCTACCGGCAAATGGTAGAATCACTTAAATCTTTGATCGATCTTGACCAAATTAAATACTCGGAATTAACAAAAGGATTAGATGACTTCAATCAAGAAGAAAGCAGTAAAATTACGCAACAGACACTTTAAATTAGGAAAAATAATCCTGATTGGGGCCGGAGTAATTATACTGGGAGGAATGGCCGGACTGGCGGTTATTTTAAGGGATTTGCCGAACCCGACAATGCTAAGCAGCGGTAATTATCCGGAATCGTCATTGCTTTATGACCGGAATGGGAAATTACTTTACGAGATGTATTCAGATAAAAATCGGGTACCGATTAAACTCTCGGATGTACCGGATAATATGAAAAAGGCCACTCTGGCAATTGAAGATGCCCGGTTTTACAGTCATGGAGGATTTGATTTTTTGGGTGTGGTCCGGGGTGTTTACCGGACAATTTTTTTACGCCGATTGCAAGGTGGATCAACATTAACTCAACAACTGGTGAAAAATGGATTACTTACACCAGAAAGAACGCTGAGCCGAAAGGTGAAGGAGGGGGTGTTAACCGTGGCCACAGAGTTAATGTACAGTAAGGATCAAATTTTAGAGATGTATTTCAATCAGACACCTTATGGAGGCACTTTGTGGGGAGTGCAAGCGGCGGCCCGGGGTATTTTTAATAAAAACGCTAAGGATCTGGATTTGGCGGAAGCAGCATTGTTAGCCGGTTTACCCGGATCACCAACCCTATACTCCCCTTTTACGCATCCGGATTTAGCTAAAAAAAGACAAGAGTTGGTCTTAACGAGAATGGAGGAATTGAAAATGATTACGAAGGAACAACACGATAAAGCGTCAGCAGAAAAACTGGTTTATAACTTGTCTTCGGGAAGTATTAAGGCCCCACATTTTGTGTTTTATGTGAAAGACCAGTTGGTAAATACTTATGGAGAAGAGAAGGTGGAGCAAGGGGGCCTAAAGGTGACTACCAGCCTGGATTTGGATTTACAGAACTATGTCCAAACAGTTGTGGCCAGCGAGGTGGGAAAACTGAAGAAAATGAAAGTAAGCAATGGAGCGGCATTGATTACCGCACCAAAAACAGGAGAAATTTTGGCTATGGTAGGGTCAAAGGATTATTTTGCCGATGATATTGATGGAAAATATAATGTGACCACAGCCCTGCGACAACCAGGATCATCAATTAAACCATTAAATTATGCGACGGGAATTGAAACCGGAAAGGTGACGGCAGCATCGGTGTATATTGATGAACCAACCTGCTTTGGGGTAGAAAATCTGAAGAATTATTGTCCAGGTAATTATGGCGATGCTTATCATGGGGTGCAAACCTTACGGACATCGTTAGGAAATTCGTTAAACATCCCAGCAGTAAAAACATTAAAGTTGGTGGGGGTGGAAACATTCATTGCTTCGGCATCCGCTATGGGGATTAGTACATTTAAGGATCCGGCAAATTACGGCTTATCCCTAACTTTAGGCGGAGGTGAAGTCCACATGACCGACATGAGTGTGGCTTTTGGGGTATTGGCTAATTCCGGAATCCGGCAAGATTTACATTCGATCTTAAAGGTGGTGGACAAGAAGGGTAATACGGTTGATGAATATGTTCCCACGTTGGGAAAACGGGTGTTATCACGGGAGACAGCTTTTATTATTCAAAATATTTTGTCGGATGATGGAGCGAGGTCAATGGTTTTCGGGGCCGGGTCGCTTTTGAAAATTAAAGGCCACCCAGAGGTAGCGGTAAAAACAGGCACAACCAACGATATGCGGGACAACTGGACAATAGGATTTACGCCAGATTACGTGGTCTTGGTGTGGGTGGGAAATAATGATAATTCTAAAATGGGTTCAATTGTTTCAGGGACGACCGGGGCGGCGCCGATTTGGAACAAACTAATGAATAACCTCTTAAAGGATAAGGAGGCACAAAAATGGATCCAACCAGCGAGTATTGTGGGGATGAACGTCTGTAACTTAACTGGAGAACTAGTACCAGACGGAGGGTGTGATAGCCACTATGAATATTTTAAGCCGGATATGGTACCATCAGAGAAATTACCGGTAAGGCGGTCGATTTTAATTGACAAAGATACCGGACTACCGGTACAACCGGGAGAGCAAAAAACCAACGTCGAGCCTCAAGACCATTTGGTGGTCGAGGATGTGACTCATTCGATCATGTGCCTGGACTGCCCGCCGGTTAACCCATCGGTGACACCAGCTCCTTTGATGGTCAACTAAGAACGAGTATAATCGGCCAGGGGTATGAAAGGAGGATTTTTGAAGCAGGCGAAAATTCGGGTAATTCGTAGTATTCGGGGGGTGTTACGGGTGGTGGTTCGAGGATTAATAGTATTGGGCTGGCCGCTTTATAAAGTATTGTTCGGCGTTAAGAAAGGAATTAATAAATCGTTTAACTATCGGAAGGCAGCAATTTATTTGTTGTTATCTAGTATTTTGGTGAGTTTATCGATAGGAGGGATATTTTTCTACAGAGAAATTTTAGTGGACCTGCCTCAAGTAACCAAAATTGATATTCCCCCAGCAATGTCTACCAAGTTATTAGACCGCAACGAGAGATTGCTATATAAATTTTATACTGGGGAAAATCGGACCTGGATACCCCTGTCGAAAATTCCCCAATCACTAGTCTGGGCAACTATTGCCATTGAGGACAAGGACTTTTACCAGCATCCCGGGGTGTCTCTGAAGGGAGTAGTTCAAGCGTTAATTTATGACTTTAAAACCCACGGAGATAATGGCTTAAGAGGAGGGTCCACCATTACCCAACAATTAGTAAAAAATGTCTTTTTAAGTCAAGAAAAAACTTGGCAGAGAAAGATGAAGGAAGTATTGTTGGCTTTTTTGGTCGAATGGAAATTAGATAAAAATCAAATTTTGGAGCGGTACTTTAACCAGGTATCGTATGGTGGAGAAACTTATGGGGTGCAAGAGGCGTCATTACGGTATTTTGGGAAAAATGTCTGGGAATTAACAATGGCTGAATCGGCTTTCCTAGCAGGAATTCCGGCAGCACCGACTACCTATTCGCCTAATGGCCCGAATAAAGATTTAGCTTTTGCCCGACAGCGACACGTATTGGATGAAATGGCAAGCTCGGGATTTATTACCCCAGAAAAGGCGGAGGGACTGAAAAAGGTACCACTAAATTTACGGGAAGACGCCACAGTGATGCGCTATCCCCATTTTGTGTTTTATGTCAAAGATTATCTGGTGAACCGTTTTCAGTTAACTAATCTAGACCGGGCCGGATTGACAGTAGTGACCAGTATTGATCCAATAATTCAGGAAGAAGCACAACGGATTGTAAAAGAGGAAGTGGATAAAATCCGGTATTTGCGTATTAGCAACGGGGCGGCTTTGGTTCTGGATGTAAGGACTGGAGGTATTTTAGCGATGGTCGGATCAAAAGACTATTACGCAACAGATATCGACGGAAAATATAATGTGACCACAGCCCTGCGACAACCAGGATCATCAATTAAACCAGTAAATTATTTGTTGGCTCTAGAAAGGGGGCGGACGCTGATTAGTACAATAGATGACTCGCCAATAACCTATGAGATAAAAGGACAAAAGCCTTATACACCACAAAATTATAACGGGAAATTTATGGGGACGGTAACTTTGCGGACAGCTTTGGCCTCATCACTAAATGTACCGTCAGTAAAACTCTTGGCAGAAAATGGGGTGGAAAACATGGCCAGGTTGGGCCAAAGTATGGGGATTACTTCCTGGAATGACAGCAGCCGCTGGGGGTTGTCGCTGGCGCTGGGAAGTAATGAGGTGAAAATGGTAGATTTGTCCCAGGCATATTCGATTTTTGCTAACATGGGCAGCAAAATTGAAATTAATCCCATTGAGCAGATAAAAGATTTTAACGGTAAGGTGTTATGGCAAAAAAATAACGAGGGGCAACAATTAATTGCCCCTGTCTATGCTTATTTGATTAATTCGGTTCTGAGTGACGACAATGCCCGGGCACCAATATTTGGGCTAAATTCAAAACTAAATATTGACGGCAAAACAGTCTCGGTAAAAACAGGCACCACAAATAATTTAAAGGATAACTGGACGATCGGCTGGACTCCAGATTATTTAGTAGCCACGTGGGTGGGTAACAACGACAGTACGCCAATGAGCTGGGTGGCATCGGGAGTCACCGGAGCATCCCCTATCTGGAACAAAATCATGACAGAGCTGCTAAAAAATAAGGCGGATAAACCATGGGTGATGCCGGCTGGAATAGTAGAAAAAAATATCTGCGGGCGGGATGAATATTTCGTGATGGGAACTGAAAATAACGTGGCCTGCCCAGTAACACCTACCGGAACGCCAACACCAAGGCCGTAAAGAGCAATTAGATAACAGGAATTAGGAATTAGGAATGAGGAATGAGAAAATAGATTCATGAATAAAAAGATAGCAGCGGAAATTTGGCAGGAAATTCAAAAAGCCAAGCGGATTCTGTTACATCTCCACCCCAGCCCAGACGGAGACAGTCTGGGGGCGGCATTGGCGATGTGGTGGATGCTGCGGGGATTAGGAAAAGAAGTGGACCTTATTAAAGGCGATTCAAGCCCGCCAAAATACTTGTCATCATTACCCGGCTTTGGAGAGATTAAGCTGTGGCATTACGATGAGGTGGAAACCGATAAGTATGACCTGTTTATTATTCTTGATTCCATGGATATTACTCGGGTCAGCAATTTTGGAACAGTGGAATTTCCCAACAAGTTAATGACGGTAGTCATTGATCATCATGCTTTAAACACGCGTTTTGGAAAAATAAATTTGGTTGACGGGAAACGAGTTGCTACCAGTGAGATCTTGTTTGACTTATTTACCGGGTGGAAAGTGCCCATTACCAAAGAAATGGCCATCAACTTAATGGTCGGGATGTACACTGATAGCGGAGGGTTTAAATATGAGCTGGTCAACTGGAAGACATTTAGAGCAGCGGAAAAATTAGCTAAAATTGCCCCTGATTTTACCCGTTTTATTTTTGAACTGGAAAATAACAATGAACCTGACCGGATTAAGTTTATAGGTTTGGCGTTGAACAATATTAAGCTTTATTTTTCCCACCAGGTAGCAGTGTCGATGGTAAGTTTTGAGCAATTACAACAGGAACAAATTGAAGCAGGCAGTATCGATAAGGCTTATGTATCGGGAGTGTTGAAATCGGTAAGCGGCTGGAACGTGGGAATAGCCATGGCGGAAAAAGATAAAGGGGTGGTGGGAGTCAGTTTGCGAACCCGGGATCCAAACAAATGGGATGTGGCCAAAATTGCCTTAGCCACCGGGTTTGGCGGAGGTCACGCCACTGCTTCCGGAGCAACGATAAAATCCACAACCGAGGAAGCAAAAGATTTAATTTTGGGAAAAATTAAGGAGTTATACCCTGAGTTGGGGGAACCTTAACGATCGACGAGATTCCAATAAATGGTGCTGACGAGCTTCGGAAGGTAGACGGAGAGGTCTGGCGATTTGTCTGTATTTTTAATAATAAGGAAGATCTGTTTCTGCGGTAGGCGGATGAGGTAGGCGGCGAGGAGGCCGTTAGTGGTATCGATTTTTTCGGCGACGGGAAGATCCTGAGGGAGGGCGGTGGCAATGGCAGTGGAAGTAGACGGAGCCGCCGAAGAGAGGGCGGCAAAAAGATTACTGGCTTCGAGACTATCAAAATTACGGGACCAGATAAAAGGCAGCTGACCATTGGGGCGCAGTTCAGTATAAATCGACCAAACTCCGGGGCTGTGAATGATAAGAGGATTAATTTCACTATCGAGACTGGTAGTGGGAGCCAGTTGAGGAACAGAAAGGGTGGAAAGAGAGAGATTGACAGTCGGCAATAGAGAACGACCGGCTAAAAGCCGGCGATGAATTTCCCGATAAAGGAAAAGGGAAAGGCAAAGCAGGGTGGTTAGCCCTAGAGTAATAATGACAAATAAGCGATTAAGATGCTGTTTTTGGGGATCGGCTGACTTTTTGGTTTTACCCGCAGTTTCATCTTTTTTGGATTTTGGTTTTGGGACTTTTTCTTGTTTGGGAAGCATAAGCAGGATGACGAGTGATCTCCTTTAATGTTAGCAGACCAGGCTTGGCACCTAAGAAGGAAACCACGGAAGCCGAATTTTTAATAGCCCAGTGAAGCGCGGTGGGTAAATCACAACCATGAATAAGGGCGGCGACGAAGGTAGAGCCGAAGCCGTCGCCGGCACCTGTTTCATCAACAGGTTGAGTGTTAATAATGGGAGAATAATAATCTTGGGTGGCTAGGATGTGGGCACCGTCACGGCCTTTGGTGACCGCGACAATCGGCGAGCCAAGGGCTTTTAATTTTTGCCAAAAATTGGGATCAGAATAATCGCTGTGGATAATAGTTTGAGCTTCGGTTTTATTAAGAAGTAAAAAATCGACAAAAGGCAGAAGGGGCTTGAGCAGTTTAGGCTGGGCTAATTCCCGATTGCCGGGATTGAGGCTAATTTTGAGGTGATGCTCCCGGGCAAAGCCAATGATTTTTTCGAGAAGATTGAGGTTACCCTCGAGAGAAGTAATATAAAGCCAACGAGTGGATTTAAGTGAGGACCAGGCGAGATGTTTTTCCTGAAGACAGGTGGAACCACGATTGGTGAGAATGGTACGGCCGCCATCAGGAGCAATAAGGACAACAGAAAAATCAGAGCTGTTTTTTTCTTGGCTAATCAGCGAAGTATCAACATGGTTGGCAACCAAATCCTGATAAACGTAATGGGAAAGCGGATCACTACCAACCAAAGAAACGGCGGCACTTTTTAGGCCCAAACGGGCAAAAGCAACAGCAGAATTAGTAGCTCCCCCACCAGAACCAATAAAGCTCTGAGTGATTTCAGTCTTGGCGGAGTAAGGTAAGACGAGCTCCTGATGAGAAACGGAAAAATCGTTGGATTTAACAAAAATATCAACCGTAGCCGCACCGATGGAAATGACATCAAATGAATGAGTAAACATAGGAGGCGTCTAGGAAAAAGAAAAATTAATTAACTTTTGTTGGATGGTGGCCGCCAGGTCAGAAATCACGGGAGTGAGAAGGTCATAGAGCTTATCAGAAGTAAGGCCGGCAAGGTGCTGTTGTAAAGAGGTTTTGAAAACATGACGCAAGTCAGTATTGATATTAATCTTAACAATGCCGGATTTGATGGCGGCTTGAATCTGATCGAGAGGAATACCGGAACCGCCATGGAGAGTTAAGAAACTGGTGGGGAGCTCGGCGCGGATAGCTGCCAGCTGGGGTAAGTTGAGATTTTCGGGACGGTCGGCGACAGCACCATGACGATTACCAATGGAAACCGCCAGGAAATCCGCAGCGGTGAGGCTTAAAAACTTCTTGGCCGCAACAGAGTCAGTCAAGACAACGGCATCAGGACTCTCGGTCGGTTTGATAGCATCGAATTCAACCTCGACTAAAGAGTGATAGTAATGAGCATAATCGACTAAGTCTTTGGCCAACATTTGATTGGTGGCGAGGTCGAGCTTGGAACCATCAAAATGAACCATGTCGAAGCCCAGGCGAAGGAGGGTTTTGAGCCGGGCACAATCGGCACCATGGTCCATATTAAGATAAAGCGGTAAGTTTTCGAGGCGAGCTTTTTGGACTAACAGAAAGAGGCGTTCGGCTCCAATAAAAGCGTCTTCACCAGCAGAAAGTTGAACTAAACAAGGCAGATTAGTGCGACGGACAGCCAGCTCGACAGCCTGGTAAACTTCAAAAGAATCAATGTTAAAAGCGGGCAAGGCTTGACCGTGGGATTGGTAGTCATGGAGCAGGTCGATTAATTTTTTCATAATTTTTGGCTCATTAAAGCGCGGGCGGCTTCCAAAAGGTGGGCGGGCCCTAATCCATAATAATTCCAAAGTTGTCGATAATCAGCAGCTGACTGGCCAAAGGTGTCCCGAACAGAAAGGTGCCGAAACTTTACTTTAAGACCAGAGGAGAGCAGTAAATGGGCTAAAGCTTCACCTAAACCACCATTTCGCTGATGGTCTTCAATAACTAGAAGACGTTTGGTTTTTTTGAGGCTGCGAAGGATCGTTTTGGGGTCGAGAGGCTTAAGGGAAGAACAGTTGATAATTTCCAAGGAGAATTTTTTAAGAGAGAAGGCTTGGGTCAGAATGGGGCCATAACCGCAAACAGTAATGTCTTTACCTTTCTGTAAAACGACTGATTTGCCGATGGTAAACGGAAGGGAGGAAGAATATTGGGGGGAAGGCGGTCGGACAAGGCGGAGATAGGCAGGATGATGGCTGCGAACTAAAACTTTAACCATCTGCTGACATTCAGAAGAGTCAAGAGGGGCAAAAACTTCCATATTGGGCAGTGAGCGCATGAGGGCCACATCTTCAAGCATTTGATGGGTAGCACCGAGGTCGGCAGACATTAAGCCGGCATGAGAACCGATAATTTTGACATTGGCGTCGTTTAGACAAACCGATTGTTTGATAACCGCCCAATTGATGGCCGGAGAAAAACAGGCAAAGGAGGTCAAAAAAACAACCTTGCCCGTTTTGGCTAAACCGGCCGCGACTGCCGCAGCATTGGCTTCGGCGACCCCGCACTCAATAAAACGTCGAGGATATTTTTTGGCAAAATCGGTTAAGTACAATGACGACTTGAGGTCGGCATTGACGACATAAATGTCTTTGTGAGTTTTGGCTAATTCGGTAAGAGTGCGGCCAAAAGCTTGCCGGAGGGAAGTCAGATTAGGTTCCATAATCGGGATTGAGGCGGTTGATAACTGATTCAAGTTCGGCAGCGGTTCGCTGGTACAAGGATTCATCCATCACCTTGATGTCGTGGTAGTGATAATCATATTGGAAGGCGCGAACGCCTTTGCCGAAGATGGTGTTGGCAATAATACAATTAGGATAGGTAGAATCGGCAGCTTTCTCGAGCGCGGTCGCAATTTGACGGAAATCATGACCATCAACGACGGTAACCGTCCAGCCAAAGCGAAGATACTTAGCAGCTAGATCATCAAGGGGCATGATGTCCTGAATACTACCGTCAATTTGATATTTATTATGGTCGACGAGATTAATGAGGTTGCCAAGGTGGTACTTGGAAGCAAACATGGCGGCTTCCCAGACCTGACCTTCCTGGTGCTCGCCATCAGAAGTCAAGCAAACAGTGGTCCGGTCCCGGTCGCCAACGGCAAGACCGCAAGCAAAGGAGAGCCCCTGACCGAGGGCACCAGAAGCATACTCAACTCCCGGGGTGTCTAAAGAAACATGCCCCTGAAGCGGGGAGCCAAGCTGGGCATAAGTGGACAGTTTATTTTTGGGAAAGAAACCAGCGTGGGCCAAAACCACATACAAGGCCGGGCAAAGATGGCCGGCCGAAAGGATAAAATGATTATTTTTAAGCAGGCCGCCAAAGTAAACGGCAATGATCAGGTCCAACGAAGACAGCGAGCCGCCGATGTGGCCGCCGCCAGCATCGTGAATAAGGTTGAGGAGATCAAGCCGAAGCTCGTAAGATAATCGAACTAGTTCCGGGTACTTTTGGGCAGAGAAGAGCACAATTTAGTATAAAGCTTTTTTTGGTTTGTGCTACAGTACCCACATGGATGCTTTTTACAAGAAATATCGTTTAGGAGTGCAAAAATTCGTGGCAACACGAGTGGACAATGTCCAGGATGCCGAAGAGCTAGTGAACGATATTTTACTGGCGGCTTACAATTCACAGCCTTATTTTGACGGAAGAGCGGCCGAATTTACCTGGATCTGCTCGATCGCCAAACATAAAATAATCGATTATTATCGGAAAAAACGGATAAAAACAGTACTATTTTCAGTGAATCCGGTTTTTGAAGAAATCGCGGATAAAGCGTTGGGGCCAGAAGAAGAAAGCCTGAAAGAAGAGCTAAAAGAAGAAATCAAGGGAGTGATGCAAGATTTGGGCGAAGGATATCGAGAATTGCTCCGACTTAAATATATAGACAGGCTATCAATGAAGCAAATTGCTCTCCGCCTAAAGCTGACAGTGAAAGCAGTAGAGTCAAAGCTAATGAGAGCCAAAAAAGCATTCAGATCATCATGGCAATACTCAAACGTAGCAAAAAAATAGTCAAGATTTCGGGACTGCTGTTAATCCGACAGGCTTGGGGGCTGCTGTGTAATTTGTATTTATTGACATACCAACCATTTTTAACTTTACGGACGATTCGGGCCCACCATGATAGGTCGCAAGTAATACTCTTGGCCATGACGGCTATTTCGCCGGCAGCTGCCTACTTGGCCGCCCGAGCGGTACTGGATATTCTCTGGTACGGTCAGTGGCAATATAACGTGGGAGCAGTGTTTGTGCTGACCGCATTAATAGAAATTGGTATTTTGGGATATTTGGGATACTGGACTTTGGAAGTTATCAGAAAAAATCATAAGGACCAGTTTAGAGAGGAATAAAATGCCAGAAGTAGCCAGATTTTGGAGAATTCAAGCCCAGTTGCGACGGCTGGTCGGAGAAGAATGCCAAAATTGTGAGGAAAAAATATTTCCGCCACGAGACCTGTGCCCCCGATGCAGCCAAGAAAGCGGAACTACACTGCAACTTATTTTGAAAAGCGAGGGGGTTTATACCCACAAAGAAGAGAAGCAGGAAAAACTATCAAAGGAAACTTTATTGGGAATGGTAAGCGGCTACAAAGATGAAGCAGTCAGACGAAGGGTACTGACCCATTATGTGGAACAATTCAGTGATAAGTTGCCCCAAAAGCAAGCGGACCGAATGGTGTTATATTGTTTGTGCGATGCGGATATTGATTTGCTGCGCTGGAAGGGAGAAGAATGGGATGAGAGATTATTAGAAGAGAGGAGAAAAGAAAGCAGCAGTAAAATAAAGCAGCATGGAAGCAAAGAGGCGGGTGTTGATGATTACGGGTCTAAATAATCCCACCTGGCAGATGTGGCCGATCGTCAAGTGGTGGCAAATGAGTGGTTTTAGAGTGCAGGTTTTTGACCCAAAATGGAAAAATGGCCGACCATTTGGGATAAAATTTAGGCGACTGTTAAAATTAATTGACCAAGTGGAGGAAGATAAATTATCCCTGGTGGGGATTAGCGCCGGAGGGAGTGCCGCTTTAAACGCATATGGGGTGCGACGAGATAAAATTAACCGAGTGGTGACGATTTGCAGCCAGCTGCGCCGCAGCCGGATTTTTGAAAACAGAACGCTAAAACAGAGCCGGGCATTTCGGCAGTCGGTGACGAGACTAGAAAAAAGGGAGGATAAATGGGAAGAAGAAGATTTAAAAAATATAATGACAGTCCGAAGTATGCTCGGCGACGAGTTGGTGCCACTGGATACGGCGGCAATGCGGGGAGCGAAAAATATGATGGTTCCGACCGGAGAACATGTGTTTAGCATTTTTGGGGCATTAACTCTTTTTAGCGCCCCAATTAGGCAGTTTATGCGAGTGAACCCATGAAACTGCTGTCGTATAACATTTTGTGTGGAGGATTTAAGTCATACACTGATGAGGCTATGTATCCGAAAAGATTACCAGAGCTGGCGGCGGCGGTGAAGTCGGCCAGGGCGGACTGGGTGGCACTGATTGACACCTATAGATGGAAAAGGATTTTTACTGAGAAGGAAATTGGAGAGCACTTTGGCTACCAAAAGGTATTTAGTATCGACCTAAACGATGGGAGAATGAAAAATTTTGAGGCAGACAGTGGAATAACAGTAATGACTAATTTCGAGCAGGTAATATTCCAAACAGTGAGACTGGATAACTGCCAAGCAATAAAAACGGAGATCAGGGAAGAAGAAAAAACCTGGGAAATTTTTGCGGTGTATTTGGAAGTGGTAGAAGAGGAAATAAGAAAAGCCCAAATTAAGGCTTTACTGCAATTAGTCGACCCCAAAAAAGCGACAATCTTAATCGGAGATTTTAACAGCATTGACGGGAAAGACCTTTCTTGGCCAACTAAATGCTTGCTGCGCAGTGGAGCAAAAGTAATTGGGGATAGAACATTTAAACGAGCCATACCTGAAATGATGCGCGGAGAAGGAACGGCATTAATAAAAGCGCAAGGATTTCAAGATGCAGATCCAAAAAGGCGGCCAACAATTCCGAGTAAATTATTTGTTCTCCCCATCCCCTTCCCTTTATTGCGTCTGGATTATGGTTTTTATAACCAGAGGGTGAAGCCAATTAATTTTGAAGTACTGCGGGGACCATTGTTTGAAAAAACATCAGATCATTATCCGATACTCTGGGAAGTAAAATAAGGAGAGAATTTGATCTCCAAAATAAAAGATTTAGCCAAAGAATAAAGGAAACAGGAAGTGAGACCCGGATGGGAGTTGAACCCATCTGAACGGTTTTGCAGACCGCTGTCTAACCGCTTGACTACCGGGTCAAAAGAGGACGTGGCCTATTGTAACAATAAAATTTACGAGAAGCATTAGGCTAGAGTTTGTGAGAAGAACTACCCATACGGACGAATTTTACAGGGGTTTGGCAAGACTGCCGGATCTGGCGAGACATGGTCCGGTCAATGTCGGCATCACCAAAGTAATACACGAGATCAGGAGGAGAGGATAGGTTGTTAACCAGCTCCAAAAAATTGGCGACGGGATCAGCAGAAGTTTTGCCACTTTGGACATGGAGCTTGCTGACCCAATTATCTTCGAGCTTAAAGTCACCCAAATGAGCGATGCGCTCCTCATGGCGGGGGCGGATCAAAGGAAAATGGCGGGTAAGTAAGGCCCAAAGCTCCTCGGGTACGCCAAGAGGCGGCGTGTCGGCCACAGGAATGCGGCCAGTAAAAATTTCGGCCACAGCGGAGGCGCGGGTAACTTCATGAATAAACCGGTAACCAGCCCGAAAGTCGGTACGACGAGCATCAGCGGAAAGGTAGGGAGTAAAAGGATAAGGAAAAACTGAGCCATCAAGATCCATCAGGCTAACGATGTGGGGTGGCTGACCGGCGGCAAGCTGCCGGGCGAGGCGGCATTCATAAGGATTAATTTCCAAGGTAGTGTGGGAAAGCCGGGGATTAAGGAGGGGTAAAATCGTCGCCCCAAGGGCGTGGTGTAAGGTTTCCTGATGGGTACGTTCAGCAACCATGATTTCCCATTCGGAGTTAGAGCTAACGGGAGCATGGTCGATGGCAGGAAAAAGTTCGACGGAAGAAGAGACTTCGGACATGTACGCTCATGGTAACAAAAAATCCTCCCGGTGACTACCGGGAGGAGGAGAAATAAACATCACCCCGGTGTCGCAAAGCCTCACCGGGGTAGTTTCGATGACTCAACTACATCATGCCGTCCATACCGCCCATGCCACCTTGGGGCATCATGGGTACGCTGGATTTCTTTTCCGGGGCATCGGTGATCAGGACATCCGTGGTGAGGATCATGGTCCCGACAGAAACGGCATTAGTCAGCGCCGACTTAGTAACTTTGGCGGGGTCTAAAATACCAAATTTGATCATGGAACCAAATTCGCCAGTGGCGGCATTATAACCATAATCGCTCTTGGGATCTTTGGCTATGGCGTCAACAATCTTGTTGACAATATAACCGCTATCTTCACCGCTATTGTAGGCCAATTTGCGGATGGGCTGCTCAAGAGCAAACTTGAGGATATCAACACCAACCTGTTCCTCGGGTGACTCAGTTTTGACCGAAGACAAGGCACTCATGGCCTTAAGAAGGGCGACACCACCACCGGGAAGAATACCTTCCTCAACGGCAGCTTTGGTGGCATCGATAGCATCCTTGACCCGTTCCAAACGCTCTTTCATTTCGACTTCGGTAGCACCGCCAACTTCGAGGACAATGGCACCGCCAACAAGCTTAGCGATTCGTTCTTGAAGTTTTTCTTTGTCGTAGTCGGAGGTGGATTTGTCCATTTGGGTCCGCAGCTGCTTGACGCGAGCGTTAACATCAGCTTTATCGCCAGCACCGCCCAACACCCGAGTTTTGTCTTTATCGGCAGTCACCGAATCGGCATGACCACAATACTCTTGAGGATCAACCGAATCGAACTTGGCACCAGTGTCTTCGGAAATTACCAGACCACCAGTGAGAACGGCAATGTCTTCGAGCATCGCCTTGCGGCGATCCCCAAAGCCGGGAGCTTTGACAGCCAAAACGTTAAAGGTACCTTTGAGCTTATTGATAACCAAGGTAGCCAGGGCTTCACCATCAATATCTTCGGAAATAATGACAAAGTTTTTGGTGAGCTTTAATAATTTCTCAAGGAAAGGAAGAATTTCCTGGATAGAACTGATTTTCTTGTCAGTAATCACAATGTAGGGGTTGTTAATGACCGCTTCCATGGACTCAGTATTGGTGGCAAAATAAGCCGACAAGAAACCCTGATCAAATTCCATGCCGGAGGTTTCTTTGGTTTCAATAGCTAAACCTTTCCCCTCTTCGGCAGTAATTAAACCATCACGGCCAACCTTGATAACGGCATCGGCAATCTTGGTGCCGATTTCGGTATCGCCGGCAGAAATGGTGGCGACTTGGGTAATTTCTTCCTTGTCTTTGATATCGATTTCAGTTTTCATGGCGTCGATTTGCGCCAGGACAGCCCGAAGGCCCTTTTCCAGCCCGCGGCGGACAATCATGGGATTGGCGCCAGCAGTCACGTTCTGTAAACCTTTATTAACGATGGCTTGGGCTAAAAGTGTGGCGGTGGTAGTACCATCACCAGCAATATCGTTGGTTTTGGAAGCGGCTTCTTTTAAAAGCTGGGCGCCCATGTTTTCGTAGGGATCTTTGAGCTCAATTTCTTTGGCGACGGTAACGCCATCATGAATAATGGTGGGGCCACCGTATTTTTTATCGATACCGACATTGCGGCCCTTGGGACCTAAAGTAGTAGTAACCGCATCAGCCAGAATATTGACGCCACGAAGCAAAGCTTGACGGGCATCGGGACCAAATTTGAGTTGTTTTGCCATAGATTAGGTTAAATTATAATTATTTAACAATTGCCATAATATCTTCGAACTTTAAGATAAGGTATTCGACATCATTGACCTTGTATTCTTTGCCACCCCACTCACGATAAACAACGGTATCACCAACAGTGCAAGGAGCAGTTTTTTTGGTACCATAGTCAGTAACAAAATCAGCACCAACGGCTAAAACCTCGCCTTCTTGAGGTTTTTCTTCGTGGGATTCAGGCAAGACGATGCCAGAAGCAGTGACTTTTTCTTTTTTCTTGGGTTGAACTAACAAATAACCGGGTACGGGGAGGATGGGTGCAGTCGATTTGGCCATATATAGTTAGAAAGTAATAAATAATTATCAGTCTAATAAATTGACTGCTAATATTATATCTATGGTTTCGAATCCCGCAAGTAGTTAATTAGTTAGCAGTAGAATCAAATAAGGATGGATTTAATTAAAAGCGGCCAGGTTCAAGGCAGTTATTTTTGGTATTTAAAAAACGACCGTTTTATTGGCCAAAGGATTGCGTTGGATAAATATGAACCCTATATAACAAAGTTATTTTTGGAATATGCCGAAGAAGAAGGGGCAGCGGCGGATGTAGGGGCTAATATTGGCTATGATACGGTACTTTTGTCCAAGAGGGCGAAAAAGGTCTATGCCTTTGAACCGGATAAAGACAATTATAAAATACTGGTCAAAAACTTGACGGAAAACACAGTGACCAACGTAGCGGCTTATCAAGCAGCGGTGGGCAGTAAGGGGGGAGAAATTACTTTATATAAATCAAGGGAAAATTTAGGCGACCACAGGGTGTTCCGGTCAGAAGAACGGAACGGAGAAAAGGTGAGGCTGGTGAAATTGGACGAAATTATTCTGGAAAGAGTCGGGCTAATTAAAATTGATACCCAAGGATTTGAGCCGGCGGTGATGGAGGGCGCGAAAAATATAATATATCGGGATAGGCCAACAATTTTTTGGGAATATTGGCCGTGGGCTTACAAACAGGCGGGGTTGGATTATCAAAAGATGATTAAATTTTTGGAAGATATCTACGGGCAAATTTATTATATTGATGAATATATCCAGATCATTCGGAAGGTAGATCAAAAATGGCTGGATAGCCATTTTCCGGAGAATGACGAGAGTAAACAAGGGAACTTAATGGTGAGTACGAAATTGGATATTATTAAACAATATAAAGATTTTTGGCCGAAAAAATGGTTGAAAAGGAAACTGGGATATCCCCTCACCTAAGGATGAAACAACGTCAAGAGATAGTGGAGACATTTTGGTACATAGCGGCAGAACGACAAAAGATATTTTTTAATAAACTGCGAGGAATTTGTCCGTTAACCACGGACCCGATTTTGCGAGAATACAAATTTTGCAATAGTTATCGGGCCTCAGATCGGGTGTCGCAATTTTTAATTAAAAAAGTAATTTACGAAAATAATAATTTAAGGGAAGAAGATTTATTGTTACGCATATTACTGTTTCGATTACTGAATAAAAATGAAACTTGGATGGCATTAGAAAATAAAATCGGGATAATTACTAAAAATAATTTTAAAAAAGAAAAATTGATTAAAGCGCTGGCTAAAATTTCTCGGGCAAAGGGAGTAATTTATGGCAATGCGTTTATATTGTGTGCTAATAAATATTTTGGATTTGAAAAAAAATATGAAAATCATTTAGCACTCCTGGAAAAAATATTTAAAGAAAAAATTAACAAAAAAATTTTGGAGGCAAAAAGTTTACAAGAGTTGTTCGAAATACTTAAAGAACTACCATTGATCGGTGATTTTATGGCGTATCAAATGGCAATTGATTTGAATTACTCCCCTCTTTTTAATTATGATGAAAATGATTTTGTGGCGGCAGGGCCGGGAGCGAAACGGGGCATCCGAAAATGTTTTGAAAGTTTTGAAGACGAACAAAAAATAATTATGTGGACGGTGGAAAATCAAGAGAAAGAATTTAAACGCTTGGGGCTTAATTTCCAGGATCTGTGGGGGCGAAAACTGCACGCCATTGACTGCCAGGGGTTGTTTTGTGAAACGGATAAGTATTGCCGGGTAAAATTCCCGGAATTGAAGAGTAATCGCACCAGAATAAAGACTAAATATCAGCCTGCCAAAGAAAAAATTGAGTACTTCTACCCACCAAAGTGGGGACTAAATGAACGGATCCGATTATAATAGGATACTTAGTGGTTAGCGATAAATCATGTCAAAAATCAAATCCGTCTTTGCCCGAGAAATTTTAGCCAGCGGCGGAGCGCCGTCGTTGGAAGTGACGGTAACACTGGAAAGTGGCGCCACCGGAGAAGCATCGGTAAGTTACGGAGCGTCAGCGGGAAGTAAAGAAGCCTACGTGATGGTGGATGGAGATAAATCACGGTACAACGGCAAAGGAATGTTGAAAGCAATTGCCAATATTAACGGAGAAATTGCCAAGCTATTGGCCGGACAAGAAGCCAGCAACCAACGGGCAATAGATGAAGCAATGATTAAGGCGGATGGAACGGAAAACAAAAGCCGATTAGGGGGTAATGCGATGTTGGGAGTATCTTTGGCGATAGCCAGAGCAGAAGCCAATGAAGAAAAAATGCCTTTATATCGGTATTTGAGAAAAACCTACGGTATTGAAGGAGAAATAATAAAGTTACCCAAACCAATGATTGTGATGATCGAGGGCGGGAAACATGCCGATAACAGTACCGATCTGCAAGAATTTATGGTGGCAACTATGGGCGAGCGGCCAGCCAAGGAAAACGTGCGGATGGAAATGGAAATTTATGAGGCAGTTAAAAAACTTTTAAAGGCAGACGGCTTTTCAACCAACGTGGGTAATGAAGGGGCCTTTGCCCCAGGCGGGATAAAAAGCAACGAGGCGCCGATTCAATACCTAGTAAAAGCGATTGAAGCAGCCGGATACAAACCAGGAATGGAGGCCGGAGTTTCAATCGATGCGGCCGCTTCGGAGCTGTATAACGAGGAAACGAAGCGATACGCCTTGAAATTGGAAGGGAAAGAATATGCTTCGGAAGAATTAATTAATTTCTATTCAGGGTGGATAAATAAATACCCCTTTGTCAGCTGGGAAGATATGCTGTCGGAATTTGACTGGGATAATTGGCCGAAGTTGGTGGAAGCGATTAACGGTAAATTCCCGTTAATTGCCGATGATCTAACGGTGACTTCTTTAAAATTGTGGAAACAGGCCATTGAAAAGAAGGCAGCGACGGCAATTTTGATTAAACTTAACCAAGCGGGAACTTTGACGGAAACAGTCGACTGCTGTTTGCTTGCCCGGGAAAATAATTTCTGGTCAGTCCCCTCCCATCGGGGCGGCGGGGAAACGAATGATACCTTTATGGTGGACTTAGCGGTGGCGGTGGGGGGTGAATACATTAAAGTCGGGCCGACACGGGGTGAGCGGGTGTGTAAATACAACCGGTTGATGCGGATTGAAGAAGAACTAGGAGGGCAACAATAATGGCAACGGTCTATCTTTTTCGGCACGGACAATCAGAATTTAATTTGACGAAAACTTTTACCGGCTGGCTGGATGCTAAACTGACACCCTTAGGAGTGGAACAAGCCAAGGCTTTGGGGGTAATGCTCAAAGATAAGAAAATTGACTTGGCCTACACCACCCGCCTGTCGCGGGCGGCGGAGACCCTAAAGGAAGTGCTGGCGTACCACCCGGAATGTAAGCAGACAATTGTTGATGACCGAATGATCGAGAGATCTTATGGCGATTTATCAGGACACACCCATGCGGAAACTATCGAAAAGTACGGCCAAGAACAATTTGATAAATGGCACCGAGGGTGGGCAGATAAGGCCAATAACGGTGAATCATTTGCCGATGTGGAAGTACGCGTCGGATCATTTATTGAGGATCTGAAAAAACAATATACAGGCAAAGACTTGGGGATAGCCATTTCAGCTCACGGGAACTCCATCCGATTATTCCGAAAAATAATGGAAAACGCCTCGGTGGAAGAGGTGGTAGCCTGGACAATCCCCTACGATAAATACTTTGAATATACGATCTGAATTATTTGTCGCGTAAATAGAAATGGGTCAAGGCTTTGACCAAAACGCCACCAAAAAGCGCGGTCAAAATTACCGGGTCTAAAACGGCATCAGGATTTTGAGTAACTAGAGCCTTAATGATCATGCCGAAAGCCAGGATGAAAACGATGAACCAGGCAGCATTACGCTCGGCAAGAGCTTCGTGTTTCTCTTCGCGCTCATCACGCTTGAGGTGGATCATCATATCAAAGACGTCCAACATGATGATGGATACCCAGACCAGGGTGACTGTTTTGATGGTTTCAGGGCTGAGGCGGAAAATCGCGGTTACCAAGACCAGGGGGAGGACCATCACCAGGATATAGACCCAGCCCTGCCAGGTTTTGGGGGTTAATCCCCAACCGCCCCATTTGCGAATAGTAAACCAATCCGGATTGCCAATCATAGTTTTTAGTTAAAAATAAATAATTCTTCAATAGAAGTCCCCAGAACTTTAGCCACATCATGGGCTAATTGGAGCGAAGGGTTATATTTCCCGGCTTCCAAAAAGACAATGGTTTCGCGCCGGACGCCAACTTTATCGGCCAAATCCGATTGGGTTAAGTTGTGGCGGGCACGAAATTCTTTGATTTTGGTGCGCATATGTTAGAAATAATTAACAGTATGTTAACTCTTTCTAACATTTTTGTCAAATGGAAATTGATACATTGCATCACCGGCAAAAAAACTTAGAATGAAAACTGTTATCTTTTACGAAGGAAAATGACAGAAATTGATTATCAACTGGAAGACCAAAAAATTGTTGACCGTTACCATAATGAGAATCCTTGGGGGATGTCCACCTGCGTGGACTTAAAAGGATGCAACCCAGAAACGATCCGAAGTGAGGAAAAAATTAAACAATTTGTGGATGAGTTGGTGATGTTGATTGAGATGAAAAAATTTGGGGAATGCACCTGCGTCGATTTTGGCGATAACCCGCGGGTCTCGGGATTTTCGATGACTCAATTGATTGAGACCTCGTTAATTTCCGGCCATTTTGCCAATAATACCAATGCCGCTTACCTGGATATTTTTAGCTGCAAAGCATATCCACCTTACAAAGCGGCAGAATTTTGCAAAAACTTTTTTGGCGCCCAAGAAGTGGAAGTCAAAGTAAATTTTAGGAATTAAAAAACAGAAATCGAGACGGTTGGCGGAAGGAGGGGGACTCGAACCCCCAAGCCCTTTCGAGCGCAGGTTTAGCAAACCTGTGGCTTACCATTCGCCGCATCCTTCCCTTAGCCTTCAAGTATACCAAATTTAAAACTTATGCTTTATAGTTACTAATAGATGCCAAAAAAGACCATCAGCGTACCCGAAGACGTGGACTTGGCCACCCTGCAAAAAACCCTGGAAGACTTACGTGAAGAAAAAATCTGGGTAGAATGGGAAGCGCCGGAAAGAAGTTTTAAGCAAATGAATAAGGATTTCTGGATCACCTCGATAGCGATATTAGTACTGGTGTCGGTGATCTTGATTTTTGTAAAGGAGTTCTTCTTAATTATGGCCTTAGCGTCGGCATTATTTTTGGCATATGTGCTGACAACCGTGCCGCCGGGGAAGGTAAAAAATAAGATTACGAACCGGGGGGTATATTTTAGCGACGTGTTTTATCCGTGGACGGATTTGGCCCGGTTTTGGTTTGGGAAATCGGTGGACAACATAGTGGTAAATTTTGAAACCCAACTGCGCTTTCCTAGAGAAGTAACCCTGATTATTGACGGGCTGGACCAGAATAAGCTGAAGGAGGTCTTGTTGCGGCAACTGCCGCTAGTAGAGACTTCGCCAAAATTCGTGGACAAAGCCACGGTGTGGCTGGGAAAGAAGTTACCGCTGGAAGATCGGCCAAAATAGAAGAAATAACTGTAAAATCGCCCCATTATCTTGTATAATCGCAAAGAACGCGCCCATCCTCCTTCGCCAAGGCTACGGAAGGATGAAATGGGTATTTAACAAAATGCGCCCATAGTTTAATGGATAGAATAGCGGTTTGCGGAACCGTTGATCCAGGTTCGATTCCTGGTAGGCGCACAAGAAAAATAGAGGAAATGGCAAAGGTGTATACTGCGTATAGAAAAACATTATATGCCAGAACGAGCAAGAGTATTTGTAGTTGAGGATAGTCAAGATTGGCTGAAGACGATTACAGGATTATTGGAAGACGACGGACACGATGTAGTCTTAACAGCCAAGAGTCGGGAAGAAGCTTTGGCTTCCATTCCAAAATTGAGAGACTTAAAGATCCAGGTGGCGACTTTAGATGGAAATTTGAGTCCTTTGGAGTACGGTGGTACAGATGGACAAATAATATTAAAAGCAATGAGGGACGGAATGCCTGAGCTGAAAGTCATCGGAGTTACTGGGGGAAGAATTGACGGAGCAGATGTAAATGTATGGAAAGGTGATAGCAGCGATTTGGGGAAAATAGTGACTAATCTTTAACCTGATACAATAAAGTGATCTGGAGAGATGCGCCGAATTGGTAAGGCAACGACCTCGAAAGTCGTCGCCCGCAAGGGCTTGGGGGTTCGAGTCCCTCTCTCTCCGCTTTACTTGGAGACGTGTTTAAGCCAGAGTCTTTTGACTTTATCCAGGGTGAGGGTGGAAAGAACAAAACCAAGAGTGGGAATGATCGCATTTAAAAAGGGCTGGAAGACACCGATGGAAATCATAAAAAGGACCATAACAGCATAAGTTAATAGGGCAATGAGGCAACGGCGAGCCCAACTGGTTTCCCATTTTTTGTCAGCCTCAACCCGAGCGTTGCGGAGTTTAATGGCAGCGATTTCTTTGGAAAGAGCAGTTAAGGTGGTCATGGTTTGATTATATAATTTCGCCGACGTACCGACCGGAATTAGGAAAACCTTGCTGGTAATCGGCTAAAAGTTGGGAGGAAAGAGTATGTGGGTAAAGATTTTCGGGCAAATGCTGAAGATCGAGCCAAGACAGCCACATCGAACCATCGGGGTGCTGGGGATCGTGATGACCTTCCAGCTCAGGGCCTTTATTAATTTCTCCTAAGATAAATAATTCGACATTATGCTCGTTTTCATTGGAGACAAAATAATCACGGATATAAAGGATCTTTTTAAAAGTGAATTCGGTATCGTCGCCACATTCTTCACGGATTTCCCGGGCACAACCGGCAGCAATGGTCTCCCCATATTCAAGGTGGCCACCGATGTAAAAATAAAAATTATGTTTCCGGGTGTAAGAGGTCAATAGCTGACCGTCACGAATAATAACCAAACGAAGACGGACAAACATATGGTGATCCATAAGTGAGGATTATACGCCCTAATTCTCATGAACAGCAGTCTGATGGGCGCGGAGCCGGGGCAAGAGGGAAAACAAAAAGAAGAAAGACATCAGAGCCAGAAAAGCCTCGCCCAAGAAAGGGAGGCCGCGCCAGAAGCGGTAAACGTAAGCAGAAAACAAGGGGCCTAAAACCCGAGCCACTGACTGCAGCCCCTGATATGCACCCTGGACCCTCCCCTGCTCCCGAGGGCCAACGGCGGTGGAAATAAGGCCAGATGCCGAGGGTTCAAAAAGGCCATCGCCGATGTTAAGCAGAATGACACCAAGATAAAGAACAAGTGGAGAAACGGTAAAAATAGTGAGCAAGGAAATAGCAAAGCCGAGGGCGGCCAAAAAAACACCAATAATGACCAGTTTGGCTTCGCCAAGGAGAGGCAAAAGTTGGCGAACCAAAAAACCCTGAGAGATGATGTCCAAAATACCAACAACAAAAAGAAGCAGGCCAATTTGGGAGGCAGTCCAGCCCAAAACATCCTTGGAAAAAACCGAGTTATTGCCATACATGGCATTAAGAGCAAAAAAGAAAATAAAGGCAGCAATAAATAATTTGGAAAGGAGGGAATGATTTAAAATGTGATTAAATTGGGCAATAGGATTAAGATGGGCGAGATTAATCTCGGCAGTGGCATGCTCGGGCGAAAGACTTTCGGGAAGGACTAAATAACCCCAGAGAAAATTAACCAGAGTAACCGCGGCAGCCACAAAAAGAGGGGTGACGATAGAAATATTGGACAAAAAGCCGCCTAAGGCAGGGCCAATCATAAATCCGAAACCACCGGCAGCACCCAGAAGGCCAAAAACCCGGCCGCGGTTTTTGGGCTCGGTAATATCGGCAACGTAGGCATAAACAGTGCTGATATTGCCACCGGTAAGGCCATCAACAATCCGGCCTAAAAAAAGAATCGGCAGAGAAGCGCCAAAACCTAAGAGAAGGTAGCCAACGACAGAGCCCAGAAGGGAGGCCAATAAAACCGGGCGGCGGCCAAAGCGGTCCGCTAAAGCTCCCAGACTGGGACTGGCTAAAAATTGACAAAACGCATAGGCGGAAAGCAAAAGACCAACGTAAAGAGCAATTTCAGTAGAAGAGCGGGTAAAACGCTCCACTAAAAAAGGCAAAATGGGAATAATAATGCTGAAACCCAAAAAATTAAGAAACATGGTGACCAAAATAAAGAGGAAACGGGAATCAGGCTTCATAAGAATTCACTAAACGTGGGCGGAAGGAGCATCCTCGGGGAGCCCGGGTTCTTTAGCGCGACGCTGAGAAAAAATCATGACGGCAATGAGAGTGGTAATAGGCACAGCCAAAACCAAACCAATACCACCGACCAGGGTGCGAACAATTTCTTCGGAAATAAATTCATAATTGATAATTTCAGAAAAAGGATGAGGATTGTCCACAAAGATGAGTAATAAAGGCAGGGCGGCACCAGCGTAAACCAGGATTAGGGTGTTTACCATGGAAGTGATGTGGTCGTGGCCAACATTCATGGCTTTTTTATAGAGATCCCACTTTTTAATTTTGGGCGAGGCGGTTTTTAATTCCTGGACGACAGAAGCTTGGGCGGCGGTAATATCGTCGAGAATACCCAAAACGCCAATAATAATACCGGCAAAAAGAAGACCCTGCATATTTAGCAGTCCTGGCTTATAAAGGGAGAGGGTGGCGGCATCTTCAGAGGCTAACCCGGAAAGGTGAACAAAACGAATAAAGACGAAAGCCAGAGCGCCGGTAATAATTAAAGAAAGCCAAGCGCCAAAAATGGCCACGGTAGTTTTGTGATTGAGGCCGTGGGAAAGATAAAAGGTTACCGGAATAACGAGAACGGCAGCAATCAGGGCAATCAGTATGGGGTTGGCACCATTAGCCAGAAGAGGCAAAAGAACTTTAAAAATAATTAAGAAAGTAAGGGAAAGGCTGATTAAGGAACTGACTCCCTTCCAACGAGCCACCAAAAGAGTAACAGCTAAAAAAATCAAGAGAAGAAGAAAAAGTTTATCGCGGCGGACAAAGTCATTAACAGCAAACACATCGTGACCATCGGGATCGGAAGTGCGGATAACAGTAACTTTATCCCCTACCTGATAATGGACGATATTGGCCAGAGGTTGGTTGCCATTTTCGACAGTAATGGTATGGCCAGCCAGCGAACCTTTGGCAATGGCAATCTCTAACTTTTGGTAAAGTTGTTTATTGCCCATAACTTCAATGGTTTTTTCTTCGGAAACAGTGGTGATTTTGCCTTCAAGGGTTTCAGCGTTACCACCGACAGAAGAGGCATCCTGGGCAAAAGAGCGGACCGGGAAAAATAGGGCCACCAAGAAACAAAGACTAAGGAGGAATTTATTCATGGTGTATTTTAGAGCAAATGCCAGGAAAATATCAGGGCAAGCTGGTTGTAATAAACTCGGGATAAAATCGTATTTAGAAGTAAACGGTTATCCATTATTTTCCCCAATGAAAAGAAAAAAAATTGTCAGAGACTTATCACTGGTAGTGGTGGTCATATTTTTGTCATACACGGCAGCATTTCCCTTAAAGGTACAAGCCAAGGAAAGTACGCCAGCAATAGCTATCCAAGCGAACAAGAACCGTTTTGGCAAACAAGTTGACCAATTAAGATTAGCCCTAGAAAAGGCAATTACAGAACTGGGCCAACGGGAGAATATTTTGAAAAAACAAATTGATACTTTGGTAGGAATGGATAACAGCCGGGTCCAGGCGGCAATAACTAATTTAGAAAAACAAATCAGCAGATTAGAGTCTCTAAAAGTTCCCGAGAACCCCACCGAAGTCGGAGAATTGCACACGGTACAAAAACAATTAATGGATAGCCGATTGGCGGGGTGGAAGGCGGTGACAGCCGGAACAAAGGAGGTCTGGGTTTTGGAGCGAAATAGTCGGCTATATAAGCGGATTGGCAAACAGTTAACAGCAGACATTAACAAAACGGTACAAAATTTAGCGCAGCAAGAAGATCAGCTAAAAACGCGGTTGGCAATAGAGACGGATAAGGAGTTGGTCAGCAACACCCAGGCAAGTATTAATAGCCTCTCGGAAAAAATCAACCAATTAAAGGCGATGGAGGTGCCCGAAAACCCGACCAACGGAGACGACCTGAAAAAACTACAGGCCAATTACCTTGGATTACGCAAAACGGCTATGCAGGAAGTGAAGGATGGTAAAAAGGCACTGGCAGAAGCCAAAAAGCTACAAACCCGCTAAAACCAGCGACCGGGATGAGCAAACTTCATGCCCCGACCGGGAAAAAGAAGTTGAAGATTGAGGTGGTTTTGGCTGGCCCAATTTTGAAGATCTTGGTGTTCACTTTGAAGTTTTTGACGGCGTTGCTGAGGAGTCAGGTTAGCCCAATTCTGGCGGTCAGTTTGGCGCTCCTGCTGCAACTGCGTTAACTTATTTTCAATAAGAGTTTTTTGAGCAGCAGTAATAGTGCCATTCTTGACATCAGCGTCGAGTCGGGAATCAAGAGCGGCCTGGCGGCGGGATTGGAGATCATTTTTATATTGGTCAAAAACTGATTGGACATCACTTTCCTTGAGGCCAAAACGCTGCGCTATCCGCTGAACCAGGGTGGAAAAAGCGGGAGCCGGGGTTTGAGCAAAAACACGGCTGGCACCCACCGCGGCAACAATTAAAATAACTAGGAGGACTGATAAGAGAAGGGTATTTTTCATATGAAAGGGAGTGTACTCAAAAAAGCTGAAAGGAGGCTTAAGGAGCGGGGTGAGCAGCAGCATTGATAGCGGCTTTAAGATCGGAGTAGCCTAAGGCGCCAGTAAAAAGACGGTTGTTGATATAAAAGGTAGGAGTAGCACTCAGGCCAAGAGCATTACCATCGCTAATATCGGCATTAATTAAAGAAAGAAAACGGTGGGAAGATAAATCTTGGTTAAACTGGGAAAGGTTGAGACCGAGGGCTTGGGCATATTTTTGGTAAACCGGTAAAGGATTGGCGGGAGTGCTCCACTCACCCTGGTGCTGATAAAGATCACCAACCATTTCCCAATATTTACCCTGGCTGCCGGCAGCCAGGGAAGCTTCGGCGGCACTCACGGCGTTGGGATGCTGAGGCAGAGGAAAATTGCGAAAAACAAAGTTGATTTGGCCGGATTCTTCTTGGAGAAGCTGTTCTACAGCCGGGTATATGGCGGCGCAGGAGGGACACTGGAAATCACCAAATTCAACCAGGGTGACAGTGGCCGAAGAAGTCGCCTGGCGGTAACTCCAAGTGGGAACAAGCTTGGCAGGATCAACGGCGGCGGAACTAAGGTTGGAAGAAGCGGGAGAACGGCTTAAAAGAGAAAAGAGCAGGAGGCCGGTGCCAAAAAGAAGCAAAATGACGAGACCGAGTTTGGTAAGGGTTTTTAGTTCAGCGGGCATGGAATTTCCCCCAAAGAAAAAGACAAAGAGTAATGACGGAAAAAGCAGTTAAAGAAAGTAGAGGAATGGTAATGAAGCCAAAAAGAGTAAAAAAGTGAGTGGTACAAGAAACTCCAACGGTACAAGGAGCGGTTCTTTCGGAAAGAATCCGAAAATAAAGGAGATTATGATAAAGAGCAATGAAAAAACCCAAAAGACTAAGGGGTAACACATAAAGGTGGATGAAGCGGTCTTTAGTCAAAATGCCAACGGCCAAGATAAGGACGAGAGGGTACATGAGGATCCGCTGGTACCAACAAAGAACACAAGGGGTGAACTTTAAAACTTCACTAAAAAACAAACTACCTAAGGTGGCCACTAAGGCCTGAAGCCAAGCGAGGTAAAGAATGGCGGATGAAAGTGATTTGGACATAGTAGATTAATTATAGATTATAAAAGAAAAAGCATTAGCAATCGTTGACATAGTCTGCTAAGGTGATTAAAATTAGGCATGCAACAACCTCAGTTTACACAGTTAGCGGCGGAGACCATAAACAAAGCGGCGGAGGAAGCGGCCCGATTGAAAAATCCGGAAATTACAGAATTGCATTTATTGTGGGCATTAAAAAATACGCCAGGAATGGCAGCAGAACTCCTAAAACCGATTGACCAGGATACAATTCAAAGATGGCTTAAAAATCTGCCAACGATTATGAGCGGTGAACCGCGGCCAAGTATGGAACTGCAGCGAATTATTGCGGACGCTATCCGGAAAAGCCAGGATTTGGGGGATGTATATGTGCCGCAAGAAATGCTATTGTGGGGGCTGTTGGGGACGGGGAATCCCCTCCTCTCGGCCTACTGGGATGAACGGACTTTGCGAAATGAGATTATCAGTTCACGCGGAGGGAAAACCGTGGATACAGAAACAAAAGAAGCAACTTATAAAACCCTGGAAAAATTCACCACCGATCTGACCGAACTGGCCCGATTGGGTAAGCTGGATCCGGTGATCGGCCGGGAAGAAGAAATCAGACGAGTGATGCAGGTATTGTCCCGAAGGACAAAAAATAACCCGGTGCTGGTGGGCGACCCGGGAGTGGGGAAAACGGCAGTAGTGGAAGGATTGGCCCAACGAATTGTGGCCGGAGATGTGCCGGAATCATTGAAAAATAAAAAACTGTTAACTTTGGAAATGTCAACGATTTTGGCGGGAGCTAAATACCGGGGTGAATTCGAAGAAAGACTGAAGAGCTTAATTGACGAAGTGATTCGAAGCGAAGGGCATATTGTCTTATTTGTGGACGAATTACACACAATTGTCGGCGCCGGCGGCGCGGAAGGGGCGGTGGATGCCAGTAACATGCTCAAGCCGGGATTGGCCCGAGGAACCTTACGGATGATCGGAGCGACGACCCTGGCGGAATACCGGAAGTACATCGAAAAGGATACGGCGTTAGAACGGAGATTTCAGCCGGTGATGGTTAAAGAACCAACAGTGGAAGACACGATTTCGATTTTGCGGGGCTTAAAAGAAAAGTAT
>JAMCSD010000005.1 GCA_023380755.1 Patescibacteria group bacterium
GTTTCGATGGTGTTTATGCACCGTTGCTTCGTTGGCCAACACCAAGGATCCCAACGTAGATAAACTAAATAGTTTTGAATTTTCCCCATTTTTAGGATAACCCCGGTCACCACCCATTCCGCCGATTCCGTACGTCTCGCCGACCCCCGGTACCCGCACGATTGTATCAATTTCCAGCGCTGCTGCCGTCATTCCCGCAATTTCCGGCGGAGTTAACCCGGCAAAGGCCTCTTTCGCGGACATAGCCGACAGTAGAGCTATCGATTGATAAAAAATAGTATCTTGATCCATCGCCCCCACTTTTATCACCCCCGACAATTGTTCATGAACCTTTTTATTTACTCCCATCGAAACAAATGTCATCAAGCTAAAGGCTTCTTCATACGTCAGGGCTTCACCCTTTTTTAACTTGGCATCAATGCCATAATAACCACCCTCCACTAACGGCCTAAGGCAATCGCCATACTGTCCAATCGTTATTTGCAATCGGCTTTCATAACCCGAACTTTGAGCCAATCTCTCCAACGTATCAGTACAATCTATTACTTTGCCATCCACCTCCTGATGATATGGATAACCTTGCAACCGAATAGCGGCTACTCTATCTTTTTCAGTTTTCATATATATTTACCAAAAAACTCGTCCTTTAATCCCAGGAACCCGGGGGTCAAAGGACGAGTTTTACTCGTGGTGCCACCTTTTTTTGACAACTCTAAAAAAATTCTCCGGTCTCCCGGAGAACATATCAATTTAGAGTTATCCTCATTTGACATGCTCCGCAGATGCGACACATGTTGCTTATCTTTTACGGTTTGGCCTCCGTCGCCTATTCATCCGCCTGCTGGCGGACTTGCAGCGCAGCTCCCCGATTCCAACCTTTCGGATCAACGCTTTTAGTTAATTTTCAAGCATTATACGAAATCACCGCCAGACTGTCAACCATAAAAAATCCGCCAGGTTAAAAAGAATTTCTTCTCGCCTTGGCGGATCACTGAGCCCTAATGCAACCGACCCATCTTAACCAGAGCGCTAGGATTAAGCTCCACCAGATCACGAATTCGTAGGCTTCGCCATTTACGGACTGCCTCCGGACCCCACCCGCGGTGCTCCTGGCGATCAGTCAATACCGCCATCCGGCACTCATCTAATTTGTTTCTATCATCGTGGTTTCCGTCTAGCTCCTTTATGGCCATGTGCATACTCGCCTCTAGCGCCTGAACATAAGCATCAGGCAACACCCCCATTGGCAACTTCTCTAGACCGACCCACGCTTGAGCAAATCCATTCTCCAGGCAGTAATTGATATACGCTCGTCTCGCCGCCGCAAAATTCTCCCAGGTAACTGGTTTGTCCAGCATCTCCTCCAACAATCTTGGCAGCATTACCACGTAACGCTTAACCACCTCTTTGGCGCCTTGACTCAAAGCCCGATACTCTTCGTCTCTCGAGAGACTATCCCATAAATTAAAATAATCAATGTTTTTCATTTCACTCTCCTTGGTCGACTGCTGTTAAGGTACTTACGGACACTGCGCCTTCCTTGTGCTTCACAAGTAAGCTCTTGTTAAGCATTATACACCAGAAATGTGGGATAAAAATAGTATTCCCGATCATTCTATCGTCAGCTGTTATATCTATTGACGATATAGCAAGTAATGATATATCATTAATCATGAATGTCTTACCTCTAACCCCCGCTATCTTCTATATCCTCTTATCGCTCTCGACAAAAAACCGTCACGGTTACGATATCATGAAAACTGTCGCCCTGGATTCTGCTAATAAAATAAAACTCGGCCCCGGAACTCTCTACGGCGCCATTAAACGCCTTCTGGAAAACAAACTTATCGCCGAAGTGAAAACCTCTCATCGCCGCCGAAAATATTACCGCCTTACCCAAAAGGGGAGAGACATCTTTACTCAAGAGTTAATCCGTTATAAAGAAGCAGTCGAATTAGCCAAAAAGAAAAAACTCTTCATCCCTCTTTATGCTTAATCAAAAAGTTACCAATTTTTACCGTCATCTTCTTCATCTCTACCCGTCGGCTTATCAGCGACGATTTAATACTGAAATGCTGACCACTTTTAATGATTTATATCATGATGAGGTAAAACTTTATGGAAAAATTAAACCCTGGTTTTTGTTGGAAATGACCACCGATACCATACTTAACATTATTAATGAACATTTTTTTATGATTAAAAAACACGGTCTTCTCAATTATTTGCATTTTAACCGTTACCATCTTCTTGGTGGAATTCTGCTTAGCCCATTTATTACCCTACTTTCTTATGATTTAATCGGCCGCTTAGTCCAAGGTGACTTATTTCATTATAACCGTGCTTTTTATTACTTTATTTCCCATACCTTTCTTTATGCTAACTATTTTGGCCGCCCGTATTTACTTTGGTTGATCATTGTTTTGGCTCCCATCATCGCTATTATCATTAATCTTCTCCCGTTTATATTTTTAATAGTAAATATCAAACAAAATAATTTTTCCAGAATATTATTTTCTAATTTCATCACTTTTATTATCATTTTCACCGGTTTACTGGCTCTCCTCATCGTCTACGGTCACGATTTTTTTCCTTGTTTTATCCAGGCAATCTATCACCGAGGGCTACAAAATATTTTTAATATCATTAGTATTTGTCAAAAAGCATAAAATTAAAAATCTTTAATATATCCTAATTATAGGTAATATCAAATGGTGTCTCATAATCAGTTATTGACAAATCGCCGCTACAATTAATAATAAATTAGTGGCTTATTTCGATAACTTAGGAAATAGAAAAATCATTATCTTATCAACTGCAACAACTGGTTGGACCAAAAAAGAGATTGAACTCTCGAATTATTGTCTAAAAAAAGTCCAGGAGGAAATGTCGCAATCCGGTTACTCCAGTCAGGTGATTGAGGTCAGTACTTCGCTGGAACTAAAAAAGAAAATGGCCGCTTTTAACCCTGATGAAGTGGTTGTCTTTAACTGGGTCGAAGAAATCGACAACTTAAAGTATGGCTACGATGTGGCTCCTCGCCTACTAGAAAAAATGAAGTTTATTTATACCGGCAATAACTTCAAAACCCTTCGCGACAGTGGTAACAAAGTTAAGATTAAAAAAACGTTAACTAAGTTTCACATCAGCACTCCGCGCTACACCGTTCTTCAGCCGCACAATAAGGATATTACCAATTGGCAACTCTATCCCTGCATTTTGAAGCCGGCTTACGAGCATTGCTCTTATGGTATCACCGCCAAGTCCGTGGTTGATAATCCCAATGCCCTATTGTCCCGGGCCGCCATCCTGCACGAACGCTACCAACAACCCTTAATTGTGGAAGAGTTTATTAACGGCTGTGAATATTTTGTCTCCGCCTGGGGGTACAACACCCCCGAAATTCTGCCTCCGGTTTGCCAAGACTATGCCTACACCGGTGATTATCATCAACAAATATATGATTATGTCGCTAAATGGAAACGAAAAACGCGTATTTTCAAACAGTGTAATCGTCGTCTGCCCGCCGAACTAACCACCAACATCCCTGATTCTCTTTATTCCGAAGTCTCCCAAGCCATTATTGCTACCGGTTGCCAAGGCTACACCCGAGTCGACGTTCGTGTCCAAGGGGAAACTGCCTATGTCATTGATATCAACCCCAACCCCGACATCACCCCCGATAGCGATTTTGTGATCGCTTCTTCACGGTTAGGTTATAACTATGGGGAAACCATCCTCAAACTCTGTGATCTCGCTATCGAAAACGCCACCAACACACTCCCGGAAACATCCATTGCCACCCCCTCTCTGCCCATCTCCCCAGCTTTTGCCACCATCTCACCGTAAGCGTCTTGACCGCCACAATACTACCACCACCGTTAAAACACTCACTAAAACTGGAAACCAGACCTGTGAAGTCCAGGACACTGGTATCAAAAACAGCACGTCTTCAGTCAGCAAACTGCTTGGCCATCCTATAATAGTTTTTAAGCACGCATAATACATCAGATCCCACAGCGCAAAAGAATACAAAAACAAAGCCCATCGTTCCCGATTCCCCTTGGCAGAATTAATGGCCACGGCCGCCAGCATGACGATGGTGCAAGCTTCCCGAACGACTTCAATCCCCATCACCCGACCTTGCCTGGCGAGCACTTCTGCCTGGCTGCCAGCCAAACTCAAATTTCGTAAATAAACCACTACCACCGCCTCTGTCACTCCAAAAGCTATGGCAAAAATGGCGGAAAACAATAACTGGTTTCTACTCAGTTGCAACCCATTCTTCCAGGCAAACCATAAAACAACCGGTATCAAAATCAATAAGTTTACCCACCAAGGTGAAGCTAATAGTTGCCAGCCTTCCATTTTTTAATTATAAAACCTTTCCTTAAAATCCTATCCACTCTCTTATTTTTTCCCATAACGTTGTCCCGGTTGATACCCCTTTTACTTCTGGCGTTGCTGCTGGTCGAATCCCTTCTGGTTGCTCCTGTTGCTGTCCCTGCTCCGGCAACGGGCCGCCCATATCCGAATCATCCGGTTTTTTCGTTGGCATCAGTTTTTGTTCGTGTTCTTGAACCCCTTGCGCAAAACAACTTTGTAAACTATCGCTGTTAATGGCTGTCTTTGGCATCTGTCCGCTCATAATTAAATCGTAGTTATCACTCCCGATTGTCTGCCGGATACAATTTTGGCTCTCTTCTGGCATTTGGGCAAAATTATCCCGCAATTTCCCAATATCACCAGATTTTTCCGGACCCGATTGTCCGCCATCCTTTATCACTACGTTTTTGCACGCCTCGGCGTTAGCCGGGTTGGCACAAAAAGCTTTGCACTCCTCGATTGTCGAGCAGACTGCTCCGCCGTTACCTTTGGGTGGCTTGTTCTTATCACCCTCTGGCGGCGGCTGGCCGTGATCTCCGCTATCACCAAAAAACTTAGCGCATTCCTCGCCGTGAGCCTGATCCTGGCAATAAGCCGCACACTGTTCCTTAGTTTTGCACCCCCCGGGACCGCCGTTTTTAAGCTTATCACCCATGCCGTTTACCCCGGCTGCTTCTTGGGCTGAAATTAGACCGGCCCTCTGGGCAAAACCGATACATTCATCCCGATGGGAATCGTTGTCACAATAGCTCTTGCATGATTGCGGAGTTCGACACCCGCCCGGCGTACTGCCGCCGCCCGTTATTACGCTGGCGACCTTCCTGGCTTTATCCAAATCATCACTGCTCATCAAATTATGCTTTGACGCATAATCCAGGCAGCTAGACACATTTTCCGGCCGGTCACAAAAAGAGCTACAGCTATCCATATCTTTACAGCCTCCCGGACCGTTACTGGTCTGGCTGATAGCCTTCGCCCTTCGGGCATCCTGGGCGGTCATTAGTCCATGCGCGACACCGTAATCACTGCATTTAGCCACATTTTCCGGCTTATCACAATAACTTTTACAATCACTTTTGCTCTGGCAATTACCCAGCTCGGGGATCGGAAAACTTACCGCTTGTACTGGTTTTATCGCCGCTGCCAAAAAAAACATGAAACCACTGACTAAAATAAATTTTTTCATCTCATTCAAATGGGTTCGTCTTCACATTTTTAAACGGATTAGTTTTTACTCCAAAGGGATTAGCAGCGGGAGTCGGCGTCACCTGAACCGTCGGCGTTTTCACCACTACTTTTGGCTCCTCCACCTTCGGTATCTGTTGTCGAAAAAATAAAGTCAATCCGAAAAATATTGCTAAAACTGCTACCACCGAAACCAATATAATCCATAAATAACGATCCCTCACACCATCAGTGTGGCACTTATTGCGGTATTGTCAATATTGTGTTGCCCTAGGCAATACTCAAACGGCGCTGAATAATTTCCTGCAACAATTTTTCGGGTATTGGCCTATCAACCGGCACCTGAATCGCCCCCGGAGAAAATTTATACTTAAGTTTGGTTAGTTCGTCTTTAACCAAATTGGTAACTTCCCCACTAAAGGGGTAGATCCCGATATGTTTTCTATGGGCGTCAAATCCCAAGAAAGCCTTCCCTTTAAGCTTTAAAGTGGGCATGCCATAAGAAATTGTCTCTTCTGCCTCCGGTACTACCCTTTTAGCAATCAGCCGAATTCTTTCCAGCTGCTCTCTTTTAGCAGGCTCTATTTTTTGAAGATATTGGTCAATAACGGTCATTTAGAATTAGAATTCTATCGTCTGCAACACTGTTGCCCGACGTATAAACAGTTCGTACTCACTTTAGCATGGTTAGAACAGCTAAGACAACTTTTTCTTAATCATCAAGAAGAGACGCTATAATAAAGCAACAACTTATGGACAACAAACTTTCAAAAGAATGGCTTCACCAGAACCAAGAAAAGCTTAAAAAAGCCTATACCTACGCTTTAGTCAATCATCTTGATATCCGCTCCACAACCGATGTACTAGAAATTCTACAATCGATTGATCCCAATAATGCCACAAACGAACAAGCCATCATCTTTTCACAAATGCTTCAATTATTTAGCCAAACGCTCAAAAAGACTCTCAAAAAGAAAAACCTATTAAACTAAGCCTTTTTAATCAAAATTTTTAAGCCAAGAACCTGAAGCACTTTATTTAACTTCGCCACTGAGGGATTAGCTTCGCCTCGTTCCATCATCGCATAAAAGGTCACTGTCATTCCGGCTTTTTTGGCCACTTCTTCCTGCGTCATTTTCTTTTGTTCCCGAGCTTCCCTCATTTGAGACACCATTTGCGGATCGAGCGTTTCCTTTTTGGTTTTCATAAATATATTTATAGTATACCAGCCTTACTTTACGCTAGTTAATATTGCCTGTAATATATCCTCATACCCCGGCTGAGGATTAATATCGTTTTTAGTAAAAAACATTTGCAGGATAATGAGTTTATTATTTTTATTAAAATAGACAAAATTACCCGCCCGATTAAATTCAAGACTACCAACTTTAAATGGTTCTGATCGTAAATCAGTGCTATCGCCGATAAATTGATTAAATGTATATTTATCGTTGTAGCAAATATAAGAAAAAATGGATTTTTTACTGCCATCATCAAAGACTGCCTGTGACAAAGGTACTTGGGGTAGTGGTAATTTTCTAGTAATTTGCACCCAATTGCTCGGCATACCAAAAGCCACATTACATACATCGTCTTGAAACGCTCTGCCTTTTGCCACACTGACTGGTTTGGCCGAAGCGGCATCCAACTGCAAATAGGTATTTGCTTGAGGTGAACTACTTTGGTCCTTCTTAGAGGCAAAGACAAGAATAATTATAAAAACCAAGCTAAAGATGATTCCAACGCCAATTAAGATAAATTTCTGGTCGCTTGTCGTATTCTCCATCTTTAATTTTTATTATAGTACGGCTACACTATTATTGGCCTTAGGCTATACGCCTTTCTACGGGGCGGGAATTGGAACAACGGTAGCAACGCCGGTGCTTTCACACTGAATTTGAACAATAGCCCGAGCAACTCTGGCAACAATAACATTGGATTCCGCTGCGTCGCGCCCCTCGAGTAAATACTATCGGCCAGACCTTAAGTAACGGTAACGTTCTTAAGCCGTGCCACAAATAATTACCAGCCTAAAGCCGGTTGTTTCGACAGAAACACGAAGAAGCCATAACAGGGAAGGTCGACACTTCCCTGTTATCTTTTTACGACCATGTATGATGAAATTATTTGTTTTACTAATCTGTTGCGAGCCTACTACCAGACTCGTCGTTGCAAACGCTTTCATCCCAATTTCCAAAAAATCGAACTTAATTACGAAGATATTTTAGTCAAACTTCATTGGAAACTAAAAAATCATCTTTATTACCCCAAACCTTATACCAAATTCACCGTCTTTGAACCAAAGAAACGCCAAGTGGCCGCTCCCAACTGTTTTGATCGGGTTGTCCATCACGCTATTCTTAACATTATCGAACCGCTCTTTCAAAAACAGTTTATCAGCCATTCCTATGCTTGTCAGAAAAATAAGGGACCATTTTTACTTCGCTCTGATCTGGCTAAGATATACCAAAATTTATCCCAAAAACATCGCCAATTCTATGCCCTAAAATGCGACATCAAGAGTTATTTTGCCAACATCAACCATCAAATCCTTTTACAGCTATTACAGCCAACGATTTCCTGCCCAGAGACAATTACCCTTTTGGCAACAATTATCAATTCTTATCACGAAACACCGGGAGTGGGCATTCCCATTGGTAATTTAACTAGCCAACTCTTTGCTAACCTTTATTTACACCCCCTTGATATGTTTACGACCAAACATATCGGCGAAAAGAACTATTTCCGCTATATGGATGACTTTTTAGTTCTATCTCCCGATAAGGAATATCTTCTTCATCTGCGGGCTTTAATGAGAGGCTTTATTAACTACTATTTAAAAATCGACTACCATCCCCAGAAAAATAACATTTTTCGGGCGGATTTTGGCGTTGACTTTGCCGGATACTTATTTAAGCCGACTTCTGTCACCATGCGCAAACGAACGGTTCGGCGTTTTAAAAAGAGACATAAACGACGGGTCAAATTACTCAAAAAACTGTTAAACCAAAACCAACCTCAACTGGCCAAAACATTGCAATTAAAATTAGTTGCCTCGAAAAACTCTCTCCGTGGATTCTTAAAAGATACTAATTACCAAGTAACCGAACGCAAGCTTCTCAAAATAAACGGGATTGTGATGCCAAAGGAGTTATAAGGGCACTTTTCCAGGCTGATAGTAGTCGGCCAATCTCATTGATAAGCAGCATGAAGTGGGCGTATCTCTTAATCGAAAGCAGATTTAAATCTTTGGACAACCGAATGTTGATCCGAAAAATATCCAGCAATACCGAGATCTGTTTCTGTTCTTCCTTTCGGTCGCTTTTGGCATTGGCAATAATGGTCAGGCGAAGCATTTCTAAATTCGCTTCCAATAATTTACTCGAGATTAAAAATCTCTGATTTTTGGGAAATTTCATCACGCATTTATGAGTATAAAGATATAAATCATACAATTTTTGAAAAACAATCAGCTGATCAATCATGGACAAATACCTAATACTATATACCCAAAAAGATTCTGCCAACGAAAGAAAATTTTATTCTCCAGGCTGTCAAAGAATGGTCGCGTACGATTTAAGATCAAAAAGGATATCTCTTTTTAAAGTCGCTTTGATATGGTCTTTTTGACTGTCGCTTAACAGTTCACCTAGTCCGTCTAAAACATTATTTGAGTTAATATTTTTTTCAATAAAATTAATTAAATAGGTAAGATATTCTTTAACCGACTTACCGGTACGAATTTTGATTATTTCGCTGTTGATATCAAATTGTTTAACAAACATAAAATGAGCGTCAAAAATATCTCTATTTTGGAGTTTTTTCCTGTCGGTTATCGCACACAGTTTGTGGGCAAACATACAATCAGGTGCCATGGTGGGGATGGTGATACCATAATAATCTTTATTGACATACTTATCCGGATAATCCCTTTTGCTAATTTCAATTTTGACTCTTTGGCGGCCTCTCTCGTAACTGCCGATCCATGACCAGGTGAAGTATTTGTTCTTTTGGTCGTTGATAGTAATGTATTTTGTCAATATGTTGGTGACCGATTTTTCATTAAAGTCTTTCGCCAGTAAATTGAAATCAAGATCAACCGAAAACCTCTCTAGTTGATAAAATAAATAAAGACAAGTACCGCCTTTGAAAGCTAATTTACCTTCTAACTCGGTAGTAGTGTAGATATCTCTTAAGATATTTTTCAGGATTTGCTCATGTTTTTGTTGGTCTAGCATAAGACTATCTTAATCAATAAGATCTAGCAATTTGGTAACTTCCTTGGTCAATCTTTTATTGTTATAAATTTCCGCCAACTTGACTAATTTTTCCTTATCGACACCGTGTAAGTTGTCAAAGGCAAAACCGGGAAAGACATAGAGACAGTCGGTAATGGTTCGTTCTTTGTCGGCAATGATATACCGGCCATTATTGACTAATCCCATTTGTTTATAAAAGATAGATTCTTTGATTCGGTGATAGATATAGCTTTGCTTACCAAGAGTATATTTTTTACTTTTCAAAGCCAGGGCGTAAATAGTTTCGTAGTACTGAAAGGTTAATCCGTACATTTGGCTGGTAGTATAAAGAGAAATGTATGATAATGGCATTAGCTTTTGGGCGATATCCAGTGGCGTGTAGTCTGTGCCATAAGCATAGATGCCTTTATGGATAGGGGTTAATCGTTTCTCTCTTAGGTAATATTTGACCAGTTCAATTAGTCTCCGTCTTTCGGGGATTTGCCAGATGGCAGCTAAATCTTGAGTGGTAAAAACTTTTTTACCGGAAATAGCTAGTTTTTCTATTTTGGTTGTTTTGTCTTCCATGGGGTAGGATTCCTACCCTATAGGGTACTATAATCACTAAAAGTTGTCAATAAGTAGTCCCTTTCCTACCTACTTATTTCCACGCCGGCCAGCGCTTCGCGCTGTACTGAAATTCAAAAACCAAATCCTAGATGAAAAAGATAAAGCCGTTAGATAGCTACGCTACATTACTCGAGGGGCGCGACGCAGCGGAATCCAACGCTATTGCCGCCAGAGTAGCTCGGGCTACCGTTCAAATGCAGTGTGAACGCACCGGCGTAGCTACCGCTGTCCCAATTCCCGCCCCGTAGACAGGCGAACGGACCACCGGGATTACCATTGTAGTGATAAATCCTCCCCACGCCCTGATTAGCATTCCAGGTGGCGTTTGATGGCTGCACCATGTCATAGAGAAGCGATGGCCCTAAGCCGGTTAAGTAACCAGCCGCCCCATCACTGGTAAACCCGCTCCAGTTCCAGGTATTAGCCGCAAAGGTCGACGTCGGTTGCTGGCCGGTAATCGTGTTATCGGTCCATTGCCAGACATTGCCGCCCATGTCCCAGATCACTTCACCATTGGATAAATTCAGCGTCCGCCGCTGTGACCCGGCCCCACCGCAGTTATTTGACCCATCAGTGGTCGTCCCATAGCAAGGCTGGCTATCATCCCCGGCAATAATGGCACTGTTAGCATCTCCGCCGGCACTCGCTTCATTGGTATTGTCATTGTGACCGCTGACTAATTTTTTACCACTTTGTCCCGGGCTAAAGCCACAGTTAGTGCCGTTGCTGTCGCACCAATTGCTGCCCATCTTTTCGGCGTTGCGGACAATCGTCATCCATTCGTTGTTGGTCATCAAATGCCAGCCTAAACCCGAGCAATAGCTTTTCGCGTCATCAGCCGTCCCATTGTCCTGAGCCACATAAGCAATGGGAAAACCGGATTTAACTGACACGATCTGCTTATTATTTCCACTATTACAGGCGCAGCCGGAGCCACTGTTTTTGTAGGTACCATAGTAATCGCCACCGCTTTCTCCCGAGCAGGCATCAGCATGAGCTGGCTGAATGCCAGTGGTCAAATCCGACGTATTAGCACATTTGGCATCATACTTCATGGCACAAAAATCCTTGGTGCCATAGAGCGGATCGCCTGGTACCCACACAAAGCCTGTCGGGCAGCTCTTTTGGGCATTCCGGGGCTGAAGCGAATAGTTCTTGCCAAAGGTGATGGCACCCCCGGCAAAGTCGCTGTAGATTTCAAACAACGTCCGGTTATATGGATAAATCATTACTTGATCCATTTTACCGTTAAAATAGTTCGGTGTCGTTCCGGCTTTGCCTACCAGCACTGCTCCAGGCGTTACTGTCCACAAGGCTAACGCCGGTTGGGATACCAGTCGGCCATTGACATAAAAGTAAGCATTACTACCATCGTAAGACACTGCCACAAAGGTCCAGGTACTGGTTGGAATCCCTGCTCCACTGCTGGTCACCGTCGTTCCCCCCAAACTGCCAAAATTCAACTCGCCACCGCTGGTCAGTTGAAAAGTATAACCGCCGGTATTGGGTTGGGAGATAATGGCGTAGTTACCCAGCGAGGCGACGTTAATCCACGCCGATAAGGTTAACGAACCGCCCAGTTGGAATTTGGCCGCATTACCCAAATCCACATACTGGCTGCTGGCGCTGGTAAATTGGAGGGCATAATTTTTCACTCCCGCCACCCATTGAGAATTACCGCTGAAATTGACCAACGCTGCCTTAACGAAGGGGGCAAAGGTCCCTACTGTCTGTAAACCAGAGCCATCATCAAAATCCAGCTTGACTGACGGTTTACCCCGTTCTTGGGAATATGCCAAAGATCCATCCACTCTCGCCCCGCTGGTTAACCGGACTTCATCAATAGTTCCACTCAAAAAATTGGCATACGACGAAGCGCCTGTTTTGGTCGTGCCTAAATAAAAGTTGGAGGTGGTGTCCGCCAAAGAGTTACCAACACTCGTTGTCGCCCCTTCCCTGACTCCGTTGACATAAATATAAATGGTTCCTGTTGAGGCATTATAGTAACCCTGCAGTAAATACCACTGATTGGCAATAATTTGCGTCTGGCCAGTGACGGTTTTAATGTTACCCGCCGTCCCGTCCGTCGATACTTGAAATTGCGGAAAGGCCCGACTGTCGCTACCATTATTAATCGTTAACCGATAGCTTCGTTGGTCGGTCGTTTCGTCCCATTTGCTGACAACCGTCTGAAAGGTACCGCTGGTGCCCACCGAAGTTACCTTCACCCATGCCTCGACCGAAAAGCTCCCGGTTTGGGAAAATTGGCTGCTGTCGGCTGCAGAAGCATAATTACTTACCCCATTGAACTTTAAACCCTGGCCATACTTGCCGATATCAATCGTCGGCAATGACGTCCCGCTGTCATAAATGGTGGCATTGTTATTGCCGATCTTATCTTTAATGGCAATATTGCCCGCATTCATATCGTTAAAATCGTAGTACACTACCGGTGTATCCCAAACGGTATATTGCGCCTGCGCCGGTTTTACAGTCAAAAGCCATACTATTAAGGCGAGCAATAAAAACATAATTACAGTATATAACCAAAGGCATCCTACCTTAAAGTACTTTTTCTTTCACTAATAAGCTATTTGTTCACTTTCAGTTATATACTATTACGATTGTTAACGATCATAAATCGACGGCTTAGGGGCTCCTCAGCGAGTCCCTTTTGCGTTTTATAACCAAAGTCATAGGGCAATTCAAAGTAATTTACTTTCACTCTTCGAGTGGTCCCTTCGGGACCGCATTTAAATAAATTTGGAAAAACTTAATAATCTCTTGATGACAAGATAATCCGTTTCATCTGTTCCACTTCACCTCTTTTTAGTCGGTAAAGTTCGTTTCTGGTTACTAAGTAAATTAGAAGGGGACTCTTGCTATAGAACTCTTCTAAAAAGGATGGCAGTAATTTTCTTAGGTAAGTAATAATCACATGATTAGGACAAATAAAGTAGATTTGGAGTGATAAACTTCGTTCATCTTCCCACTCTTCTTCATCAAAAGCTTCAAAAATATGTTTGACGAGATACCGTAAAAGAAAGCGGGGAACATATGCATCAATAATATAAATCAAGCCCCTAGTAATACCCTTTTTACTTCTCTTTCTGATATAAGCATCCGGCTTCATCGTAGTTAATAAAACAAAAGGTGGAAAACAAGCCGGAGTAAAAAACTCCGTAGCATTATTTGAAGCTTCTCTGAATTTACCAGTTTTCAACACTTCAACTAAGTAATCAACAACAAATATGCTGTTACTTTTCATAAACGCCAGATAACAATCAACAACCAATTGGCACTTAACCTTAAATGAGGTGGAGGCTTTCTTGTCTCTAGCTAGTCTTTTGACATAGGCTGTATTGCTATAATCGTAGACTTCTTTTAGATAAGCTCTGCCCTTTGCAGTTAAATAGCAAACCGCTGGTTTATTCAAATAGCCAAAACGTGGTTTATATTCCCGAACTAAATATCCTTTTAGCTCTAAATCTTTAATCCAACTATTTATTCGTCGATGATCTTTATGTTTAAATAATTCCTGTAACTGTTTACTATTCACAAATCGGAATATTAGTAATAGCAAGAGAATAGTGTGTTCTTGTTTCGTTATTTCTTTTTTGGCCATAGTTTTTCTTATATCTTTTTTGTTTGTCTGACTACTTTTTATCTTTAACTTATATTTAATATTTATAAAATAATCTGTTATCGCTTTTTAAGTTCGCTCTTAATCTGTCTAGGTACCCACCTACATATCTATATAGGATAAGGTAACAGCAATTTTACATCCGTAAAGCTAATTTGGCTATATTTTTGTCCCAGCCGTAGGGGACAAAATTACTTCTTTTTGGGTACAATTTTTCCTCTTGCAATTGTAACTATATTTATATATACTGTAAATATATTTACAGTGACAGAAAACAGATATGGACAATAAAGAATTGCTACCGATAGATAACTTCCACGATAAACTGCAGTCAGATCAGCAGGGGATCTACGACCAAATCAATCATTTATTAAGTTCTCAAGACCAGCAAGAAAAGATCGTCAAGGAAACGAGAAATATCCTTGGAGTAACAGCCGACATACTAACAGACAGTGAAATTCTTGATCTCGCCAATGAAGTTCAATATGTTGTCGATAACTGGCTTGAAGAATTTGAGAAACAAATATTTGAGGGTAAAACGCTTACTGAGTTACTAGGTTAACAACTTATGGATACCGCTCCATTTACAAATACCAGTCAATTTTTTAAAAAGGCAGTAATCTATATACGGGTTTCGTCCGAAGAACAAGTCGAAAATTTTTCACTCAAAACTCAGGAGGAAATCTGCCGCCGGGATGCAAAATATAAAGGCTACGAAGTTATTGAGGTTTTTCGGGAAGAAGGAAAATCAGCTAAAACTATTATCGGTCGTCCCGAGCTACTAAAAATGCTCGACTTCTGTCGAAAGAATAAAAAAGAAATCAAGGCAGTATTTGTTTATCGGCTTGACCGCTTATCCCGCCAAACCTCTGATTATTTAGCCTTAAGAAAACGGTTCTTTGAAATGAATATTGCCCTCATTTCGGCATCCGAGCCAACCGGTAATTCACCCACCGAAAAGCTTTTAGAAACCGTCCTGGCCAGTTTTGCCCAGCACGACAATGATGTGAGAAGCGAACGGACAAAAAACGGTATGCGGGCCAGGTTCCTAAGTGGGCTAGTTACCAACCATGTGCCCTCAGGCTACATTAACCAGGGTGGCTATGCCATTAAGGATCCTCAAACTTTTCCGCTCTACAAAAAAGCTTGGGATTTAATGGCTACCGGAACTAAAACCCTAGGCGAAATGATGACTCTCATGAAAGAATGGGGGTTACCAGTTGCTGGTAAGCAAACCATCCACCACCTGTTTCGGAATAAATTCTATATGGGCATTTTGATCGGATTGTTATTTCGGCC
>JAMCSD010000006.1:0-15810 GCA_023380755.1 Patescibacteria group bacterium
TTTCTAAATCATAATCGTTTACCTGGGAAAATTGGGTCATATATTGTAAGCAAGCTCCGCACGGATAAGTTAGCTTATCATCGGCCACGCAAATCGCTTTAAACTTATATTCCCCGTGGGTGGTGGCATGATCCAGGGCTGCCATCTCGGCGCACACCCCCAGACTAGATATTACTCCCTCCACGTTTACCCCCTCGTAATAGTTGCCCGCTTCTGTGAGTACGCAGGCCCCAAAACTATGCCCTGACTTAAACGAGAAGGCCCTTTTTCTGGCCTCGGTCGCTTTTTTTTGTAATGTCGCGATTTCTTCATTGGTTAGCATGGATGACCTCCCCATAATGACTTCCACAATATACCGCCTCCACCCCCGCCTTTTCAAATGCTTGGATATTCTCTGCGGTTATTCCGCCATCAATGGCCACCATCTTTCCCATGCTAACCAATGAAGAAATCGCGACACACACTCGCTCATCAATTGATTTCTCCTCAAATCCGGCTTTTCTCGCCATCAGGAGTATCAAATCAGTTTCTTTGGGAATGCTGCTGATTTCGGTGTCGACATCAAAGCCCAACCCGACTTCTAGCCCCTCTGCCTTGGCTTTCGCTACAAACTGTTCTCTGTCCGCCATCATTTCTACCTGGCCGATTACCCGGCTGGCTCCAACAAATAAGCATTTTTCCAGCCATTTTATTGGCTCTTTCACCATGAGATGAATATCCCACAAAATTTCTTCGTTATTTTCCACTGAGTTTAACAACTCTAATTCAAAAGTTTTTCCAAAGGCAAAGGTATTATCCAGCACATCTACCTGAATCCATCGGCTCGTTTCTCGCACCTTCTTTATCCGTCCTTCCGCCTTCTCAAAATATTTTTCAAAAACGGTTGGAATAATCTGCACACCCTACTGTACCATATTCGCCGGCAGCTTCTCCCAATTGCCTATAATATATTCCAAGCCTTGGATATTCCATTTATATAGTTGATAAATTATCACCACCATTGCTACTGACCATACCCACCCAACCCACCTTTTTTCTTTTCGGAATTTCCACCACACCCAGCCGCCGCTTATCAGCGCCACCAGCATTAACCGGTAAGTTAGCAGCCCCCCGGCATTGGACCGGTAAACCATGTATCCCCAATAAAAACTGGTCGACAATGGCAGTAAAAAGAAACCTGCTACTGTTTGGACATTTGGTGCCAAAATCAGCTTCTTTAAAAGCAGGCCGCCTCCAATTACCACAAATGGCACTAGGGGTAGGTAATACCACGAATAATTTGCTCCGCCCATCACCAGCATCACTGCCAAATAACTGCCGCTCCAAATCACCAGCTCTCGGTACTGTTTTTTTATTCCTAATAAAATTATCCCTAATTCACCCCACACCCAATACCCATCAATCGGGAAGTGGCTAAACCGTGGCATCGGCAAAGTACTCAAAAAATTTAGCGATCCCCAAAACCCTCGGCCGCTTTGGTCTAAAAACAGCTCTTTAACCACCCCTGGTGCCAGCCACCAGGCATACCCGTAATAGACTAATCCCACCACCATCGTTATTAATCCAAAAACTACTCCTTCCTTTCGAGTAGCTCCGCGTGCCATCAAAGTTGCTACTCCAGCTATCAATACAAATATGCCTGATTCTTTAGTCGTTATTGTCAGTCCTGCCAATATTGCCCCCAGCACCAGCCACCACCATTTTTTCGTTTTGAGGAATAACTGCAGCATTATAAAACACCCCAAAAATAGGGGAATCATTATGTTCTCAATTAAAGCGTATCGGGACCCCAGCACAAACACGCTGCTGGTGCTGTAAATCACCATGCTTAAAACACCCACCGCCACACTCGAACTTATCGTCCAGGCTGTGATGCCGATTAATATACTACTCAATAATCCGATTTCTACCGCCATCGCTCGATAATCCTCCGCCTTAATTTCCTCAATTGATTTAATTGGTGGGATCTTTAGCGAATACAGTATTCCCGCCAGCGGTGAATGGTCCAAAAACGGCTGGACCATCGTCACATACTCCTTTCCTTTTCCGAAGTCTGCTTGAATCGTTCTCGTTATCGGGTAAACAAAGGTCTCTTTGTTAATTAAAGTTGGCACTTGGCCGTCTTGCCTCAGGCTAATCCCGTCAAAACTCGTCACCCCCTTCCGCTCCTTCTTTTCTTTACTTTCCGCTGCCTTGTAAGCCCCGTCCACCATCGACCACCCGCTCGGAATTCCGCCCCTTCGGAAACTATACCCCACCCAGGCATAATCCTTTTCATCCAGAATGTCGGTGGTGTTGGGTATCCGCTCCGATCCTAACCGCCTTAAATAAGCCAAGTGCCAACTTTAATTAACAAAGAGACCTTTGTTTACCCGCACTCCTATTTTCTTCATTACTTGCCAACCAGCATTGCCATTTCAATTAGCCGGCAACTATAGCCGTATTCATTATCATACCAAGCCCCGACCGATACCATATCATCCGATACTACCTTGGTCATTCGGCTATCAATTACACATGACGCATTATTCCCTATCACATCGCTGCTCACCAATGGGTCATAAGATACTTTTAGTTTCCCTACCAGATCCGGAGAAACGCTGGCTTCTTCAAAAATACTGTTGATTTCTTCCACAGTCACTTTGCGCACCATTTTAAAAGTAAGATCAGAATACGACCCGCAAACTACTGGCACCCGAATAGCCGACCCCGCAAATCTCCCCTTGGCCATCGGGTAAGCGGCTACTACCGCTTCGGCGGCCCCCGTCGATGTTGGCACAATATTAATGGCAGCTGCCCGCGCTCGCCGGGCATCCTTGCCGCTGCCATCGACAATATTTTGGTTCGTGGTGTAGGCGTGGACGGTTGTTAGCATGCCTTCTTGGAATCCGATTGCCTCGTCCAATAATTTCACAATTGGCGCCACGCAGTTGGTGGTGCACGATCCATTGGAAATTAATGGTTCCTTTTTATAGCTTTTTTCGTTGACTCCCAATATATAGACCGGTATCTTATTATCTTTGGGTGGGGCTGATATTACCACCTTTTTTGCTCCGCCCTTCAAGTGCCCCAAGGCTTTTGTGTCTGTAAAAGCTCCGGTACACTCCAGCACTACCTCTACTCCGTAATTCCGCCAGTTAATTTTATTCACATCTGGTTCGCCCAAGAAGGGGATAGAAAGATCGCCCACCTTCAGCCGGCCGATTTCATCTCCCTTTTCCGGCTCGCCAAAACTCACCTGATAGGGTATCCGCCCGTAAACAGAATCATATTTAAACTGCAAGGCATAAGCCTCCACCGGCAAGTCTCCTTTCGTATTTATTGCTGCCACCTCTACATCGTATTTTTCCATCAAGATTGCTCTCAACACTACCGTTCCGATCCGTCCAAAGCCATTTATCCCAATCTTCATAATTCCATTCTACTCTTCACGGTAACTTTTGGTAGCCAAATTATAAATGACCGATACCGTTTCCTTGCCCGGCTGAGGAGTATCTAAGGGCCACGGATCACCTAATTTAAAGAAAAATTCCTTACTGTCATTGTTAAAGCTACACTTAATATCGCGGTAGTTTTTATAAAACGCATTTGCTTTAGTTAGGTTAAATACTTCCTTAAAATCAGGCAAACTATATATCGAATCATGATCTTGACCGCCAAAATCATCCCGGTCACAGATGACGGCATAACGGTTATCTGGAGTCCATGTGATTCCTCCAACGGCTGATGGAAATCTTCGGATTGCACCCGTTTCAATATCATATATTCTTAACTCTTCATATTCCCAGCCGTACAATGAATAGAAAATAAATCGCCCGTCGCTGGTAAATCGCGGCTCACTCAGGTCTGCCCCCTGCCACATACTTTCTCCAGAAAATTCGAGGGTATTATCAAGTTTTTGTGTTTTGCCATTCTTATTTAAATACAAGGAATTATACGAATTCGAATATTCTATCCACGTTTGTAATGATCCGAAGCTCGCTAGATCATATTTTCCGGTTTCTGTTTTGAGAGTTGTTAACAAATTATTCGGACTAACTTTCATAGTAATGCGATATTTACTTTTTGCCCCCTTGTCACTTTTGTAGTCAACCCAAAATTGATACGTTCTATTTTCTTGTTCTGAAAACTTACTCGGTATTGCTGTCCCAATATCGGCATACCGTTTAGCTAATACTTGCGATGTAATCTGCATTGTTGGCTCAAACAAAGCCGCTGCTTTATCAAAATATCTTTTGGACAAATACTCATAATACAAATTGATTAATTGTTCGTCATTTACATAAATACTTAAAATTGTTGTCGGCGTTGGGGCTTCACTTGGAAGATAATTGATTCCCGTTGGCTCACTGGTAACCGGCACTTCTTTATAGCGGTAACTCTCATCCACTGACGAATAAAGAAAGATCCATAACAATACACAAAAGACTGCTCCGCTAAAAATTAATACCCTCTCCCTTTTACCCATCCCTATTCCCATGCCGGAAGACTCCCCCGCGTAATGAATTCCAGCATCACCCCGCCGCCCGAACACACAAAATCAATTTTGTCTTGTAGCCCCAAGGCATTAATTGCCGCTCCGGTATCCCCGCCGGCGACAATTTTGTAAGCTTTGGCTGCCGCCACTGCCTGGGCAATTTCTTCAGTCCCTTTTTTGTTTTCTGGTGATTCAAAATAGCCCATTGCTCCAGCCCAGACAATTGTTTTGGCATAGTTAATGTAAACCTTAAAGTTAGCAATGTCCTCCGCCGATAAATCCAGGCCGTCGGCCTTTAGCTTGGCCACTAACAACTTTTGATCACTTAATTCGCCCTTCATAAATCCTAATTCATAAATCATTTGTGGCAATTTTCCCCCCACTATCACCTTGTCGGCTATCTTTTCCAATCCCGGTAAATAATTTAATTTATCTTTTTTTGCTCCGCCTAATAGCACTACCAATGGCCGCCGTGGATTAACCAGCACCGCCTCGATTTTTTTGGTTTCCTCAATGAAACTTACCCCATAAAATGCCGGCAATTTTTTATGAAGCATTACCGAAGCATGCGCCCGGTGGGCCACCGCAAAAGCATCGTTCACGTACACTTCGCCCAAGGAAGCGAGATAATTCCCAAAGGCTTCCCTATTTTCCTCTTCACTTTTAGTAAACCTCAAATTTTCCAGGAAGACCACATCGTTGGCGTCCACTGCTGCATCAATCTTTTCGGTCGCCAAGATATCTTCCACAAACACACTGGTGGCCGGGTGTATCTCTGATAACATTCCCACTAATTCAGCATAAACTGGTTTTAGTGATAATTGTGGATCATTACCTTCTGGCCGGCCGCGGTGACCAATAATTAATACCTTGCATTTTTTATCCAAAAGTATTTTCAGTGTCGGCAAGGATTTAGCTAACCGGCTATTGTCACTCACCACTCCGCCCTCCATGGGTACGTCCAGGTCCATTCGCAATATTACTCGGGAATTTTCCGGCACTTCAGCCACACTTTTAAGATTCATAAGTTTTTATCTTTTTAATTCTTCTAATAAACCTTTCTTCGGATGAAAAAGTCGTTTCTAAAAATGTTCTAATAATTGCCATATTGAGTTCTTCATCACACAAATCAGCCGATAAGCACAAAATATTAATATCATCGTCAGTTCTGGCTAATTGGGCTTGTTTTTCGTTCATGCACAGTCCGGCTCTTATTCCTGGTACCTTGTTGGCCGCAATCGCCACCCCTATTCCCGAACCACAGATTAAAATTCCCCTGCCTTTTTCTTGGGCGACTTTTTCTGCTAATTTAAAGGCTATTTCACTAAAATCATCCTCTGGATCATATATTTTCGCTCCCACATCTTTTACTTCATACTCCCATTCTCCCAACTGCAACGCCACCTGGCTCTTCAGCTGGTAGCCGCGATGATCGGCTCCGACATATACTATACCCATACCTAATAATACAATGGAAAAGCTTGAGATTAAAATTACCCGAAAGCCGATTCGTTCCCTTCGGCTTCGTCTGGCCAACAAAAATACTCTTTTGGTTTCTGCGCCCCGCCTAGTTCCCACTTCTGTCATTGATAAATTTATTCATGACAATGAAGCCTGGATCCAACGCCAGCGGCTCCGGTTTACTCCGCCGCCCTCCTTGGCTGATCTGCGCACCCTCTCCCTTCTTGGCCGCCGTTATAACCTTATCATCCAAACCGCCTATCGGGATTCAGTCGTTATCCTTGATAACCAGCAGCTTATCCGTCTTCACACCCTTAACCTTTCTTCTACTCACCTAAAACTTGTTTTTGAAAAACATTTCCGCCCATATGCCCTAAAAATCATCAAAACCGAGCTTTACCGCCTCCAAAAAATTCACCATTTTACCTTTCACCGCATCACCGTCCGCAATCAAAGCTCCCGTTTCGGCTCTTGCTCCGCCTCGGGTAATTTGAGTTTTAATTGGCAGATCATCTTTTTTCCCGAGGCCCAGTTCCGCCATATCTTACTGCATGAAGCCGCCCACTTAACTCATCACAACCATTCCCGGGCTTTTTGGCAGTTGTTAGCTTCTTATGACCCGGAGTGGCGTCTTCACCGCCTCTGGGTCAAAAAAGAGGGGAGCCGCCACATCCTCATTAAGTCTTAAATCTCAATCTCCACCCCTACCGGTGCATGGTCCGATCCCAGGACATCCTCCAAAATAAAAGCCTTCTTTACTGAATTTTTAATTTTTTCATCCACAAAGAAGTAATCAATTCTCCAGCCGACATTTCTTTTTCGGGCCCCCGACCGTTGTGACCACCAGGAATACGTGACCTCCTCTGGATGTCTCCACCTGAAAGTATCTACCCAGCCGTTATTTACCAATTTATCCATCCATTCCCGCTCGATTTTTAAGAATCCTGATACCAATTCGTTTTCTTTCGGCCGGGCCAAATCAATTTCCCGGTGAGCCGTATTCACATCGCCGCAAAAAATTACTTTTTCCCCCTGGTCCCGCAGCTTATTGATGTAATTTAAAAAGTAATCATAAAACTCCATTTTATAATCCAGCCTGGCTAATCCCTGTTTACCGTTTGGAAAATAAACGTTAAGTAAGGTAAATTCCTCAAATTTTGTCACCACCACTCGGCCTTCACCATTAAATTTTTCATCCCGAGCCGAGTCGAGCGACATCCCGTTAATAATTTCTTTGGGCTTCAAACGCGTAAAAGTCGCTACTCCCGAATAGCCGGCCTTTTTGGCTGAATTAAAATAGGAAAAATAATCTTTGGGCATATCTAGTGTGCTCGGTACTTGTTCCGCCGTAGCCTTGGTCTCCTGAAAGCAGTATATTTCCGCGCCATCTTTGTTCATAAAATCCCACAACCCCTTTTTGACCGCGGCCCGCATTCCGGCCACATTCCACGAGATGATGCGAATTGTTTTCATGCTCACCAATTATATAATGAAAGTAGTTATGCGCTTTGTTTACGTGGTTGTTTTCTTGCGCTTGATCTTTGCTCCCGTTATTTTTGTTTCCTTTGAAATTGCTGTTTTTGCCACCTTTATTCTTGACTGGATCGATGGTGAAATTTTTAAACGGGCTGGCCTCAAACGTTCCGTTTACAGTCTTTGGGATAAAGTACTTGATTATTATTGGTACATTTTCATTATCATCTTTTTATATAACCACCACAGTCCTAATTTTTTAATTTTTTTCTATCTCTTTTTTCTTCGCTCTTTTGGTCAGTTCTTTTTCTTTATCACTCGTTCCGAATTTTTTCTTTTCCTCTTTCCCAATATCTTTGAAATTCTTTTTTATTGTTATCTCTTCACCATTCCTTTCCCACAATTTATTACCCTGATTAATTCTTCCCGAATTTTTATTCTTCTCGGAATCATCACTCCCTTGACCTTCCTGCGCGAGTATCTTATCCATATTAAAAGAATCAACCTTAGTTGGATAATTTTTGGTAAAACCACTCACTGGATAGCTGAAGATTAAGCTTCAGCGTAGTACACTAAAAGTATGACTGAAACTAACCGTCTTCTCCCCGTCATCCTTGTTTGCGTTACCATCATCGCCTCAATCTTCCTTGCTTCCCGTACCGGCATTTACATTAAATCTGTTGGTGGTGCTGTCGATTCCTCGGGCAAAGTTTCTAACACTATTTCCGTTACTGGCGACGGCAAGGTTTCGGCCAAGCCCGATATGGCCACCGTTGGCCTCAGTTTCTCCGAGTTAGCGGCTACTTCCAAAGACGCCCTCGACAAAGTCAATCAAAAAATTTCCCAAACCCGAACCATCCTTAAAAACAACGGTATTCCCGATACCGATATCACCACTTCCGGGCTGAATATTTACCCGGAATATGATTATTCCAACAACGTCCGTCGCCTCACCGGGCAGCGGGCTTCCGAATCTCTCTCGGTTAAGGTTAAAAAAATTGACGACAAAGCTGCCAAAGCCGCTAAAATTATTGACGAACTTTCCACCATCGATAATGTCCAGTTAAGCGGCATTAGTTTCGATATTGAGGACAAAACCAAACTCTTTTCTCAGGCCCGGGAACTAGCCTTCAACAAAGCCCAACAAAAAGCCACCGAGTTGGCCAAGCTTTCCGGTGTCTCCTTAGCCAAACCCGTTTCTATTACCGATACTGTTTATGATGTCACCCCAATGCCCATGTATACCAATTTATCTATGAAAGCCCTTTCTGCCCCCTTGGGTGCTGGCGCCGCTGATTCCACTGCCATTGCCACCGGCCAGATGGATGTTTCCGTCAATTTGAATATCCTTTGGGGGATCAACTAAATACCTTTTAGTAACTGGCGGACAAACCTTTTTCCCCGGTCACCTTGGAAATAAGCAAAATAGGTCAAAAACAATTCCGGATATTGTCGGCTTAAAATGTCCATCACCAGTTCTCCGATTTTTTGTGAACTGATTACTTTTTGTCCTTGTCTCAATATTGCCGCCTCCACCTGATCAGTTATTTGTTCAGTTAATTCGGCCATTGCCCCTCGGTCCGCGTGTTTTCCCTCCCGCGCGGCGTTATAAATTCCCGAATAAAGCTTACACCGTTGATACCGCACCTTTTTCCTTGATTTTTTTACGACCAATAAATTGCTCAAATCAATCTTTTCTTTGGTCGTAAACACTTGGCCACAATGTAAGCATTTTTTTCTACGCCAAGTCACGAGCCCCTTCTCTGTTGCTCGGGAATTACTGGTTACTAGTTGCTCACTGCCACAATAAGGACATTGCATAGCATTATATTGACATAAAAAACTCCAAAATACTATTAAATCTCACCAACCCTATTTATTAAATTACAATTAATTACCACATCATCGCCTATATCTTCAAACAATCACGTTATAAATTATCTTATGAACGAAATCTACTCTCCGGCTACGCAGCATCTAATTAAAGCAGGCCTAAAAAAAGAATCCATCCATCCCCAAACAATCGGTCAAGAGTATGTCCCTCTTTTGGTGAAATATATTAATGAGCACCAACCTAAAGATCGGAGTAAAGTAATCGCCATCGACAATAATACCGCCATTGCTTCCGAACAGTTTATCCGGATCGAATTTGATTACGATCGGGCTCGTAGTTACCGTTACGGCTATAAAGCTCCTTTTGAAGTCCGCCATTCTCCCGGCCGGGTTGTCACCCGCGGTCATTCTTGTCTTTACCAACCTTTCTGGGAGTTAAATAGTGACGAAACCCACCTTTTACATTGGGGCGTCGATGATGATCTTGCCGCCCTCGCCCAAATTCACATTGGGCCTCCCCTTATTTGTGCTGCTGAAGCCTTACATCTTGTTCATACTTTCCAATTCAAACTGCCCGAAGTTCGGCGCCTCTCCCTACCAGTTGAAAATGATTCACCACTTATTTATTACTGTACTGCCACCGAACTCCAAAAGCTTTGTGCTACTCCGCAAACTCGGCAAACGAAGGGTTAATCATCCGCCTCTCCTGGGGAATATCCTCCATTAATTGTAAGTCCGCTGTTTCCAAGTCAAAATCCAGCGACTTAAAATTTTCCAAAATATGATCTGGGTCTTTGGAGCGGGGGATGGCGATAATATTTTTTTGTCTGAGCCACGCTAAAATAATTTCCGATTCACTTCGGCTATATTTTTTTGCTAACGTCTGAACTTTCGGCAATTTAAGGTCTTGCCCTTGGCCAACAGGGGAGTACGCTGTCAGACTTATATGGTGCCGGTCGCAATAACTTTCTAATTCATTTTGGTTAAAGCTCGGGTGTAATTCCACCTGATTATTACTTATCTCAATTCCCGTTTTCATCGCTTCTTCCAGGTGTCGAATCGTAAAGTTTGATACCCCAATCGCTTTAATTAAGCCATCTTCTTTAAGTTTCCCCATTGCCTCCAAGGTTTCACCTATCGGTATTTCTCGATTTGGCCAGTGGATCAAATATAAATCAATATAAGGCATTTGTAACTCCTCTAAAGCTTCTTCGCAGGCCGCCACCACATCCCGTGCCTTCAGGTCGTCTCTCCAGATTTTACTGGTCACAAACAACTCTTCACGTTTCAACCCACTTCGCTTTAAAACTTCCCCTAATACCTCGTGGTTATCGTATGCTGCCGCCGTGTCAAAATGCCGATAACCGACCGATAATGCCACTTCTAGCGGTTTTCGTGCTGCTTCGCCGGCCAACTGCCAGGTGCCAAATCCCAATATGGGGATCGATGCCTGTTCATTCAAATAAATCCGTTTCATCATTTCATTATAAAGAAACTATTACCAAAATAGAAGGAGAACCATCAAAAATAAAACCCTTAATCATAACTTATTTGGTATAATCTCACGTAAACCAGTGGGAGTCCCGCAGCGGCGGGATTAGGCAACAATATGTACTATGTCTATATACTCAAGAGCTTGAAAGATGGTAATTTATATACAGGATTTACTTCTAATTTGGAACTTAGATTTAAAAGACATTGTAATGGATTAGTTTATTCTACTAAAAATCGACGACCGTTAAGGTTAATCTACTATGAAGCATTTTTGTCAGTTACTGATGCACGAAGGGAAGAGAATTATCTAAAATCTGGAGGTAATGCGAAAAGCATGCTTAAAGAAAAAATCGTAAACAGTTTAAATTTGTTATAATTCTGCGTAACCCAGCGGGAGCCGGACGGTTAGGCAACAGTCTGTAAAACTGTCTAAAGTTGGTTCAACTCCAACCCGCTGGACTTCCTTTCTCTCCTTCTCCAGTGTTATAATTACCCATGTCTACCAATGATATTGAACAGGGTCTCACCCATGGTTTGTTAGCCGGCTACGGTGGTCAAACTGAATCCGCCAAAATCACTCGTGGCTCTTTTCCTCTGCGTTCCAGCCACTTGGAAGAATCAGGCTTGACCTATCACGATGAATGGCTTCGCGCCCGCACTGGCGGCGGCCAGGAAATTGTTCGGGTTGGGGAGCAGGGTTACACTCGTTTATATGCTGGCGGCGTTCTTCCTGAAGAAGAATTATCAAAACTCAGCCTCGATGAAAAAGCAGTCATCAGCCAACTAAAAGCATTTATCATTGATCTTGGGTCGCAAACCCGTCTTTTTCAGGATTGCCATCCCGACGCTCGGGCCGACTGGCGCTATGATTACCATGTTCACGAAACTGATCCCCATCTGCCGGTCACCATTGCCAAAGAAACCATTTCTTTCCGCGGCCAGGTTGTTTTTGTCCACGATTTCCTGCTTTGTCCCGTCACCTGGTAGACTACTGTATGTATCTTTCTTCCCTAAATTTGGAAAACTTTCGCTCTTATACCCACCAAAGCTTTTCCTTTGATAAAGGATTCAATCTAATTATTGGCAATAATGGTACCGGAAAAACTAATATCTTGGAAGCTATCTATTTATTATCTACCGGTAAGAGCTTTCGGGCCGCTAAACTTTCCCAGGTAGTTAAGTGGGGCAGTAACTACGCTTCCGTTGTTGGCACTCTTAATAGAAATAGTGAGCTGGTCGAACTAGAAACTCAAATCATTGCCGATGCCAATCTCCCCGTTAAATCTGCCCAAAAGCGTTTTTTAATTAACAAAAATCTTAAGACTCGAAAAAATTTCCTCGGTGTCCTCAAGTCCGTCGTTTTTCAGCCCGACGACATTCGCTTAGTTACCGGCTCTCCCAGCCGCCGCCGCCAAAGCCTCGATGCAGTTTTTACCCAATCCGAATGGCGTTACGCCCAAGCCCTGGCTCAATACAACAAAGCTCTCAAACACCGCAATGAACTGCTTGATTTGGTCCGGATCGGCAAAAGCCAAAAAGCCGAGCTTTTTTACTGGGACCAATCCTTAATTAAAAATGCCGAAATTATTAGAACCTACCGCCAACAGTTTATTAATCATGTCAACCAATTTTGGGCTGCCTCCACTCATCCCGAGATTCAAAAGCTTTTTCTTGAGTACCACCAGTCAGTCATTACTGCCGACAAACTTACCCGAAACTATCCTTCCGATCTGGATCGTGGTTACACCAGTTGCGGCCCCCATCTTGACGATTTCCATTTTATGAGCCACATATTTACCACCACTCCCGATAAGTCCCTGTCTGCTTGGGGCAGTCGCGGCCAGCAGCGCTTGGCCGTTTTGGGTATTAAGCTGGCTGAAATCGACTTTATTGAAACCCGGACCAAAGAAAAACCTATTCTCTTGCTTGACGATATCTTTTCCGAGCTCGACACCAGCCACCAGGAATTAGTGGTTAATATCTGCCGTCTTTACCAATCCATTATTACTTCGGCCGACAGCGAAGTTCCTAACTTACCCCAAATTACCAAAATCATCTCTTTGAAAACTGCCTAATGATCGGACAAACATCTCAAAACACTGATTTAATTTTGGCCACATTTTCTCACTCTTTCCGAAATAATTTGCCTAGTGCAATTAGGAAAAAGGTGTATTATAATTACTTCACTTGAAGCTAAGTCAGCTTCAACTAAAGCCCGTCCGAAAGCTTTAGCTTAAGGAGGGTTTTTCTTTGTTCTTTTAAAGTTAATGTGCGTTTCACAAATCGGGCCAGTTCGTATCAGAAGGGATTTCTAAATTGAAATTTTTTCTGATTTCTTGTAAATCAGACCCCTTCGGGGGATTGTTTACTAAGAGTTTGATCGTGGCTCAGGGTGAACGCTGGCGATGTGCCTAAGACATGCAAGTCGAGCGGGATTTATGTGTAGCACCAAGCATTTAAACGAGCGAAGTAATTAATTTTTCGCACGGAATCATCTGAGGGGTTTATCCCCGAAGGCGTGAGTACGACAAAATTATTTACGAGCGAGTTTGAGTTCTTCGTGCTATGCGTGAGTTCAGCGGCGAACGGGTGAGTAATGAACACGAACGTACCTCCAAGTGGGACATAGCTCGTCGAAAGACGAGATAATTTCCCATATTCCCTCCGGGGGAAAGACCAAAAGTCGCTTGGAAATCGGCGTGTTTGCTACCAGCTAGTTGGTGAGGTAATAGCTCACCAAGGCTTTGACGGCTACCGGCTCTTAGCGGAGAGTCCGGCACAATGGGACTGAGACACGGCCCATACACCTACGGGTGGCAGCAGTTAGGAATTTTGCGCAATGGACGAAAGTCTGACGCAGCGACATCGCGTGAGGGATGAAGGTCTTCGGATCGTAAACCTCTTTTTTCTGGTCATGAAGGCCAGGAGAATAAGGAACTACTAACTACGTGCCAGCAGTCGCGGTAATACGTAGGTTCCAAGCGTTACCCGGTTTTATTGGGCGTAAAGGGTCTGCAGGTGGTTTTCTAAGTCCTGTTTTAAAGCCTCCGACTTAATCGGAGATAGGGGCAGGATACTGGAAGGCTTGAATTATATCGGGGTTACTGGAATTTGTAGTGTAGGGGTAAAATCCGTGGATACTACAAAGAACACCAAGAGCGAAGGCGGGTAACCAGGTATTAATTGACACTCAGAGACGAAAGCTAGGGGAGCAAATCAGATTAGAGACCTGAGTAGTCCTAGCTGTAAACATTGCCTGTTAGTTCTGTGGCATCTGCTGCGGAATGTAAGCTAACGCGTTAAACAGGCCGCCTGGGGAGTATAGCCGTAAGGCCGAAACTCAAACGAATTGGCGGGGAGGCGCACAACCAGTGGAGCATGTGGTTCAATTCGATACGAAGCGATGAACCTTACCTGGGTTTGAAATGTACCTGCATGCCTCAGAGATGAGGAGGCCTTCGAGGGTGGTACACAGCTGTTGCATGGCTGTCGTCAGCTCGTGACGTGAGTTGTTCTCTTAAGTGAGGTAACGAGCGCAACCCCCATCCTGTGTTATCGTGTCACAGGAAACTGCCTAGCATTATTTTGTTAGGAGGAAGGAGGGGACGACGTCAAGTCATCATGATGCTTATGTCCAGGGCTACACACATCCTACAATGGACCGTTACAATGGGTCGCAATACCGCAAGGTGGAGCCAATCCTGAAAACTGTCCTCAGTTGGGACTGTCGGCTGAAACCTGCCGGCACGAACTCGGAATTGGTAGTAATCGCGGATCAGCAGACCGCGGTGAATACGTTCTCGCCTCTTGCACACACTGCCCGTCAAATCAGCAAAGTTGGGGGTACCTAAAGCTTGGCCTTAGGCCGAACCAAGGTAAATCCAGCGATGAGGGTTAAGTCGTAACAAGGTATCCGTACTGGAAGGTGCGGATGGATCACCTCCTTTGAGGTATTTTTCAACTGATAAAGTTGAAACATTTAGTCTTCCGAAGCCGCAAGGCGGAGGAGACCTCAATACCTTTCTGATACGAACTAGCTTGATTTTATGGGACGCACTATTAACTTGAAAGACCAACTAAAACCCCGCCACCGCGGGGTTTTTTAGTACCGAGTAGGATATAATTCCTCCAAGTCTCGACTAAATACATATGACTGTCACATCACTTAAGCAAAAGTCGCCTTTTGTTACTGATCTGCCGATTGATCCTGACAAACTCCCCAAACATATTGCCATAATTATGGATGGCAATCGCCGTTGGGCTCGGCTTCGTGGTCTGCCGGAAACTAAAGGCCATCAGGCAGGGGCCAAAAATCTCGAAAACGTTGTTAATTATTGTCGGGATATTGGCGTTAAACACCTTACCGTTTATGCCCTCTCTACCGAGAACTGGCGCAAACGCAGTGTTGAAGAAGTCCGCGGCATCTTTGGGCTATTTATTGATATCTTCAACAAATGGCGCAAAGACTACCGTACCTCCGGAATTAAATTTTTTGTCCTAGGCAATTTCCAAGCCTTTCCTTTCAAAGTCAAAACTGCCATTAAAAAATGCTCGAATATTGTTTTAGATAACGAACGCATCCGCTTTAATGTCGCCTTAAATTATGGTGGCCGGGATGAAATTATTACTGCCATTCAAAATATCATCAAAGACAAAATTCCTGCCCAAGACATTAACGAAGAATTAGTTTCCAAATATCTTTATACCACCGGCCAGCCGGACCCTGATCTGATTATTCGTCCCGGTGGCGAATTTCGGCTCTCTAACTTTTTACTCTGGCAAATGTCTTACGCCGAACTTTACTTCACCGATATCCTTTGGCCCGACTTTACTCCAGTGGAGCTCGAAAAAGCCATCTACTGGTATCAGCAGCGCGACCGGAGAATGGGCAAGTAATTACAATAATTTTTCCAGTTCATCAAACGTGGCGTTGGCCTTTTTTAGTCGAGCATGTTTTACTGGGTCTGGAGTTTTGTCTGGGTGCCATTGTGTATTAAGGTTTCTTTTGGCTGCTCCTACATAAGCCTTTCGTTCATCACGACTACCCAGCGATTGCAAGAGTAAAAAGTTAG
>JAMCSD010000006.1:15820-381725 GCA_023380755.1 Patescibacteria group bacterium
ATGGCAGAGATGCAAAATAGTCTAATCCCACCCCGGCAGCTAATCTTGCCTCCTCACTCGTCGCTCCTGCACTTGCTCCGGCCCTAAACCCTCTGTTTGTTTGCTCTTGCCGTAACTGCCGTTGTAAATCAATCTTATCGGCTTGTAATCCTTGTACCTGTGCCGCCAATTGCTGCTCACGGCTTTGTGATTCCGTCAGCTGGTCTCGCCACCGTTGGACTTCTTCCCGCAGTCTTCTTATTTCCGTCGGATTGGCTTTTTGCCTTTCGGCTTCTTCCAGTTTCTTTTGCAATTCCTTGATCGTTCTTGTCTGTTCTGCATTCACTTCTTGTACCTGCTTTAACGACCTTTCCGCCGCCTCGGCTTTTATTTTGTCTGCCGGGTCTCCTTTTTGCCGTTTTAATGTCTCTACCTGTAATAGTGCGGCCCGTTCCCGCGCTTCGGCATTATTGGCTCGAGTAATTTCATTTCTGGCCAATACTCTGGCGCGTTCTGCCTCGGTTTTATTTGCCTGCGCTTGGAATTCTAACTCTTTTAATTTTGCTTCCGTGACCGGATCTTTCCCCTTACTTTTCCTTAAGGTCTCTAGTTCCAATTTTTGGTTATTATTTTCACTAGCCAGCCTGTCCCGTTCGATTTGCAGCTGATTAGCTTTGTTTCGTTCTGCCTCCTCTCTCTTTTGAGCCGCTTGCAATGCTTCTTCTCGTTTAGCTCCGGCCCGGTTTGCTTCCCCCAACGCTTCTTTGACCGCCTTTAACTCCTTTTGTAATTCTGGATTATTCCCTTCTTTGGCCCGTTTGACCATTTCTGCAATGTAGTTTTCCCTTTGTTGCAGGCTATCTTTAAGCACTCCATTTTCATGAGCATAGTTACCCAAGGCACTGGTCTGCTCGGCCATTGCCTTTTGCGCCTGGTCCCGCTGTTGTTCTGTTGCCCTTAGCCTATTTTGCATCTCTGCCATCTGCCGCTGCATTTCCGCTAACGCTGTTTGAGTTTTATCCCTTTCAGTCTTCAATTGCCCATTTTGGGACCTGAGATCTTCATTGGCCTTTTGAGCTTTGGCTAACTCTTCTGTATTCGCTTTCTCTGCACTTTCCTTGGGCGCCTTAGAACCTTTTCTTCTCGCCTCATCCAGCTGTTCCTTTAGTCTCTTATTTTCTGCCAACAGACTGGCAAAAAGATTATTCCCCATTTCTTCTTCGCTGCTTTCCGCTTCTGCCGTTGCTTTTTCATGCTGTGGTTGTGGTTGTGCTTGTGGTTCCGGTCCAGCCTTCGGCTCTGCTTTTGGCGGTTCCGCTGCTTTCGGCTCATCTTTTGTGTGCCATTGGTATATTTCCATTCCTTCCAAAATCGCATCAACACCCGGGCGTTGGCAGACCCCATTTTCTTTTAAGACTGCTCCTAAGGGTTGCATTGTACCCCTGATCGCTTCTGAATCTGTAATCCCCAGAACCTGACCACACTCCACTAATATTTCAGTAGCCGTCGAAACCGGCAACTCCATACCAATTACATGGGATAACTCATCACCACCCAAACCACTAACCGGATAACTAATGGATACAACCTTTTCACCCTTGGAATTAACCCGCCCAGTATCTTCACTAGTTAATATTGATCCAGCCAAAGTTTTTGCCCAAAAAGTTTGACCACCCAACGGGTAATCTTTATCATCTCTTTCCGGATTTATTCCGCTAATTATTATACGTTTAGTTCTTCCACCTGCTTCCGGATGAATAGACAAATTTCCTCCCATTTTCACTGGCCACTCCTCAGAAGCTTCATAACCAAAGCCTTTAACTTCCGGATTACTGTTGATAGTTAACTTGTTATCGACGGCTAATTCATAAAGTGACTCAAACCCTCTTGGCTGGGATTGGACTTCCGGTCCTTTACTCACTGTTTCTGCTGGCATATGTTTTTCCTACAACCATCATAAACTATTCTTTACAAGATTTTAATGCCCAAAATTACTTCCAAAAGTTGTACCACAAAGAAACTCACGAAAATTATCAAAAACCCAATCACTCCGGCCGTGATCTTGCCATAACCGTCTTTCGTTTTGGCCGGGTCCCCGCCGGCCGTCATCAGGGTAATCCCGCCGATGATCAGCATTAGAAGCATTAATAATCCCGCCACGACAAAAATATATGGCAGCAATTTCGTAAAAATGTCGCCCACCTTCTGGTTTTTAAAGGCAAAATTGAAAGTTTGCCCATTCACTGTCATGTTGCTGGGGTAGTCAGGCAAATTATCTAGTACTGCCATAAGTTAATTTATTCCCGGAATATGCAAAATATCCAAAATGATTAACCGGACTATAAAAATAGCAAAAGCCGACAAAAACAAGCCTTTAATTGCCGAAGTAATTGTATCTTGCGCTCCGGCTACTGCCTTTGGGTCGCCCCCGGCCGTGGCCATTAAAATAAAGCCGTAAACCATTATTAAAAATGATATCCCCCCGGTAATCCCAAAGAAATAGGGGAGTAGCCACTCAATCATTTTGTCAAAGCTTGCCGGTACACAACCAATTGCCGTATAAACTTGAGGATTGCTCGAATCAGGATTGGCTGCCGGGCTACCGTTTACACACCACGATTTCACCACCCCCGGATCGCCACTCTTGCCACAATAGCACGCGTTACTGCCAGCATATTTTTGGCACGATAATGTCGTATCCACTATGTTACAGCCAGTTGTGTTTTCTGGCTTCCCCCGACAGAACCAATCTGATCCAAATCCATCAGCGCAATTTTGAGCTAACGAAATTTTGGGCATTAGTAGTGATAAAAAAAACACCCATCCTATCGCCCCTATTGTAAACGCTGACCGCATAAGCTTAGTATATCAGATGTTACAATTATTTGTGCCCAAAATTATCCCAAAGCTGTTAGTAATTCTTGGCCTAAACTTATTGGCACTTTTCCTGTCTCTGCCTCATTCCGTCCGCGCCGATTCCATTGATGATCAGATCGCCTCCATTACCAAACAAATCAGTGATTTGGAAAAAGCTATCGCCCCTTTAAAACAGGAATCAACCGATATTCAGCAAAAAATAAAAAACGCCAAGTCCCAAATTACCGCTACCGAATCCAAAATTTCTGACGTCACCAACCAACTCGTCGACCAAGAGTCATCACTTGAAGTTCAAAAAGTGCTTTTGAGTGAACGTATCCGCCGTTATTACATCGATACCAAACGTTTTAATCCGCTGTTAATTTTTCTTTCCAGTGTCCAGTCCTCCACCTTAATCCGTCAGTATACCTGGTACCAGTCAGTCATCAACCAGGACCGCAATCTAATCGTCTCTTATAACCAAAACATCCTGAATCTTTCCACCAATAAAACTCTCCTTGAAGCCCAAAAGGTCAAGTTAGCTTCTCTTAAATCTTCCCTTGAAACCCGTTTTGGCTTTTTATCTGGCGAAATCAAAAAAGCCGAAGACTACAAAGCCGAACTGAGCAAAAAACAGCAAGATTTAATTGCCGAAAAAACTGCCATGTTTAACACCTCCGTCGGTGATGTTTCTTCTTCCGATGATCCTGCCTCTCGGGCTGATTTCAACCCTGGTTTTAGTCCGGCTTTTGCCGTCTTTTCCTTTGGAGCCCCCCATCGCAAGGGTATGAGCCAATATGGTGCCTTTGGTCGGGCCAAGGCCGGTCAAAATTATGAAGCCATTTTAAAGGCTTATTACGGTGATATTCGTCTTGATAAGGTCGATACTGGCGGCTCCATCAAAACCACCGTTGGTACGCTTCCCTTTGAAGATAATTACCTGGTTGGCATTGCCGAAATGCCCAAAGACTGGGGCGATCAGGGCGGTTACGAAGCCCTCAAAGCCCAGGCTATTGCCGCCCGCACTTACGCTCTCAATTCCACTAACAATTTACAGGGTACTATTTGTGTTGATGAAAATTGCCAGGTTTATTCCCGCGATCGGGCTAGCAATCCCGGCCGTTGGCGTGATGCTGTCAACGACACCCGGGGCATGGTCATTAAAAGCAATAAAACCGGGCAAATCTTTTCCACCATGTATGCCTCAACTTCCGGTGGCGCCACCCTTTCTTATAATTCCCAGGGTTACGACACTCCCATGCTGTGGGATGCCCCTTGTGGCAACCAATCATGCTGGCCGGGCGACTCCTATGAAAAACAATCTGGCTCGCCTTGGTACTACAAAGGTTGGTATAAAACCCGTTCCGGTGCGGCCTATGGCCGTTCCCATCCGTGGTTGACTAACGACGAATTTGCCGACATTGCCAATGCGGTCGTTTATTATTCTCAGACTCACGATTCCAGCCATCTTTCCCAAATTACCAATTGTATTGGCTCCTGCGATTCCAATGCCTGGTCTCGCGATGAACTCCGCCGCCAAATGGACAGTCATGGCGGTGCCATTTCTACGGTCAATGGGGTCAGTGTTGATTACTCTACCTCTGGCTATACCAAGACCGTTCACCTTAATACCGATAAAGGGAGTTTCGACATTAACGGCAGCGACTTCCAACAAATTTATGTCCTGCGCGCTCCTGGCGCAATTTCCATCAAATCTAGTCTCTTCAATATCGAAAAGAAATGATTTTTGTTTATGCCTTTTCCAACCAGTGGGGGACCAATATTTCCTTAAGGACCCTCATTGACCTTCAAGATGAACTAAAAAATTACCCCGAGATTCTTTACCAGAAAATTGATCAATATCCTCAATCCTTTTTTGACGAGTTCCTCCGTAATAAAACTTATTCCGCCATCATCGGGTTAGGGGATTTAACCGGTTCTTTCGACAAAATAAAAATTGAAACCCAGGCCGCCAATCTTTATGGCCGCCATTCTATCATCCCCTTAGCAGATCCTGTTCTCAAGCTCGATTTGCCCCTTCTGGAAAAAGTCGACCGTGATACCTTTATCTTTGGTCAAAATATGGGCACTTATAATTGCAACTGGCTAGCCTATCAAATTCAATCCCTAATTAATCAAAAAAAACTAACTACTTTACACCTCTTTTTTCATTTACCCCGCGACTCTGTCTCCAAAAATAATGCCAAAGGTATAGCTAATTTGTTAATCGAGAACGGAGTGTTACAATAAGCCAATGACTCGTTCCAAAGATCTTGACGCCGTCGCTCCCGACGATCCCGTCATCAACCCGTCTACCCCCACTCCGCCGCCTCCTTCCGTTGATTCTAATTCTGCTGATTCTACCGATCCGTTACGCCAAAAAGCATATGATCTTATGGGCCACGCCAAACATTCGCTATCGGCCCTGCTCGTCAATCCTAAAGTTTTTAATTTTGAGGAAAAAGACCACGACGAGGAAATTTTAGTCGTTCTTCGTCCCCATTGGTTTACCAATGTCCGTTGGCTGCTGATCACCTTTTTTATGCTTTTTGCTCCCTTGTTAATCAGGGTCGTGCCCTTGCTCAGCTTTTTTCCCGCCCGTTACCAATTTGTCATGATTATTTTTTGGTACATTCTTACTTTTGCCTTTGCTTTCGAAAGTTTTCTGTCGTGGTATTTTGATGTGTTTATCATTACCAATGAGCGGGTAATCGATATTGACTTCGAAAATCTGTTGAATAAAAAATTTTCTGAGGCTGGCCTGGATAAAATTCAGGACACCAGTACTCGGGTGGCTGGCCTCGCCCAGACCATGTTCAACTTCGGCGACGTTCTCATTCAAACCGCCGCCGAAATTCCCGAAATCACTTTTGAAAAGGTTCCCAACCCCGAAAAAATTATCAAAATTATTCAGGAATTAACCGAGGATAAACACTAATCACTATGCTCTCCAACGCCACCACTCTCATCTTATTCATCACTAAAATTTTTGCCATTGTCGGAGCGGTGCTTTATTTTATTTTTGGCTTAATTGTCGTCAAACAGGTTGGCATGATGACCCGCAGTGTTAATGACAAATTTAATGGTATTTTAACCGTCTTTTCTTACCTGCACCTCGCTTTCTGCTTGTTTCTGATTCTGATGACCATCGTGGTCTTGTAGTATCATTAAGTAATGCATTTCACCTGCCGCTCTTTTATTGGTAAATCAGGGTCGAAATCATGGTGCCAGTATTGGGAAAATGAACCGGATGATCCGCTACTCTTTGGGCAGCGGGGTCACCTGTTTGGTCTGGTTGCCCTTGAGAGTGGGGCCGATGACGCCAAGCTCATTGGTCATCGGCTAATTAACGATCTCAACCAAAATTATTTCCAGGATTCCACTGCTTCCGTCAGTGACCAACTCAAAAATACTGTCACCCAGGTTTTAGCCGGATTACCGCCTACTACCACCATCCATTCTTTGGTTTTAGTCGTGGTTCACCGTGACCGGGTTTTTCTCCAGCTTAACGAAGGCGGCAGTTTGGCCATTATTCGCCATGGCGCCATTAGCGAAGCTCTTCGGTTGCCGGCTGATGCCCACTGGAAGCAGGTTTCTGGTCAAGCCACCCCCGAGGATCGTCTCCTCCTCATGACCGCTAATTTTTACCAGCGGCTGACCTGGGAAAAAATCAAAGAAATTGTCACTGATGCTTCTTTATCCACGATCGAAGAAAATACTCTCTCAATTCTTAACAGCCTCGATAATCCCGATCTTGTGGGTGCTTCCCTGGTCGAGTTGCACCAGGACGAAGACCTGGTTGTCACGCCGCCACCTATCCCCGCTCCACCTCTTCCTGTCCCCAAAAAGAAAATAATTTTACCAAAAATTACTATCCCCAAACTTACTCTTCCGTCTCTCCCCAAACTTCCCTCTCGCGAAACCCCCGTTTTTGTCGAAAGTCACCAGTCACCTCAAGTCAGTCGCCGCCAGAGACTTAACCTTATTGTCGGCTTTCTTTTATTAGTTGGTCTGACTCTCAGTATCGCCGTCGGCTTCAAGAAAAATAAAGCTGCCAAGGCCGAAGCCCAGTACCAGAAACTCCAAACTACCATCACCAAAACCCTCTCCGATGCTTTTGCCATTAAAAACCTAAACCTCGATACCGCCAAACAGTTGGGTCAACAGTCTGAAGGGCTACTAAACCAGATGAAAGCCCTCAAGACCACCACTCATCAAGCCGAGATTAGCCAATTCCAGGGTCAAATCCAATCCCTCCTGACTCAAACCGGTGGCAATGACCCCACCGAATCTTCTTGGTATGACACCTCTCTGATTGTCGATCATCCTCAATATTCCCAAATTTATTTTTTTAATAATGTCCTTTATTTGGTCGATACCGCCTCCGGGCGCATTGATGAGTTGGCTACCGGTGAGAAATCAACTCGGCTTTTTTCCCAGGGTAACGGCCTTAAAATTATTACCAAGCTCTTGTTAAGTAATGACAAGATTTATGGTGTCACTGCTACTAACATCGTTGCCATCGATAAGGCCCAAACAACTCCCGTCCTTTCCCTTTCCGCCGTCACCGATGCTGCTCTCTGGAATGGCACCCTTTATCTTCTGGACCACACTGCCAATACCATCGACAAAGTTACCCCCAACAATGTTGGTTTCGGCTCACCGGCCAATTGGTTAAAAGATAACCAAAAAATGCCCGCCAATCCCACTTCCATTGCTATTAATGGTAAGGTTTGGGTCCTTTCCGGCGATGGTACCCTTACTCCCTTTTTGCGTGGGGTTAAGGACAAATACCAGCCTACCCAGGTGATTAAAGCTACCAAAGCTCATAATCTGGTAACCGGGATCAATACCGACCTTATTGCTTTTTTAGACGATGATTCCACTATTTACGTTTTCAAAAAAGACGGCCAAACCGTCGCCAAATTCAGTCTCGATGATAAAAAAATTAGTGGCCTGGCCTTGGACGAAGGCACCAATACTATTTACGCCCTTTGTTCCGATGAAAAAATTTACAAAATCTCGATCTAATCGCCATCCTTTACTTTTAGTCCTTTAAACCTTAAACTTTTGACTGTTTATGCGTCATTTCAACAAGGAATCTCTCGACTACCAGTTTATTGATAAGTTTGAAGCGGGGATCGCCCTCACGGGGTCGGACGTTAAATCTTTGCGTCTCCAACCGCCTCATTTTGCTTCGGCTAAAGTCGATTTTCTTGGTGGCCGTCCCTACCTCGTCAATTTGGATATTCCCGCCTATCAGTATTCCCAAAACCAAACCCAGGATACTACTCACAGCCGGGCTCTTTTATTAACTGAAAAGGAAATTGCCAAGCTTATCAGTTGGCGCCACCAAAAATACATGATTATTCCTATTGCCATTTTTTTTAAAGATAAATGGGCCAAAGTTGAACTCGGCGTCGGCCGTAAAATGAAGAAATACGAAAAGCGCGCCAAAATTAAACAACGTGAGTTTGAGAGGGGAGTCTAAGTGTAACTAGGTGTTGAAGAAATACTCAACACTATGATATGCTTAACCATGGAACCAACAGAATTACAAAAACTGGGCAAGAAAATCAACCAGCTCAGGGTAGATCATAATAAAAGTCTTACCGATATCGCTAAGGTTTTCCAAATAGATCGAACATACATTTCAAAAATAGAAAACGGACATGAACGTCCAACAAAACTATTTTTGAATCACCTCATTAGCCATTTCAACTTATCAAGTAGTGACGCCACCGAGTTGTTTACGCTCGCAGGTTATAAAGATGGGACGGTGGCAACCCAGACAGAAAAAGGAAAATCGCCTATGACAAACGATTTCAAAATACCTTTTCCTCAAGAATCAAATAAGCAGATGCAAGTAAATATGCCAGTAGGACTTGCAGTATTGTATTCAGATTCGATAGTAATAAATTCGAACCAATGGGGAGTCGTATTTGATTTTGGCCAAAGTATGGGGCCTAACCCAGCACAGACCAATATCGTCTCCAGAATCGGTATGTCCCGTGAACATGCGAAAGCACTTCTAGAAGCTCTGAAGAAAAATATAGAAGCAACCACGGTACCAGAACCGAAAGATAAGACTCTTAATTAGCAAAAGAGAGATAGTATAAATACTATCTCTCCCTCAAAAAAAGTATATCATGAAAGATATTGAAATGGAAATAGCGGGGTAACACCCGCTATTTTAATATATGCTTACTTAGAAAAGCTCTTCCCGATCCAGTCTTAAGATATTTTTCTAAATAAAAAGCCGTATATTCATTATCCACTGCGATAAATGTTTTTATTCTCCACGGTATTCCCGATTTTGTTGCAAATACATAACCTTTATTATGTTTTTCTAATCTCTCCTTAAGATTTCGAGTACAACCGATATATAACTTTCCCGATTTATTCGTCAGAATATACACATAACAAAACACAATTAAGTATAACAAAGGATAGTTAGGCGAATCTCGCCTTCGCGATCTATTGGAGGACTTCGTCCTCCGTAGCTCGCTTCAGCGAGCGAAGGAGGAGATGCCCGGGAATGATCCGGGGTCCGAGAGTGCTTTTAAAAAACGTCTACAAGCTTAATTTACTTTATCCTACGCTTCCACTAACTAAAGTAAACGAAAAGTAGGGGAATGTCGATTGGTGAGGGCATTACCCCTCGCTTATTTTTTCATAAAATCGAGATTATGAAAACGGCATCCTGGTTTAGTTGGCACTAGCTAATTCTCGCCAGAATCGGAAACTAACTAATGGTCTTTACGCTAAAGCTAAAGAAGCTTCAGCTGGAGCCGCGACTCCACCGACATAAGCGGTGAAATCAGTGACTAGACGACTAAGTTTTGACTTAGCATTATTTTTTTAATCCTGTTTAACGGCTCGTTGGATCAAAGCCGGCTTGCAGTTTTTTAAAGAACGACTTCCGTCAAGGCAATACATCTCCGTATTTAAGAACTGATTATTATACCAAAAAATCCCGCCTAAGTCTAGTTATGCCCAATAATATCGCTATATTGATCGATAACCCCACTACTGCCGAGAATTGTTGGAAGTAGAAATTAAACAGGGCTACCAGGAAAATATTCACTAACAATCCACTTTGGAAAAACAGAAGCCCCCGCTTAATTTTTTTGTTCAACACCCAAAATATTCCCATTAAAAACAACACTGAGGCCAATCCTTCCACTACCATCTTTCCCCCCACCATGTACGAGTCAAAGCGGGGGAATACCACTTCTTCCTCAAAAAAGGTGGCCAAACTATTGCCGTCGTGCCGCCACAACAGTAATTGGTAAGTCGAGGTGAAATTGGTCAGAATATTGGCCGCCGCGAGTACGAATAACAGGTATAACACCACCTTCTGTTTAAAAATTTTATAGTACGAAAACCACCGCAGCTTTCGGTATGCATAATGTAAAAAGCTCGGATGACTGGCTTCTTTTTGCACCGGCAGGGCGGTAATTAGCTTTCTTAGGTGGTCGCTGAAAAATTTAACCTCGCCGCTTGTCCGGCTGCTCACGATTTGCAGTCTTTTGATCAGTTTTTCTTTTTCCTTTAATTCCAAATCATTTTCGGCCACATCCTCCAGCTGGCTCAAAGTTTGGTACAGCAGGGTTTTCGGATCCCGGGGATTGACCTTTTCCAAATACCGGTACAACAAAAAAAGCATAATAAAAAAGCCGTAAATTATGAGAATTGCCGGTTGGAAAAAGTAGTTATTGTCTTTAGTGACAAACTTTCCCACCTCATCAATGAACAATCCAGTTCCCAGCCCAAAAATAATGGCCCCCATCCGCCTCACCTTTTCCCCGTGATAAAGGAGCGGTAATAAGCCGCCCACAAACATTGCCGCCCCTCCCCATAGGGCATGAGCCAAATGCCATGGCCCACGGCCGAGTTGCGGGTCATTGGTAATTTCCAGAAGCATCCGGGTTACCAGCATGCTGCTGAGAGCCGATGTCATTACCAACAGAATTTTTTCACTGGCGTCTTCGCGCTTGACCAAACTTAACATCTCCCCATTTTAGCATTAAACTTATTTGTGTCACTTTTGTTGGATCTCCTTTTTCCTCGCCGCTGTTTTGGTTGCGGCCGCCTCGGTTTTTATCTCTGTCCTCGTTGCCAGCAATTTGTGAAAGTCAATTCCTTTGTCCCTTCACCGTCTCCTTCGGGGTTAGAAGGGCATTTGGCCCTTCTCTCTTACCGCGGTGCCGTTAAAAAGCTCATTATCGGCCTTAAATACCAGTTTGTCACCGACGCCGCCACCGAAATTGCCGATCTTCTCTCTCGTTTAATCTCGGCCAACTTTCCCACACTTCTTCATTACTGGCAGGAAAATTCCTATGTTTTGGTTCCTATCCCCCTGCACCCACTCCGGCGCAATTGGCGTGGATTTAATCAATCTGAAATCATTGTTCCCTTGCTGGCTTCTCGTCTCCATCTTTCCTATCTTCCCGACCTGCTGCTTCGACCCAAAAATACTGCCTCTCAGGTTTCCCAATCCCAGCGTCACCTCCGTCATACTAATATCTCCCATGCCTTTACTGTCTCCCCCTCCTATCTTTCCCGTTTACCCTCTCGGTTAATTTTATTTGATGATGTTTATACTACCGGCGCCACCATGGAATCTGCCGCGGCCGCTATTCACCAAGTGGCTCCTATCCCTATTGTTGCGTTGACTCTGGCTGGCTGATTGTCCGGTGGGATCGTATTTCGTCAGCTGTCTTGGGCAGGTCCGCCTCCAAGCTTTCCGCTTTCAGGTTAGTGGCTTCAATTGGGTTCCCGTCGAGTGGCGTCAGTGAACTCAAATAAAAATCATCCACAAACAGGCCATGTGGTGATAAACTGTCGCGCAATTCCTGACGGACTTCGTCTTCGATGGTACTTCGGTCGGTTGATAATGACTTAGCTAAAGTATGGTTGGTTAACACTTTTCTAATCCGGCTCCGGGTTACCGGCCGAACCACTTTTGACACAAAGTTTTCCCCAATGTTCTGCCAAATTTCTGGTAATCTTTCTGTATCCAGCTTGATTAATACTGTCGCTTCCACGGCCACAAATTTATTGTCGGCAGTCACGGCGTTAATAATTTCGTCTCCCATAATTTCCTTATTGTCTTTCAGGGAAACATCCTTGGCAATGGTGTATTCAATTAATTGGGCGTTAAACAGCTTCACCCGGTGGATAATGGGAATTTTAATATGCATTCCCGGATACCACACATTTTGCAGTACCCCGCTAAAAATACTGTAAATGCAGCCCACATGTCCCGGCGGAATGGTGACAATCAGTCCCCCCACAATTTCATCGACAAACAGGGAAACTAACAGATTATCAATTGATGCCATGCTTGATTATATAACAAGTAATTTATGAATTTCTAAATCCTCCGGCTAATTCTAAAAGTGGCTTCTTCGGATCCTCTGATTCTACCACCGCCGATGCCACTAAGATACCTTTGGCCCCCTGGGCTATGGCCACTTCCACGTCACGTCTCGACTTTACTCCCGCTCCAGCCAATAGGGGAGTCTGACCGCAGATTTTAGCCATTGTTCGAATCATTTCGCTCTTTTCTGTCGCCACTGATCTGTCTTGGCTGGCGATTAATTCCGGTGGCTCGTAAGCCATTAATTTTACTTTCCTTTTTGCCCAAAATTCCGCTTGAGCCTTTGATCGGACGCACACCACTGATTGGCACCCTTCAGGCAGAATTTTCAGTAATTTTAGGATACTGCCCTTTGGCAGTTTATCTTCTGAATGGTTTATCAGTATTCCCTTTGCCCCCGCTGCTTGCAACTGGAGAGGTGAGATTTTCCCGGTCCATCTTCCCGCCTCGTGTGGGTCGGCGTGCTGGGCCCACACCTCCATTCCCAACTCCTTGGTAATTCGGTAAACGTCGGTAGCCGAGACTACAGGGATTACCGGTATCTTAGTTTCCGCCATTACCTCTTGGCAGATCTTGGCTAACTTAATTGCCCCTTCACCGAAAGTTTTCTTATAGATCTTAAAATTAACCAAAATCATGGCTACATCCGTGTTAACCGGTATTTTGCCACTACCTGGGAAATGCCCGCTTGCAAGGCTGGCATCACCTCATCGGGAGTGCTGTTCTTTTGCACGATTCCGTTAATGGCATCGGTAAAATATTTTGTCATTTCATCATTTACCCCATCGTCAAAGGTCCGCGAGGCTAAATACCAGTTGCTGGCCGTATCCGCCATATCGGTAAACGCTTTTACCTTTACGTTGGAGGCCAATTCCGCCGCCATACTTTTTCGGGGGTAAATTTCCCCAAAGCTTCGGACAGCACTGGCCGATTGGTAAAACTTTTCCAAATTCTCTTTAGCAGCCAAAAACGTTAAAAACTTCCACGCCTCTTTTTGGTTTTTACTTTTCGCATTTACTCCCTCGATCCAGTAACTTGACCAATTAATTTGAGTCAGATTTCCCTGAATTTCGCCACTTTCAATTTTTGCCGGGTCGACTCCATCCAGTGTTGGCAGCTGGGGAATTGGGGCGACCGCATAATTCAAACTCGGGTTCATAGCATCAATATCGAATATTCTCCATGATGGGGCAAAATAAAATGCCAATTTGCCGTTGGCAAAAGCTTGGGTCGACGGCGGCAAACTTTCGTCCCACACCTGGTCAGTCGTTCTAAACAGGGTGTAAAAGGTCAGCACCCCTTTCAGTTTTTGGGTATTGGCATCATCTCCCTTAAACACGTCCACCCCATTTTGCTTCATCATTGCACCAATAATATCGCTCCAATGATCCACATTATCTGTCACCCCCATGGCCACTCCGGCCACATTGATTTTTCCTGATGGGTCTTTGACGGTTAGTTTTTTTGCCGCATCTCGCAGTCCCCACCAGGTTTTTGGTGGTTGGATTCCCGCCGAGTCCAAAATCGATTTATTGTAAAATAGCGCCAAACCATCATACATCAATGGAATCCCCCAGTACTTTCCGTTCTCCTTAATATCGCTTTTATAAGTATTGTAGAAATCACCGTCCAGTTGAACTGTGGTGGCAATATCGCTGGGCACCGGTGCCAAATAGTCTTTCATCATTGGCAGCCAGGTGGCATGGATCCGAAAGATGTCGGGAACTTCTTCCGCCGTGTCTGCTTTGCTCAATCTTCCTTGTAATCTGGTCCGGTAATCAGTTTTAGAATTTTTTCGGTAAACAATTTTTACTCCGGGATTTTTTGATTCGTATTCATTAATAATTCCCTCCAGTGTGCTGTTGTCTTCCCATAATCCCCAGTAGGTGAGTGTTGTTTCAGTTTGGTTTGTTACCCCCCTAAGATTTGGTAATAAAAATTTACTGACTACCACCCCAATTAAAATCAGCACCCCCACTATTCCTAATATTGGCAAAAACTTCTTTAAATTAACTTCCTTGGGCGGCGGTAGGCTGTGTGGTGGTTCTGCCGGTAATGGTGGTACTGTTTCTGAAGTCGGGGGGGCTACATTACTCGTATCCTCTGAGCCATCTAATGTCGGCACTTTTCTGGGCGGTAACGGCGATTTTATGTCAAAGTCACTCACACTTACTATCATACCAAAAGCAAATTTGGTAAACTACGACTATTATTATGAATACCAAAGGTGTCCTTTTTGCCGTCTTTATGGTGATTATTAGCCTAAGTGCTTATCTGGTGCTCCGCCGCATACCGGCCAAAAACTTAACCTCCACTACTCTGACTCCTGTCCCCACTGCTCAACTTACCCCCCTCCCCACCGATATCCCCGCCACTCCTACCCTTCTTCCTTCGGTTACTCCCACTCCTACCCCCCGTCCGATCTCTTTTGCCGATCTTAACCAGACTTATGGCCCTTGCGTCCAGTTGCCGGTATTGATGTATCACCACATCCAGCCCGAAGCTGTCGCCAAAGCCAACGGTCAAGCCGCATTAACTGTCGATACTCAGCATTTTCAGAGTCAGCTGGAATATCTCAAGACTCATAATTATCATCCCATTTCGCCTCAAGACCTAAATAACTTCTTCGCCAACCGCGTCCCTCTTCCTGTGAAGCCGGTCATGCTTACCTTTGATGACGGCTATGCTGACTTTGGCACTGATGCTGCTCCGTTACTCCAACAATATGGCTTTAAAGGCACTCTTTTTGTGCCCACCGGTCTCATGGATAATCCTGGTTATCTTTCTTGGGAAACAATTAAAAATATCGCCAGCTCTGGCTTGATTACCTTTGCCAATCACACCTGGTCGCACCACAGTCTCAAAGATTCCCTCCCGGTTATCCAAAAAGAAGTTTCTTTGGCCCAAACTCAGCTGCAGGACCATGGGTTTACCGAGCGCGTTTTTGCTTATCCTTACGGTACCATCGGCCAAACTGTCATAAATTATCTTTCTTCCAACAATTACGAAATGGCCTTTACTACCCGTCACGGTAGCATTGAGTGTCAAGGTCAGCGCTTTGAACTGCCTCGCATTCGGATTGGTAATGCGTCTCTTAGCTCCTATGGTCTATAATCGGGTGTACTTATGAAGCTTTCAGTTCACACCGATGGTGGTTCTCGCGGTAACCCCGGGCATTCCGGTTTCGGAGTGGTTATTTTGGCCGACCACCAAAAAGTCCTTGAATCCAGTGTCTATTTAGGGGTCAAAACTAACAACGAGGCCGAATATGCCGGCTTACTCCATGCTTTAACCTGGCTTCGGGATCATCATCACCAATACTCTCCCACGGAAATTCATTTATATCTTGATTCGGAACTGGTCGTTAATCAGCTTAATGGTCAGTATCGGGTCAAAGCCGCCCATCTTAAGCCGCTCTATCAACAGAGCCTTGACCTCTTGTCCTCCCTTTCTTGTCCGGTGACCATTACTCATGTTGGCCGCGCCGGCAACAGTGAGGCCGACCTCTTGGCCAACCAGGCCATGGACCGACGGTATAATTAAGTCAATGAAACTCAAGTTTATCTTTTTCGGTGCCCTGGTGGGTCTCGTCGGCGTCACCATCTTTAGTTTCACCTTTCTTCGTTTTACTCCAACCACCTCTCCTAACACCTTCCTTGCCGGTAAAAATTACAGTTCCCTCAATCGCCGGCAAATTGCCGCCCGTCTGGAGTCCGATTTTTTTCTTCCCCAGCAATTTACCCTTGTCACCGATCATTACCAAACCACTCTCCCGACCAATTCCTTTTCGGCCGCTATCAATTCTTCTAATACCGTTAACCGCCTTCTGCCTCCCTTGGTTGAATTTGATCTGGCCACCTGGATTACCCAACACTTTCGCCGTTCTCCGCTGCCTCTCCATTACCAATTAGCCCTCGATTATGATTCCGACCAATTTACTGCCAAAGTGGCTTCGATCGCCTCCCAAATTGAAAAGCCCTTTGTTCCTACCGAACTCCAACTTAAAAACGGCGCTTTATCTGTTAAGCCCGGGGCCTTGGGAGTCAAAGTCGACACTACCAATCTCGAAACCACCATTTTAGAACACCTAAAAAATTGGCAGTTTACTGAACCCATTAGTATTCCGGCTAGTTCTGTCGGTCAACTCCCCACTGACACCGCCACCCAGGCCACTCTTGCCCAGGCCCAAAAGCTTGTTGGTAAAAATTTAACTTTTACTTACGAAACTCAAACCCTCACCGTCGACGACGCTACCCTGATCTCCTGGCTTAACTTCGACGGCACCCTCAAAACGGATAAAGTCACTGATTATGCCCATACTATCAATAATACTGTCAAGCACGACCCGGTTAATGCTACTTTTAAATTCGATAGTGGCAAGGTGTTGGACTTTCAGCCTGCCAGCCCCGGCATCAGTATTGATGTCGCTCAGTTTGTCCCCCTAGCCGAGAACAATCTTATTCAATTGGAAAGCTCCGCCAACAAATCCCTGACTCTGGCTCTACCCTTAATCACCGTTCAGCCTCAGGTCCGTAACGAAGATGTCAATAATCTTGGCATCAAAGAACTTTTAGGCCGGGGGACCTCCACCTTCCATCATTCGACTGCCATTCGCAATATGAATATCGAGCGGGGCGCCGCCGTCGTTAATCGGATCTTAGTTGCCCCGGGTGAAGAATTTTCCTTTATCAAAAATTTAGGCGATGTCAGTTTATCTAATGGTTATCAAAAAGCTTACATTATCCGCGAAGGCCGCACTGTTCTTGATGTTGGTGGTGGTATTTGCCAAGTCTCCACCACTCTCTTTCGGGCCATGCTCAATGCCGGTATGGAAATTACCGCTCGCCAATATCATGCTTATCGGGTCAGTTATTATGAAGAGGATTCTAAACCCGGTTTTGATGCTACTGTTTTTATTCCCAGCCCTGACCTTAAGTTCATCAATGATACCGGTCATTATGTCCTCATCCAGAATACCTACGATGGCGTTAACAAAAGATTAACCTATGAAATTTATGGCACTTCCGATGGTCGGACTGTTGACATCAGCAACTATCACCAATGGGGGGCTTCTCCGGCGCCTCCGGACGTTTGGGTCGACGACCCGACTCTGCCGCCGGGCAAAGTTGTTCAAGATGAGCATGCCATTCCCGGCTTAAAAACCGCCTTTGATTGGAAAGTCATCCGCCAGGGGACTGTTATCCACCAAAAAACTTTCGAAAGTGATTACACCCCCTGGGCGGCCGTTTATCGCCGTGGCGTCAATCGCTAAGTCCGGTCACCAGCTCCAAACGGGCTGCCCGGTCCAGGCTCACGGCATTCTCCACATATTCACCTCTTTTGGCTTTAAAAAACCCTACTAGTCCGATCATGGCCGCATTATCGGTATTCAATTCCTTTTTAAATGGCAGATATAAAGGTAACCCGTAATTTTCCGCCACTACTCTCAACTTTTTTCTTAATGCCAAATTCGCCGCCACTCCTCCCGAAACCATCAGCGTTTTCGGCTCGGTCTTCTCAACGGCTCGTACCAATTTCTTCACCAATGTCTCCAGCACTGCCTCCTGAAAACTCGCTGCTAAATCAGCCAAGTGTCCCCCCACCTTTTCTTTTGGCCATTCTCGGATTTGGTAATAAAAACTCGTTTTTAACCCTGAAAAGCTAAAATCCAAACTTTTTCCTTGCATCATCGGTCGTGGTAGTTCTAAAAAATGCTTATCTCCTTTTTGGGCTAAGCGCTCTATGATTGGCCCCCCGGGGTATCCCAGCCCCATCATCTTTGCCGCCTTATCCAGGGCCTCACCGGCCGCATCATCAAGAGTTTCCCCCAAGATTTGGTATTTCCCAAATGCCTCAATTTTTACCAGTTTTGTATGTCCGCCGGAGACGGTTAAGGCTAAAGCCGGAAAAATTATTTGCCTTTCTGGCAGCCCTTTCCCATTTTTAAGCAAGTTCGACCAAATATGCCCCTCAACATGGTTCACTGCCACCATTTTTTTTTGGTACCGGGCCGCTAACTCTTTTGCCTTGTCTATTCCCACTCCCAAGGCGATTGCCAGCCCTGGTCCTTGGGTGACGGCGATCACCTCAATCTGTTCCATGGTCACCCTCGCCCGCTTGAGTGCTTCGGCTATCACTCCCTCAATCCGTTCGGCATGGGCCCTTTTGGCAATATCCGGCACCACTCCGCCCCACTTGGCGTGCAGATTTGTTTGTGACGAAATCACGTTAGCTCTGATGCGGTCATCCTCCAGAACGGCCGCGCAGGTATCATCACAACTGGTTTCCATCGCAAGTATTTTCATAGTGTAGTGTAAACTGTTTATATGATCGTAAAATCTCGCCGGGAGCCGCCTTATGCACTCCTTTTTGCTATTCTTCTCTCCTTAACTATCGTCATTTTCTTATTGTACCAAAAATATGAACGGGAATATTCTACCGCCTTAGTTTTGGAAAATACCACCGCTCTGCCCACCTCCCCTCCCGATCCTACCCTGCCGCTACCCTCACCCTCACTCACTCCTGCTCCTACTTTCGCCCTTCCCACCCCGACTTCTCTTCCCACGCCCACCCCGGCTACTCGTGTCTACCGCAATGACGACGACCACTTTACCGTCACCTACAAGTCCAGCCGCCAATTATATGAAGAAAAAGTGGGCACCGACAAGCGCCATGTTTTCTACAACTCCTTAGGTAATATTACCGTCCATGTCGGTTCCGGTTGGAGCTGGACCTATCCCAATCGGGAATTTTCCGATTCTTATCTCGTTAGTGGCCAGCCGGCTTTTGTTTATAATATCTCCACCCAAAAACTGGTTGATTTCCAAAAAGGGGATCTTGACTACACTGTCCAGTGTGTCCACAACGGCCGTCAGGCTTTAATTGCTGAGTGTGACCAGTTCCTTAAGGATTTTAAATTTTTGCCTTAACTAAGTTCGTACTTTATTTCCCGCGTTGTCGGGTCAACATAAGAAAAAGTTACTGGAATTGTCTTGGTTATCTCTTTCAGCTTTCTTAAGTTTTCTTCTCCCATGTTTTCCGGCCACTCTATACAGGCTATTGTCCCCGTGGTGAACAGTTCCCAAAACTTTATTTCCTTTAATTCGAAATCTGCCGTAATCCGGTACAAATCAAAGTGTAAAAATTTATTTACTGCCCCATCTTTTACTTCATATTCGTTATAAATCACAAAAGTAGGCGAAGTGATTCTCCCCCTGATTCCTAAAACTTTCCCCACCGCCTTACTGAATATTGTTTTCCCGCACCCCAGATCTCCGCTTAACAAAAACGCTATCGGTTTTTCCATTTTTCCCTTTAATACCCTTTTTAACAAAAATTCCGCCACTTTTTGCGTTTCCGTTTCTGATTTGGAAATAATTGTTGTCGCCCCCGTGGTCACCAAATCTCCTCGGCGCAGGACTTTTAATTCTGGCTCCGTCGCCTCGATCACCGTTGACGGTTTATTTTTTGGTAGTTTTCCGGCATCAACCACGTAATCAATCATTTTTTTCTTTTTTTCGGATAATGTTTTCCACAAGCTGGCCACACTGTAATTTGGGGTTCGCCCTGATAAATTGGCGGAAGTCGCTGTCACTGGTTTGCCTAAAATTGTTACCAGTTTATGGATCCAGTCATTGTCCGGAATTCTTATTCCCAAAGTCCCATTTTCCGCCTCAATTCCGTCCGCCACTTTATGCCGGCCCTTTGATACGATCGTAAATGGCCCCGGTAGCAAGCTCTTATAAAGTTGGCGTGCATTCTCCGATAATTCCACATATTCCTCCGCCATTTCTTGGTCAGCGACAGCCACTGATATAGCCTTACCCACCCATCTTTCCTTAAAAGCTAATAATTTGTCCACCGCCTTTTGGTTGGTCGGGTCCACTGCCAAAATGTAGACTGTGTCCGAGGGAAATAGCACCAGGCCGCCTTTCTTAATTACTGCTGCTGCTTGTTGGATTTCTTGCTTATTCATTGTTGGTTGCCTTTGCCCACTCATTCATTTTGAGCTGCCACTGTCCGTACTTTTTTTCCAACGATTCCACGTCGGGTAAACCATACTTTTCTTTGAACCTCACTAAAACCCCTAAATCTTCCGGCCGCTTTTCTTTAATATGGGCGGCAATTTCCTCAAAACGGCTAAATCTTACTGGCCCCTTGGAATGGAAACAATCTGCAAAAGTTACCATCTCTTCTTCCAGTGCTACTGGGACATAGCTCCTGTCCGCCGGTAGGCCGGCTTCCGCGGCTCTTTCCTGGTTCACTCCCACCCCCGTGTGCACCAATGCAAACCGGGCCACCCGTTCCTCCACTCCTTCCTTTATGAGGAGGTTATACCCTTCTAATCCATGAAAAATATATTTTTTTGTTTTTTGGAAATTCTCATCAAAACAGCAATAAAAACCGACATCATGTACCCAGGCTCCCGTTTTTACTAATTTCCGGTCGACCTCCACCCCAAAATTTTGTCGTAAATTATCCGCCAGTCTCAGCGCCATTTCTTCCACAATCAAGCTATGTGTCCAGACAATGTCTAACACTTCCCGCCGCCAGACTCCCTGGCAATATTTTTGGTGAAGACGATAAACTCCTTCCCGTGAAAGTAACATATTGTCTATTGTAGCACCAAAAAAGGCATTCGGTCTCCTCCTCTCCCAGACCCCTGCTTTGTCGTGCATGTTAAAATAGTCGCATGGACAAAGCTTATCAATCAGCCCATGAATCGGATATCTATCGCCTTTGGGAGCAGTCTGGTGCCTTTACCCCCGTTGTTCCCAGCGATCCTGTTAAAGCCCGTGAGGCTCGCGAACCATTTACCATCATTTTGCCGCCACCTAATGCCAATAATCCTCTCCATGCCGGCCATATTATGTATGTGGTCGAAGATATTTTAGTCCGTTACCACCGGATGCTGGGGGATCCCACCCTTTGGCTTCCCGGTACCGATCATGCTGGAATTGAATCCCAGTTTGTTTTTGAAAAAGAACTCAAAAAACAGGGCCGCAGCCGCTTTGATTACGACCGCCAGACCCTTTATCGCCTGATTGACGAATTTGTCGCCCAAAATAAGGATATTGCCATAAGCCAATTAAAAATGATGGGCTTTTCCCTGGATTGGACTCGGCTTAAGTTTACTCTCGACCCCGATCATGTGGCTCGGATTTACGCCGTTTTTAACCGAATGCATCATGATGGCCTGGTTTATCGCGATGAAAAAATTGTCAATTATTGCACCTTTTGTGGCACCGCCTTTTCCAATCTGGAAGTGGTCCACAAAACGGTTAACGGTCACCTGTGGTATATCAATTATGGTCCTCTTTCCGTGGCCACCACCCGCCCCGAAACCATGCTCGGGGATACTGCCGTCGCCGTTAACCCCTCTGATATCCGGTATCAAAAACTCATTGGTACCAAACTTAAGCTCCCCTTAGTCGGTCGGGAAATTCCCATAATTGGTGAAGAGTCGGTCGATCCCGAGTTTGGTACCGGTGCCGTTAAAGTCACCCCCTCCCATTCTCCCGAAGATTACGACATGGGCAAGAAATTTCATTTGGAGTTCATCCGGATTTTTGACTATGATGGCCGAGCCAACGCCAATGTTCCCGAAAAATATCGTAGCCTTTATCCTCAACAGGTGCGGGAAGCGGTCGTCCGCGACCTTGAAGCCGCCGGTCTCTTAGAAAAGGTGGTCGACTATTCTCACGAAGTTGGCCATTGCTACAAATGTGGCCGCCCCATCGAACCGATTACTGCTCCTCAATGGTTTATTAAGGTAAAAACTTTAGCTGATCAAGCCCTTCAGGTTGTCCAAGACGATACTATCAAAATCTTTCCCAAGCGTTTCAAAAAAAGTTACCTGACCTGGATGAAAAATCTTCGCGATTGGCCGGTTTCCCGCCAGATCGTTTGGGGTCACCGCCTTCCCATTTGGTACAATCTCGACGAAAATCCCGATACCCAAATCACATTTATCGATAAATCAGGGAAAAACATCACCGATCTTTATAAAAATCTCAAAGATAATTTTGATTTTGCCCAAATCAAAAACGGTCTCCAGTCACTCATTGCTCCGGTCAATGCCAAATACTATTTAACCGAAGCCGAAGCCCTTCAGGCCGGGGAACATACCCTTCAGGAAACCGACACTTTTGATACTTGGTTTTCTTCTGGCCAATGGCCTTATTCCACTCTTGGTTTTAACCCCGAAGATCCTTCTAAAAGTGCTCCCGACTTCAAGTACTTTTACCCCACCTCCTTGCTCGACACCATGTGGGACATCCTCTTTTTTTGGGTAGCGCGGATGATTATGTTTGGCCTGTATGTCACTGGCAAAGTTCCCTTTGAGGTGGTTCATCTTCATTCTCGGGTCAACGATGCCCAAGGTCAAAAAATGAGCAAATCCCGCGGTAACGTCATTAATCCCAGTACGTTCGTCGCCCAGTATGGCGCCGACGCCCTCCGTTTTGCCCTCGTTTATGGCGTCGCTCCTGGTTCCGATATCTCCTTATCTGAGGATAAACTTCGGGCTCAACGCAACTTTGTCAACAAACTTTGGAATGCCGCCCGTTTTATCGAACTCATGGTCGATAAAGTTGGGATTACCGGTTTCTCGCTTGACCCTGCCAAATTTAATGCCGATGATAAGGCTATTATTGCTGAATTAAATCGGGTCATTGCCGCCACCACCAAAAATATCAACCGTTACCATTTTGGGGCCGCCAGTGAGGATCTTTATCAATTCTTCTGGCACCAATTTTGCGATATTTACATTGAAAAAGTCAAAGATCGTCCCGCCGAAGCTCTTCCGGTCTTAGCCCACGTTTTGCTTAACTCCCTTAAGCTTCTCCATCCTTTTATCCCCTTTGTCACCGAAACTATTTACCAAACCCTCAAAGAGAAGTTACACTATACTGAAGCGCTATTAATCACCGCTGCCTGGCCCCAAAATGACTAAGCGAATTGCTTTTCCGCTCTTTTTAGTTGTCATTATTTTAGTCGGCCTCAACCTTTACCTTAAGAAAACCGATCCTTTATACTCCCTCCGCCGTCAGCTGATTTCCCTTTCCCGGGGCGACCGTTACCAGGGCTATTTATCTCTTTATCGTTATTATCTGGAAAATAACAACCTCCCTTCCGCCCGGTTAATTGCCGCCAAACTCGACCCTGGTGATATCAAAACTCTCGAAACCGATTATTACCCGGAAGTCATCGCCAGGGCTATTAATGAGCTTATCTACAAAAACAACAAAACCCCTGATGATTGGGTAGAAATTGCCCGGCTTCAAGCCAAAATCGGCTTGAATAAGGAAGCCAAGGAATCCCTGAAAACCGCTCACCTGCTTGATCCGGTTCGCGATGACCTCGAGACCCTGTACATGCAGTTTCCCTAAGCTTATTCCTTCTTCTTTTCTTCTTTGGCTGCTGTTTCGCCGCCTGCGGCTTCGCCTTCTTCCGGAGCCTTTTGCTCGGTTGCTGGTACTTCGCTTGGTGCTGGTGTCGCCACCTCTTCAATCACTTCTTCCTTTGGTTCGGCAATCTTGACGATAATTTGCTCTGGGGCGTTTTTAATTTCCACCTTGTCTTTTTCCACTGCCAAATCAGCGACCGTCACGGCGTCATCAATATTTTTTAGACTGGAAATATCCACCACAAAATTTTCTGGTAAATCCGTTGGCAAAGCTTCCACTTCGACCACCATGTTAATTTCCATTAACACATTTCCGGCCTTAACCGCTTCACTTTCCCCGGTGATCACGATTGGCACTTCCGCGGTGATCTTTTCTTTCAAATTAACTTTATGTAAATCAATGTGCAGCAAATTTCCTTCCAGGGGGTCATATTGGGGATTCTTAAATAGGATCGGCCACGTTTCTCCGTCCAGCATCAAATCTACCAAGGCTGATTCGCCGGAAGCGGCAAATACTTTTTCTGTTTCTTTGGCTGGTAATTGCACCGATAGGGAAGTCATTCCCTTGCCATAAATACTCGCCGGGACCAATCCTTCCTTTCGTAATTGGCGGACCTTTTTTCCGGTAATTGTACGCTTTTCAGCTTTTAAGCTTTCTCTTTTGTGAACCATAACTTTTCCTTCGGGCCGTTACGCCCTCGGGTTGCCGTAACTCTAGTGTAGGCACCCTCAATGAGTAAACTCAAGTATCCTACCACACAAATTTTATCCCGACAATAGCCACTATTATTTCACCGGAAACCGTCTGAGGATTTCATGGTGTTGGCCTTCGCTGTTTGGCTTTTTCCCGTACAGTGCCACCTCATTGATCTCGAAATTCCATCTCACTTCTCCTAACGCTTTCGTTAATTCTGGCCGCTTTTCCAGAAACTCGGTTCTGGCCTCTAATGTCCGAATCCGCCCCACGGTTAAGTGAGGGTGGAAAGGCAGGTTTCTTTCTTCCGTATAATATGTCCCCAGGCCTTTAACTAATTGTGCGTTAAAACTAAGAAGTTGTGGCGGATATTGTACATCTAAAAATAACACCCGCGCCTCTTGCCCTCCAAATGTGTCCGCCCCGCCCACGGTCACTGTCACCGTTCGCAATATGGGTGCCGCTTCCGCAATTATCTTCATTATTTCCGGGATCTTTTCATTTTCCTGTACGTCCAAATAATATCCGGTAATATGTGGCGTTTTCGGGTACACTGTTTCCACTTTTGGGGTGATCAGCTTCACTCGCTCTACTAAGTCCTCAAATGCCGCTTGGAATTCTTCTGGCAGGGGAATCCCCACAAAACATGACGTATATTTTTCCATTTTCCTATTTTAATCCTAAATATAATCAATTCCCATTGACCCCCGTTTTCTCTTTCAGTAAAATTAATAGAAGTCCGCTATGAGATCAGAACCTTAACACAGAGATCCGGTATTTGTCCGCAGGGGGTAATCACCATGAGTCAGGCGTTCCCGGTCGCTGCTTATCACCAACTTCACCTTAGCTTAGATCAGGAGTTACAAATAACTGAAAAATATACTCTCGCTCTCGCCGCTGTTGACGATTTTCTTGATTCTGCTGGTGTGGCCACTGCCCTTGATGAGCTGGCCGCCACTCCCGGTGGAGTCGCCGCTTTAGCCCACTTGCTCCTCCAAATCAACCCAGAAAAACCCCTCCCCTCATCTGATGTCTAACCCACCCGCTCGGCCGTGACTGGGCTCAATCCTTTTGAGCCCAGAGTTAAAAAGAAATTTACCTTCGAGGTCGCCTCGTTGTCCATTAATTTCTTTTTTATCTCTCTCTGTGTTAAGTCAAACTTGGTAGGTGCACTAGGATTCGGACCTAGGACCCCTCCGATGTCCATCGGAGTGCTCTAACCTACGAGTTTACAAAAACCATCCTCAATAATTTTCTCAATGATTTCCCGCGATTTTAACCTTTTCAATTTATATTCTATCTTTCTGGATGTTTTTAAATCAGAACATCTGTAATACTTACCCAATTACCACTCCAAAGAAAATAAATATAACCAATCACTTGGTAGGTGCACTAGGATTCGGACCTAGGACCCCCGACTTATAAGATCGGTGCTCTAACCAGCTGAGCTATGCACCCAAGTTATTAATTATCGCCTTTGGTTTGTTTAAGGACCCCTCCGATGTCCATCGGAGTGCTCTAACCTCAGCCATAGGCTGATCGGCCTTTGGCCGAAGTTTATTCCTATTACTCACGAATTATACCAATTAATCTTCAGGATTATCGTCACCTTGCTCCGCCGTAATTGTTTGTAGCAGAGGCGGGGATCGAACCCGCGACCTTGGCGTTATGAATGCCACGCTCTAACCAACTGAGCTACCCTGCCATAATTTAAAAACGGTCCAATTAGACTCTAGATAGCTCCCTTGGACCAACTGTGGGGTTTACCCCCATCCCGGATGGTTTTGTTTCAAAACCCATCGGGAAGCTACCCTGCCGAAATCACGCTAATTATAACAAAATGCTTTTTACTAAAACCAACACTGATCTCCAGCTACTTAGAAATTGCCGGGCTATTGCGCCCAAAAACCGACCTATAATAATTGACTTTCACCCATTTTATTGGTAAACTCCTTCACTTTTGCCTCTAGGCCACTCTTTAACAACTCTTGTAGAGAGTTATTTCTTCAAAAAAGCAATTTGCTAATCGTTTGCCGGTTCGTCAAATTCTTTTGTGAAGTAATCGTCTCTCTACAAAAACTCACATCAGTCTCTTTGGGGGTAATAAAATGGCTTTGCGAAATCTCTGTAATCCTCGGATCTCGGTCATAATTCCAACCAAGAATGAAAGCGAAAACCTTTGTCATGTCTTACCATTTATTAATCCGGAATACGAAGTTATCATTGTTGACTGTTCCACCGACACTACCACCAAAACAGCCCGTATCTTACGACCAAACATCATCATCATTCCTCAACAAGGGCAGGGGAAAGGGTCAGCTCTCAAGCAAGGCTTTGCAGTTGCCACTGGCGACATCATCGTTATGATGGACGCTGACGGCAGTACTGCCCCGAACGAGATCGATCTTTTTCTTCAAGCACTGCTCAATGGCGCGGACTTTGCCAAAGGCTCGCGCTATTTGGCCAAAGCTGGCTCTCAGGACTTCACCTTCTTTCGTTGGTTAGGCAACAGCCTCTTTACCTTATTGGTCAGAATCCTTTTTAATGTCAGCTTTACAGACTTGTGCTATGGTTACAATGCTTTTTGGGCTGACACCTTGCCGGTTTACAACTTTGCTGATAATTATGGTAATGGCTTCGAAATCGAAACCATTATCAACCTGCGGGCCCTTGTTGGGGGACTCTCGATTCAAGAGGTTCCCTCTTTGGAACTTTCTCGTCAACATGGTCGCAGTCATCTGCGCGCCATTCCCGACGGCCTCCGTGTCCTGAAAGTCATCCTTAACGAATATCTTCTCTCCCTGACAATGCGTCATTCATTAGCTTATTCGTGAGTTTTGGAGACGATACCGAGAAGTGTTTCTTAAAAAGACCTTCTCGGTTCGTTTTTTATGTGTCCAAGCCATTGGGCCCATAAAAGACGAAAAATAGTATAATTGGCTGTTACCGTCACCTACCCCCGTACTCTAAAAGGAGAAGTTTATAGGATCTCAAAATTCTGTCTAGCTAATCTTCACCCAAACCTTTAGAGGCCGAAAATTGCACTTTAATAAAAGTTGTCATCGTCAGTGATTATGTCATCATGAAAACAGCCCTTAAGCCGGTTGTTGTTCGTGCTGACTATCTAGAGTTAAAGGAGACTCATATGACTAGCGTACAAAGACCCCCCGTCAGTAACCTTGGCGAGCCTTATCTTAGCGCCGGTGTTGCCGATGCGCGCACTGCCCGGGTGATCAGCACCAAGTTCACCACCCACGCCGAGGTCGCCGATCTTCCCGTAACCAAACTCCGTTGGCTTTTGGGCAATCTTCACGTTGACGCCCAAGAAGTGGCCCGCATCCACGAATATGCGATGAGTCATCGCAACGAGGCTCCGCCTCCCTTCGAGGCTCCGCCCCCGCCCCAAAAGCGTAAATATACCCAACGTCGCCCCCGCCCCAAGCCGATCAGTCGGGCTCAGGAATTGGTTAACCAGATTGTCGCCCTCCGTGGGGAAAAGACCTTCATCAAGGTCAATGCCCTAATGGAACTGCGTCGCCTCCTGATGGACCTTCAGGCCGAAAAACCGGATTGGACCAAGCTTCAGTGGAAGGGGGTTGATGTTGGCCTTCTCGTTGCCATCCGCTTGCTTATCGGGGAGCCGCTTCCCGAAGATCTCGCCCAGGCCATGCTCCCTACCGGCATGACCCACAAGGATCGCGCCAATGCCTTCCTCCTGCTGTGCACCACCAACAAGGGTTTACTTCAGCCGCCGCCGAAGGCCTCGATCAATTCGCTTCAGGAAGCCATCGTCTACCTCAACAATCATCCGGACGAATAGTTCCCGGAACTCCTTGCCGAAGCAGACATTTTGTCTGGTGTCTGCTTCGGCGTACCTTTGAGTAGTAGGCTCTACTATTGAAAGGTAATAAAAATCCCCCGCAACGGCGGGGGATTACTATGTTGCGGGGCCAGGAGTTGAACCTGGCCTGTGAGATTATGAGCCTCACGTGCAGCCGTACACTACCCCGCATGTCGGTCTAAGGATGAATTTTACCACAATTTAAGGTTTCCCCACAAAGAAGTTCCACCATTCCTTCCAATGGGGAAGGCTGTTTTCCTTTTCCGCTTGAGGGTAAACACTGGAAAGATCGCTTTGCTTTGGTAGCAATAACCAATAATCTTCTTTGTTCCCCAGTCCCAATAGTATTCGCCACGCCCGTTGTTGATATTCTCCGCTTTGCGCGTAAGCCACTTCCGCTTGCAATCTGGCCTTCTCCTTTTCCAGCTGGTCTAGCTCAGCCCCCTGCTGGCTGACGATGTTCTGAACCCGAAATAAGGTTAGTATCTGGTTGGCACTATTGCTGACATTCGCTATAATAACAAAAATCAAAAAAATAAAGAGAAGCCATTGTTCCACTGATTTCATGGCCTGCTCCTTGGAAAGTTGAAAAATATCCTACTTTGTGCTATTATAAGACTCATTAGAACTTACTAATTGTTTAATATGGCTGATTTAAGCTTTGAATCTGCTATCAACCTCTTCGTCAAAGCCCTTCAAAAGAAGGGTAAGTCGACTAACACCATTGTAGCTTACAAAGGTGACCTAAACCAATTGGCTACCTTTTTAAACCAATCGGCCGGGGTGACGGATATTACCGCCGTCCAATCAGCTCATATCGAAGATTTTAAGAAGGATCTTTTAAAGAATAACTATACTGCTAAATCTATTTCCCGCAAGCTCAACTCCATCAAAAATTTCTTTAATTTCCTCAAAACTGAAGGTGTCATTGAAAATGATCCCTCAGCTAAAGTCGCCCATCCTAAGTACGAAAACGAGTTACCCAAAATCTTAAAGCCGATTGAGTACCGCTCTCTGCGTGATGCCTGCCGCAACGATAGCCGGGCCACCGCCATTGTCGAACTCATGCTTCAAGCCGGGCTCCGCATCAAAGAAATTGAAAACCTCAAGATGGAAAACGTCGGCGAATCCGAAGTTACCGTCGAATCTTATGAAAGCCATCCCACCCGGATCGTTCCTCTCAATAATTCCGCCAAGACTGCTCTCAAAAAATATCTTGACGAAGGCCGCTTTCAAACTAATTCCAAGAACGTTTTCGTTACCAAAACCGGCCGCCATCTTTTAGCCCGTAATATTCGCAGTTTGCTCAACCGTTATTTCCGTAAAGCCGACATTAAAGATGTAAAGGTTAATGACCTGCGCAATACCTTTATTGTTTACCAGCTTAAGTCCGGCGTTCCCATTGATGTCGTTTCCAAGATTGTCGGCCATAAACGTATTTCCACCACCGAAAAATACCTCGAATTAATCGATACCAAAGAGGAATCCAAAGGTATCAAGCTTAAAGAGCTATAATTGGAAAGATTATGCCTTCGCCCGCCGAAACTGAACGTTCTTCCCAGGCCTTAATGGTTAAGCAGAACGAACGCCAAACCCTAACCCTGCTCAAAAAAGTTCTCCTGCTTTTAACTGGTCCCGTCGATGACGATACCTTAATCTTAAGTCCGCCCCCGCTGACCCCCACCACTTTGCCTGATTACCGCCCCCCAATTGAATTACCTCACGAGAATTAGACCTACCTTTCCCGAATCCGATTCCTGCCCCACAATGCCCGCTCAATTGCCTTGATTAAGTTCAGCATTAATAAGGCCGCAATAATGCCTCCCAGCACATCCGTCAGCGTCCAGGTCTCCACCGCGGTCAACCGCCAGCTCGGATTGCCGGTCGCCAGGATCAGGAGGTTCATCAAAATTAGGCCGATTCTGATTTCTGTCCCCCCATATCTTTCAATGGCCAGTTCAAACACTCCGGTCACGCTGGCTTTAAGATACGAGTGGATCATCAAGAGGAGGAACAGCACCAGTACCCACACCCAAGTTGACTGGTTGGTAATATCCGAAAAATTAATTCCAAAAACTATAATCACCACCGAAATGGCATCCAGTATATGATCCAGGTAATGCCCATACAATGGCCGGTTTTCTCCTCGTAGTCGGGCCGTTCGTCCGTCCAGGCTGTCTCCAAACCAATGTATGAATATCCCCACTCCGGCGACCGTCAGCCACCATAAGCTTTGCCCGGCTAAAATGTACGCCAGACTGGCCAAAATCGCCCCGCATAGGGCTAAAAACGATAATTGGTCGGCCGTTACCGATTGATAAAGTTTGGCTGCCAGAATATCCAGGATCTTTTTTTCTATTCGATACGTAATCGCCTGATGTTTTCGGACCAATTCCGCTGCCACGCTTTATTATAGCCCCGGCTTACTGGGGTTATAAGTTTTGGTTATGTTCAAAACTCCTTCCCAGCTTTCAACAGCAAACCCCCGGCTGACAAAATTCCGCACGAACCGGCTTTGTGCCGCCTGGTTGGTCGTCACCCGTCTTTGGGCGGCTACCCCTTGCTGGTCCGCATACAGCTGGCACAAAGCATCTTCGTAAGGTCCGACAATTCCCGATAAGTTGCGGATAGCCGGTTTCCCTTTTACCCCAGCCGAGGCGTTAAAGTATACCCCGGCAATCACCGCCTCTTTTCCTTTGGTCTCCGCCGGCATCACCAATCCCAGCCGGCACTCGCTGTCCACCACTTCCTGCCCGGCCCCATCGACCACCACCACATCGGTCAATAAATAACCTTCGGTATTCTTGTTCCTTATTTGTAGGTGATAAGGGCTGCCATGAAGCGGTTCCGGCCTCAAATCCTGTATTTTCCCATCCTGAAAAATCTCGGGGTTAATCTCCGCTTTCTTTTGTTGGCCCGAATTTAGGTAATCACTGCTAATTAGGGGTTCAATTGGCTTAAAACTAGCGGTCGGTTGTGGTTCTTGGTTAATCATTTAGAGCTTAGCTCGTCGGGCAATTTCTGCCTCCACAATCGCCTTCGGCCGCCCGTATTTTAATCCGGATAATTTCTTAATCATGGCCGCCAGTTCTGGGTTGCCCGGTTTTTTCTTTTCGGCCGCCGCCACCCGCAGCGAAAAGGGGTCTTTGGGGATGCCGTGGACCATCGTTTTCATGTACACTTCGCCGGTCCCGAGGTTCAAAAGATCGTGTTCACTAAATGTCGGTTTATATTGGTTGACCAAGAAATTGGCATCCGAAATACCCACCCGGAAGCTGCAGATTGTTCCCACGTTGCCAAACACCGCGTTCTTCACCTCGTCATCCATTTGGGAAATAAATTGGTTGGCCACACACAGGTTCAGGTGGTATTTCCGGGCCTCGCTCATGATCACGGCAAAGTCTTGGGTGGCAAAATTTTGGAATTCGTCCACGTACAGGTAAAAATCTTTCCGCTTTTCCTCGGGGACATCCTGCCGGCTCATGGCGGCAATCAGTATTTTGGGAATCAGCACCAATCCCAAAAATGACGAATTTTCCTCCCCAATCGTCCCTTTGGCTAGGTTGATAATCAGGATTTTCCCCTCATCCATTGCCTGCCGGAAATTAAATGATGACGTCGACTGGCCGATGATGTTGCGCATCATCGTGTTGGTAATAAACCGCCCGAATTTGGAAACGATATAGTCCAGCACTTCCGATTTGTGGAAATCATTAGTTTGGGCAATCTGGTCTGTCCAGTAGCGCCGCACCATCGGGTCCGTCACCTTGGGCAATAACATTTGCACGTAAGATGGGTCAGTTAAACAGCGCACGATTTCGATAAATGTTGCTCCCGGCTCCGTCATTACGGTGAGCATAATATTGCGGATGGCGTGTTCAAACCTGGGGCCCACGATTCCGGTTTTATACGGATCGTACAACTTGTACATCAAGTTGATAATCGAAGAGGTGACAAAATCCTTTTGTTCTTCCCGTTCGCACTCCATCACGTTAAAGCCCATCGGCCGGTCGGTCATGCTCGGGTCAAAATAAATCACATCTTCGACTCTTTCCGGGGGAATCCGCTCCAAAATACTTTCAAAGGTGTCGTGCGGGTCCACAAAACAGACCCCCCGCCCGGCCTTAATGTCCTGCAGGGCCATATCGGCCAACAGCCACGATTTACCCACGCCGGTTTGCCCGATAATGTAAAAATGCCGCTGCCGGTCCGACTGTGTCAGGCAGAATTTCTTGGTCACTCCCCGGTATAAATTATCCCCAATATACAACCCTTCTTGCGGGCTGTCCACCGGCTCCGGGGCTTTTTTCGATTTCAGCCAATAAATTGTTGGCGTTTCTACCGTTTTGTTGGGGATGTGGAAAATTGAGGCAATTTCGTCGGTCGCTAACACTGATTTTTGCCGCGTCCACACTAAAGGGTATTTGTAGACAAAATCATCCATAAATAAGGACTTAATCCTCACCTTATGGTTCGACAACTTGTTCCAGGGTGATTCAAATTGGCCGAAAGCCGTCTTCACGTTGCCGATGTGCATCTTGGCTATTTCCGCCGTCGGTGCGCAGGCGACCACCCGGACCGTCGTCTCGAATCCCGGCTTGCCGCATTTATTTTCGATCGCTTCCAGCTGTCGGGCATCCACTTTGTAAGAGGCTTTTTCCGGGTTGGCTTCCGATTTCTTAGTCGCCGAGATAAACCCTTTACCGCTTTTGGCCCAACTGCCGTCGGTGGGGGAGAGGATCAGCTGGATGGTAATTGATTCCCCGTCACCCAACTTTGACATCGTCGAGGTGATCGCCGACAGCGGGTCGGTGGGGATTTCTTTATAAGTTTTAATGGGGTAAAATGACGTCTTTTTTAGTCTTAAGCAGGTAAATTCTATCCTGCCTTCCTCGTAAAACATGCAGGGCTCATCCACCACCTGCACGTCCGCCCCGGTGTACACACTGTAAATTTGTTTCTCAATCATGTCCTGGTACTTCTTCGGGCAGGAAATATAAAAGCGGATATCCTCTTTGGTGCCCATAATTTCCAGCGACAGGCTGGGTTGGGCCACTGTCCCTTGCAGGAACTTAAACCGGGCGCTTTTATATAAGCTCCCAAAAGAGGCAATAATTGATTCCATAGCATCTATTTTGACCTCGTTATCTTGGGGTACCGCCACCGCTAATGTCACCAATTCCAATGATTTTTCTTCCCGGTCGCGCCAACGGTACCACAAGAGCAGGCCATAGCCGAGGATGCCCAAAATTATCCCCACGATTACCAAAAGGACTATTAAGACCACCAAATTTATTGCCTGTGCCAATAATGTCTCAAACATTTTCTTCCTTAAACTCCACGGTGCCTTTCTTCATTTTAATTACCCGAAACCAAAAAACGGAAAACCATCGGCCAGCATCACTGATTGCTTTTTTAAACCCGGCACCAAAGGTTTTTCGGGTACTAGGTATGACAATTTTTGGATTTTGCGGGGCCGCTGGCTTTAGGACTTGTTGGGCTGGGCTGGCGCTTTGCGGTTGTTTGACTTCCTCCCGCCTAAGTTCCATCCAGCGCTTCACTTCCGGCGGCATTTCCATTTCTCCCGGCGATTTCTGAATCTCGGTTAATACCGCCCCCTTATTTTGCTCGACTTCTCGCTCTGGCCTACCTCTTTCGATGTGTTCTGCCATACTTTAAAAAAGTATATGCTATTCCGCTTTAACTAGCCAGTAGTAGACCTTATAATACGCTAATGGATTTTCAAGAAGTCTTAGGCCAAAACAAAAAAAAGGTTTACCGTGAAATCCAAAAATATTTGGCTGATTTTGGCACCTTCCCTGACTTTTGTCAAATTGCCCCCAGGTTCCAACCATTGCTCGATTTTCATAATCAATTGGTCAATGACTATCCTCACCGTCAGGGCAAGTATTTGCGCCCGACCTTGTTGCTTCTGACCGCCCAAAGCTTGGGTGTTCCTTATCGCCTGGCTCTAAAAACTGCTGCCGCCATGCAGATTTCCGAGGACTGGATCTTAAACCACGATGATGTTGAGGATGACTCTCTTTACCGCCGCGGTTTGCCCGCCCTCCACCGCCTTTATTCCAAGGAATTAGCCTTTAATGCCGGTGACGCCCTCCATGTTTTAATGTGGCACATTTTGCGCGATAACAAGCGCCTCTTGGGTCCCGCCAAGACTTTGGCCGTCATCGACGAGTTTACCACCATGCTCCAGCGCACCATTTTTGGCCAAACCGTCGAAATCAAATGGTTCCAGGAAAATAATCTCCACCTGACCGACGAGGATATCTTTTTTATTTCTGAAAGCAAGACCGGTTACTACACTATTGCCGGCCCCATGCGCTTGGGGGCGATTTTAGCTGATGCCTCAAAATCCCAGCTGTCCGATCTTTATCATTTCGGCCTACTTTTGGGCTCCGCCTTTCAGATTAAGGATGATCTTTTGGATCTCACCTCCACTTTTGGCGGTTTAAAGAATCAGCAGGGGAATGATATTTATGAGGGCAAACGGACCTTGATGCTCGCCCATCTTTTACGCTCGGTTTCCCCCGCCGATCACGCCCGGTTAACCGCCATACTTTCCCGCCCCCGTTCGCAAAAAACCCAAGCCGAAGTCGACTGGGTGATTGCCAAAATGCAGGCCGTGGGCAGCCTGGATTATGCCGCTTCGTTGGCCGCCGATTTAGCCGCCCGTTCCCGGGAGCTTTTTGAGACTAAATTAACCTTTCTTAAACGCCAGCCCTATCGGAATCAGCTTCAATCTGCCATAGAATTTATCGTTAACCGGACTCACTGATCCGCTATCTTTTATAAATCCCCAAATACCTTAAGGCCTTTTTCACCGCTCTTTTCGCCGGATCATACAAGTCGTCAATGTCCCCCACCTCCAAATTACCCCGCCCAGAACCGACTACTCCCTGGAAATCTTCTTCTTTGTTGCTAATCAATATTCCTTTTATATACACTCTGGCCACCACTAACTCCGCCACGACTTCCGGTTTTCTTCCCGATTGGTTAATCTCTTTTACCACTCTGGTCATTTCTTTCATCATCACGGCCATTATTTCGGGTGCTTTTTCCATCCGCACCACCGGCGTTTCCATTCCTGCTTCATGGGAAAAAGCCATGTTGTCTAATTGTTGTGCCAGGCTCACCATCCGGATCCCGGCCTCGCTGACTCCCAGTGACTTAAGCAGCTCCGCCACTTTCTGTCTTCGGGCAATCCACCAACTTGTCTCGTATGCTTCCAATAATTCGCTCATATAAAATTATACCAACCCTGGCCTCTGTTTAAATTGATATCCGATGTTTATCTGCAGGTTTCCGGGGTTCTGCCTCTGTTAAGATTATTGGAATTATCAGGAATTCCGCGGTAAACACTCTTGGTGTTATTGTTATAATTAATTGTGGATAACCAAGTCGAAGAGATCAAGCGCAAGCTGGATATCGTCAATGTCATCGGCCGCTACATTCCTCTCAAAAAGAAGGGGCGGCACTACACCGCCAATTGCCCTTTCCACGGCGAAAAAACCCCTTCTTTCATGGTTTCTCCGGAGCTGCAGATTTATAAGTGTTTTGGCTGCGGCAAGGGTGGCGATATCTTTACCTTTGTTCAGGAGTTTGAAAAGGTTGATTTTAAAGAAGCCCTCGAAGAGTTGGCCAAACTGGCCGGCATTACCCTAGTCCGTAATGACGCCCTCACCGCCTCGGAAGCCCACCGCAAAAAACTCTTGGAAATTAATGCCGAAGTCTGCCGTTTTTACCACTACATCTTAACCAAACACCCCCTCGGCCAACCTGCCCTCAAATACCTCACCGACCGGGGGATTACCTCCGAAATTATTACCAAATTCAAAATCGGTTTTGCCCCCCGCGACTCCCAGGTCATTTCCGCCTACCTCCTTTCTCAAAAAAAATTTGTTCTCCGCGACCTCGTCGATACCGGCACCTTTGGCGCCAACCGCTACGGCCGCCCCGGTGTTTATGACCGCTTTTCCGGGCGCCTGACCTTTCCTTTAATGGATTATCGGGACCGCATTTTGGGCTTTTCCGGCCGGATACTTCCACCAGAATTCCAACCAGGCAAAGCCCCGTTTGACGGGGCCAAATATATTAATTCGCCCGAAACCGAGCTCTATCACAAAAGCCACCTTCTCTTTGGCCTTAATTTTGCCAAGGATGCCATCCGCACTCAGGGCTACGTCATTATTGTCGAAGGGGAGTTTGACATGATCTCTCCCTTTGCTGCCGGTGTCACCAACATTGTCGCCATTAAGGGCACCGCCTTTACCACCGAACAGCTCGAGCTCTTGCGCCGTTACACCGATACCTTAGTCTTGGGCCTCGATTCCGATTTTGCCGGCAACTCGGCGGCCCGCCGCAGTATCGAATTAGCCGATTCCATGGGCTTTGATCTTAAAGTCTTATCTTTGGCCCCCCGCTTTAAAGACCCCGATGAGGCCGTCCATGGCGACCTTCCCTTCTTTAAAAAACAACTGGAAAACCCCTTGCCCATTTGGGACTTCCTGATTAACTCGGCGGTGGCCGCCAATGACCCGAGCACTATTAAAGGCAAAAAATTAATTCTGGCCACCGTCTTGCCCTTCCTTACTAAAATTTCCAATTCCGTCATCCGTGCCGACTACATCCGCAAACTCTCTCTGGAAATTGGCAGCTCTCCGGAATCTGTTACCCAGGAACTGGGCAAATATTCTGCCGCCCCCGCCGCCAAGCTCTCCATCCCCGTGATCACCGCTCCGGTCAAGCCCGCCGCCGTGCCTACCAAAAAGCTCCGCCTCATCCAATATTTGCTCTGCCTCATCCTTTCTTCCAAAAATCCCCCGGTCGTCGCCGCCAAAGTCCTGGCCACCCTTCCCGACCTCTTTAAAGAAGTCCCCCTCTATCAAAAAATCATTGATCTTTTAACCAAAGAGCCTTTTGATGGGATCGAAAATTTTCATCGTTCCCTCCCTGCCGAAATCCAGCCAACCTTCCAGGCCGCCTATCTTAAGGGTTTATCTTACAATTTCACTTCCGAAAACCGCCGCCGGGAAATCAAGACCACCGTTTCTTCCATCCGCATTTTTGATCTTAAAAATCAGCTCAAAAACCAAAGCCAGCAAATCGCCCTTTTGGAAAGCCGCGGTGATGAGGCTCTTTTATCTGTCGCCGAAAAGGACTATAATAAAACCCTACACCAGCTCTTAGAGCTGGAATCAGCCCGTACCTAGCCAAATTTGCCACATTCATATACAATATAACAATGCCAATCAAGGTAGATTTCGGAAAAATCCGGCAGCGTCTGGTTACCGTTGCCAAGAAGCAGCATTACTTGACCTTTGATGAAGTCCTCGAGCTGATCCCTAATCCAGAAAAATACATCGATGAAATTGACCATTTATTCGATGTCCTTTTCGAAAAGGGAATTGATGTTTTTGACAAAATTACTATTGGTGAGTCCACTCTCGAAGAAGGCGCCCAGCCCTCGGATTTAGTCGCCCTTTTAAGCCAAAAAGGCAGTATCGATTCTGTCCGGATGTACTTAAAGGAAATTGGGAAGATCGATCTTTTAACCTTCGACCAGGAAGTCAAGCTCGCCAAAGAAATTGAAAAAGGCTCCGGGGCCGCTCGCGAAGCCCTCATTAATGCCAACTTGCGTTTAGTCGTGTCTATTGCCAAAAAATATATTGGCCGTGGGCTGACTTTCCTCGACCTTGTTCAGGAGGGGAATCAGGGTTTAATGCGCGCTGTCGAAAAGTTTGATTGGAAACGCGGCTTTAAATTTTCCACTTATGCCACTTGGTGGATCCGCCAAGCTATTACCCGGGCCATTGCCGATCAGGCCAAGACCATCCGTATTCCCGTTCACATGGTGGAAACCATCAACAAGGTTTACAAAGCCACCCGCGCCCTCACTCAAAGGTTAGGCCGCGAGCCCGAAACTCAGGAAATTGCCAAAGAAGTCGGCATTAGTGTCGATAAGGTCGAAGAAATCTACCGTATTTCCCAAGATACTACTTCCTTGGCCACTCCGGTCGGTGACGATGAAGACTCATTCCTGGGTGATTTTATTGAAGATACTACCCAGCTCTCGCCTTACGAAGAAACCTCCCGCGAGCTTTTACGGGAATCGATTGAAGAAGTCCTTTCTTCTCTGGATGAGCGCGAAGCCAAAGTCCTTTCCCTTCGTTTCGGCCTGATGGGGGAGACCCCCAAAACTCTCGAGGAAGTCGGCAAAATCTTTAACGTTACCCGCGAACGCATCCGCCAAATCGAGGCCAAAGCACTTAGAAAATTAAGACATCCGTCGAGAAGGAAAAAGCTCCAAGATTATTTGGAATAGCTACTTCTTTTTTCGGCCATATTCCGTCATCGAGTGTTCCCAGTATTGTTTGCCCCGCCCTTCAATTTTTACCCCGCCTTTCCGAATATTTCTGGTATCCAAAACCCGCGACGAAGCAAATGATTTATCGGGATTAACCCCATGCTTTTTAAGACGCTCCTCATTATGCTGCAATAACGCTCGCGCATCGCCCACCACCCGGACCACTTCGGCCGCCTTGCAGCGCAATTCTTGGAATTCCGGTTCCCACCTTACCCCGCCCAGCGGCTCCACTTCGTACGAGTACCATTTACCTTCCCATTCCTTTTTAAACCTGCCTATTTCCGAGAGGTATCCTTTTGTAAATTCATCCGGCAGCACCCGTTCCCGGCTGATGGTTTGGTGGGGTGCCGGGCTGTCGGCGAGTGACACCTCCGTGTCTCCCGGCCCCGGCCGGACCACCTCGCCCACTTTAAATTTATGTGGTGACACGTGGTAAAAATGGGTCGGTTCGTTTTCTTCCTGGCGCTTATTAACCTTTTCCGTCCGCCCCTGGTTGCTGACGATAAAGCTCATTTCCGCAGCGCTGTCTCTGTTGGCCATCTTTACCTACTATACCATCTTATTTCAGGTGTTTTGTCTCGTTGACTACGACCTTTTTCGCTTCTTTTTTGCTGATGTCAAAAATGGTCACCGACGCTTCGTCAATCACCGCTTCTTCTTTGGTCAAATAGTACACAAACATCCGGATCACTAAGTTGTGGCTGATGACCACCACCGTATCCTCCTCCCCGTGTTCTAAGTATAGGTCCTCCACAAATCGGGACACCCGCTGGTTAAGTTCGCTGTATTCTTCGCTTTTGGTCTTAAGGGCGATTAGCCGCGAAAACCGGATGTCCAAGTCATCTTCCCGGTTTTTAATAATTTCCGTCAGTGTTTGTTCGCATCTGCCCACCGTCGAGCAATAAACGGCGGTAATCTTTTGGTCCGCCAAAAAATTCCCCACCTTTTGGGCCTGCACTTTGCCTTTTTCGGTCAGTAAGCCGTTTAAATCCTTTTCTCCGTGGCGGACTAGTATTAATTTCATGGGATATTGTATCAAATCACTCTTTTTTTGCCTTGTTGAATTCTAAACTTCGGCCCTTTGGCCAAAATTTGAAATTTAGGCCTGGTTTATGTTAGCATATCCTGTGAAAGCTTCGGGACAAATCATTGTTCTCCTGTTAATCTTTGCCGCTTTTCTTTTGTTTGAAGGTTATTTTGTCCTTTCCCAAAATCGCGCCAAAGAGATTTCCAACACCGAAAACCTGGTTACTCCCACCCCTCTTCCCACCGAAATTCCCACCCCCACTCTCGTTCCCAGCGCCACCCCCTCGGCTGCTTTAAGCCGTTAAATCATCGGCCAAATTTGCTATAATCAACCCGCCTGCTAGCTCCTTATAAATTTGGTTTAAGTTATCGCCACCCTTTTGGCTCACTTAAAAAGTGGCTCAAGGAGCATAACGATCCTACGAATAATTGTCATCGGCTGGGAACTGATATATTCCGAGTCCCTCCCCACTAGATCATCTGCGTTGATAAGGGAGAAACAGCTAAAAAGTTATCAAGGTCGATTATTCGTCAAAACACACATTCCCCTGTAGCTCAATGGTAGAGTGCCCGCCTGTTAAGCGGTTGGTTCGTGGTTCGAATCCACGCGGGGGAGCCAACATGGATTTGCGGGTCGCAAATCAGGTCTTTTCTCCATAATTTCCGTATACTTTTGAGGTTCTCGCCAACTCTTGTATCTCTCTGACCAATTATCGCTATCAGCGAGAACTCCATATTCTTTTTTAAGGTCAATTTCCAATAATTTTGTTGGTTTTAGTAAGAGGTTCTTGCTGATTTTGATTAAAACCTCGTGTTTATCGTTTTTTTGTCCGGTCTTAAACTTTTGCAGGCAAGCTAACGCAAAATCCAGCGAGTTTTCTACCTCCATTCTTTTTTCGTTAGGGTCAACTTTTGATACATCAGTTTTTTCAGCGTCCTGCTTTTGTTGTTCCAAGGCTATGGCCTTTTCTTTGTATTTTGAATCATCTATTAGCCCATTCAATCTCAAATCTAAAAGGTTATTCAGTTGAGTATCGATATTTTCTAGCGATTTCATTTTAGATTGTTTTTTTTCTTCTTCAAAGCAAAGATCGTTCTCATATATCACCGAAAGCCATTTCTTGGACCAAGTAATAAATTCCTGGTCAGGTTGTACTTGATAAAGTTTTTCCTTTATCTGATCTACAACATTGGTTTCAGTTAATGGTAGCGAGTTGCACTTAACCCCCCGATTCTTTCGGGTACAGTAGTAATAAGTATATTCAGCAGTCCTCTTTGTACCTCGATAATACTTTTTCTTTTTTGTTGCCGTCATCGCACAACCACAAACCGAACACCTGAATAATCCGGTCAAGTCAAAATCCAACTTTTGTGGTCTGGCCTTATGTGTCCCCATTCTTCCTAATAATTTTTGGACCGTAATATACTGTTCCTTGGTTATCATCGGCGTGTGCTTACCCTCGTACCAAATTCCCGATCCGTCCGGCCACTCATATTCCCCGTAATAGAAAGGTTTGTTAAGCAAATTATAAAAAGTTGACCGGGACAAGACTTTTTTAAATCCGCTGGTCAACTTCCATTCGTTTGCTGCTTCTTTATAAACCTCTGACGCTTGTTTGCCGAAAAGAATTTCCTCAAATAACCTTTTAACAAACACAAATCTTTCCTCATCTATTTCAATCACTTTGAATCCCTTTTTCCGATCTGGAGTGTTTTTATAACCCAATGGAGCCGGTGCTGGATACCATCCCATATTGGCTTTGGTAGTCATTCCTCGTTTAGCATTTATTCCCCGGTTATCATTTTCTAATTTGGCTTGACCACATAGAATGTTGAATAGAAACTTATCGTTAGGTGTACTGCTAAATATCTGATTGGGGGTTATTACTCTCTGGAGAACTCCCAGATCCATTAAATAAATTATTTGGCCGGTATCAACCGAATTTCTCGATAAACGATCCGGATTCCAAACCACCAAAGTATCAACTCCTTGTGCCTCCATATCTTTTAGCATCTTGTTAAAAATCGGTCTGCCCGGTTTTTTAGCTGATTGGGATTCCTGGTAATAAGGTTTTATAAGATCTAATCCGTCTCTCTTAGCCAGCTTCTCCAGCTCTTCGATCTGAGAGGGAATAGACAACGCCTGTCTTTCTTCACTTTCTTGTGATTTTCTACAATAAACAAAAACTTTATTGTTCATGTTTGTATTTAAAAAATAATGCCCCCGCTAGTGCAACCAAGACTACTAGAGTCCTGTCTAACGAGGGCATTAAAAAACTCTAGTCAAATTATCTTGGTTGCAATAAAATTATAAATCATTTAATTGCTGCTATCCTGGTTTAATTGGTTAGTTGGTGGTGCTGGAAAACCCATATTGTTCAGGTGCCATTTAAACTCTTCTATAGTGCCTTCGCAACTACAAAGGTAGTCTATTGCCCCAACACTCCATCGACTTATTAAATCAAACAATTTCCGATAGTCTTCGTCATTCTCTGCTTGACCACGATGATATATTAAGAAATCAATTTTATATTTTGCAGGTAGTTTTTCAACGAACATAAAGTCAAAAGCCCTCTCGTTTAATTTATTTATATTTTCAATTATCATAATTTGTTAAATTAATAATATTTTTTCCTAAGTTTTATCGTTACATATTAATATCACCTCCTAAAATTTGTCTTAAGACCCCAATTTTTAAGAATTGCTATAAAATACGGAGGTTTCTTGGTTCTAATTCTTCCTTGATTCTCGGCTTCAATGACAAAACTCAACGCCTCAAATAATTTATCAATCGGATTATTTTTGGCCAAAAGCAAATAATAACGGTAGCTTCTTTCATCATCTAACTTGGTAGATAGTTCTTTTGCTGCTGCCTCTGGCTCATAAACAAACTGGGACAATAACTGATCTACGGAATCCTTCTCTTTAGAAGAAACAGTATAACTGTTTACTGTATTGTTAATATCCTTATTACTGTTAACAGTTAACTGTTCTCTTCGTTCAAGGACTTCCTTAATCATTTCAGTGGTCATATCTCCACCTCCAAAAACGCCTTTAACGCTTTTATCGAATCGGGCATATTTTCATAAACGCCTTTATTGGTCCACCCCTTTGCATAAGTGACACATACGTTAATTAGGCAATTTGAAAATTTATTAGCTTTTAGAAAATGATTAATTCTTCTTCTTTTGCAACTCCCGACTCTTTTTACCTTTCCGTTACTGTAAACAATTTTGATTTGAATTTTAGGTTTGTTCATTTTAATATTTCCAAATTTATGTTTGGCTCTACCTTTTTGGCAGTCCTGTTATCAACGCCATAAGCTCTAAAAAATTAATTGCTCTCACCTCTGCTTCTTCAAAACTAAGAACCTCTCCAAATTTCCGTTCATAAATTTCCTTAAACTGGATAACAGCTTCTTTGGGAAAGTTCATATCCGGCTATAAATACGGGTCTTGATCTCGCTAAGTTTGCGGAAGTAATCAAGTGGAGAAACCTTTAACTCTCCGCTCCAATACATTTCAATGAGTTTTTCTAGTTCAGGAGTTTTTTTAAATGTGAAATAAACTTTTCGGGGATCGCTATTGTCTAATGACTCAATTGGTTGATATAAAGATAAAGTAGCCGTTAATGATAGGTCCGAGGTAATAAAAGCGTTTTCATTATTCTTCATAACTTAATGAAGAATAAGACCATAGGATGGGCTAATCTATAGTCGTTGATTATTACCGTGTTAGTCGTTCGTTAGCTGTTCAGCTTGTGAGATTATTTAGTTCTGAGATAGTATTTTTTGTCTGCCGCAAGAAATAGTTTTGATAATTCACCATCCATATTTAATTTTCGCTTTATATTGTAAATAGCTTGTTGAACTCGAAGTTCGTCGCAATCTTTAACTTCGTCATCCAAGAACTTATTAATTATTTGTAGGTAACTTAGAACATGAGTTGGCTCTTCGAGAAATGCTTTGAAGATTCTATATAAGCCGTCATTTGTATCGAAGTCATATCTATTATCAAGACAATATGCTTCTCCTGTAAAAGTATGCAAACAAAAAATTCCATAACTAATTATTAGTTTCTTGTCATTTATCCATTCATAGAGATGTTCGATAAAACTAGGATTCTTCACAACAACCGTAGCGATAAAAGAACCATCATCATCTTCACAATAATTAAATTCTTTTGGTCTAGCTAAGACTTGTAATCTAATGAGTTCATCAATTAATAAACAATCATCTTTTTCAAAACACGAATCAAAACCTTCATCGTGTAAATTGGGATTCTCAGCAATCTCGTTCATTCTTTTGTTTGCTAAAGGAAGATATACCGACACTGTATTTATTTCGGTTCTTTTCTCATAGATATAGCGAACCACGTTTCCAAGCTCTTCATTTAAGATTAGTTTTCGCAATAAATACGAAATACCCTGTTTTTCATCACTCTTAATCTTCATCTACTTCGCATTATATCGAAAAGCCAGCCTATAAATCACTTTTTGTGGTAACATAAAATTGTCCTCACAATCTGTTTACCTAAACCTTCAAAAAAGGCATGGTAAGAAATCCGAGTTAAGAGACGGAAGCTCTCCGTCTAGCTTTCCTTAACTCGGTCATATACCGAAAGGTGTATGGGTTTGGTGCGAAAGTGCCAACCGGCTAGCGGGGAGCTTTTATTTTTCCCCGATCTTACAAAAAATATGAAAATGATATCGGTCTGGGGATTATGTTTGATAATAGTTTTTGGAAGCTTATTCTATTGGTTTCAATTAAGACCTAGTCAGATTAGAAGTACTTGTCAAAAAGAAACGATAAGCAAAATAAAGGATGTAAACGGTGCCACCACCGACACTTATGAATTAGCCTACAAGTTTTGTTTAAGAGGAAAAGGAATAGAGAAATAGTTATGAATAATAAAGTTACTATACTTGGAGAGGTAATTACCAAAAAAGATTTACCTAAGCTCTATAAATGGGCCAAAGAAAACCCCGCAACCTTAGTGGAACAACTTAAAAGCATTGCCGATAAATGGCATGAAGGCAACATTCGGTCAGCTTTAATCGCTTTTGAAATGGATTTAGAAAGAATATGAAAATAAAAAAAGATAAAGTCGATTCTAAAGAGCTTTGTCGGCTAGCTTTCAAGTTATATGAGGAGAATACTGACCCATTAAAATGGGAGATTCTAAGAAACTTTCTTAAATACGCCTACGAAGCTATTCCAGAAAAACAAAGACATTTAGTTCTTGGAAATATGGACCTTCATGATGGCCCTATCCGTGATATTGTCTATAACGAACATAATATCGTTAATTGGGACTATAGAAAATTTATTGCTGATAACGGAGATTTATTCCTTCCAAGTTTTGATGGTTTCCATAAAAGGATAGAAGTTGCTAGACAATCAACAAGTAATGAACCGCTGGATTACGTCAAAGATAAAAAGATGTTTGAGGAAGCGGTTAATCTTGCTCAACAAACAGAATCAATGACTATAGTTACTCTAATGAAGCATTTCAAAATCAGCTTTGCTCGGGCAGTAGAACTAGCAAAGGAACTAAAAGCAGCTAGGGTGATTACCCACGAAGTTAAGTACTCTTAGTTTCCCTTTCTGCTTTCTGTTGGGCTTTAAATTTCATAAATGGCTCATAATCCTCACCAAAGGCCAATTTAGTCAATTCCTCGTCAGACAAATCATCAAGTCCGTCCCTCCGATTAATATCTAACTTATTTGGTGCATATTTACCTTTGAGTTTGTAATAGGTATCGATCGCCGACAGTTTGACTCGTAAATTAGAAAATTGATTTATCAAGAAAAGTAATTGCTTTTCAACAAATCCATCATCAAATCCATATTCCTTTAGCTTTAGATTCAGATAAGCACAAATGTTAGGTTTTGTAAGGTTTTCCGAAGCTATTGATGAAGCTAGTTTACGATTTCCATTTACTTTATATCCGGCTCCTTCTACTGCTGATATAGAGTCACCTTTTGTTTTTAAATAGCCATCACAGAATAGCTTTTGTTTAAGGTTTAGCTCGTAGTTTTTATAATCCAAACCACGAAATTTTAATAACTGACTCATAAATAATTTTACCAGCAATTACAAACCTACAGGCTGATTCTAAGTGGTAAGATATAAGCAGTAATTAGAGAGAAAATTAATATTACAAATACATGACTTTTAATGAAAATACCAGGGTAAAAATACCCGCTTTGATTCATCTTACTCGGCTCGGTTATACGTATTTCTCCCTAAAGGATAATAGTCACCAAATTGATTCCGAAACCAGCATTATTACAGATATTTTTAATGAACAAATCCAAAAGCTAAATCCTAACGTCACAAAAGATTCTATTGCTCTAGAACTTCAAAACATAAAAGAAGAACTAAATTTCGATGATTTGGGTAGAGCGTTCTATAAACGCCTAATTGGTAAAGGAAACGGAAATCTAAGACTTATAGATTGGGATAGATTTAACAACAACCTCTTCCATATAACTACTGAATTAGCAAATAAAAATGGCGAAGATGAGTTCCGGCCAGACATTACAGTTTTTATAAATGGTCTTCCGCTATCTTTTATTGAAGTTAAGATACCAAACAACCCTGAAGGTATTAAAGCCGAACGGGACCGAATAAATTCTCGTCTAAAGAATGAGAAATTCCGTTGCTTTACAAATATAACTCAACTAATCGTATTTTCTAATAATATGGAGTACGACGACACCGACATTAATAAACTTCAGGGAGCTTTTTATACCACCACAGCCAAAGGTACTGATACCATCTTCAACAATTTTAGGGAACAAAAGAAATCGGAATTAATCGACGATGTAAAGGATATAGACGAAACTTTACAGGACTTTATTCTAACTGATAATAACTGCCGAGTAATAAAAAATTCTCCAGAATTTTTGTCAAACAAGGATATTGATACTCCAACTAATCGGATTATGACTTCTTTATACACTAAACACAGATTGGGAGATTTACTTAAATATGGCATTTGTTATGTTAATGAAATTGATGAAAAGACAGGCAAGGTCACCATTCAAAAACACATAATGCGTTATCCGCAATTTTTTGCCACAAAAGCCATAAGGACCAGACTCGAAGAAGGAAGTAATAAAGGTGTAATTTGGCATACTCAAGGATCTGGAAAAACTGCCTTGTCGTTTTACAACGTTAGCTCTCTTAGAGACTATTTTGCCAAAAAGGGGATTGTTCCAAAATTCTACTTTATTGTTGATCGTCTTGATTTGGCCACACAAGCGAAGGACGAGTTCAGTAAACGAGGATTAGCTGTAAAGACTATTGATAACAAACAAGCTTTGCTAGAAGACTTTAGGACCAATACCACAACAGAAGGGATAACCGTTTTGAATATCCATAAGTTTCGAGAAGATACCGTAGCTATCGACGATAGCGGTTATAATATTCACCTACGTCGTGTCTTTTTCATAGACGAGGCTCATCGAAGCTATGATCCGAAAGGATCTTTTTTGGCAAACCTTTATAACTCGGATAAAAATTCAATCAAAATCGCACTTACCGGTACCCCCCTGATTATCTACAAAGACCACGATAAAAAGGGTAATGTTGTTGATTCCGTTCAAAAAGAAGATAAAAAAACCACACGTAATATATTCGGCGACTACATTCATAAATATTATTACAATGACTCAATTCGTGATGGTTATACTTTAAAGCTTTTGCGAGAAGAAATTGAAACTAGTTATAAAGAAAAAGTCCAGGGCATAATTAACGACATTAAAGTTCAATCGGGAATCATAAACAGACAAGAATTGTTCGCACATCCCAAATTCGTTTCTTCCATGCTGGATTATATTATTGACGATTTCGCCAACTCCCGTATTCGTTTTGGCGAAATGTCCATCGGAGGCATGGTGGTTTGTGATAGTTCTGAACAAGCCAGAGAGATGTACGATCAATTCAATAAATCAGCTAATAGCCACAATTTGGTAGCCGCCCTTATACTCCACGATGAAGATGATAAGGAGATTCGCAGAACTAAGATTAAAGCATTTAAAGACGGTAAAATCGATCTTCTATTCGTCTACTCCATGCTACTCACTGGGTTTGATTCTCCAAGACTTAAAAAATTATATTTAGGTCGCAAGATTCGAGCTCACAATTTATTACAGACTCTTACTAGAGTTAATCGCCCCTACAAAAACTTCAAGCTTGGATACGTTGTTGACTTTGCTGATATATCAGAAGAGTTTGAAGTTACCAACCAGGCATACTTTCGAGAACTTAAAGAAGAGTACAGGGATAATCTTGACGGTGAAGATCCAAATAATATATTTGGGTCATTGTTTATGAGCAAAGCTGAGATTGACCAGCAGATTGCTCAAATCCAACTAGCGATTGCTGACTTTTCAACTGAAAATTTAGAAACTTTTAGTCGTCAAGTATCAGCCATTGATGATCGCAAACAGATTCTTAAGCTTAAAAATGCCCTTGAATCTGCCATGGATATTTATAACGTAGCTCGACTCCTAGGTTATACCGAGATCTTAGAAAAACTAGACTTCAAACTTCTCTCGAAACTGTTGACTATGGTGGCTAATCGGCTCAAGCTTCTTAATCTCAAAGAAGCTATGGGTGACGTCAATTCAAAGGAACTACTAAATACAGCAATCGAAGATGTAGTTTTTATTTTTACTAAAACCGGAGAAGAAGAACTGAAACTAGTTTCTGAGGACCTTCACAATATTGCTGGTAAAGTCCGTTCTGAACTTGAAAAAAACTTTAACAAAAAAGATCCAGAATGGCTAAATTTATATCAAGCATTTTTAGAATTACTACATAAACACAACATTGATCCTAATGCGGATAATCTAGATAACATGAAATTTGAATCGGAGGAATTAAAGCACATTTTTGACCAGATAAAGGAACTTAACCGGAAAAATGCCATGTTGCTAGAGAAATTTAAAGGTGATCACAAATTCGCAGTCGTCTATAAAAACATTCAGTCTTCTGGAAAAGTGAGCGACAATTTACCTCTTTATAATTTACTATGTGACGCTAAGGGCAAAATTGATACTCGACTTAAAAACTTGAATTTACTTTCCAACGACGGTTATTTTCGTCAATGTGTCGGGGAAGATGTTTTAACAAGTTTTCAGGGCGGTAAGTACCAATTTGACGCTGATATACTTAAAAATCTTATTAGCTATACCTCGGATGAATATTTAGCCGAGTATCAAGGAGAATAATATATGGTCATTACTGACTTTTCAAATAAAGCCAAACAATTAATCGATGATATTAAGGGGGTTTGTACCAGTGCTGGTCTAGGTGGTGAAGCTAATGAGTATAAAATTGTTACCCAAAGCTTTCTATACAAGTTCCTAAACGATAAGTTTTTGTATGAAATTGGTAAGATAAATCCCAGTCTCAAGTCTTATGAAGATTTAAAAAAACTAGATGATAATGACTATAAACTATTAATAATTAACCTCGGTACAAAAGCAGCCCATCTTAAGCCCGAGCACCTTCTTGAGTACTTATTCAGCCACCAAAATGAGCAAAGCTTTGCTAAGACATTTGATGATACTCTCAATGATATTGCCGTGGACAATTCGGAAATTTTTTCAGTTCATACTTCTGGTAACACTGAAATTCGCTTGTTCGAGGAAAGACTTATACAAGGTTCTGTCAACGACATCTCAAAACATGACGAAACAGCCCGCTTGCTTGTAAATAAACTGACAAATAGTAAATTCAACTTTGAGTCTATATTTTCGGCCGGTTTTGACTTTTTCTCGACCTTATTTGAGTATATGATTAGAGACTACAATAAGGACGGTGGTAGCAAGTACGCCGAATATTTCACTCCTCACTCAGTGGCCAAGATTATGGCCGAAATACTAGTTGGCAATAGCAATCTGGCCAATGTGAATGCTTATGATCCGGCGGCAGGTTCTGGAACTCTCCTAATGAATATCGCCCATAAGATTGGCACTGACAAATGTACAATTTTCTCACAGGATATTTCTCAGAAGTCATCTAACTTACTACGACTTAACCTTATTTTAAATAATTTAAGCCATTCTATAGACCACATTGTCCAAGGTAATACTTTAACCGAACCAAAACACATTACAAAAAAATTTGACTTTGTTGTTAGCAATCCTCCATTTAAAATCGATTTCTCTGATGATCATAGTAAAATTTCAAGTCTTCCAAATTTCAACGATCGCTTTTTTGCCGGCATTCCTAAAATTCCTAAAAAAGAAAAAGATAAAATGGCAATTTATTTGCTTTTCATCCAGCATATTCTGTTTAGTTTATCTGATGATGGCCGAGCGGCTATAGTTGTACCAACCGGCTTTTTAACCGCGGGAAATGGAATTGAGAAAAAAATAAAAGAAACGTTAATAAACAAAAAATGGTTAAAGGGTGTAGTATCAATGCCATCCAATATTTTTGCTACCACAAACACAAATGTCTCAGTGCTTTTCATAGACAAAAATAATTCAAATAAAGTTGTCCTTGTTGATGGCTCCAAACTTGGAACAAAAGTTAAAGATGGTAAAAAACAAAAAACTCTTCTAAGTCCTGAAGAGGAACAAAAAATAATAAACGCATTTGAGGCAGGAAAGGCGATAGACGGTTTCTCAGTTATGCTTGACTATGAAGACATAACAGCTAAAAACTACAGCTTTAGTGCAGGCCAATATTTTGATATTAAAATTGAGTACATCGATATTACATCCGAGCAGTTTGAAACAAAAATCTTAGAATATAAAGAAAATCTGTCCAAGTTGTTTAATGATACTAATGCGTTAGACTCTGAGATTTTGACGAATTTAGACAAGTTGAAGTTATGACTATTAACCTAAAGCAAACTAGAATTGGTGAAGTAATGTCTTTTCAGAGAGGATATGACTTAACTCATAATCAAATGTTGGGTGGAAATGTACCTGTTGTGGGGTCTAGTGACATTATTGGTTATCATAATAAAGTAAAAAAAACTGCACCCGTTCTACTCATAGGTAGAAGCGGAACTGTTGGTAGACCTCAATATTATAATCAGAACATTTGGCCGCATAACACCACATTATTTGTAACCGATTTTCATGGTAATGTACCAAAATATTGCTATTACCTTCTGAAGGTATTGAATTTAGAGGATTATGCTAATTCTACTGGTGTTCCGACACTAAACAGAAATTTCATTCACCCGTTGAAGGTTAATATTCATGAAGTACCTCAGCAAGTTGCTATAGCTAATATTCTTTCAAGTTTGGACCACAAAATCGATACAAACAATAAAATCAGTAACGAACTGGAGAAGATGGCAAAAACGATTTATGATTATTGGTTTGTCCAATTCGACTTCCCTTGCGAAAACGGCAAACCATATAAATCTAGTGGTGGGAAAATGATTTGGAACGAAGTTTTAAAAAGAAATATTCCAGAAGGTTGGGAATCAGATAAATTAAAAGGCCTTATAAATTTTGATAGAGGTATTTCATATACAAGTAAGGATATTGAAAGTCAAAGCGGTATTCCAATGATTAATCTCGCTTCGATAGATATATGTAGAAATTATCGGCCTAATGAACTTAAGTTTTTTTCTGGGAAATATAACCCAACATCATTAATAAAACATGGAGATATGTTGATCGCTTGTACTGATTTGACAAGAAACGCTGATATTATTGGATCTCCGATAATTGTGCCCATGGAATACAAGGAATATTTGTTTTCAATGGATTTAGCAAAACTAAATATCATCACAAATAGACTTTTAGAAAATTATCTTTACATGACACTTAGAACTAGTTTTTATCATAATTACATAAAATATTTTGCTTCGGGTACAAACGTGCTTCACTTAAATCTCGACGGAATTTTATGGTATCCGATTGTTGTTCCACCAATCCCCATACAACAAAAGTTTTCACTTATTTTTAAGGAACTAATTGATAAACAAGCGTTAATTTTAAACGAAACGGAAACTTTGTCTTCATTGCGTGACTGGCTCCTGCCAATGCTTATGAATGGTCAAGTGACAGTAAGAGAAGTTGGTGGGGAAATTGAATCGAGATTCCAATAAAAAATATGGGGATATTACGAAACCTAATTAGAAATGTTGAACCAATTACTAGAGCCACGGTACTTCTAAAAAACTATCAAACCAAACAGGATCAACTAATCCCTTTGGTGCTTCCAGTCTTAAATGATTACGATAAAGAGAAAAGGGCATTTCTGACAACAATATCAATCGTGTCTGCTGCCGTTGGAGCATTTTCCTTTTTGTTATACAATAGCCCCTATGTTAAAAACCCCGATTTATTAAAACTTGGAGACATCTTAATTTTGCTGACTATTATTCTCTCGATAGTGGGTTGGCTTGTTGTTTTACACAGTAACCAGAAAAAACTTCACGATACATTCTGCGATCTTATAGATAGTCTTCACTCCGCCTCTGAAAATCTAGATAATTATATTCAGCAGAAAATTAGTCAAGAAGATTTTGAAAAGAAGTTGCAGAGCTTTAACAAAGAATATAAAAGACCGAATTTCCCAGATTACTATTGGCAAATTGGATGCTGTATCTTGTTTGTTACTTCATTAGTTTTTATTGCATTAAGTTTTTTTACTTAGAAGTATGGAGGTCATTCTAAAGGAAGATTATGGTATGTTGGTGTGGAAGTGAAAAACCGATCAAAGAGTGTCATTTTACCGATACATGGACTATTCCTTCTGTGAATGGATTTAAGATTTCACAACCTCCCGATATTACAGACGAGGTTAAAAATAATTTAATCACACATATCAAAAAAACAACTTCAATAGATATGGTGGATACAAATCATACTTTTGAGATATGTATTCCCGAACAGAAAATCGAATTTCTTAAACAGTCGCTAATTTATTCTGAAAAAATAACAGGTTCTAACACTTTGTCGGTACCGCCAGATTTTGTTAATTGGGGAACTCAGCCATCTTTATCATCGAATTTTGTTACTGATAACTTGAAGTTATTATCTGAAATTAAAGACATAACTGAAATTAACAATTTCGTTAACTTTAAAAAATATATTGGTCACATCTTTTTCGCTTCACCCGCCTCAGATTTATCAAAGAATTTAAGACTTGTAACAAAAAAGTTTAAAGAATTCTATCCTGACGGTTATATCGATTTTATTAGCGTAGATAGTAGAAACTTCGTTTTACCTGTAATATTTAGAAGTTTTGCTAAACAAGATATATTAGGTATCGATTTAACTAAAAAATTAATAAACTCTTCGTGGAAAGAAAAGGTTCCATTAGAGACTGGGTCAGTTTACTTTGATATTATGTTTAATTTGTTTGGAGACGGTAGTTACGGTTTTGTGAATGCGTGGCTCGATAGATGTTTGCTTCTTACTTTTGGCCAAAGAATTTCATTTAAATATTTAAGTTATGCATCTGCTTACTCGAAAGGTTCCGACATTGGTTTTTACGAAGGAGGTGTTGACCCCGGAATGCAAGTATTTGGAGTATCACCAAATGATTTTAGGCAGTTTACTGCATGGTATATAAGGAAACTAAACCGGCTTCTATCCTATTTAAATCATTTCGCTACATTTGCCAACAGAGTTACTTCATTCATTGATCCTGTAGCACATTACAAATATTACTTAACTTGGGAACAAATTCTTATTCTTGTTGCAAAAATATTAGGTACAGATGACCGCACAGTTAAAAAACAGTTAACTTTCGTCTTCCTCGACATAATGGCCCACCTTAAAGGAGGACTGATAGATCATCTTTTTAAACCTAGAATACTCAGCGATATATTGAATTCATTTAATGATTTACCTAATTCTCTTAGTAGTAAATATCGAACTCATGCAGAAATAGTATTTAATAACTTAATAGATGAGGTATATTCGGGAGTCATTCCCCAGTTTGCAGTAAATGATAAAGTTGTTCTTCCCTCAGGTAAAGAGTTCGATAAATTTTCTTATGTTGGAGCTTACCTTTCTGCTTTAAGAAATACGATACATGGTTATTCTGGTAGTACTGATGAAGAATATAAGGAAGTTATGTTTATAAACAAAGGAGAAATACCAACAAGATTGGCAGAAATTGTACCCATACTTTTTATGTATTTATTAATAAAACCAGATGTCTTTTTTAAATCCAACATATTCTCCGACATTTTTTGATCCACCCAATCTATTTAAAGGCATCGTCTGTATAAGTAATAACTATTTGTATTCCGCCCAAATATCGAGTTGTTTCAATAAAGGAAAGTCGTATTTTGTTGTTCTGGAGCCACCAAGGACATTACATAAATATTGGGCAAACGAGTTCCCTATGCTAAATAATATAATCGCTAGAATAAGGCCGAGAACAATAATATTTTCCAAAGTTGACCAAAAAATAATTGACCAATTCAAAGAGCACTTAAAATTACCAGAAGGTAGATACCTCTACATTAACAACAAAGATCAGCTAAATCTATTTTTAAGAACATTTAAATCATCAACTAATGGCAGTCTGAAATGTCCTCCATCAAGAATTAAGGTCACTTATGCATTACTAGAAGCAAAAAGACGTAATCTTCAGTTAGTTATTGACTCAAAGTCAACATACAAAATTAATAAGAACCAATCAAGCAAACACATTATTGTATCTGATACTTTGGTAAATGTACTACCATGCCTTTTAGCAAATTACGCTTTTTCAATAGATGCAGATATTCGCGTAAGTAAAGTAGATTTAAAATACGAACCACAAGAAATAATTAGTATATTAGATGGCTCAAGAATAAAAGACAAAAGAGGAAGGGCTGCTCGAGAAATCACGAAAAGCATTGTTGCTGAAATTCAAAGCAAGTTAAGTTTCCTGAAAATATACGACTTTGTTTCTTTCTTCATAGATGATTTTCCTTACGGATATTTTTTTCCCGACAAACCGTCAACTCATATTTACAACAAATCGTTACCAAGTCATTTCTTGGCAAAGTCAATTTCGGCAAAAGGTATTCATTTGCAATCTGCTCTATTAGTGGATACAGGCTTTTTCGAAAATTCGGAGACAGAGATTATCAATTTACAATTGCAAAGAAAAAATGTGGTTACTAAAGTCTTGGAAGGTAACAAATTTACAAATTTAGAACTAAGTAAGAATGTACAATTTTTACCATATGACTTTTTGTCCATCTGTAGTCATGGAGGTTTTCCTGAGGGTGTTCGTTTTAAAGTCAAATTCAAAGATAAAAATTGTTGTGATCATGTAATTGTCATAGATACTATTGACTCATTTTTCCCAACTAATAGAGGAGAAGGGGATAACAGAATAATCGATGTTCAAACATTTTATGAATTTGTTGAACTTGACGGAAAACCCTGGTTTGAAAAGGAGTATAAACCGGGATCGTCTAAGACCTTGGTGGAAGATTTCTTGGCAATTGGGAGAGATCATTGGCAGGTTGTCGAAAAACAAAAAGTATTTATGAGACATTGTAATGTAATTGAAACACAGGACAAACTCGGACCTTATGTTCCTATGATTCACAGTATTTCCGATGTCTTTTCCACTCCTTTTATCTTTAACAATTCGTGTAGTTCAACTTATACACTTTCAAGTAATTTTTTATTTGCTGGCTCTATCGCTTATATAGGTACAGTAAATTCTGTAGGAACTATAAGTGCTGTAAAAGTTGCGGAAATGTTTGCACAAAAAGCCATTTGCGAAGAGAAACCTATCGCACTATCGTTGTGGGAGTCTGTAAGTGAATTAAATATAGTGCCAAAATATAGAGTCTATGTTTGCTTTGGATGTCATTTTAATAAATTTTTCTTTTCCATTACTGATAACAAATTAAATCTAAAAAAAAGGATAAGGATAGAAGCTTATATGAGAAAACAAAGAATTAACGATCAAAATATGGAAGATAGTGTAAAAATAAGACACTCAGAAGCAATAGACTTTCTATTTGATGAATATCAACGAATCTAATTAGAAGTTACTTCTCTCTTCAGCTTTTGAACATATTCCTTAAAAACATCATGCATTCTTGAACTAGATTCAATTAAGAAGGAAATCATTTTTGGCCAATCAGACTCATTGAAAATATCTACTCCGGTCAATTCTGCTTTTATTCTGGAAGTTACACGATCCTCCATTCTTTCCCAAATCAAAGGTTTACCGAATTTCAATTCAATATCTTCCTTTGATTTCACAAAAAAATCAAAAATCTCTTTGTTCTTAGTAACTTCTCCCTTGTTTATATATATTTCTGAACGAGCATAGGTACTAGTTGCAACAAGATTCAAACTTACACCAGAATAACCTAACGCTATACCGAGCCAAGCATCATTAGTCGGATTCAGATTTTGGCACAATCTATTGTTTTTATTCATAGCTTCAATCAATTTTGTCCAGAATTCTCGTCTGACAGTAAATCTTCTTGCTGAATCTTTTTTTTCAGCTCCGACTTTCTTCATTTCTACAGTAGGTCTCTCAACTACAGTAAAAAGGGGAGCAACTGACTCTTGCCCCTCAATTTTAATTCCTTCTACTTTAACCAAATAAAAATACATATTATCTGGCGTCGTCTCATTAAGCCATTCGACAACCTGTCGATGTTCTTCAGTGGGTTTTGCTGTTACCCAGATAGCTATATTTGCGTCAAGGTTTACTAAATACGTGATAATTTGACCCAAATGAGTATGGTCAGTTTTTTCAAGTTGATTCTCAATAATTACTTTATTTCCAAATCCATCCTCCCCGTAAATATCTACTCGATATGGACCAACGTTTTCTTCAACCGCCTGGACAGAAATATCTAGGTCAATAATTTCATTCAGGTAGTCAATGTTATTCGCCAACCACTTAGTAAAATCAGCAGCTTCATTTTTCCAAATATTTCGCAGGTCAACTTTTTGAATTTTATTAATTACGGGCATTACTGAATCGTAATTGTTTTAACAATATCCAATGATACCACTAAAATCCAATATAGGGCGAAAATCTACGGCATAAACATATATCCGTATTCATCGCTTGGTCCAAAGTAGTGAGATTTGTTCAGAAGAGTATCTGCTAATTCCCAAGCAGTCATATCCTCCGAAATCCTATAACTCGCTACAACATCTATCGAACCATTTGTCCCGACTGCTAAAGCTCCCGGATTGCCTTGGGTTGTATCTTTGGTATGCTCCAAAGCATACATAAATGCCTTTTCACTTCTAATGAAACCGTAGTATTCGAGATTGCTTATTATCGCTTCCAAAGTTGAACCGCTACCCGGTCTGAAATCCACTGTTTCGCTTTGCTTCTGTCGTTCCAAATCGCTTTGAGTAAATCGTAATTTCTCCACAAAGTAATCTTCAACTTTTTTGGGCGACTGCCAACTTTTACCTGGGGCTTTAAAATCGTCTTCCGGTATTTTGGGAGCCTGTTTTTGCCATAACACCGCACCCAATCCTACTACCATCATCACTACCAAAATCGGAAATACTATTTTCATATTCATGACTAATTCTACTGCATATAAGAGAGTTATTGTCTTAGTATGCCTGCAAACACACAAAATGGTACTATCTTTGTATGAAACAAATCATTATCAATGAAGATGAGTATGACGAATTATTTAGTAAGGCAGCGAAAATTGTTCAAGAAACCCAAAAAGCCAGTGCTTCCTTAATCCAGAGAAAATTTAATATCGGTTATGCTCGTTCTGCTAGATTACTGGATGAACTTGAACACGCCGGTCTAGTTGGACCTTCAAGAGGAGCCAAACCACGAAAAATACTTATTCCCAAAGAAGAAGAAATTAAAGTTAAAAAAATTAGGTCCAAGGCAAATGACACGGTATCAGCTAATGTTGTCGCTGAGAAATACAAAGAGAAACATGGTAATTATGTCAGGAAAATTGCTGCCGTTATTGAGCAGACTTTGAGTAGTTTCGGTATTACTGCTCGTGTAGCTGAAGTAAACAACCGGCCCAATGATATTGAGTACTGCATAGAAATTGCCCTTGGTACTCGAACAGCAGATATTTTAGCTTTAGAAAACGATATTGCTTTGGCACTAGCTTGCCCACCTGAGTTTTTAGTTATCGAAGCACCTATTCCGGGTCGATCCTTAATTGCTATCCGAACCCCATATCCTAACTATGAGAATATAGAACCGACAAAATTATTACCGCCCCCCGAAGATAAGAAAGATGAGTTCCCCGATATAAAAAGAGATGATTTTGAAAATACTTGGATGAAAATAAGAGCTTACCTTAGTTTTGTGTTTTATCTTATCGCCCGATTATTTAACGTCATTGCTAATTTTATTTATCCCGAACGAAAACAAGATATTTCCTGATAGAAAATTAAGTTTTTCATAGCACAAACTTTACATTTCTCCCACTACGTTCCATATCTCCATGATGGCGGGGAGCCATCTTTCGCTAAAGCTTCAGATGGCTTCGCCTATCGAAGCCGTCAACAATGATGTTTTATACCTATATTCTCCAAAGTTCAAAATCTCACCATTTTTATTACGGTCACACCAAAGACTTAAAATCACGTTTTACGCTTCATAATTCCGGACAAGTACCATCAACTAAACCATATTTGCCATGGAAACTCGTTTGGTACTGTGCCTTTGAAACATTAAACCAAGCAAAAGATTTTGAACTTTATCTAAAAAGTGGTTCCGGCAAAGCCTTTGCCTTCAAAAGGTTAATTTCTGTAGCTTTGGCGAAAAATGCTAAACTCAAGTAATCCCAGGTGATCCGTAGCCGAAGGCGAAGGACACCACGCAGGGGAGCATATTAAAAATAGGAGAAACAGAGACTTTTAAAACCTCCAAGGTTCCATCACTTTTTCTTTATCAAAGCCTAGATCCAACATTATTTTCTGGCAATCGTTTTGAATTTCCAAAAGTAAGGTAATTATCTCATCAGATGACGTTTTCAGGTTTAATAGGGCAAGCTCATTAATCTTTTCTACGTCAAATAGCTTCTCTTTTTCAATCATATACCATCTCCATTTTTGTGGTGGTATGGTCTTGTTTTGATATAAGTAAATAAACTTACTTAATGAATCTAAAATATTTGACAAAACAATATGTCCACCGATAATTTGCTTTCTTTTCAAACACTTTTCTAGATCGTAATGTAAATACAATTTTGAATAATTATTCCAAAGTAAACCAGTCTTATCGATTCCTTCTAAATTATTTCTTGCCTTTTCTAATAACTTCCTGCATTCATTTTTCGGATCGTAAATGATGATTGCTTTCTCAATAATCCAAGCTTGTTCCGAGTCTAATGTTAGGTTATTAAACAACCAATCCGACATCATTTCATCAACCTCTATCTTCAAATTTGAAACCTTATACTGTTTCATAGGTTGGCTTTTGTGGTCTTTGTCAACAAGGATTCGGATATCAATATCTGTAAATCCATCTTTAATTCCAAAGCTCGAAGAACCAATCCATAGTATTCCAACTAAATCCGGATAATTGCAGTATTTAACCGACTCATTTCTGGCAATTTCTTCATATGTATACATACCTAGGATAATACAGCGTTTTAATTTCTTTGGAAGTTAACAGTATAAACCATAGAAAAAACCTTATTATATTTTTTCCTGATGTTTTCCATCTCCGAGTGCAAAAATATTGATCCCCAAAATTTTCTTTATGATCCATTACGCCGGTACGAATCCCTCTTTTGCTATAATTCCTTTCAATGATTGATCAGGAATTACAGGAGTTTAAGCAAAAACTAGTAAAGCAAAATAAGCCAGGTTTAGTCTTGGATATTGATGAAACTTTATCGTGGACCGTCTCTTATTGGGTAGAACAATTACAACAACGCTTTGGCAATCCCGAGAATTTGTCGATTATCGAAATCATCGCCAAGTACAAATACGCCCAGAATGTGCCTTATTGGCAGTCAAAAGAAGCCCAAGATTGGATGGAAGCGGCTCGGGAAAGTAATGCTTTCCAGGAGAATCTACCCCTTATTGAAAATTCAAATAATATTGTTGAACGTATTAATAAAATTGTTCCCATTGTTGGTTACTTAACCATTCGGCCTCGCAAGGTTATCCCCGGAACACAACGATGGTTACAAAAACACCGCTTTCCTCAAGTTGATATTTTAGCCCGACCCAACACCATCCCCAGCGCTGATGGCAACAAATGGAAAGCCGCAGTCCTTAATTTCCTTTACCCGCAAATAATCGGCATCATCGACGACAACCCCGCCGTTGTCAGCCTCTTGCCCCCGGATTACGCCGGCCGAATTTATCTTTACGACAGCGATGTTGCCCCCGCAGGGAAAATAACAGTTTTCCCCTGCAAAACCTGGTCCGACGTTTACACCCAAGTTAAACAGTCTTTCCTGGCGAAACAACAGAACCCTTAAGTCTAAAATCTTTCCACTCTTCGAGCAAAACGGAACTAGAGTGTGTGTATTTCATACCTCGCAGAATTAGATTGATCGTGAATTCCGGGTCTCCAAACTCCCAGAACACCCGAAGCTAAAATGGAAAAGACGGTGAGCATCAAGACAGATAATATGACCTTAGAACGAGGCATGGGCGAGAAAGGGGCAGTTGTTATTTTTGACCTGAATAAATATTGGAATATCCGAACGAAAGAGCTGGTTGTTCCTCTCCCTTTGCAATAAGACGAGATCAACAATATCAAACGCACCATGATAGCATTAAATATGGATAAAAATAAATTTGCGTTTTTATTGTTAACCGTTTTTTTCTTGGCCTCTCCAAACATCTCTTTTGCTTATAACTTAAGCTTGGATGTCAACCAACTCGGAAAAGTAACTTATTCCTACCCCACCGTTTTGGGTGATGAAGACAAACCGGAAGATCTTAAGCCGGAAAATAACACAGAACAACAAAAACCGGAAAGAAAAGAAACTCCCCAGATCGAGAAACCGGAAACAGTAGAGATTAAAGAAGCAGAAAATAAAATCAAGGTTGAACTAAGAGATCAGAACCATGTCGAACAACAGTTAAGTCCGGAAAATATTAATTTACAATTTTCTTCTGTTCCCAATACCGCCCCAACCCAGGAACTGGAAGTGAAAGATATTGGTAATAGTCGGGTTGGTGATACCAAGGAAGTCCTTCAAGAGCGGACCCTACGTAAAGACGAGAAAGTCAAAATTCAAAGCGAAACCCACAATGATGGCACCATTGAAACACAATTAGAATCAAGGGATGTTAATGCAAAAATTAAAAATAATGAAATTGAATTAAATATAAAAAACAACAACATCGGTATTACTGATAACCAGGGTAAAGAGATCAATTTAGTCCATCTTCCTGACCAGGCTGTTCAAAAATTTAGTGACTTAGGCGTCACTACCAACCCGGATACGTTGGAAGTTGGCCTGTCCGGCAATAATTTTGAATATACTGTTACGGCTACCAAAATGCAAAAACTTTTCGGGATCTTCCCTCGGTTGATAAATTTACAGTTGAGCCTCAATGATAGTAATGGTAATATCGTGCAGCAAAAAGTGGCTAAAAACCTAGAAGAACAAATATTAAATATATTTTCTTTTTAATGTCCTCTAATTTTATATATAAACCTTAAAAATATCACCCAAAAAAAGGCATAAAGATTTTTGACATCTCTCCTCAGGTTAACTATCCTTAAACTAGCACGGTTAGTTGTTAATTTGCAGATGAAAAAAATATTACCCGTCTTGCTTCTTCCTTTATTGGCGTTAGTTATTCGGTTTCCGGTTTTAGCCGATTCCCTGTCAGTTAATTTTGAGCCACCGACATATACAACCGGTTCAGTTAATGGTCAAGATGGTTGGACCAGTTTAGGTTCCGTCGGCTCCGGGTGTGCTGTTTATGATCATGCGGTCGATAGTAGTTTGAGTACTGTCGGTTTTCAGACCCAATCCTTACGGATTTCTAATGCCGTTACCAGTGGCTGCTTTGGCGATCAAACCTTTGCTAAACCATTATTAAATGCTGTGGGAGAGTCATCCGCAACGGCTGGTAGTTTTTCCGTGGGTACCCTCCAAAATCATTTTGAAATGGCATTTGATTTAGCCTCCGCGGTTCCCGATGCCCAGCAAACCGGTCTCCATGCTTCGTTATCTCCCGACCGTGGTGACGGCTCCCGTATGAGCTACCTGCGGTTTGAAGACAATGCCGGAGGTATTGATGTTTTCTTCGATGATGTACAAGGTACCGCTAATCCCGCTAATTTTGTCGAAACAAATATCGCTACCCTCGATCGTTCGGTCCCTCACCATTTTCAATTAACTATGGACACACTGGACGGCCCGTCCAATGATGTGGTTAAGGTGTGGATTGACGGTATACTCAAAATTACTGGTACAAGTTGGGAAAATTATTATCGATACGACAGTGAAGCTGCTTCTGAACAGTCACCACGGATTGTCAAAACTGTACTTTTTCGAACTAGTGGCGATGCTGCTCCAGCAACCTCTGGTCACGGATTTCTGTTCGACAATCTGAGTCTTACCTCGGAAACGCCCACGCCTGTTTCTGTTCCGATAATAACTTTTCCGGTTAACGGTACAACGCTCACCACTGCTGCCTTAACCAAAGTTGATTGGACTGATTCGACCGGTACCTTTTCACCGTTTACTTATCAGTATGAAGCTTATTCCGATTCAACTTATACCAATCTCGTTTATCAAAGTGGTTGGCTAACCAGCTCGGAAATTCCTACACCCGGTACTCCCGAAGGTACCTATTATGTCCGGGTCAGAGCTCAGGATGCTGAAAACAACTTCAGTGACTGGAGTAACGGTTCTGGCAGTCCTTATTATTTTGTCGTCAGCAATATTGCTCCTCCGGTCGGTCCACCCACCGGTATGGATCAGTGCAAAAACAGTGGCTGGCAAAGCTTTAATAACCCGACCTTCAAAAACCAGGGTGACTGTGTTAGCTATGTCCAAAGCAGCCCCAAGGCTTCAGGTAATAAGAATAAGTAATTTTTGTTCGAGGAGTTATCACAGCCCATCGCCATTGATGGGCTGTTTGGTTAACAAGCTGCTTATCAAAAGCCCCCTACTGTTGACTCTTTATCCCAAAGGTTCTACAATTCCATCAATCAGTGTAAGTTACCGAGAATATTTATCTATGAGAGAAATACTTCGGTCTTTTGATAACGCTCTAGTTGACTTTCGGTGGACCTGGCTCCGGCCTCTTCAGGAATACAGCCTCAGAAAAAAATGTGTCGCTGAAATCTTAACTGCGGCCAAAAACGCCGATATCCATTTAAACAGTACCTGCCTCTCCGCCAGCCGGCGTCCCCGGACTAAGACAGATAATTCTGCGGTCTGGATGTTGGCCCAATTAAAAGAGAGGGGAGGTGACTACACCCCCACCTTTTTTGTTGATAACGGTTCACAACCCACCCCGGCTGATTTTTATAACTGGAATTATGCCCGTATTGGCGGCATTACCAATGAACAGTACCCCCGTGAATCCGGCGACTATCAACAGATCCGAAGGGGAATTGAACATACTATCCATCCGGAATTCGAAGAGGCTTATCGTGACTGTCAACGGCGCTATCAGGAAGACCTGGCCCAATGGCACCATGATTATCAGGCCTGGGCAGAAAAGCCCAGCGCCTATTGGGAAGCTCTCGCTCGATCACAAACCCACGAATGTCCCACCTGTTACGGTCAGGGTACCCATGGTACCGGCCAGTCAGGCATTGGTGACGTTTATTGTGAAGAGTGCGGTGGCGGCGGCTTCAGTGGCCCCAGTCCCGAAAAAATTAGAGGTTCTGCCGAACCTTCCCAACCCGCCGACTGCGCTCCAAGTATCCGCCGCCGGGAGGAGGAACGGATAAATCAGGAGCTGAAACGGCGTGGCCTTCGTCCTCCGCGCCCGGAATTTCCTGCTTATGTTCGTTTTGCCTCGGGAGAGGGGATTAAATAAATCTACCCAATATATTTATAAAGATCCGATAGTAAGGTAAATAAAAAATTTGACAACCACCACTGCTCTACCTATAAAGTATTTATCAGAGTTATCACTTTAAGTATAAATAAGTCTTCTCCTAACTGTGGTTGTCATGGGCGTTGGCATCGGTTTCCGCTTTGATCTTTAGTAAAAAGAATAATACTACTTCAATTAATCCGTGTTTATAATTAGAAGTAAATGGTTCCCGGTTTATCTTCAACTCAAGCCCAATTACTGCTCCAAAAAAATGGCCGGAATGAAATTCCCGAGAAACAACCGAGTTTATTTCAAAAAGTAACCAAAAATCTACTTTCTCCGATTGCCCTGATGCTCTTTTTGGCTTCTATTTTGTCCTTTATTCTGGGCAAAAATTTTGATGGTTACTTTATCCTTTTCCTTCTGATCATCAATATCGCCATTACCCTGTGGCAGGAAAATAAAGCCGATAACGCCATTAAAAAACTAAATCAGCGTCTAGAACAAAAGATTAAGGTTTGGCGTGACCAAAAATGGCAATACCTTAATGCCCGTTCCCTCGTAGTCGGCGACGTTATCCAGCTGGCCTCCGGCGAGATTATCCCTGCTGACGGCCAAATTCTTGAAGCCCACCACCTCTCTGTTAACGAATCAGCTCTGACAGGGGAGTCGCTCCCTAAAGATAAGAAAGAAAATGATGATTTGTTTTCCGGCGCCTACATTGCCAGCGGTGTTGGCCTTATCAAAATTACGGCTACCGGTGTTCACACCCGTTTTGGCCAAACTCTTTTTTCCGTTGACAAGGTTAGTAAACAATCCCTTTTGGAGAAGGACATTATTAACATTTCCCAATTCTTAACCCTCTTAAGTTTATTAGCCGTTGTTCTCCTTACTACTGTCTTTATTATTAAAAAAGCCTCGATCCTGGAACTACTTACGTTGGATCTTAGTCTGATTATCGCCGGCGTTCCCGTCAGTCTTCCGACGGTAATGACTCTGATCATTGAATTTGGTGTCATTAACTTGTCACAAAAAAATGTTATTGTACGCCGGCTCTCCGCTTTGCAGGATTTAGCTAATGTCAACTTTCTTCTTACCGATAAAACTGGTACTTTAACCAAAAATCAAATTAGCATTCAAGATATCTATGCTTATGATGGCTTTACCCACAACGATGTTATTGCCTATGCCGCGATCTTGGCTTCATTTGAAAGCGATAACCCCATTGACATGGCAATTTCCGAAAAAGCCCAAGAATTGCACCTTAACCCGCCCCGCTTTACCAAAATTGATTTTATCCCTGCCGATTCCCTCCGCAAGCGCGGCACTATTATTATTAATAAAAATCACCGGAACTTGGTTATTTCTATCGGTGCGCCTCAGGTTATCGCATCCCGCTGTCGATTAGATCAGGCCACTAGAGAAAAATTTATTCGGGAGATTGAAACTTTAGCCAAAGATGGTTATCGGACCATTGCTGTGGCTACTGTAAATGGTACCGAGGAGAAAAAAATGAAGATGGTTGGCCTTATTGCCCTCTCCGACACTCTGCGGCCCGAGGCTAAATCAGTCATCCAGTTCCTAAAAGAAAACGGTGTTGGGGTCAGTTTGGTAACTGGCGACAATAGTGCTATCGCTAAAAACGTGACCCAACAGTTGATCCTCGACGAGGGCAGCGTCATTACTAAAAACACCCTGGAAAGAATCAACTGGTCGTCAATAGATGCTCAATTTTTTTATCATACTGGAGCCTTCGCCGAAATTTTGCCCGAAGACAAGTTTAAATTAATCCAAAAGGCTAAACAATTTTTCGTGGTTGCTGCCAATGGGGATGGCATTAATGATCTCCCGGCGGTTAAAGCTGCCAACGTCGGGATGGCTGTCAATAATGCTGTTACTGTCCTTAAATCTACTGCCGACATCGTCCTTCTCTCCGAAGGCATCAGTGTTATTAAAGACGCCATTATCGAGAGCCGAAAAATTTTTGAAAGAATTTATATCTACTCTCTATACCGTATTTCTGAAAGTTTCCGTTTGATTATTACTATCGCTATTTTGGGAATTATATATGGTTCGTACCCTCTGACGGCATTACAAATCATTCTGATTGCTTTATTGAACGATATTCCGATCATTTCCTTAGCTTTTGACATAGTAAAGACCACAAACCGTCCTGCCAAGATTAATGTTAAAAGCCGGTTTGTTCTTAGTTCTTTGTATGGTCTGGTTGGCGTGGCCAACAGTCTCTTGCTATTTTTTATTGCTAATAAAATTTGGCATCTCGATTGGAAAATTATTCAAACCTTGTATTTTCTAAAACTTACCGTCTCTGGTCATATGTTAATTTATGTAGCCCACACTAAGCAGCGTTGGTGGCAATTCTTCCCCAGCCGGGAAGTAGTTTGGTCGACCGTGCTGACTCAAATTGCTGCCACCATTCTTGCTTTCACCGGTTTTCTAATGCCAAGCCGGTTGTTGCTTTGGCAAATTGCTTTTGTCTGGATTTGGGCCTTCTTCTGGATGCAAATCAGTGAAATTACCAAATCATTTTCTCCCGCTCAGTCACCAAACTAATCTTTCCTGATTATTTCGTAAATAGTGCCTCCGCGTTTTGATAGGCATATTTTTCCTGCAAATCTTTAGGTAGTCGGCCGGTAAAAGCCCGGGCAAACTCTTCAAAGAGCCGGGAAATTTGTTCGCTGTAATGCCATCCCACAAACCGGTCAGTTCCCCACATAAATCGTGTTGGGTACTTTTCGACCAGGGGTTTCCAGATGGCTAGCTGCTCGTTGAGATTTTTATTAAAATCCCGCTTAAAATCACTGACAAACTGCTCTTCGGTATCCGTCACCAACCCGCCCCGGTCCGCATAAAGGGTCGCCGAATCAATGGAATAATAGATGTTGGGATTATCTCCCATCAGCTTATCGAGGCCGGCCATATCACTCGCCAATTGATAGCCGTGAACCATCATTTTTACATTGGGGAACGCCTTGGCTGCCCTAGCTGTGTTTTGCAGCTCATCCATATCGGGGTGGAACATCACCGGGAGATGGTATTTATCCGCGACCTTAAAGATGGCCATCAGCTTTGGACTATCAGGTTTGTCATGAGTCGCATAAAGTGCTAGCTCGCCGAGGCCGTCAAAAATACCCGGGTTGGCTGCTAACAGGGCATCAATTTTGGCGGCATCAAAAGGTACCGGGGAGAAAAAGAGATGCATCCGGTTGCCGACCTGCTGCTTAAGGTTAGCGGCATTAACCATTTTTTTATTGTTATAAAAAAAATCCGGAAAGAACGGAAAAGTAGCCGGGCTATAAAAGGCAACCGCGCTCTCGGTTTGTTCTTCGTCGAAATGGCAAAGTATCTGCTCAATCGTCACGTCTTTTTCCATCTGAGGCATGGCCACCCCCATCATCTTTGGTTCCGGTACATTAGGGGGGCTAGGCAGATGAAAATGATCGTCAAAGAATGGCCCCTGGTAATATGGCCCATCGTTAAACTCCGGACTAAATACCCGGCTGCATGTTTTTCGGTTTTGGAGATTTTCCGTTATCACCTTTGGAGTTTTAGAAAACACGCTAAATGCCAATCCAGCTAACAAAACCACCGCTACCGGTATGATTACCAAAATTTTTGCCATAATTAAGATATCCCTCTTTTATATTTCCCGTCAATATTTTCTTGAAGATTCACCCCCGCCCGAATAGTGTCATCAGTAGGTTATAAAGCCGGACGACAACCGCAAAAAAGATCCTGATAAGCCAGTCCAAAACCACCAAGATAATTTGTTCCAGTTGGGCTAACGCCGCCAGGAATGTTGATTCCATAGATTAATTATAGTCCTAAATTTAAACTCCAATGGTAAGTTGCACAAAAATTAATGCTTAACTTATAACTCAGTAAAATATCGTAAAATAAAAAATTATCTGTTTTTAAATTTATGCCCCCCAAAACCTTATCCGCCGAACAGCACCAAAAATTACTTGCTACCTTAAAAGCCCGTTTTGAGAAAAACAAAGGCCGTCATCCGGGTCTTGATTGGTCCAAAGTTCAAGCTCGGCTGGAAAAGAATCCTAATAAACTCTGGTCTCTTTCCGAAATGGAGCGCACCGGTGGTGAGCCCGATGTGGTCGGTCTCGATAAAAAAACTGGCGCCTATCTTTTTTACGACTGTAGCCGGGAAACCCCCGCTGGTCGTTGCAATGCCTGTTATGACGAGGCCGCCTTAAAAGCCCGAAAAAAATTTCCCCCTAAGACTAGTGCTCAGAATTTGGCCACGGCCATGGGCGTTGACCTCTTAACTGAAGAACAATATCGGGAACTGCAAAAACTTGGCGAGTTCGATACCAAGTCCTCGAGCTGGATTAGTACTCCTGACCGGATCCGCCAACTCGGCGGCGCCCTCTTTTGCGACCGCCGCTTTGACACCGTCTTTGTCTATCACAATGGCGCTGATTCTTACTATGCCGGCCGGGGTTTTCGTAGCTCGCTTTGGGTCTAAAAAATATTTTTACGTCTGCCTTTTTTGGCTCTTTAATTTGACACTCCCGTTTTACCGGCCAGGGGAGTAGATACCGGAAACTGCCCTTAAACCACCAACACTTCGGTAAATCTTTTGTCCTCACTTAATCCTTTCCTGATCATCTCTTCTTCTTCCGGACTTAAGTCCTTAATTAAAATTCTGAGCTCAAAGTCCTCTTTATCGTTATCTTGGGCAATATGGATAATATTTTTATTCGTATTGCTGATCAACTGGACGACGTCAACCAATATTTTAGGCCGGTCTTTTCCTTTTAGTTTAATGCTGGTTAACCCGAGAGCCTCCTTCGTTATTCCCGCTTCATCCAGTTCTTTTTCGATCAGTGATTGCTTAATAAAGCCGTTTCCCACCATAAAATACAAGTCATCTGCCCCCTGGCAGCCTAATTTATACAACACCGGATTTATAGAATCCCCCAAGTCGGTCAGCACCAGCAAACCCCGCGGCCGCAGTACCCCCTCGATTACTGCCTGCCCGTTTTTAATTAAAATATCTTTCCTTTGTAATCTTCTTTGTTCCAGAATTACTTTTCTGGTTTGCGGCAAACAATAATCTTCAGTCTCGGCCAACGGTGCCCGGCGGACCTCGCCTAAATTTACCCGCACCGTACTGGCATTGGGGATGACATATGTTAACGGTTTTTCCTGGCCGTCGACCGAAATTGAATTTGCTTCGGCTAAAACTCTTAAGTTGATCATCAACGCAAAATCAACCCCCGTCGCATTTTTGGGCAAAAACCTAATACTGCCGGTGGGGGTAAACACAAATTTCAACACGTAATCTCTTAAATCCACATTGCCCTTTTTGATTAAACTGATCACTCCCCATCGGTTAAATCTTTCCATCTCGTCAGTCACTAACACTATTTCTACCGGGCCTTGGGAAAAGTTAATTGTGGTTTGCAATGCTTCATAGCCGTTCATTCTTTTATTGGCGCCGATAAACTCATCAAAACGCTCGTAATCCACCATCTCTCCAAAACTCTCATGGATTACCCTCAACATTTTGTAACAATCATCCGGTGAGCCTAATTGCACCCGAAAACTCACCAAATCGTTAATATCATTAAAATTGTCCGGATTGCCTTTTCCCCGGATGGATAACTTTTCTTGCTTTTCCCTAAGTGTCCAGTAACCGTTTTTTCTCACTTCTACCTTTCCTCCGTCGATGTTGTTTTCCCCCAATAATTGTTCCAGCCGGCTTTGGACGTTACAGCTAAAAAAGGGGTTTAATCTGGGATCCGAATCAGCCAATTGTTTTGTCCTTTTGTAGCCATCGAGGTCTAAATACTGGAAACACCAATCCTCCAACTCGGTTTTTACCTGCCACATCCCCAATGATTCGGCCAGACGGGTATACACATCCAAAGTTTCTGAGGCTTTTTCCACCTGTTTTTCCGGGCTGACAAATCCTAAGGTCCTCATATTGTGCAGCCGGTCTGCCAGTTTGATGATCGCCACCCCGGGGTTTAAGTATGTTTTGCTTAAGACCTTTTTCAGTGTTTCCAGGTCATTGCTGGTTTGCAGTTTGGTTACTCCGTCGACCAGCTCCACCACCCCCTCTCCGAACTCCGCCTGAATTTGCTTTAAGGTTACTTTGGTGTCTTCCACAGTGTCATGCAGCAGGGCAGCCGCCAGATAATCGTCGTTGGTGATTCCCCATTCGTTGACTAATATTTTTAGGACTTCAACACAGTGGCTAAAATAGGGTTCCCCGGATTTCCTTTTAATACCGTCATGTGATTTTGATGCCAGATTATAAGCCGCCACCAGTTTCTCGGAATTAAATTCGATGTCTCCAATACTTCCACCAAAACTTATCACTTCCGGGAGCATTTGCAGTGATTTTACACCATTTTTCAACTAATGCAATAACAACGACTGTCCCGCTTCCAACTTAGCTTCGTTTGATCCCTCCGCCAAAATTAGGTATCATTAATCAGAGGAGAATTTATGGCTTTAAAGGAATTAGTTGGCAGTGGGGAGAAAATCATGCTCGTTACCCTACCCTTACTGGTCATCGGCTTAATCTTAAATTATTTATATCCTTCAGTCTTTGCCGTCGGTGGTTCGCCCGCAGTGGTCAACACCGTAGCTGTCCTCTTTTTGATTCCTGGTTTAATCATTTGGTTTTGGTCAGTGGCCCTGGTTTTAATTCATGTTCCTCACCAAAGATTAATCACTACTGGCCCCTATGTCTTAGTCCGCCATCCTTTATATACCGGTTTTGGCTTGCTGGTATTGCCCGCCGTCGGCCTGCTTCTAAATTCCTGGTTAGGCCTTCTTTTGGGGCTCATCGTTTATGGCGCCTCTCGGCTCTTTTCCCCGGAAGAGGAAAAGCATTTATCCCGCCTTTTTGGTACCCGTTGGGATGATTACCGCCGCGGGGTCAAAATTCCTTGGTTATAAATTTACGCCAGAAATCTTAGCTGTCCGCTATACTTCTCTCATGGACCACCCCCATCCTCGTATTGGTGTCGGTGTCTTCGTTTTTAAAAATGGCCGATTCCTCATGGGTTGCCGTCGGGGTTCCCATGGCTCGGGCAGTTGGTCTGTTCCTGGTGGCCACCTGGAGTTTGGCGAAACCATTGAAACGGCTGCCAAAAGGGAAGTCAAAGAAGAAACCAACCTGGAAATCTCCCGCCTAAAAATTGCCGGTGTCACCAACGACATCTTTGAAAGTGAAGGTAAACACTACCTTACCATTTGGGTCACTAGCTTTTGGCAGAGCGGTACTCCCCGCATTATGGAGCCCGACAAATTCATTGATTTGGACTGGTACAATTTTGATACCTTGTCCTCCAATCTCTTTTTACCCTGGCGCCAACTTTTCGAATCTGATTTTCTTTTGACCATTAAAAATTTGTTGGCTAGCTAGCCCCCCTTTCTTAATCGCTCTTAATTTCCGGCAGTAATACTTCCACCATTTTATTGATCTCGTTGCTGCTAAAACTTGATTTTTTGATCTCCACTCGCTGCCCGTCCTGCAGCAGTTTCAAAAAATCACCAAACATTTTCCGGTCGGGGAAATCTCGGTAATCAATCAATGACAGGGGATTGCTGTCCACATCACTCGGCACTACTAAAGTTTGTTTAAAATCCTTGGCCACCTTAAATTCCCCTTCGGTTTTTGCCAAAGCTTCCAATCCTAATTCTTCTAATTTTCCTCGGTGCCGGTTAAGCCAGGCCACTGTCCGTTCTAACGTTTTTCGAATTCCCGTACCCGCCAGTTGGGAAAAACAGCGCCGGTCCAAATGCTTTCCCGATTTAACTTCCCCCACCCCCTTTATCGTGATTCCTTCCTCGTCGACTTCCACGAAAGCTAAATCCGGATTCCGGCCGATAACCAATTCCCGGTTCCGATCATAATCTTCCGGATTGTGTAATAGCTGCAACAATTCGGCTGCTTGTGCCGAATCCTCCTCCTGCATTTCGGCCCGGGCCAGCATTTCAAAAAACCGTCCTTTAACTGTCCTTCTTTTATCAATCTGGTGTTGGGGCAGACCCTTTCTTTGCGAATATTCATCTTCTTCCTGTTGGACTTTCCTGACGTAATTACCTAATTGTTCCGGTAAATTTGCTGGCAGTCGGTTTAAAATATTTTGCTTTCCTGACTCCTGAGGGGTTAGTGGCAGTTGATTTTCGACTGTACTGACTGTATCCGGAATCTTGTCGATCACCACACCATAGAATAGCAAACTCTTATCAGTTTGGGATATTTTTTCCTGAAGCGTTTTTACAGCGGTTATTTACGTTACCGCATTCCAAGTTACAGGTTGAATCCCGACCATATAACTTTGGGCATTGGCTCATACTTGGGTCATTGAAAAGTTCGCAATCTCCCAGTTTTCCTCCACCGGGAGCACACACATACGAACAACGGACCAGTCCGGCATTGGTACTCGAAATCCCATAATTATAAATACAATCCGGGCCGCACCCGCCCTCGCAGCCCACCAGTTTAATTGATTCATCCTGGTCATAAGTTAGCAGGGTATACACTTGAAACGATTGTGGCTCTCCACCCTTAGTATGATACACATAAGGTTCATTGCTGACCGGATCACACGGTATGATGGGGGAAACTACTTTTTGATTAAACTCCAATGGTTGGCCGCAATTGGGTAGTTCTCTCGGATAAGTTCCCGCGTCGGAATAATAACTCTCCAAATAAGTTTTAATTTTCTGCAAGTCAGCCTTCCGCCGGGCATCATAGGCCCGATTGATCAGCGAAGGCATTACCATATACGAAACCACCATTAACATTGCTAATATTGCTACCGATATCATTATTTCCACCAAAGAAAACCCCGACTGTTTCATTCCCACTTGTTTTCATTATAGCTTAGGGTTAATTTTAATGCTAATTTGCCCGTGCTATACTCCCGGTGTTCTTTAATAATCCTTAAGCTTAACGCTCAACCGGAGGTATTTGTCAGATGAACAAGACCTGGCTTCGACTCACCACCATTCGCCTTACCCGTCCCGACGGCAGTTCGGAAATTGTTGATCTCTTTCGGATCGGTCATCTTAAGCCTGGTAACGAAGAGTGTGTTGTTTGCGGTATGCCGGTTAGTACTAACCACCCGGCTTATGTTTTTCGTTTCCGTAACCGAAACTATGGCTCTATTTATATTCCCGCCCACCCCCAGCATTTCCCGGTAGCCGAGGAAAGGATGGCCCGTCTTCAGGAACGGCTTCGAACCGCCTATCGTTTGGCTCCTCTGCAAGACCTCAACGATCCCTTTACCCAACTCTTAGACAAATTCAAATTACGCTGGTATCCTGTCACCCAAGACACCGAAGTCTTAGTGAGCGTTTAAGCTTAAACACCCGTATTCATGGAAACCTCAAATTAATCCCAAAGCGGATCTAATTATAAAAATTTTCATGATACGGGTGTTTCGGATTGTCTAATCCTGACTCCTTTTTGGGATAATAAATCATGGCCTGGTCAAATTCCTGGATCATCATTAATTCTAAAAGCAGTCATGGAAAAATACCCAGAGTCATTATTCGCACTTTATACCGGCCGTCTGGTGCTACAATCGTTATTACTGTATGGCTCGAGTAAATCCGGAAAATTCCCCTGACTATTTGTCAAATATTTATTCTCAAATTTTTGAGGAAAGGCTTCGCCAGCAAGCTGCCTTAGATAAAATTTTTGATGATATTCTGGTTCGCCAAGGTGGTTGGGATAAATTTTTACTTTACACCCAGCCGGGGAATTTAAAAGTTTGGGCCTATCGCAATACTGACGCCGAATTAGATCATATCGGTATCGGTGCTATTCATGGTGGTTCTGAAGAAATTGGCTATGTTGCCTGGGCCGATTACGCCTCAAAATTAATCGAGATCGATCGAAGGTTCCTTCTCATTCCTTGCGCCAACAAATGGGGGCACGCCCACTTAGAGCGTTATAGCCCTAACGGCCAAAGTGTTGGCGACGCCGGCGAGTTTTTTGGCGCCAGCCTTACCTGTCCCACCCCCGAGTCCGAGCACCTTCTCCGATTTTTCGCCGCCCAAAAAATCAAACCCGAACTGCCGCTCGCCCGAGTCACCGATCGTACACGGGTCCTCGACATTCATGAAGACACTTCCTGGGATGATAGCCTGGAGGGTTTGATTGGTCCTGCTCGCCTTCGCGCTTTGGTCCAAATATATCGTGGTTACGCCTATCACAACGGTAAAACTCGGAACAGTCCCGATGCTAATTATACTTACCTCTATTTCAATAGTCGGGGCAGCGAAGATCACCCTCTGGTCCACCGGGTCACGGCCACCGTCCGGGCCAATGGCAACCACCTTCCCCGTTATGCCTCGACCCGCTTTTCAGGGGAAACCGTCAGCGAGGGTGTGGTCTGGAACTCTCAGGATCTTTCCCTGGGTCATGCCCTGGCCTTTATGGGTGCCTCCGTAATTACTGCCGAGACTCTCCGCCGCACCCCTCTGGACCCCACCCTTCAGTTTCGCCGCCATCAGCAGCGGCTGATTATTGATACCTTCCTCGGACTCCGTTAAAAATCTTCCTCCGAATAATTTATCTTTTGGATCTTGACGGTTAATTTCTCCCGATGGTAAAATTTCCGGCTGGTTAAATCAACACGGATTTTTGCGTCTGTTCAGGTTTAATAAAAAAGCACCTTAAAATCGGAAGAAAAACTCGTCTCTTCAAGCTTTCCATTTCTGGATTAGCTTTAACTTTTTAAAGGAGAATCGTTATGTGTGGTCCAATGGTCCCCATGGGTATACCCATCACTGATGATATTCATAAGCGTTATTCGCCGGAGCTTCAAGCCGCCTGGGAGACTTTTCATAGCTGGCTGGTCCAACAACCCGACTGGTTCATCTCTGAAAACGACATGTCCCCCGAAGTCGCTCAAGCTCGTCAACTCATTCTGGCTGCCCCCATTCCGGGTTTCGAGTCAGAGGGACTCACTGGCGCTGATAGTTGCTATATGCACGGGGTGTCCGAACGTTTAGGCCAAACCTTTCCTGTCTCCACAGAGCTCTTAGTCAACCTTAACTAATCATTTCTTCCGTTGCCCCCAATTTGGGTTCTAAAAATATCCATGTTGGGGGTTTAATTTTCTACTTTCTCACTTTTATGCTACCCTGTAGGTAATATGACACTTACACCCCTTTCCCAAATTTTTAATCTTTCCTCTAAAACCGCCATTGTTACCGGTGGCGCCATGGGGATCGGTCTGGGCATTGTTATTCGTTTGGCCGAAGCCGGGGCCAATGTAGTTATCGCCGATGTTAACGACACTGCCGGTAATGCGGCCGTTACTGATTTACAAAACCAGGGCTTTAAAGTCGCATTTATCAAAACTGATGTTAGTTCCGAAACCGATGTGGCTGCCGCCGTTAATTTTGCCGTCACTACCTTTGGTGGACTGGATATTGTGGTCAACAATGCCGGTATTTACCCCACTATTCCGGTAATGCAGCTCGATTTGGCCACCTTTGATAAGGTCCTGGCCATCAACCTCAAAAGCGTTTTCCTTTTTACCAAAGCTGCCGCTGCCAAAATGATTGAGCAGGGGAGAGGTGGCAAGATTATCAATGTCTCTTCCATTGATGCTCTTCACCCTTCATCTGTCGGCTTAGCGGTTTACGATGCTTCTAAACATGGCGTCTGGGGTTTTACCAAAAATTCTGCCCTGGAACTTGCTCCTCATAACATTACCGTTAATGCCATTGCTCCCGGTGGTATTGCTACCCCTGGTACTGGCATGGGTACCGGCAATGTCTCTCCCGACATGAAAGCCATTATCGACAAGTTCGTCGCCCGGATTCCCTTAAAGCGGATGGGTGAGGCTGATGATATCGGCAAAGTGGCTCTCTTTTTAGCCTCCGACCTGGCGGGTTATATGACTGGTTCCCAAGTGGTCGTCGACGGCGGAGTGCTCCTTTCCTAATCACTGAGTCCTATAATACGCATTTCGTGATAAAATATATCCGAAATGTCCAAGGAAAAAGCTACACTTTTCCATACCGAAAAATTAACGTTACTGCCCGGTATTACTGTTCAGGGTCCCCTAGGCCTAGATTTCTTTCAGGCTGATTCTGCCTCTCACCCTAAACTGGCCCGCGAAGCTGCCGCCCGCCGCCATCTTTATGATCTAACCAAAGCCGTCTTAGATGACAGCCAACCTTTTAATAACCCCACCCTTTTAACCGAATTGTATCAACATCTGACCACTTTCTTGGCCGCCGATGATCTTCACGGTCGCCTTCTGCTTTATCTACCCGAAAAACTATTGCCCGACACCCACCAGCCCGCCAAAACCACTGCCCTCCGTCAATCGGAAATGGCTTTTGTGGCTCAATATCAACAGAGTTGGCTCCGCCTCCTTTTTGAAAGTAACTCCCGAGCTGCCTTTGTTGACGGCGATGTTCTGGAGCCAGGCTTGGGTGAACCGCCCACTGTCCGCAAGGCCGCCCACCTCCTTCCCGATATTTTGGCTCATGGCCTTGTCCCGCTTGGTGACATTGCCGACCTTTACCGCTTTTGTGATGATCCGGAATTGGTCCAGTCTTTATCCGAGGGCCTGATTGTGGCTGCCGACCACGGCCTGGTTAGTCCCGACTTTCTTCATCATCTGGGCATCGAAATCCCACCAGTAACCACCGCCGATAACACCCCTAATTCTCCAGATCCCCTCGATTATCTTCGCCAATCCTTAATCCAAATTGATCTCCGCTATTCTCCCGGTTCACCTTTCATTTCTCATTGGAGCCCGGCCCGGATTAAATGGGATCAGCAGGTCCAGCGCGATGCGGCTATCAACCGAACCGCCGAAATCCTCTCCCAACGTCTGATTTTGACCCCTCATTCCACGGCGGCTATTGATACTTTATTTACCCAGCGTGGTTATGACCATGCTTATACCCTCGTCGCTTTAAAAGGCCTCTTTCTTGCCGGCCAAAATGTTTCCGCCATTGTCGATACCTACTTACCGCTTATCACCAATCTTTGGTCGGCGGCTCCCCCCACGGAAATCAAAAATTCGATTGCCAGTGGTCTAAACCATTGGGCCCGGCTCGGTTTAGTTTCTCCTAACTTGCTTCATCATTTAAATATCCCTTATCCTGATTTGGCTTCCCCTCTGCCGGTTAGCCCCCGGGAACTGTTTACTGGTGAATTCCGGTATTTAACTGATGTCGTCCAGACCATACACCGGGATCCCCAATTATCCACTCTCTTTTACCCGGCCATTTTGGTATTCGGCTCTCGCGTCAAAGGTATTGCTGATTTGGCCGCCGATCACGATTTAGCCGTATTTTTAAAGCCCGACACCCCTTGGAGTCAGCGTCAGCCGGCCTTGGCTCTTCTCAAAGAAAAAAATCCCTCTTTAAATCGCCTCGACAAAATCCTGGAATATTGGGTCTCTCAAAAAGATGGTCAGCTTGGCCTAAAACCCGTCCCCGAGGGCACTACCACTGTCGCTGGTCCCGGAGAAATCCATTTCTTAATAGACGGTTTTTGGATTGGCGCCCAGGGGGGCTACGAAACTCTTTACGCCCATCTCGCCCAAAAGTATTTAGATCTCAGCCGCTTTGGTGATCAAAAATCCGCCGTCCGTTCCCAGCTTTTGCACAAACTCGAGCTTGACCTGCTGCAGTTCCGCTTAATGCACAAAGGCTATCGCCGCTTTTACCCCACCGCCCGGCCGGTCAATGCTCCTCATGCCGCCCTGATTGATGGCGATAGTGATTTTTGGGACCCCGGGTACCGCCGCATTGCCACTCTCCTCTTTCTTAGCCGGGTCTTTTTACCGGATATCTCGGCATAACATTTTTTCCCAACTTTCCCGAAAGCTTCGGTCCGAGGCCAATGGCCCCCGGGCCACCGCCACCACCGGCAGTCCTAATTTCTCCTCCACGTAACCCAAAAAGACCTCTTCCAGCGTTTTCCCCTTTTCTGGTATTAGTACTTTTAGTATCGGCTCACATTGCTTTAGTAATTGGGTTAATTCTAACTGGTGCTGATATCTAGCCTTTTCGTCTTTGCTCGGATTAAATTTAATTCCTATAATAAGGCCATTTTGTATTTCAAAATAATCTTCCAGATTCTTCTGGTTTCCCTTATATTGATAAGATTCGCATACCGGCCATTCGCTTTTATCAGCTAACTTGTCTAAGTAGCTAATCATTAAACCATTGACCGGTTGCTGCCGCCCGCTTACTTTGAGGGAATAATTTAACGCCACACTGTCATAAAATCCGTTCTGAAACTCCCCATACCAATCACTACTGGCACTATTGTGCGTCTCCCCAATTGACCGGGTTAATTCCGGTGAGTAACTGACAAAAGGTGCCTTCCCTCCGTGCCGGGTTAGGTAGCAGCGGCTCACGCCGAGGTGCACTCTTTCCCCTTGGTAAAGATGGCGATCCAGCAGTGTAGCTACCGGCCCGGGGGTCGGGTCAACCTGAGTTCCGTACGGAGCATAGCCCCAGCGGGCATCTAATAATGTCCCGTGTGAGGACTCACAAACCATCACCCCCCGCCGTTGTAATAATTCACTCAAATAACGCTCATCAGTTATTTCCACCAAATCAGCCAAATACTTAAACGATTGTACTACTAGTGGTCCGATTTCCTTGTCGCCTAATACCGCCAATTCTGCTTCGGCTTCTGTTGTCACTTGGCCTTTACCTATTTGGCTTACAATTTCTTGCGCCTGTTCGAGTTTCCGTAAGCGGATGGCTTCTACTTTAGCCAGCAACGCCCTTTCTTCCTCCCGAAATTCCCGTACCCGAATACTAATCGTGGGGTCATCGGCATCCCGCAGGGCATCTCCGACCCCTTTTCCCACTGTCCCTTTCTTATCGTCACCCCGCATAATTTCCCGAAACCGGCTAATTGCCCCATGATAAGGCGTCGTCACTAAACATGATTCATCAAGGGTAATCAGCGAGAGAGGATTCGCCACTCCTTTACCTTCGATCTGCATTGCTTCCTCAAACAAATCGGCCGGGCTTATCACCATTTGGTTGAGATACGTCGGCACGCGGTTAAAAGTCCCGCTGCTAAAATGGCTAAACATTTGCTCCCGACCATCCCCGGTGACAATAAAATGCCCCGCCTGCCAACCGCCTTTCCGCCAAATCGTATGGGCGTTTAGCTGGTTAGCCAACCACTCCACACAGGCGCCTTTTGTTTCTTCGCCGGTGGCCAATCCGGTCACAAAAACAAATTCTTTTTTATTCATAATTCCTTTCGTCCTTAAACTACCCGCCAATTGCGGGGGACTCATCAGACTCGATTATATCGAGTGAGGAATCGCAGCCCGGCGAAGACTTTAGAAGGGAAACCTTCTTGAATCTTCGCCGGTGTTAAGCTGCCGCTTAAACTACTGCTTTTGCAAGAGAGTAGTTATTCTAAAACTTACCCCAGTCCATGCCGCCTTTCTTGGTCTTTGGCGTTACCGCCTTACCGGGTGTCAACCGCGCTGTGGTCGGTTTATCCGGTACGGGGTTTTCCGCTGACCTTGGGTGGCCAATAGGCCATGGGTTACGCAGATCTGAAAACACATCACCTGGCTTGGGGATCGACTTATAGCCGGGCAGTTTTACCTGGGCCCCAAAGTGCTCTCGCGCCTCCTGCAGCCATCCCCAAACTTGACTCACCCCAGCCTTGGTGATCCGCTTGTTCGCTCCTTCGACCGTCAGGAATTCGACCAGACCTTCCAGAGTTGGTTGTAACGTTTCCGTGACGTAAATCAAGCCGGCCTGCACCTCTGCCAGGTACTCTGGATCGGTGACCTTCACCACTCGGCCGGTTCCTAGCACCTCGGTCCACCATTTTGTGGTGTGGGAGTGGAGCTCTCCGCCGTAAGCGACTTGCACATAAAAGATGTGCCACTGAGTTAGGAGCTGGGCACATATCGCCTTCGTCGTCATTCGCTTTTGCCACTCCTGCCCCAGGTGCTCCTGGACATCTGCCTGGGTCACTTCACCGCGGCCAATTTCATCAGCTACGATCGACACGTATCCCTTTAGGCCGTAAAACGGGAAAATATCAGTATCCACACCCACCATCAGGTAAGCTAAGCCTAAGTCGTAGTCTTCTGTAGCATCACCGCCGCCGTGGTCAGGAACCAACAATCGGATCTGTTCGGCAATCCGTACATCAGACTCGAATTGGGTCATTTGGACCACCGGGTGCGGGTCGCAAACGTCCTGCCAGACAGCACTTGCTACTTGGGTGTTGTACCGCCGCCGCAGCACATCAAACATCTTATCCATCGCCGGAATTGCTTCAAAAGCCTTGCCCACCAGGGAGCCCATCGAACCGGTCCCATCGAAAGCGCCGACAATTGGCAGGGCAATTCCATTCTTCAGCACAAATCGTTCACCGTCGCGCTCCATACTGTTATGCGACACCCGGCGTTTCCCTTTGATGTCCGCGTTCGGATCTAGTTTTCCCGTCTCCCGGAAAATCCTTTCGCCTTTGTCATGGACGGATTCTCGTGCCTCTCGCATCCGGCGAACCGTCTCGTCGTATTTGGCGCTGTTAAAAGTTGATGTATCTCCCTTTCTGCCCATGATTTCACCTCACAAATGGATAGCTGACGAACACATGGAATGGCCGTTTCGTCTGCCGTTTGCCGTTGAAGACAAACGACTCTTTTGGCCAGATCCGGTTAGCCATTTCATAAATGGCTTCAAACTCATCACTGGCCCCGGTTGTCTTTCCTGTCATAATCCTGGCCAGAAAATTGACGTACTCCTCATAACCACTCCGTGGCATTACCCCGGCATCAAAAGGTGGCTTTTTTACATTAGTTCCTCCCGCCGCATACCAGGCTAAGCCGGCTGCTCGCTTGACCTCCTCACGCTTCTCTTCGTCACCCGGCTCTTCCATCGCCGCCGAAAAATCCAGTAAAAATACCCCATGGACTTCGGTTTCCAGCAACAAGTTGCCCGGCTCGATATTCCCTTGGGAATAACCCACAGCGTGGACAAAATCCAACACCTTTAAGAGTTTGCCCAAAATCCACTGGACGGTCGCCAAATCGACTCGCTTGCCCTCGGTCACAATCGGTAGTGGCACCAACTGCTTATAAGTCCGAATGCTCGGATGGTACCCTAAAAACATGGCTACTTGCTTGTCGTTGGGTTCGACTACCTCGACTACCCTGGGGAAAAAAGCTCCGTAATGCGGTGGTATTTGGTCATCGGCGACAGCATCCTCATCGGTCTGCTCGGCAATCTGCTGTAATTTTTCCAGTATCGCCACTTCGCGCCTGATCACCTCCTGAAACCCAGGGGTATTAATTTTCATCAATCCCACCTGGTCATCCGGCATCTTGGTGACATAGAACCGGAAGGTTTCCGTTTCTACTAATGGACCCGGCGCTCCGGTGGCCCGGTCGAGGACCCCAAAAACCTCATAAGTGCCTTTCTTTCCTTCAAAACTGGACATGCTAATTAGGATAGGGTCATCCTCCTCATCTCCCGCTACCAAGGCCCCGCCAGTCAGTGGAACCACGCTTAAACACTTTTCCATTGCTTTTCGCTCCTTAATAAATACTCTCTGCGTATTTCACTACTCTTCTTTTTTAAAGAACGCCCTATCTTACTATTAGATAAGCAAAATTGCAAAAGCTTTCGGCCAAACTTGCATTTTTTTTCGCTCCTTTGTATTATCGGCCATGGCTGAAATTGAGTTTTGGTCACCGCTTCAACAAAAATCTTTGTCATTGCCGGCAGGCGAACAACAGAAATACCTCCGCTTACTGGATACGGCCCGCACTTCTACTTCGGTGGCTGATCAGTCTGGTCATCATGTCCGTGTTGCCCTCCTGACTGGCGCTGGCCAGACCTTCACCGGCGGTAATTATGAATATGCTCTTAGCGATTCCTTTGTTCATGCCGAGTCCTCCGCCTTAAATAATGTCTTAACTCAGTTTGGTCGGGTTCAGCTCGAAGCCTTGGCTTATGATGTGCCGCCTCCTATTACTCCAACCACTTTTTGTATCCCTTGTGGCCGCTGTCTTGATATTCTCTCTGCTTACGCTTCTCCAGATTTAGCCATTGTCGTTGGTGATTCCCGTCGTGTTTCTCTTACCTATTTAAAAGATTATTTATTTGCTGATTTTGCTAATGTTCCTCTTGACCGAGTTTCCCCGCGGGGCCAAGATGAGGCTGTCCTAGCCCTGAAAAGGGGAATCGATGCTTACTTGCCCGAAACCCATAAAGATCAAGTTTATGGCGTCGCCCTGGTCGGCAAAGACCAAATTTGGCGCGGCAGTCTTTACACCAACGCCTCTTATGATGCCGTGACCCCCATCTTATCGGCCATCCAAACCTGGCGTAATACTCTACCTCTTGAGCCTTATGATTACTCCCATTTTCACCTCACCAAAGCCGTTGTGGCCAGTTTCCAACGCCCTCATATCTTTTACCGGGACCGCCAGGCTCTGACCGATCTTGATGAACTTATAAGGCTGAAATTTCCCTCACTCGGCCCCCTCCCTGTAGACATGTTACAAGTCGACTCCAAAACCCTTCGCCCCCTGCAGGCTTGGCGGACTAATGCCGCCGAGTGGCTGCCTTTTCCTTATACTCCCTCATCTTTCGGGATGCACGATACTTTGCATCAACTTCTGACGCAGCTAACTTAAAATAGATTATTAAATCCTATGAAAGTCTCGGTCATCACTCATCCTCATGCCAAACAGCCCAGAATCGAAACCGATTTATTAGGCCAGCTTCATGTTTATGTTCTGGAGCCACCACTCGAGGGTCGGGCCAATGAAGCGGTAATTGAGGCCTTAGCGGCTCATTTTCATACCAAAAAAAATCGCATTTTTCTTTTATCCGGAGCCTCTGCTAAGCGCAAGATTTTTGAAATTACTTAATTTCCCCTAAAATTAAGTCATGATTCTTATTAAACGCATCTACGATCCTTATAGTCCCGATGATGGCTATCGCGTCTTGGTCGATCGTCTTTGGCCCCGGGGGATTGCCAAAGCCACCTCTCATCTCGACTTATGGCTCAAAGATATTGCTCCCAGCACTACTTTGCGCCACTGGTTTAACCATGACCCCGCCAAATGGCCTGGTTTCCAAAAGAAATATCAACAGGAATTAGCCCGTAAACCTGGTTTGGTCGCCCAACTAAAATCATTTGAAGCCCAGCACCATCGCTTGACCCTGCTTTATGCTGCCAAAGATACCGATCGCAATGAAGCTGTGGTTCTCCAACAATGGCTTCAAAAAAAATCTACTGTTGCTCCTGTGAAAAAAAGCTAGGGATCCTGTGAAAATGTCTCTGGGGAATTCTGATCTAGCTTTAATTTTTGTTTGACTCGTGAGATTGCTGCTTTGTATGATTATCCATGAAACACTTAACCTTTTTCCTTCTTGGCTTCTTTGTCTTTGTTCTCGGTTTTTGTTTAGTTAAATTGACTCCCTCTGTCCAGGCTCAGTCCCATGGCAAAAGACACGCGGCTGTTTGCGGTTCTTCGGCTCGAGATTCGGCCCGCTGCCATGCCCGGGTTATTGTTGACGATAAAGGCAATCCCCAAACCTCCAGAAGCCCTAGTGGCTATGGGCCGACCCAATTTACCAAGGCATACAACCTCTCTGGTACTGTTTCCGCCGCCCAAACCATTGCCATTGTTGATGCTTACGATCACCCCAATATTCTTTCCGACTTAAACACTTATAGCCGCCAATATGGCTTGCCTCCAATGGCCAGTTGCCCGGTTTCTGGCGGTACGGCCGCGAATCCTTGTTTTCAAAAAGTTAACCAGAATGGTGGCACCAATTACCCTTCTGCCAACTCGAGTTGGGCTCTTGAAATTTCTCTGGATGTCGAAGCCGCCCACGCCGTCTGTCATAACTGCAATCTTTTATTAGTTGAAGCCAATTCTGCCAGTTATACCGACTTAATGACGGCCGTTGATCGCGCTCGTTTAATGGGGGCCACTGTTATCTCTAATTCTTATGGTTCCAGTGAATTCTCCGGTGAAACAACTTTTGATACCCACTTTAATCATCCGGGGATCGCCTTTATTTTTAGTTCTGGTGACAATGGTTATGGCCCACAGTACCCGGCTGCTTCTCCTTATGTCACGGCTACCGGTGGGACTACCCTTTTAGTTAATTCCGATAATACTTATAACTCCGAAACTGCTTGGAGTGGTGCCGGCAGCGGTTGTAGCGTCTATGAACCGAAACCTTCCTGGCAAAAAGATACCCAGTGCAGTCTGCGAACCATCGCCGATGTCTCTGCCGATGCTGATCCCGGTACTGGTGCTGCTGTCTACGACAGCATCCGTTATCAGGGTCGTAAGGGTTGGTTCCAGGTCGGCGGCACTAGTTTATCGGCCCCGCTGATTGCAGCCACCTATGCCCTGGCTGGCAATGCTGCTTCTGCTACCAATGCCAACGCCTTGCCTTATCAAAACCCAAGTGCTCTCCATGATGTCGTTTCGGGCTCTAATGGCACTTGCAATGGCAGTTATTTATGCACTGCTACCACCGGCTACGATGGCCCCACCGGTTTAGGCAGCCCCAATGGGACCCCAGCCTTTTAGTCTCTTGACAATCTTTCTCTAAAATGCTCAACTGTATGCATACAGTTGAGCATTAAAAAGTGAAGTACTTAAAGTCCTGTCTAGCTGTTCTTTTAGTTGCTGTCAGTTTACTTCTGCCCGCGAAAGCTCAAGCTGTCGGTAATTTAACTGCCGTCTCCTCCACTCTTTCCTCCTCTAGTTTAGGTGCCTCCGGTGTTGATGCTACTTTCTCTCTCACCCTAGGGTCTTCACTCCCGGTTGGTGGTTACATTGAAGTTCAACTTCCCGGTAGCCTTTATTCCTATCAGGCCAATAGTGTCACCTTAACTCTGGTGAGTACCAACCCTTCCGTCGGTTCCTTGGTTTTTGTTAGCAAAGGGACTAACCCGGACACTAATTCTTTCGTTAGCCAAAGCATTTACTTAAAAACCTCCGGTGCAGTTGTCCCCGCCGGTACCGCCCTTATTTTTAAGATCGGCGGTTTAACCAATGGCAACACTGCCCAAACTGCCACTGCTAACCTCCAAACCACTGCCACCTACCACGGCACCGTTCTTGACGGCGATAGCAGCAACAGTAGTGGTAATTATTACTTCCAACACTTAATGTCTGTTGGTACGGTCGCTTTCCAGGGTACCGTCACTAATCCTTCCAGCAACCCCGTTAATCAGGCCTGGGTTAATATTTTCCCTGCCAGCGTTTCCGGTGGGGGAGCTATGCCGCAGGGAAGTCTCACCGATTCTGCCGGGAAATACCTCATCGTCACCACCAATGTTAACGTTGGTACCTCTTATTCTCTTCAGGTCTTTGCTCCTTTTAATGGTGGCGGCAACTTGGTTACCCCCGATACCTATACCGCGCTTTATAACAATTCACCGATTACCAAAAATTTCCAATTTACTACCGCCACCAAAACCATTACCGGTACCGTTTCTTACAATGGCACTGCCATTGGGGTTACTGGCGCTCAAGTTAGCGCCTTCAAAATGAATGGTTCCGGTTTTGCTCAAACTACCACTGATTCTTCCGGTCACTTCACTTTTACTGTCGGCGGTGGCGATTGGGGAGTTTCCCCCCAGGCCGGCAATAATTCTGATTGGTCCTACGGTCAGCCACCAGTTACCGTCAAATTTGCCACCGACAACAGTACCGAAAGCCAAACTGCTGATTTCACTGTTTATAAAGCTTCCGCCCACGTTACTGGTCGCTTGCTAAAACCCAATGGTTCCCCCGTTACGTCTCTGGACGGTCTGGGTATTGGTGTTTTTAGCCAGGAAGGTAAAGGCGGCGGCGGTCAAATCAATAATGATCTCGGCACTTTTTCCGTGGCCGTCCCCCCGGGAACTTATATGATTAATGTCTGGGCACCACCCATTAGTACTTACGGTACTCCGTCCGTTGATCCGGTGACTGTCGTTGATGGCCAAACCAAAGATGTCGGAGATATTACCTTAATCAACAAAGACTCCACAATTACTGGTTCCGTTAAAAACAGTCAGGGTGTTGGTGTTTCTGGGGTGAATATTAATGCCTTTGTCCGCGATGGCGGTGGCTTTTCCCAAGCTACGACTGACAACAGCGGTAACTTTACCTTAAGCGTTACTGCCGGCCATTGGACCGTCCAGCCATTCCTTAATATGTCTTCCTCCTATGCCCTTGATACCCCTCCCCAGGATGTGACAGTTACCTCGTCAGCTTCCGCCACCGTTAACTTCACTGTTAAAAGCGCTTCGGTGACTATTAGTGGTGTTGTTCAGGATACTAACGGTAACCCACTCTCCATCTATGGTTATGCCTTTGCCGAAAACCCCAATGGGGGCATGATGGGCCCCGGCGGCTTAGGTGGCCCCATTGAACGTGGTTCCTTCTCCTTCAAAGTGCCGGCTGGCACCTACACCATTAATGCCGGTATCGCTCCTGGTTCTGGCTACACTCCCAGTTCCGGTACTACCGTTACCGTGAATGATGGCGATACCAAAAATGTGGTCGTCACTCTCGCTTCCAACGATTCCACCATTACCGGCTCTATCGTTAACAGTCAGGGAACTGCTATTAGCGGTACTGGAATCCAGGTATTTGCGGTTTCTCACGGTGGTGGTCACGAAGCCTTCCAGCAAGGAATTGTTAGTGGCAGCACTTATACCATTAGTGTTGCTGCTGGTGATTGGTCCTTAGGCTTTTTCGTCGACCCCAGCTCCGGCTACATGTCTTCGCCTCCGGGTTCCGCTGATAAATTTACTATTACCAGTGGCGAAACTTTTACTAAAAATATTAGCCTCCTATCCGCTAACTCCACTATCACTGGTAAGATTACCAAGCCTGATGGCTCAGCGGCCGCTGGTGTTTTTGTCTCGGTTGATAATCGTGAAACTCAAAATAAAGACTACTTTAATGGCGCTCCCACCGATAGTAACGGCAATTATACTGTCAAAATTACTGCCGGTACTTACAAAGTCCGCGTTAATGTTGCTCCCGGTCAGGGTTATCTTTCTCCGGCGGAACAAAATATTACTGTTGCTGATAGCCAAACTCAGACAGCCAACTTTTCTCTTCGGCAATCCGATGCCACTATTTCCGGTACTGTTACTCTTAACGGTTCCGGAACCCCCGCCTATGTCTATGCCTGGTCGGATGACGGCGGCTTTGCCCAATCTAACGCTATTTCCGATGGTACCTATAGTCTCTCTGTTTCCCAAGGTACTACCTGGCATGTTGGTGCCCGCTATGAAAATGGTACCAATCCCTATCAGTCGAATGAAACCATCATTTCCCTTAATTCAGCTACGGCGACGGCCGATTTAACTTTATCTGCCCCTTCTTATTCTCTGCCCCAAGCTTTGACCACTACCTTTGATGCTACCAAGCCTAAAATTATTAACCTAACTGATGGCGCTGAAATCAATATTCCGGCTAATGCCTTAGCCTCTTCCGGCAGCGTTACTCTGACCATTAGCCCCAAAGCCTCTTTGCCGGTCAAGAAAGGAGATAAACCGGTCTGGTATGGCTATCAATTTACGGCCACCGACAGCAATGGCCAATCGATCACCAGTTTCAATAGTGCCATCACCATTACCTTTCCTTATACCGATGCTCAGTTAACTGCCCAAGGTATCACTGCCGATGATCTTATCCCCTCATATTTTGATGACACCTCCGGTACTTGGAAAAAGGTGAGCAATGTAACCGTTGACACCACCAACAAGACCGTTACTATCTCCACTGACCATTTTACCGATTACGCCCTAACTGCCAATATTACCAACTCCGGTAACAGCCAAAACTCATCACCTTCCGTTTCCACCACCTCCTCTACGCCAGGCTGTGGCGATCTTTCGCCCGCTTCTGCCCCTCAGATTTTTCAGATTAATCGTACCCGGACTAGCGCCAAGATCTACTTTGTCCCGGCCATGAATCCGGTAACCTATTACTACCTTTCTTACGGTCTTAAACCTGGTGATGACCGTTACGGCGTTAGTTTTAACCAAGGGGCTTCATCCGGCGCTTTAACTTTTACTGTTGATCATCTTTCTCCTCGCGCGACCTATTACTTCCGGATTCGCGCTGGCAATGGCTGTACTCCTGGTCCCTGGTCGGACTGGTTTCCCAAAGGCAAATATAAAGTAACATATTCCACCACTAGTACCGCCTCCACCCCAACTACTCTGAAAAGGACTGCTTCCAAAGTCGCTGCTCCGGCTCTCGATACTCAGCCCGAGCCCACTACCGCTCCCGCTGCCCCCCAACCTCAAACGGCTGCCCCTCCCGTCGTTACCACTCCCGCTAAGCCCACTCCGGCTCCACCCTCCCTTTGGCAGCGAATCAAACAATTCTTTAGCTGGCTATAAGTACCTAAAAATCTGATACCAAAAGTTTACTGTCCAAGCATCCACCTCTTCTAACTGGTGAGCTAACCAATTCATCATTTTAGTTATCGGGCTGACATTTTTATCCACCGCCCCTAACACTTGCGGATTGTTTTCCGAATACAGCAGCAATTGCGTCCCCATCGTACTTCTTTCCCCCAACACCTTTTTGCTGACATATAGAGATTTTTGCAGTTCCTCTTCCTGAGGACTAATTTTATCCGGCAGAATTAAATAAGAAATCTTGGCTAAATCTTTAATAATATTTGTTCCTCGGCCGTCATTGGCCAGTACCATCGAGCTTGGTAAAAATTCCACCGTCGCCAACCCCGGGCTTTTTCCTTGAAAATAAACTGTCCCAAAATGCCCATGATCTTCGGTGTATCCGGGATTCGGCAGTCCGCCGCTTAAGCGGACATAACCTGCCTCGTTGTTAATTTCTTTTTGGATAAAAATTGTTGCCAGGGAGTCATCGGTTGTCACTTCGACCACTTGCATTTTGCTTGGTTCGAAAGATAAATCCGACTGGATAGCATTAATCGGAGTCTTAATATTAGACACATCAATATCCATCGGAAATATTTCCTCCAGGCGGTATTTATTTTTATCCGGGATCACGAAAGACACCGTCTTTGGTGTTGGCGGGAATCCCATATTAAAAAGTATCTTGCTTTCTGCAAACACCAACCCCATACTCACGATAGTCATTAACAAAATCACTGCCAGATTAAGGCTGATCAAGTTGAATAAGTTTTTGTGGTTGCAAAGAACGGATTCGGTTTCGTTTTGGCCTCCATAATAACGATATCTTGTTAATCGGCAATATAAGCATGGTGTCCGCCGTGGGAAAATTATTAGCCAAATCGGGTAGGCAAAGAAAAGAAAAACCCCAAAAACAGCCACAAAATGAACTAGTAACCACGAACCTGTCAAGATTAAAAACGCCTGCCTTAGTATTACGCCAACATTCGGTAACAACTCCGCATAAAACGACTAAAACATCTATCTACCACTATAATACAGCAAAATTGATAAATCAATCAAATTACATTGGGTGTCTCGATTTAAATCACACCCCTTAGTTTTTTCTGGTTCCTGAGCCAATGATGCTTGCCACAAATCAAACCATTTTTTGGCAGCCGCAAACACTTCTCCGACTTCAATTCGGCCACTTCGGTTTTCATCAAAGAATTGCACTACGCCCGGTAACACCGGTGTTGGTGTCGGCATCACCATCGGGGTTAATTTTTGAGCCTGAGAGGGGGCTGCCTTTGAAGGGGTGTTAGTGGGGTGGCTGGTGGCTGCTGGTACTGGCGTCGTGGTCGCGGCGGAGCCTGCTGTCGGTGTATTGGTGGGTATTGGAGTTAAGGTAGCTGTGACTGTCGCGGTGACCGTAGGGATCAGTGTTGCCGTGGGCGTTGGAGTTGCTGTCAGTGTTGGGGTTGGTGTCCTTGTGGGTGTTAAAGTTGGCGTTATGGTTGGCGTTGGCCGTGGTCCGCACCTCGAGAAATCATAGCTGCAGGCAATATCACACGCCAGAGTCCCCGGGCCGTAACCTTGATTTCTACAAGTCGCACCATTTAAATTATTCCCCTCACAATCTTCACTGCCCTCGACAATCCCATCACCACAGACATTAATCCGAACTGTCGCCGCAACTTGTTGCAAAGCCAACGCCGTTAATTTCCATCCGCCCCCTGCCAACCCCCATATTGCCAAACTAAACCACAGTAGTAAATGCTTCCTTAAAAAGGACATCCATTTGACTATTTCTTCAAATTTACCTGAATATTAAAAAACTTTTTAATCATTACCAGAATCACCACTCCGGCAATGGCGGCCATAATTCTATTTGTCCAGGGTTGGTGCAGGTTTAAAAAGGTGATCACCCGATAATACATTCCTTCCCATAAACTTGAGGGATCCACCGTAAAATACAATTTCGCCGCGGCTGCAATTCCTACTGCCGTAATTCCTTCTGCCCCTTTCCGGACCGGATGTCCCTCGAGGTAGGCAAAATAAGCCCCCGGAGTCATTTTTAGAGGTAAATTTAAAGTAATACTCACTGTCTGGGCCTGATTTGGCGGTAAACTGAATTTTTGGGGGGAGAATGTAAACCAATTTTCCGGAGGGGCTAGCTCTTTCTGCGCTTGATGATAGGTGACGGCCACTTCGTATTCTGTCGTCTCATCACCGGTGTTAATTACTGTTAACGACGGTAGCCGGTAAATAGTTCCCGCTTTTAATTTTTCATCGACCACAATCTTGCCGGTTCCTACTCCCACTCCAATTCTGGCCCAGGTCGGAATCACTACGAGAAAGAATAAAAAGCCAACTAGAACTAACGTCGCTTTTATTACTTTCATCTAAAATAAATTTAACACAAAATTCCGGAAATAGATAGGGAATTTAACTAGGGTGCCACTGCTTGGATGGTGACGTCGACCGACTGCTGCGTATAATTCGATGAACTAGTTGGTGTGCCTAACTGCAAATCAAACCACAAAGTCCCTCCCACTCCGACGCTGGTCTGTAATGTCCCGTTAGTGGTAATAATCGTGTTCCATGTTGGCGCCGAATCACAATTACTAGTACACCATTTATGAGTGTAAATATCCGAGCCCGCAGTTGACCCTACTGCTAATGTCCAATTGGCAGAATTTTGTCCTCTGATATTTATATTTTCCGTAATGTTACCATCGTTAGTTAACACCTGGCTATCGTTTAACATCCCACCGCGATTGGTTGTATCTTTACTGGTGCCGACTCCCATCACTCCATAAGTAATAGTGGCATCGCTCACACCCACCGAAATATTTTGGGCAGTGACCGTTGCCGCTACCGACGCCTCTGTTGCTGATTGGGTCTTACTGGCCAATACCCCATATAAGAAAAACATTATCACCGCTACTAGTCCAAAACCTCTATAAATATTCATCTAACTTACCCTTATTAATACTACATAACCATAAAATTCCTGTCAAGGGGTAGTTGCCATAATAGTAACCGTTGAACCATAGGCGTTAAAACTTTCCGTACTTGTCGGCATGGTTAATTTAAAAAAAACTACCCTGGTTGTCCCTGCCCCCACCGCCGTATCCAGATCCACCGGAGTATCCGCACTCGTAAAGGTCGTCCACCCCACCCCGTCTTTGGAAAATTCCCACTGTACTTGCGTGGTCCCATTATTGCTGCTCAGATACCAGATATTGCTCCCTTCAGCAAACTGGCTGCTCTTAATTTGTAAATTAGCTGTCCCGGAATCCACCCTGACTGATTGGGGATCATTTACCCCGTTACCCGTTGTGTCCTTACTCGTTCCCAGCCCCAGAGTTCCAAAATTAACTGCCCCATCACTTAATAGGCTGATAGACAATGCCAGGCTGGTGGTTACCTCACCCACTGGCGAGTAGCTTCCGTTATTACCGTTGTACCCCCGTACCTGGTAGCGGTATAGAGTTCCCGCTTGTAAACCGGAATCGGGGTATGTGTTACCCACAATATTCGAGGCAATTTGCAAAAAATTCGAACACCCCGATCCGCTGCACCGCTCCACCAGATAGCTGTCCGCGCCCCCCGCTGCTTCCGTCCAGCCAACGGTCAATGATGTTCCCTGAATATTAGAAAACGACAGTGTTGATGGTGCCCCCGGCCGGGTCTTAACTGACACCTCCGCCGACAGGGGCGATACCACACTATTAATATCCTGGTTAGCCACCGCATAATAATAAGTAGTGTTCCCGGTCGTCCCCGTATCGGTGTACGCCGTTGTTCCGATGTTCGCTAAAAATGTCGTCACCGGTGAAGCTGTATTCCGGTAAACTTTGTAAGGGTCAGCAGCATGCAACCCCGGGGTGTTGCTGCCTCCCACACTTCCGGTCCACGTTAAGTAAACATTGGTCGTGTCTACCGGCGCCGTTCCCGCTAATCCCACTGGGGCGACGTTAACAATAATATTATCGATGCCTAAGGTAATTGGGCTGTTATTAGTTTTATGGTTCCGAGTAATACTTCGTAGAGTTGCTCTGATCGTGTAAGTCGTCCCGCCGCTTAAGTTAATATCAGAGCCAAATGTTTGGGTTTGCCATGCTTGATTAGTGTTAAAAGAGATACAGCCTAAGTTGCTTACAAAATTGGTGTTGGTCGCATCATACAGGTCCAACCTAATCCAGCTGCTATTTGCTGTTGTACTCCAGTAAGTTGAATTTCCATAATAATCAAATTGCCCCTTAGCCTTGACCGTCCCTGTTCCCGGCGCTATAAAAGTCTGGTAAATCATTGCCTTCCCGATTACATTCTGACCCGAAGCAGTTACTGCCTGATAAGCTCCTTGCCCGGCCAGGTTGGCATTATAACCCACACTGGCCATCGCGTTTTCTGCCGAAGAAGTGGTGGCTCCGCAGGTGTCAGTACCGTTACCATTAGTGCTGCTCCAGCCGTTCGCATTGCCGTTAAAGTTCCAATTGCTGGCATAATTTAATGCCCTTACCCACCACCCCCGCTCCCGACTTTGCAGGAACCACAGACCCAAAACTATTACAATGCCCAACATTATCCCTCGTGATAACGCCTTCATGCCTGTCAATAGTATAAATCAAATGTTTATAATAAAATAAAAATTGTTATGGTACCTAACTCTTCCCTCCCTGCCTCTGTTGAAATCGTCACTTTGCCCTCATCGGCGTGGGAGCTTTACAAAACCCTCCGGCTTTTATCTTTAAAAGAATCTCCCCAGGCTTTTGCCACTCGTTATGATGACGAAGCCTCGGCACCCGATTCTTTTTGGCAGGACCGTTTGCAAGCCGCTGCCGATGGCCGTAGCTGGACAATCTTTGCCAAATTAAACAACCAATTAATCGGTATGATGTCCGCCTATCAGCGGGATGATGCCGACCGGACCAACCGTATTGCCGAGGTTGTCGGTGTTTACCTCGTTCCCCGTTTCCGGGGGCAGGGTATTTCTGGTCAACTTTTGGATGCCCTCCTCGGGCAGCTGAAAAAAAGTGGCATCGTTACCGTCAGGCTGTCTGTCAACGAAGATCAATTAGCGGCCATCAATCTTTATTTCAATAAAGGCTTCCAATTAAAAAGCAAAGAGCATGTCATACTTGGCGATGGCCAGGATCATTTAGTTCTCCTGATGGAAAAGTCTCTGGCTTAGTGAAGGCATTTGACACCATTTGTGAGGGAGTCTACAATCAAGCATGAAAACTAAAATCCTCCTTAGTATTCCTGTTATAACGCTTTGCTTGTTAGTTACGCCATCTGTTTTTGCTGCCCGGCCGCTAACCAATCCCCAACCTATCCGCCCGGCTCAGTCTCTGGGCCGCAGCGACGATAACGAGAAGGATGGGGAATCAAATCCTTCCCAAAATCTCGGCCGCCGCCCCACCGGCAAAGTTTCCGGCCAGCTTCGTTCCTGTGAGGCCCGCCTCGACGCTGTCAAAACTCGTTCCGAAAATCTGACCAATTTTACCGACCGAGTGATCAAAACCTTTGACGCCATTACTACCCGAGTTGAAGGTTATTACACCCAGAAAGTTGTCCCCTCGGGCACTCCTGTTGCCAATTATAGCCAGTTAGTGAACGATATCACTGTCAAAAAAGCCGCGGCCCAGGCCGCTTTAACTAAAGCTCAAGCTACCACCCTAGATTTTGACTGTAACACCGGCGCTATTAAGACCGCTCTTCAAAACTTTAATCAACAAATGAAGGCTGTGAAACTTGCACTTTCGGATTATCGGACCTCAGTTAAAAATTTAATCGTCGCCATCCGCTCGCGTCAGGGAGCTGCCGACGAAGAAACCGGCCGTCCGACTGCTAAACCCACTCGGGCGCCCCGTCCCACCAGTGGAGGTGAACGATGAAAAAACAAAATCAACTTCTGGTTGCTGCTTTGGCTGTTGTCATTTTAAGTCTGGTTGCCACCCTTTATCTTTCCGATCAGCGGACCACCTTTTCTCCCCAGGCCACTCCTTCTTATCAGAATTACGATCTTAATACTAACGCTCCGGCGATCAACAACCCCCGTGATCTCGGTGATCAGCTGACCAACCTCGACAATGTTGACCTTAATCAGATAGATCAGACCCTTAATGACAACTCCTCTGATGCCAATACCTTTTAAAGAAAAGCTTTCAGTTCGCCGGCAAACATTTCTTTGGGTCGAAAGCCAATAAAATCTTTGATTACTTGGCCGTTTTTAAATAATTTCATGTTGGGAATACTCATTATTTGGTAGTTTTCCGCCAGGTTATAATTCTCTGCCACCTCGGTATCTACCTTGGCAATCTTTAATTTTCCGCTAAAATCATTTGCTAAACTTTCCAGAATTGGAGCCATCATTTGGCAGGGGACACACCACGGCGCCCAGAAGTCGACCAGCACCGGTTCTTTAGCTTCCAAAACTTCTTTTTTAAAATTATCGTGGCCGATTACATTAATTGGACTTGACATAGTTTTTCATTTTAATCAATAACGCCTTATCTTTTTTGTTCAGTGACTGCAAACAATGCTCAAATTGTTCTTCGACTACTCCGTCCATGACTCCCGCAATGGCTGATTTGATCGCCTTTAGTTGGGTCAGGATCGCCAAACAATCCTCTTTTCTGTCCATCATTTTAGCTACCCCTTCAATTTGGCCCACAATATTATTCAGTCTTTGTCGTGGTGATTTCATTACCAAGCTTACTATACACCCCCCGGGGGTGTCAAGTATTTACAGATTTTCAATTGTCCGCACCAACAATTTCTTCACCCTTTCCGCGTTCTCTTTCATCCTTGCCAAAATCAAGTCAAAAGAAACTGACTCTTCATTTTCTTTCCAGCAGTCATAATCCGTGACCATGGCAATTGATTGGTAGGGGACTTTAACCTCATTAGCTAAGCTCACTTCCGGTACCGTTGACATATTAATCAATTCGGCACCCCACAGTTGAAACATCCGTGATTCCGCTTTGGTAGAAAATCGCGGTCCCTCAATAGTTATCATTGTGCCGTGATCGTGGTGTTTAAAACCAAATTCTGTGGCTGCCTTGGTCAACGCTTGCCTTAAATTCGCATCAAAAGGTTCTGCCATCGGCGTATGGATGACTTCGTTTTCGAAAAAAGTCAGTTTTCTTAACTTAGTAAAATCAATAAATTGGTCTAAGAATACCAAATCTCCTGGTTCCATCGCCGTCACTAAGGATCCGCAGGCTGTGGTGGCCAAGATGTGGCTGCACCCGGCTTCTTTCAGCGCCCAAATATTAGCCCGATAGGGAATATTGGTTGGTGAAATACTATGCCCTTTGGAATGCCTGGCCAAGATCACCACTTCCTTTCCGGCAATTTGTCCGCACACTAATTTATCCGATGGCTTCCCAAAAGGTGTTTCCATCTCTCTTTCTTCCGGTTGTTTTAGTAGTTGCGGGTCATCCAGTCCGCTCCCGCCGATAATGCCAATTTTTATTTTACTCATGGTTGTACGCCACTAAATAATGAATGGGGTATTGGCTTAATTTTTGTTCCCCGCCGAGAAACGGTAAATTGACAATGAAACTCATCCCTACCACTTTGCCGCCCAACCGCTCCACCATCCGGATGGTGGCTGCCATGGTCCCGCCCGTTGCCAGAACATCGTCCACAATCAGCACCCTCTCTCCGCTCTTCACCGTATCTTCATGCATGGTGAGTGTGTCCGGACCATATTCCTTTTGGTAACTTTCCTCGATTGTTTTATAAGGCAGCTTGCCTTTTTTCCTTACCAAACATACCCCGCTGCCGATTTTGTAGGCAATTGGTGTCGCCAACAAAAACCCTCGGGCATCAATCGCCACTACCTTATCAATCTTTTTCGATTCAAAAGGCTGCGTTAATTTATCAATTACTTCCCGGAAAATCTTTGGGTCTTCCAGCAAAGTCGTAATGTCCTTAAAACTAACCCCCGGCGTTGGCCAATCAGGAACTTCTCGGATGTGTGATCGGATATCCATCTTTAAAATACACTTCATTGTAAACCATTAATTCTCAATCCGCTACCTTATCCGTGACTCGTTTATATAAATAAAAATGCCCGATATGAGCTTCCAAATTATAATTTTTATCTTGAGCTAATTGCCCAATCAATTGGGTTTCATACTGTTTTGGCTCAAAATCACCCACAATCCGGTCCTGATCAATTAAGGCAATGTAATCTGTTTGTCCGACCATGTTTGGCAGGTTATAAGCATTGACTCGGTGGGTTAAATGCGTCCGTACTTCCGACGAAGCTGTCACTGATGCTTCTTTCGGGATGGTCGCTAGTAATTTTTCGAATTGTCGGTCCTCGTCACTTACCTGATAAATATATTTCCAAAAGCTCGGAGTGGTCGGCAGGGGACTGTAGTGATAGTTCACTCTTAAGGCGGCAAGCAGCAATATCGCTCCAATTACCCGGCCGCAAAATTTGTAATTTTGCCACTTTCTTTCCAAGAATTGCCACCCAAAAATGGTAGCGATCACCAGCCCCACCAGCACCACACTTTGGTAGTGATACATGTAACTCCTCATTTGCCCCTGGTTGCTTAGCAAGTTAATCCCCAGCTCGGGAGCCGCCAACAACACCCACGGCAGTCCGAAGAGCGGTATTAATCCGAAAGGCTTTAACAGGTCCCAATAATAACTCCAGGCTTCGCCGTTAACCAATTTACTAGCTAATCCCCATACCGAAGTTCTTACTGCTGACTTATGCCCAAAAGAATACCATTCCCAAACCCAAAATTGTCCGTTTACCGACTGCGAGGGAATAATCAAAAAAACCGTTATTAGAAACCACACCCCGCTAATCGCCGCCATTCTTATCCCCTGTGCCTTTTCTTTAACTATAAAAATTAAATACAGCCCTATCATCAGCAAAAACAATGACACTTCCTCTTTCGTTAACAAGCTTAATACCATAAAGGCATACATCCATCCCCAGCGTTTTTTATAGGCTGCCAAAAAGGTACAAAGCAGGAATAACATCGCCAGAGTCACCCCATGAAAGTCGTAAATATTGGCCCATTCTACTGCCGGATTCAACAAAAATACTGCCGCCATTATTAAGCCTTTAGCCTTGCTTTTCAGTACCGCTTTTGCTAAAAAATAAACCGGAATAGCGGCCAAAGCTATGCCTGCCGATTGGACCACTAGTAATGTTTTGACATTGTCATAAATCAAATAGAAAGGGGCAATTAACATTAAAACTAAATCCGCATGAAATTGAAATCGGGACACTAAGCCGGTATTTCCCGACAACTCAAAAAAATGGCCGTGCAGGGTATTCCAGATTGTTTGGTCGCTATTTGCTAAATCATAATTGGAGGCAAATGAGTTATGCCTTAGGATCGCTAAAATAGACATCACCGCCGTGTACCCTAATACCATGGCTGCCAATAAAACTTCCGCTTTGTGCTTGGTGGCAGTAATTTTAATGGTGCGCCACATCTTTCACCAACCAAGATTGCCCCTTGGTATTATTCCGAACAATTAAATCCGCCAAAATTCCCATTACTAGCAACAGAAATCCGGCAATAAAAACTTCCATCCCCACTAGCAGCCAAAATTTCCTCATTCCTAAACTGATTTCGATAATCAAGATAATCATTCCGCTGCCCATCATCAATAGTCCCATGGTTCCAAATAAGTGTAGCGGCCGCTGGTTATACTTTCGCAAAAACCAGACTAACAACATGTCTAGGAATCCTCTGATAATTCTGCCCCAGCCGTATTTACTCACCCCGCTTTGTCGGGAGCGGTGGTTCACTTTAATTTCGGTAATCTTAAACCCTCGCCAGCGCAGCATGGCCGGTAGCATCCGGTGCATTTCCCCGTACAAATCCAAGTCCTTAAAACATTCCGCCCGGTAAACCCGCAGCGTACAGCCGGCGTCCTGGACCTTATCGTCCACCAGAATTGACCGTACCATCCGCGCCCCTTTGGAAACCAACCTCTTTGATAATGGGTCGCGGCGTTTATACCTCCAGCCGCAGACTACATCATAACCTTCCTCCAACTTTGATAAAAGTCGGGGAATATCCTGAGGATCGTTTTGGCCGTCACCGTCCATAGTAATAACTACCTTCCCATGGGCGTATTTTAAACCTTCATTTAAGGCTGAAGATTGGCCGCTATTAATTCGTAAGGTGATTATTGTCACCGGCTTAAGTCTGCTCAATACTTCTGGAGTGCGGTCGGTACTGCCATCGTTGACAATAATAATTTCATAAGATTTTTTCATTGCTCCCAAGACCCTAACTAATTCCTCGTGCAAAGCCGCTATACTACCCTCTTCATTAAATATCGGGATAATAACTGACAGCTCAGGTTTTGCGTTCACGGGATACGGTTAAAAAAATATTTCGGGCATACATCAGCAGTTGTAAAACGGTACTTACCAAAAAAACCATATCCTTGGTATGAAAAACATAAAAAATTAGCATCGCCGATCCGGCAATCCGGATCCACCAGAATTCAACTGGTAAAAAGCTCCGTTTCTTTTTTTCTGACAAATACCATTGGATGACAAAACTTAAAAAGAATAGCCCCTGCGCCAACCACCCCCAAAACGTCCAGCCATCGACATGAAATCCGCCAATTCCTTGCAGCATAACGCATTAAACAATCTTATCCTGAGAGGATCATGAAAATTCCTCCCCGATCCTTGTTCACCTCCTTTACTTTGGCATTTTTTGATAAACCTGCAGCCAATTTGTGGCAATTTTTTGTTGGGCTTCCACCAGATTCATCATCCCGTTACACACCTGGGTATGTAAGTAATTTTCTACTTGGTCTTTTTCGTGATATCCCGGTTTTGGTTCCGCTGCCTCCGGCCATAAATTACTCTTATCATTCGAACCTCCTAACTCTAAGCTGATTAGATGATCAATTTCATATTCTCCGGTCACGTGGGTTTCAATACCGTATTCTTTATAAATCTCGCTTTTCACTGTCACCGGTACATTTCGCACTGAGCTGCTATACCCCACTGTGCAGACTTGTTCCTTGGTCACTCCCGGCATTGTTGCTCCTGGGGTACAGCTTTTATCTGGCAAACTATTTTCGGCCACACAACTGCTAGTTTTTGGTATTCCCTCAGTCGGAGCCCCTGTTATTTGCCCCAACGTGTTGCTGCTCCCTTTTTGCCGATCGGCGTAAATTAACACTAGTCCCAAAAGTAAAGTTATCAGTAAAATCGGAATGCCTTTCATTAAACTACCACCATCGTTTCCACTTGATAATCATTCATTGTTTCTTCGATTGTGCTCACCATTTCTGGCATGGCCGCCACCGCTAGCAAAGCTTTATTATTATCTAGCGCTTCTTGGTACTGGTTAACCACTGCCTCTTCCACGCCTACCTTTGTTAATACCGACTCCAAATTATCCGTCGAGATACCTTCTAGCGGCCCATTATCTTTAAGAATTGCCCGAGCTGTTTGGTCGTTCTTCATTACCAAGCTGATATCTTTTTCGCTAAATCCTTCTTCCGTTAAATTATTAACTGCCGTTTCGGCGCTGGCTGCTGTCGGTAGTATTCCTATCACAATTTTTCTTGGTAGCATATCTACTACTAGTATAATATAAGAATGACCCAATATGTTTAATATCCTCGAATCAGCCCCCAAAATCATACCATTAGGCTATCATCTTCACAACAAAAATTGCCCTAAGACAGGAAATATAAGCCATCATATTTTTAATCATAAAGATCTATTTTTACCTAATAGTTTTCCTCCTTAAAACTGCTACCATATATATAGAAGTTAAAAATTACCGATTCGGCTATGAACAAACCCATCCAACACCTTGGCTCCGAGGAAGTGAAATCTTCCACCAGCCTGGTACGTGATATCTGGACCTTGATCACCGGTCCGGTGGTCTAGGTCTTTTTATATAAATAAAGGGGTCCGTAAATCGGACCCTGGGGATCGACCATCACCGGCCTCCAACCTTTCAGATGAAAAGCGATTCCCACCAGGCGTGCCCCTTTTTTAATTTCCTGTTTTAACTTCGCCAGCAGTTGGTCATTCGTTGTCTGCAGCAGGTACATAGTGACCACATCAGCCTTTGATAAGTCCACCTCAAAAAAATTTTTGTGAATAATTGCCGCCCTCTGGGATAACCCCAGCAATTTAATCCAAAGCCGTGAGTACCAGACTCGGAAAGGATCGATTTCTACACCATAAGCTCTCGCTCCCAAAAGCGCTGCCGCAATTACTAACCGGCCATCTCCCGACCCCAAATCATAAAAAATTTCTCCCGGGATGATGGCCGCCATTTCCATCACCCGATTGACTACTTTAGGCTCTAAGGGCACAAATGGAGCTCCGAATTTCGTCGTCTCATTCCGGCGGTAAGCTAGTCGGATGACTACATAAGCTACTCCCAACACCATCCCGACCACCCACTCTATCACACCTCAATAATACTCCTTCCCAATCAAGCAGTTGACAAAATCACCATTCAATTCCAATATTAAATATATGAGTAAAAAACGTCCTGCCAAAACAGCCAAAAGAAGGAAAGAAGATTCCAGTTACAAGCTCCTACTCTTGGTTGGCTTATTAGCCACCTTTGTGGTTCTTTTAGTTTCCTGGAAAGATAATATCCAAACCAATGCCTACTATCTAATGGGTGGCACTGACGACAATCTCGTAGTCCTTCAGAACCATCGGCCAGTTCCCACGGTCAAGGCATCTCTCCGTCCGGCAGTCAGAAAGTAAAAAACTATATACTAAACTCGGTCTTGTTTCCGATCAGCAAAATCATTTCCTCTGGACTAAAAACTTAACCCTTAAATCACCAATTTACCACGGCGCTTCTTCTCCACCCCTTTCTACCACCCGTAATAAAGTGGCAAAGTTGTATGGTCCTTGATGCTTCCAGCCATTCACAAAAAAGGTTGGCGTCCCGCTGACGCCGCTCTTCACCCCGCTCATAAAATCGTCATGCACCTTAATCGCCACCTCTTCCGATCCCATTTCATGGGAAAATCGCGTTAGATTCAGCCCGATTTGGACCGCGTAGTGCAAAAGGTCGCTGTCTTCCAGGGCGTTCTGGTTTTTAAACAAAATTTCTTCCATTTCCCAAAACCTTCCCTGCCGGGCGGCGGCTTCTGCCGCAAAAGCGGCATGCTGGGCGTGTGGGTGTATTTGGCTTAACGGAAAATTACGGAAAACAAAGCTCATCGATTCACCCCTTTCTTGTTGTATCCGTTGCACCATAATAAACGCCTCTTTACAATATTGCCCTTCGAATTCACCATACTCCAGAAGTGATATCCCTGCTTTAGGGTTCCCCCAGATGTTGTCTCGCTCCCCAATGGGTAATGATAATTCATTCATAAGCTTTTTTAAACTCTGCTAACTTAACGTCACCAATGCTTATCCTTATACCCAACCTATCGTTAAAACTCTTATCTACATAAGTCTAGCACACTCATTCCCTTTTTTTTCAATTTCAATCCGCTTAAACAGAAAATCTGGTAAAATACACCAAAGTCGGTAAATAATGCCTTTCGCGGCATCAGTTTGCCACGTACTTTAACAATACGTGGATTATGTTCACATCTGGAGGTTCGCCATGCGTAAGTTTTTTACTCTCTTACTAATAAGTATTTTATCTTTATCGTCAGTTCTTGTTTCCCGGCCTCGTATCGCTCAGGCGGGCATGGTTTTTTGTGTCCGTTTTGTTGCTGCTGGTAACAAATTAGTAATGATCATTGGCGGTGGAGGTGCTTACGGTATTCCCGTATTAGCTATCTGGCAGGCTACTGCTTTCGGTTGGCAAGATTGGATGAACGACAACCACAATTCACCAATGACTCCCTCCACTAACCTAATTTACGCCATTGGAAACTCTTATGAAGATAACTTTGTTGATATCCCCACTCAAAACACCCCTTTAGGTATGGTCTCTCACGCCTTTACCGGCCAGCACCCCTTAGATGGAAATTCGGACAACGGTTGTCCCAATGTTCCTATCCCGACCCCCTATGTTTATCTTGTCATTACCAAAGTTGAGGTCCAGCCCGTATCTCCACTGCAAGCCACATCAACCCGAATAAAGCTCACTCTTAAAAATGTCGGCACCAAGCTGCTCGAGCTGACCTCGTGGGATTTTTCCGGCAGCCTCGTCCTTAAATCAGTCAACGACGATCTCATGACTGTCAGCCCCTCGGAGTTTAAGAAAGGACCAGCTAAGGCTGACCTTATCTCTCTGTTGCCTATCAGTCTCCAAACATGGGTACTGACCATCGATAATGTTTATTTCTGGAAAGATGGCAAAAATGCCACTCTCAATATCGCCATCGATAATCATAATGATGCTGTTCGGCCGGTCCGACTGACTACCACTAAAGTTCTGACCGTTGCTCCCAATCCTGACGAAATTCCCCGCTGCCTGGCATTCCTCACCGGCGCCATCGCCTCTGTTTCCGGTCCGGTTAAGGCCCTTATCTTTGACTTAGTTTCCGCTAATTTCAGCGCCCGGGCTTGTCATGATATTGGTTGTGCCGCCGAAACTCTGATCGATGCCGTGGCCAGTGTCCAGGCTCTTACCAGTGTCCCTGTCGACACCACCAAGGCCTTTAAGGATGTCTTCGACCCTACCAAAGGCGAAGGTGAATGTATTGCCAGACTTGATTGGGTGAATGAAATCATCAAAAGGCTAATCACCACTGGTTTACCGTTTAACATTATTGGTGTCCATTCGCCGGTCTACCCCTTGGTTACCGATCCCTTGACTGGGCAGCGTGCCGGATTTCTTCAAGATGGCACCATTGTCGCCGAAATCACCGATTCCCAAGTTATTACTGATGGCGAATCGAAGTACATTATTTACCCTAACCGTCTTGAAGTCAAAACCGAACTCTTCGGCACCGGGCAGGGTACGGCAACGCTCGATCTCTTAACCGCTGCCGGCAACAACACCGCCCAAGAAGTTGTCTACCACAATATTCCGGTGACTTCCAAAACATACGCTTTTGTTGATTCCCAAGATCCTCACCTCAAGCTAAAGATCGACACTCAGGGAGGAACTAACTTTGACCTGATTCAAGAACCCGACCAAATCACGATTATCTCTGCTGCCGGTGAAGCCACGGCTACTCCATTGCCGACCGCTACGCCCACTCCGACCCCCACTCCCACTCCGACTGCTTCACCGACCCCCTTGCCCAGCGCCACCCCCACCGCCGTTCCCAGCCAAACACCAATCATGATATCGACTGCTACCTCCATCGCCGACTCTGCCTCTACCTCTGCCGTCGATAACTGGTTGATCATCTTACTTGGGGCTGTTGCTGTCTTCAGTTTAGTAGGCGCCGGCTACTTCCTTGGAGCCCGTCGCCGCCGTTAATCCACGTATTCCTTCTGGCTCGGGCCATTAACCAAATTGGGTCAACCCGAGCCGTTTTTGTTATACCCGCCATCCTTTTACTTTAAGTTATTCGTACCGCAAGGCATCCAGGGCTGAAATTTTGGTGGCCCTTTGGGCTGGAAATATTCCGGTAATCAACCCCACCACCAGTGATAGTAAAATAATCCCAATAATCATTCCCAGTGGGATATAAGCCACGGCCACTAGTCCAAAACCCTTTGTCACTGACATAATTGACAACCCAAAACTAAGAATAAAGCCCAAAGCCGCCCCCAAAAGTATCCCCAAAACTCCGCCATAAAAACCCATAATCATTGATTCCGTCAAGAACAGTTCCTGGATTTTTGCTGATTTCATCCCCATTACCTTCATCAATCCCACTTCTCGCGTTTTTTCCAACAAGGAAATCGTCAGAGTGTTCAGCATCCCTAACGCCGCCACAAATAAGGCTACTAATCCTAAAATCATCAATGCGTTCCGCACCGTGGCAAACAAGGTATTAATTTGCGCCACCGTATCGGCCACTGAACTGGTGTCATAACCCATGGTTTCGATCTGCTTCCTGATCACCGATAGTGCCGATTGGTTGGCCGCTACGACTTTTACCTGGGTATAGTTACTCACCCCTAATGACCGTAAATCAGCCAAAGGTACATAAATTATTGGCGCTTTATTGTCCGGCGTCACCCCCACAATTTGGTAAGAAGCTGGATCTGAAACTAGTTTCTCACTCTGGTCCGGGAGCAGGTTAGCCAAGATTACAAATGAAATTGAAAACTTTTTCCCGATCGCCTCACTTTCTTTCAAGTTCAATACCCGCAGCACCGACTGGTTAACCACTGCTTGCTTAAAAGCATTACCGGCCAACCCTACCGTTTTCGTTTCTTGGGTCTGTTCGCTGGCCGATACCGAAGCAATTTCTACCCAGGCCGAATTATCATTTAAGGTCGCGCTAGAAGTTGACTCTCCCAAAACCTGGGGAGTGACCTCAATGGGGTGGTATTCACTAGTGGTTACTCCCAGTTCCGCGAAATAGCCTTCCTTACTCTGTTGTTGGTTGGTATTTCCGGTTATTGGCGTATAAGTGCCGCCGTCATTTTGCCATAGAGGTACCGTTGCTTTTACCCAACTATCCCGCACTTGACCCTCATCACGGTAAGCCTCTCCTTTTGTTTCCACTCCTTGTTGGGGGAATTCAATCCGTTTCGTGTACCCGATAATTTGGGCACCGGAATTGGCCTCTTGGCGCACCCGCACCCATACCCCCGGTTGGACCGTAAAATTAACTTTTTTTTCGGCTATTGTTTCTTCGTCCTGGGTGGACACTCCGGCGACTGATCCGCTGGTCACCGTTGTCACCGGCGCCAAGGATATCTTATTACTCTCAAACAACCTTCCCTTTTCCGGCCGGATCGCCGAGTGTAGCAAGTAATCAGTCGTTACTCCGTATACTGCCATATCGGTAATTGAATTCTGATAACTGATCCGCCCCACCGCCGATACCATGGGTAGCACTAAGCTAACATGACCGATTTTGGTAAACTTTTCTAGGCTCGTATCGTTAATTCTATTTTTCACTGAATTTTGAGTCGTCACATCCGCCTGTTTCATCTCTTCCAGGCTCGCCACCCGGGAAACCACTAATCTCTGCAAACCGTATCCCACCGACACCAAAAAAACAATGACACTAATCCCCACCGCCATTCCGGCAATAGTAATCACCGTTCGTGTCTTTTTGGATTTCATGTTCCGCAAAGACAAATCAATTAAGTTTAACCGGCTGATTTCATTTTGATCCCGCTTGTCCAGCATCTCAAAGATTGGTTCAAACCTTTGCCGAAAATCAGTTTTACTGCCCCGCTTAATAAAACGGGTCACATAATTCAATCCCACCGCCAGCGAATAGCTAAACAAAAGTAAGGTAAAACTAGCCAACCGTCCGCTCCAGGCAGAGGCCTTTCGTATTCCATTTTTGGCTAAAATAATTGATTTACTTACTTTTGACATGTTTTTCTTTGCTGGGCATTTCTAACGTCCGCATTAATTTGTCTTTTTGGCTGCCGGTATATTCACCCACAATTTCTCCGCTAAACATTCTGATCGCCCTTTTGGCATATTTTAAATATTCTAGATCATGGGTCACCATAATGATTGTCTTTTTTTGGGTAGTATTTAGTTCCACCAAAAATTCCATTAACTCCACCCCATTTTTAAAGTCCAAATTTCCGGTTGGTTCATCGGCAATTAATAATTCCGGGTCGGTAATTAATGCCCGGGCGAGTGCCACTCTCTGTTGTTGGCCGCTTGATAATTCGGTGGGTATATAAAATGCCCAGTTTTCCATCCCTACTTCTTTTAGCTTAGTCTGGGCTTTCATTAATCCTTCCTCTCTTGTCTTTCCGGTTAACAATAAGGGGAATGCCACGTTTTCCCGGACATTTAGGGCTTTTATCCAGTTAGATTGTTGGTACACCACACCCATATATTTCTGCCGCCAGCTGGAGCGGTCGTCTTCAGTCGTGTTTTGATACAGGTTGTGTTGCCCTAAATAAGCCTCTCCGGCTGTCGGCTTTTCCAGCCCGAGCATGGTATGCAGCAAAGTTGATTTGCCGCAACCCGATGGCCCCACAATAATGGCGAAGTCACCCCGGTTAATCGATAAGTTAACGTCTTTTAATACTGGGACTACCTGGGACCCCACCACAAAGGATTTCGCGACTTTTGATAGGCTGATCAGTGATTCCATATTATTTCGAGAGAGGACCAATAAATCCAAATGCTTGTTGCAAATTACTAAAGACCAGGTTCAGCGCATTATCTGTTCCCTTAGCAGTTATCGTCACCATGTCTGATGAATGGCTTTCATTGCCGGCCTTATCTAGGGAAATCGCTCGCAAGTGATAGACCTTTGACGGTGTCAGGCTTGACACAATTACCAAATGATTAAGTGTTAGGTTTAAATCCTTTTGTGACTTTTGCGAGTAGTTGTCCCCAGCTCCTTCAGAGAATTCAATTTGAGAGGTTGCCGGTTCGTCAGTTGTCCAGGACACTAACAGTTGGGAACTGATCTCTTCCGCCGCTCCCGATACTGGTGGCACTGCTTTACTTTCAATCGTTAAATCGGAAATCATTGGCGGTCGGGTGTCCGTCGCGGTGGTAAATACCTGGACATCACTATCGGCCTCATTCCCAACTTTATCCCGGCCCTTTACTACTAGCACATACCGGGTGTCATCGCTCAAACCCTTAATGATCATCTGGTGCAAACCCTTAATCATGGTTAGATTTACCTGGTCTTGGGCCGATCCCGCCATTCCGTCCGGATAATACGTTATAATTGACGACAACTCCGTGTTACTGTTCCATGACACCAAAATCGTCGGTTGGGCTGTATTGATGACTTGCTGGATTTTAATATCTGACACTGTTGGCCGGGGCAGGGTGGCAAACTGGTGGTCCTCAAAGTCATATTTATTACCGTCGGCATCCTCTAGCTCAATCATGTAATGATAAGTTGTCCCATCATCCAGCTTGGTCAGTTTGACTGAATACGTACTTTCACTGGTCGCGGTGTTCATGCTCGAAGCGCCGCCATAAGCACTCGTCTTACCATAAAAAATGGTAGCTTTCGAGGCATTATCTACTGTCATTGTGATTAAGGCACTGCTCAGCGAAATATCGCTTTCCTTTACCGACGATACCGACGGTGCTGCTTGGGTGGCAAATGATTTTTCATCACTGGTTCCTGTATTCCCATCCTCGTCGGTCCATTTTGCCCGGTAATAGTATGTTTTTCCCGGAGTTAAGTTTGTCAGGTTTATTGTGTGGTCGGTCACTTGGGAAGAATTTGATGGTTCTTCGTCCTGATAACTATTGCTGCTCGTACCGTATTCCACTTTGGAATCACTGCTCCGGTCGGTGCTCCAGGTAATTTTTGCCTTTTTAGTGGTAATACTCGATGCTCCTGGCCCCGACGTTAGGCTGGCGGCACTGGTATAGCGGCCGGTGGGATATTTGCTGGCCGTGGTCGAATACGCCGAACAATTATTCGCCGAATCGCAAGCGGTGACACAATAATAATAAGTTTTTTGGGTTAAACCGGTATCTGTATAAGTTGTTCCCGAAGTCGACCCCACCACTGAAAAGGCGCTGGGTGTGGTGGCACATACCGCATTGGCCGTAGCGCTCCGGTAGACCTTGTAAGTCGCGATACCCGATCCCACCGAAGTCGGGGCATCCCACGACACCGCCAGCTTCCAATTTGAAGTTGATTTAATCGAAATATCCGATACATCAGTATTCCGTGGTGCCCCGGGAGCCGAAGTGTTGGCCGTAAAAGTCGCTTCGGCATAAGTGCCATAGTTCACATTACCCGCCTCATCCTTGGCCACTACATCCAAAAAATTTGCCCCATACTGAGTGGCAAAGGCCGCTGCTGCCAAACTTGTTCCTGTCATCCAATTACCCGTACATAAAAGTGCCGATGGATGGGCATTCACTGTGTAGCAGTAAGTTAGTCCGCCCTCTAATCCAGAATAAGTTGTTGGTATTGTCCACGAGAAAGCAAAGGAATTATCGGTATTCGTCGCCGGCGTCGCCGTTAGGCTGTTTGGCTCCGATGGCGCGTTCCCGGAGTATTTCAGTACTGCCGTAATATAAGTGGTGGTCACATTACAGGTGTTGTCCCATGTCCTCAATCTGAAAGTATTTTCCCCATTATTATTAGTTGATAAAGTGTCGTAGTTACTGTCTAGGGTATAAGATCCGGTGCTGGGACTTAACACATCATTACAATCTTCGGCCCCACTATGGTTAGTGCCATACCATTTCCCGTCATTAATTTGGTATTGGTAACCCTTAATTCCCGAATCGTTATCTTTGGCGGCCGAAACTCCACTGGTGGCCCAATAAATCGTAAAATCACTCAACGAATTTTTGTATGTTTGTGGCGCCGATAACCCCGAAGGATTGGTCGGCAATTGGTTGTCATATCTAAAGGCGGCCACATCTTGGTAAAGTGACGAATCTCCGCTCCAGACATTACCCGCCTGGTCAACTGCTTTAATCGACAGGTAATATTCTTTTCCCGATGTTAACGTTAATCCAGCAATATTACCCACATTTAAAGAATTATAGGTGGTCATGAACGGGCAGTATGTTTGCACTATGCCATCATCTAATCCCGCCAAAGCCCCGCCGGTGGTGGCTGGGTCCAAATGGGTCGAGGTCCCGGTAGAGCCGCTCCCGATAGTCGTGGCCTCCAACGCCAAACAATAGCCAAAAATACCGCTGCCGCCGCCATTATCGGCGCCGGCTGTCCAGGTTATTGTCGGGGCGGCGTTCAGCCAATCACCGCTGCTGTGTCCACTCACCCCCACTCCGCTGGCATTGGTTGTCGGCCGGGTTAGGTCCACTACCAAGCTGGCTGTCTGATAATTTCCCGCACTGGTTGTGTTCCCGTTACTATCTGTCGCTCGAAAATAAACTGTATATGACCCTTCGGTTAATGCCGGCGACACCGTACAACTAAAACTCACCGGACTTGTATTAAAGGAGCCGCTACAATTCGCCCAGCCGCCGCTCGTTGTTGCTCCCACCTGGTAATCCACCATGCTCACCGTTCCATAATCATCTGTTGCTGTCCCGGTAAATGTCGGGGTACTGTCGTTGGTCGGTGTAGTCTCGCCAATGGCGGAAATGGTTGGCGGCGTATTGTCATGGCTAATAAATATTTCCGTACTATCAGTACTGATCGTTCCTAAGTATTGGAACAAAAGAATATCGGTGGTGATTCTTGATTCGATTGGGGTTGTCGAATAGGTTCCCGAAGTTAGCCGTCCCCGCACATAAAACAGAGTCCGGCCGCTATTGAGGCTCGTTGCCGTCCAACTAGTCGGATCACTGCTCCAATAAACCGTTCCCGAAGTTGTCAGATTACTCACCCCGGTTACCGTTTCCGATACTCCCAGTCCCGCCCAGGCAGCACCGTTCCAGTATTCCCAAGTTATTGTCGGACTCGAGCCGCTGCCGTTTCGGTTCAAGTTAATATTAATACCCCGGAATTTCGACGTTGATCCAAAAGCAATATAATCCTGATTACCGGCAAAACTAATCGTATAATTTTTCGTAGCGCTATTTAAATATTCGTTATCCGATCCGGTATACCCGGCATCTGCCAGCTGAGTATAAACACTGCCGGAGTTGGCATAAAACCACGCCTCCGAGAAGGGGAGAATGTCATCGTTATAATTAGTTCCTTTGGTTTGAGTTACCCCGCCCACCGTTACCTGGGCCGGATCATCTTGCGACCGCCAATTTCTAATCTTAAAAGCCGGATCCAGCCGGTTATAAGTTCCGCCGTTTATTGTCAAATCAATTTGGATGTTATCCGCATTTAGAACGTAAGCCCCCTCTTGTTCATTAAAAAAGTCACTGGTTCCCACCGAATATTCATTAGCATCAAACCAGCCGCTTCCTTTGGATAGTGAACCGCTGAAATCTGCTGGATTGCGGTAGTCTTGCATGTTGCTGGTTACCGTGCTGGCGGTCGACCGGTAATGTGACAAATCAAACAACACTGTTCCCGAGGTTCCCGTATTTTTTACCCATCCGTACCCTGACGAATGAATGCCGTCATCACCCCACCCGCCGTTCCCAAAATCATTCGGAGTCCAAGCTTCAATGTTAATTCCGGCAAAGTTATTGTTAGTCGTATCGCTTAATAGCCAGGTCTGATTAGTTCCATCAAATGTTTGCACTTGTGGAGCATTACTTGTTACCCCCACTTCTTCAGCTAAGTTGTAGTAATAAGTCCCGTTCCACCACATATGGACGTAGCTTTTGGCGTCTCCCCAGGTCACCCACGAAACGCCTTGATTGGCATTAGAATTCAGGATTTTGGCCCTTGTCGGAGTCGACTCCAGCAGTTGAAAAGCTGTTGGTGTCTGTTGGGCCCAAAACCCGGCCAGGTTATCATGGTTATCTCCGCATGATCCGCTATTGCCCACCAAAGGAGTTTGGCCGTTATTAATTGAGGTGTGATACAGCTGTTTTCCAAAAGCCACATCGCAGTTTTTGGTCACTAACTTAACCGTCCCATTATCGGTGGTAATTGAGGTCGCATCTCGCGTAATTGTTAACGAGGCTGCCTCCACCCCCCTAGGTAATACTAGCAAAAATATCCCTATCCATAGGCATAAAAATTTCCCAATTCCGCGCTTAATACTCACATTTACATCATACAATATTCATCGTGTTAATTGTTAAGTAAAAGCCTAAAATCCCAGTTTACTTAATATTCCAAATTCCCGGGTCCTCGCCTCCCAGCCGCCAGATAATAAAATTAGTCAACCCATAACTTTTTGCAATCTTCACCTTCACCTCCATGCTCGTCGCATCCTCAAACCACACCGTATGTGGCGTTAGCTTATCCCAGTAACTGGCCACCAATTCGGCGGAGTCCGGATCCCGCTGGTTTGATACTTTTAAATTTTTAAGCCGTTGGATCATTTGGTCATATTGCAGCGCTTCTCCTTTACTGTTCACCCAATCATAGCCATAAGTGGGTAGTCCGACGATTATTTTTTCTTTCGGAATTTGCGCCGTGGCCATCTCTAAGGCCTTTTCGTATTCGGGGAGGGGGCTGATCGGCCCGGCGCTAGAGGTGTTGTCATGCCAATCGTAAGCCATTAACCTAATTTGGTCGGCTGACTGGCTTAAAGACGGCCAGTCCTCCGCTGCCGAGGTTGGGTTATCTGACGGCAGCCCCGTTTTGGCTTGGACGGTCACTGACAACTGCATATTTTGCTGGTGTAATTTATCTGCCAGCTCCTTTACGAAATCACTAAAGCCCTGCTGGTCTCCCGGGTACATTTCTTCCCAGTCAATATCCCAACCCTTATAACCTTGGGCTTGGGCAGTCGCTACCAAGTTATCTGTCAACTGGCTCTGCCAATCCTGATTATCCAGCAGTTTCGATACTGCCTCCGGATCAAAGTTGTTGGTAATAGTCGGCATCAGGTCAATTCCTCGCCCCAACGCCGCCTCCTTAATTTGTTGTTTGTAAGAAGCATTCGGGATTTCGGTCATTTTCCCGCCAGCCGATAACTGGTACCACATCGGGCTTATCACCTTCATTTTTCCGTTGCTTTGGTTTAATGAGTTAATCGCTTTTTGGCCATCCCACCAGGCTATCCAGGCGGAAATTGTCACCGGCTGGTTGTCTGCCTTCTGGATAGCGGCGGCTTTTTCCTTCAGCACGTCCTGGTAAGTTTTCCCTGGATTATTCACTATTTCTCCCGGCTTTTTCCATAAGGTTATCCCGACTGCCACTAGTATCCCGACTAAAATTAAAAATCCGGTATATTTCATTTTTTTATAATTACTTTCTTAATTTTACTCAACCCCAAAATTACTAGGTGAACAAAAACCGTAAAACTATTTAATGGTGAAGTAATTGTGGCCATATTTTAATTTGGAGTATACCGGGTGGCTTTGTTCCATCCGGTTTTGTAATCAATTGAAAAAACAATTTTAAAAAAACTTTTTAAAAAAATTAAACAAGCCAAAAACCGCGCTACATAAAATAAAGGAATATATAAAAATATTTTTCCCGTCCGGTGCCGCCAGGCAGTCAACGCCATTGTCGGCAATAAAAATAAAAACAAATCAATTGCGGCGGGGATTATTAATAAATATGGATGTTTGTCCATCGCAAAAGGAATTACTAGCAAAAAAGCTAACATCAGCACCCCGTTATATAAACCCTCTAATGCTAACATCGCCACCTCCGCATCCAGCGCCTGGCCGCCCCAGGGAACGTTGTTTTTAATGATGCACTGCCAAAAGCCGGTATACCAGCGGTCAATTTGTTTACAAAAATCTTTTAAGGTCTTCGGGTCTTGGGTCACTACTGTCGCCTTGCCTGTAAAAACAATCCTCCCCAAGCACTTCCGGTGAATTTGGAAGGTCATATCCATATCCTCGGTTAGGGTACCGGTGGGAATTGGCAGTGTCTTAAAGATTTCTGACCGGTAAATCGTGGCGCACCCCGGGCAGACAATAATGGCATTTTCGACCGACTGGGCCGCTTTGTGGATGGTTTGGGCAATTTCATATTCCCACAAGCGGAAAGTAGTCACCCAGCTATGGCTTTTCCCAATCACTTTCCCCACGGCGCAGGCCACTTTTTTATTAGTATCTTTTTCAAAGATAGCCATTAAATTATTGACAAAATCTTTGGTGATTTTCGTATCGGCATCCATTGGCAATAGGTATTCATAGCGCTCTGTCAGCTTAAATTGTTCGATAGCAGCGTTCATGGCTTTCGCTTTTCCCCGATTCGGATGTAGGGGAAGTACATGTTGGGTAAAATTAGCCGCAATCGTTTCAGTCTTATCGGTTGACCCATCCGAAACCACGTAAACATCATCCGCCGCGAAAACTTCCAGCAGTGATTTTAGTGTCTCGGCAATCACTCCCTCCTCGTTGTGTGCCGGCACTAGAGCAGCTAATTTCTTTTTGGTTGTCATAGGCCATTAAAATTTTGCGACGGAGTTGTTTCCGGAGTAATGGTTGGCGTTAATGTCTCGGTTGGCATTGGGGTGCCGGTCCCGACTGTCGGTGTCAATGGCGCGGCGACTTGTAACTCCAAGGCTTGGGTGGGCAAGACTACTTGCAATCCTGAATTGGCCACCTCATCCATCATCGTGGTAAATTTATCGATACTCGTCGCATATTTAGATTGGTCATTTTGGATTTGGTGGAATACTATAATCACCCATTGTTTCTTGTTCCTCGCTGTTGCCAACCACGAAGCCACATCTGCCGGCGTCGTATTCCATTCGACAGCTTGCACCTTTAGCCCATATGGATCCGTCACCGGCAGGTCATTATAACCATCACCCGATGTCCGCAGCGATAAGTAATCTTCCTTCGCTGTATTAATAATGTTGGGAGTGTTTACCCCGCAAGGGGAAACAAAATTGTTAGCAATAATACCGTGGTTCTTAAGATCCACCTTTGCCCCTCCGAGCTCCTCGCTGACATAAGCATCTGTCATATCTGTGGGGTTACAGGAATGGTTTCTGGTGTGAGAGGTGATTTCCCAGCCCTTGTGGGACAGCATTCTGATTTGGCTCCAGCTCATATAATCGGGATCTCCCACTAATCCTGTCGGTACTGCCAAAGTGGCTTTCAGGTGTCTAGCCTCCAGAATTGGGTAGGCCACCCCGAACTGGGAATTCCAAGCATCATCAAATCCAATAGTCACCAACCCTTGGCCGTTCCATTTAATAGGTTGGATATTTTCATCAATTACGTCCGTTGCTGATTGTATTTGAGCCTGACTTTCTTTGGGATTATTTTCTGTCTGCCATTTTGTCTGCCGGTTTAGACCAATCAGATAATTAGTGCTCAACCACACCAGTACTACCGGAATCACCAACCAGCTAATAAAAAAGATACGGTTATTATTCATAATTTAATAGCTCCGTTTGTAAACTAAGTAACCATCCCGGTTGTAAATTGGAGTGTAATTTCCGGCCAGATTTTCCAAAACAACATTGTGCATCGTACTGTGGATTTGTTCCAGAGTTTCATCGCCGCCGTCCAGTTCGATCCAATCAAAATATCCGTCGTTTATGGCCGCTAAATAAGCCTTTTGGCCGGTCAGGTTACGGTATTGAAACCAATCAAACGTTACCGTATAGGTTGGGAAATTATTATCGTAAGTCGCCAGGATGGCCGAAGCTCCCACTTCCGATAACACCTTATCTCCCGGTCGGACATGGGTTGATAAAAAACTCAGCACCGAATTACTGTTCCGCCATAAATTATTAAACCGGTAGATTTCCTCGTAGGAGACAAAAGTAAAAATCAACAAAATCGCTATCAAGTTAACCGCCAATAACCGGGACGCCAGTACTGCCCCTCTGAGGTCTAAAAGATGGGCCAAACCGCCTCCGATTAACGGTGACAAAAACAATACTGTTAAGTAGGTATGCTTGTCCAAAGTCGGTTCCCGTTGGGTCACAAAATGGAAAATAATCACCACCAGCGATAAGAAGGAGTAAATAAACCATTTTTTCCAATTAATTTTTGTTAATAGTGGCACACTCGCTATCAACCATAAGGCCCAAACATAACGGGTATTTATCCAAAATACTTCCCAAATAACTTCCCAGCTATTTTTCCCTCTCACTGCCTGCGAAGCTTCGTACAGCAATAGGTTATGTAAATTAATCCCAATGTAATAAAGCATTACCAGTACCAGTGGCACCGCAAAATAACGGACCCAAAACTTAAATTGCTGCTTCAGTTTTCGTGCCTGCCAAAAAGTATAAATAAATAAAAAGGGGATATATAAACCGATCACTATTTTAGTCAGCAACGCCATTGCCAAGAAAATAAATCCCAAAAAATACCACAAACCGTAATTAGTTTCCTTTTCCTCGGCCTTGTGAATAAAAAGCAAAGATAATACTAAGAAATAAAAACTTGGCATATCATAAGTCGCCAACCGGCTGACATACAATCCAACTGTCGCCACCCCGGCCACCGTGGCTCCGATTAAGCCGGCGATATTGGCTTGACCTTCATCCCGGTAAGCCACCAATTCCTTTGTTAATGCAAATATCACCTCAATTGTCAGTACCCCAAAAACGACATTGAGTAGCCGGCTGCCCACAATTCCTCCTGTCAAATAAGCAATCGCCGACATTGGCGGATAAATATATGGCTGTCCCGCCATCCACGCCGCCGCATTATATGTCCACCAGTCGCCTTGAAATAAACCCAGTCTTCCGATCACGGTGTAAATGGCTTCGTCATTAAATGGAGAATTGTAATTCAGATTTACCACCCGCAAGACCAAGGCGGCGGTTATTATTTCGACCAAAATAATTTGGGCCCAATTTTTTTCTATGAAGACTACTGCTTTTTGAATCAACATCAATAAAAAATAAATAATATCCAGTTTCCAGGACTAAACTAATATAATTATAATATTAGTTTTCGTAACCAATAATACCTCTGGTTAAAATAGTGAATTTTCTATCTCAATACATATCAAACACGTACCGTTATCTTATTTTAATACATCACACACCTCTGTCCACCCTCAATTTCGAATTGCCTTTGTTCCTCCTCAAAATTACTTATTTTAGTGGCAATTCCGACACCCCACCCCAAAGATCAATCAGAAAATACTTCACCGGTCTTTTATTATCTAGTTTTCTTATTTCTGCCAACAATATTCGGCTAAATTCCATATGCGCCTGGCGGTCCGCTTCGACCGGCAAATCATGGACTATCGTTTTATCCTGAGCGTAACCGCCGCAATCCTGATGGTCAAAGACCCATATTTCTTCTGGTTGGTGCAGTCTCAGTGATAATTTAATTTGTCTTATTATGGCTGCCCGATCTTCTTCTTGAATTGGCTTAACCAAGTCCCTGGATGCTCCAGCCATGCTGATTAAATCATAATTGTGCTGATATCCCTGGCTGTTCAAATAATGGACTAAGGCTTCTTGAATCCTAAAATCAATACAGCTGATGACGCATAGTTTGGCTCGGTGCATATTCCTGATTATAGCCTTTCTATTTGGCTCGCCGACGTTGTGTTTTGTAAAATAAATCCATGAACATATTATTACGCTTATTAGCCATCCTTTTCGCTATTTTGCCAATCCGTCAATCCCGCCCGGCTGCGGCCTCATCATCTTATAACCTGCTAATTGCCGATCGCGGTCATAATCGTTTGATTGAAGTCGCTCCTGATAAGCGGATTATTTGGGAATACGACTTTCATCTGCCCCGTCCTGGTTTGGGGCCGGATGACGCCTTTTTTGCTAATCAAGGTCAAACAGTGATTGCCAATTTAGAGGAATATCACCAAATTGTTTTAATTGATTACACCTCTAAAAAAATTCTTTGGTCCTATGGCCACCCCGGCCTCGCCGGATCGGCTCCCGGTTTCTTAAATACCCCCGATGACGCTTACCTGTTGCCTAATGGCCACATTATTGTGGCCGATATTAAAAACAACCGGGTAATAGAAATTGATCAACAATCCCACCTGGTCCATGCCGATACTCATCTTCTCAGCCCCAATGGTGACACGCCACTGGCTAATGGCCATCTTCTCATCAGCGAAATTCACCGCCGGGACCTAGTGGAATTAAATGCCCAGTGGCAGGAAGTTTTTCGCTTATCATTACCGGTCAACTACCCTTCCGACCCCCAACTCACCCTTTCGGGAAATTACCTGGTCTCTGACTATAGCAATCCCGGCAAAATTGTGGAAGTTGATCGGCAGGGGAGTCTTATTTGGGAATACACCTCAGGCCTTAACCATCCTTCCATCGCCTTGGAGTTGCCCGATGGCCATATCGTCGCCACTGACGACCTCAACAATCGGGTCATTATCATTGATAAAAAAACCAACAAAATAATATGGCAGTACACCGGTGTTAATCTTCCCGACGGCGTCGATTACCGTTTTTCTTAGTCTCGACTGGCTTGTTTCTTAATTTCATCAATTACTTCCCGGATGCCTTTTAGCAGTTTTCGGGAAAGGCTGTGGGCAATATACATCTTTCCTGAATATAGGTCAATTTTTAACATTATCTCATAGGCATTAACTTTGCCTTTGAAATTTTTATCCTCCTTTTTGCTCAACGCAATTTGCGAGATTTTTTCACTTTTGCTGATGTGCTCATATAGGCTGGCTATCCAAACTTCTGTAGTTCGCAATTCCGCTATTCTCACCTCCTCAAAACCCCGCAGTTGTAGCGGCAACGGCCCTGTTTTATCCCGGACCAAAACTGTCTCCAGCAAATCTCGTAACTCCAATATCCCCGTTGGGTAATTCTCCTCATTAAGTACTGCCACGTAATGTGCCCCACTATTGACGAGGCCAGTCACCAGCCTCTCCTTGTTTTCTCTTTCCGTGCCGCTGGTTTCGTAAATCTTTTGTTCCACAAATTGCTGCAGGGGGTAATCAGCCCGATCAATCTTTTCACCCACAAAACCTTTCCATCCGGGAATAGCCTCTAGTCGTAATCCGGCTTTCTGGTTAAAAGCCTTAAGTAAACTCTTTTTAGAAACCACTCCTCGAAAATGGCTTTCTTTATCAATCAAAAAAGCATAATTATTTTTCTTGTCGGCTAAGGCCTGAAAAGCTTCCTTAATGCTTGCTTCATTCGGAACTAAAATCGCCTTTTTTATCGGTGTCCGCAGCATAATCAGATTATGGAAAGTTTCATTCGCCATTAAAACCTTCAAAATACCCGCTGCTGTCAATTGACCCACTATTTGCTTCTTTTGGTCAAACACTGGTATTCGGTACCAGCCATAATCCACCATTTCCTTCACCGCCTTCGTAATCCGATCCTGTCGGTAAATTGTCCCGGCACTCACCTGGTTAATTGCCTTACTCAAATAAGGCATTCGGCTATGATAAAAAGTATTTTGGATGGAAATTAAACCCTTAAAACCTTCATCTTGGTAAACCAGAATCGGCTCAAAACTGTTGTTCACTAAATCAATTAGGTTCCCCAAGGTCTCGTCATCGCTGCATTGCACGAAATGTGCCCCTCGCTCCATAAATTTTTCCACTTTCGGTAGGCCTTTATTTTTCATATTAATGTTCCTCCGTAAAACTAACTTCCACTAACGGGCTTCCCGCCACCCACGAATCCAGTTGCCGTTCTTCGCCTCTACTTTTAGTGATCTTGGCCAGTATTTCCCGGCGCTCAACCGGGTCGGTAATGGCTCTCGCTGTCGCCGGCAAATCAGCTTGAGTGCTTTCTTTCAGGTGAAAAATAAATTCTGGATTGGCCAAAAGATTGGCATACCAGTCCCGTTTGCCGGGGTTACCGGTCAGGTAAATTTTCCCCTCAACCACATGGAACCAGGTTTCGATCCGATGTGGCCGGCCGCTCTTTTTTCCCATGGTGGTGATCTCAATTGTCTGGTCTGTTTTCAGCGCCGTGCTCACCCTCGGTTCCATCATTTTATTAAACACTAACTTATATAATTTTAGTACGAGTAATTATCGACTACAAATTACTATAGTGATGGTGTGAGTATTTGTTATAATCGAAACAATGGGATTAAATCCTGAACTTCTTCAAGAAGCCGAATCAATTTGGGCGGAAAATAATAAAATCAACCGCTTCGGCACCCGGTTTGGCATTTACCCCATCGACAAATCCAAGCTCCTTCTCGATCGGTCCCTGGCTCTGCATCATCAGCTTCGGTCTACCTCCACGCCCACCACCGCTGATGAAGTTTTGGAAAACGAATTATCCCGTCATTTATCTTCCCGGGCTATTTCCCTTGACAACTGGTTAAGTGGCCGCACGTGGACCCTTGAAAATTATCTTCACCATTATGGTCTCCAAGCCTCAAAAATTACCGCTCTAAAAGATTGGTTGGCTGCCAATCGGGCGGCCGCCCTTCAGGGCAGTGAAGATCTGTATCGTCGTTTCCGTGTCGACGCTTATGAATTAGCTTTACCCTTGGAAGTCCCCCGTCTTCGGGATCAGGCTGTCGGCATCGGTAGCAATCGGGTGGAAATTTATCACCAGGCCTTAGCCGATTTATATAGTTCGGTTAGCGATGCCGGTTCCTATCTTCGCCAGTTACGGGTTGATGTCACCACCAAAAACCGTTCTGAATTTAATTATCGCAGCCGGCGCTTAGGTCTTAGCCTCGGGTCCATTCTCTATGAAAACGAGGATGGCAGCCTTCAGGTCCGGGAGCGCGAACTTCTGCGGCTTTACGGCCACGAAGGCTTGGCTCATGCTCTGCAGTACATTATTACCCAAGCCTCGCCGCTCCCCGTCTTTTTAAAAGAAAACTCCGGAGCCTCGGCCGCCACCGAAGAGGCTCTGGCCCTTCACATGGAGAAAGTTGTCTTTGATGAAGTCGCTGATTCGCCCGAACTGCAAAAACAGCTCCAACTTACCGATCGTTACCCCGATATTTACGAAGAAGTCAAAGCCACTGCCCTTGTTAACACCTTTAAGCGCCGTTTTTACCATTATAGTATTTATGTTTTGGCCGATTTGAGTTTTGGCGATCCCGAAGATCCTCAAGTTGTTAACCGCAAAACTGAGCATCTTTCCGAACTAGCCATAAATCCTATGGTAGCCCGCAATCTGATTGAAGACAACCGCCGCCATTATGATTCCCAAAAAAATCTTGACTCTGATCTCCTCTCGGAATTGCGTTATGCCTCCCCTGTGGTTGATGAAGCTTTCGCCGTCTTTGCCCAAAATGGTCTTGACTATACCTCCCGTGCCGGCCGCAGCCTAATTGACTTAACCCTGTTAACCGGATTTTTCACCCCGGCCGGCTTACTCGAAAATGCCGCTCTGCAACGCTCCCGGTGATTTGCCAAGAAAAGACTAAACTGTTACAATGTAAGTAATAGTTGCTTATCAAAATTCCCCGAAGAAAGTGTACCGCTGTTCTTTGACATCAATGAAGCGGATATTGTCTATTAAATATAGTAGACATTATCCGCTTCATGCGGGCACAACTTAATAGCAAGTTGCTGTCGGAAAGGAGGTGGTGCTTATTGGAGTCTAGCTTTACTGGATAAGAGATGCTGTATTTTGTTTTGGAGGTTACTGGAATGTCTAAAAGAAACAAGAGTGGAAATAGTCGAGTTTTTCAGCCTCAATCATCCCAACGCCAATCTTCGAAATATCCCGTCAACAGCCAAGCTAAGTCTACCGGAGTCCGATTTGGTTATGCTCTCGTCAACGGTAACGAGAAACTCCTCGACGAAATGACCTATAATTCCGTCGCTGAAGGAGCTTCTGGAGCCGGTGCCAAATCGACCAATATCTCTCGTTTTAAGAACTCTGGTTCTACCAGGCTTGGCCCTGTAATGCCCATTAACGGGCTTCATAGCGGCAAAAACGATGAGACTACTATCGCCGCGTTTTTCACTGACGATAACAATAACTTAACCGGCGTCGCGACCATCCAAGTCATGGGCCGCGATCGAATCCACAACTGGACCTTCTGTTCCAGTAAGTAACTCTATAAGCATTCTAGGGAGGACGTCTTCGCCAACGTCTTCAGACTCAAGTCCTCCCTAGAAATTTTTTAAATTCAATAATTGCCACTGTCCGAAATCCCGCTTGAGCATAAACCTGACGCATCTTTTGGGATACCTCTGAATTATCGATGGCAATCGTATGGGATTCCCCACAACCTGATTGTTTCACTATAATCACCGCTGGTGCTTGCAGTTCGGCCGTGCTCAACTCATTAAAATCGTCAACCTTCACCTCTTCTGACTTTTCATTTTCGGGGCCTTCACCAATTATAGTTTGGCCATTTTTATTCATCGTAATTCTTTTAATTTGGATTCCCTTGGTTTCATACATTTCCCTCATCGCCTTTCCATAACTTCCGTGTTGGAGCATCAGACTTCCCTGGTGCAAAAAAGCCCCATATTCTCTTGTAATACCTTCCCAATAATCCTGATGGGCTGGCAGTGGTAATCCAAAATAAGCCATAATTGCCGCCATGGCCACAAAGGGGCAGCCTTCTCCGGTCCTTTCCTGGTCTAGATAAAGTTCCCTTAAATTTGCTTGGTTCCAGTCTAATATAGTACTCAGCGGTCTTATTTCTAGTGTCGGCAAGGCTATTACTCGGCTTGGATTCCTTTCGGATGTTAATACTTCTTGCCAAGACATGGATCACCCCAATAATAACAATTTATTAAGGCAAAGACAGATATGTCAAAAATTTGCTTTACAATAGAACATGGTCTATAGCGCTTCTGGAATTTAAATCACCCTCCCCTTTTTTCCCGCAATATTTACCTAGTAATAAAATTATAGAGATAAATCGTATGGTATATTTACGTTAGAGGGGATTTTTTCCAAAATGCTTATTTCCGATCAACAACTTAGCCAAATTATTGTTAACCAAGGTCTTGTTGATAATAAAAAGCTAGAAGATATTATCGCCTTTGCCCGGAACGCCGATCTGCCGCTCTCTGAAGCCTTGTTAGAGAAAGACATCCTTTCCGATCTGGAACTAGGTCAGCTTTTGGCTGCTCATCTTAAGCTTCCCTTTATTAATCTTTCTGAACTCTCCATCCCTCATGAACTTTGCCGAATTATCCCCGAAAACATTGCTAAATCTCAAAAAGTTATCTTATTTGACCGTAGTCCTACTGAAATTAAATTGGCTCTAGCCGACCCTGCCAATACCGACATCCAACAATCTGTTGCCCAAAAGACTGGTACCAAAGTTACCCCTTATTTAGCCACCCACCGGGATATTGAAAATGCCCTAAAGGTTTACCGTCAGGATGTCCAGCAGACCTTTAATTCCATGTTGCGCAATCCTGAATTTGTTCCGGTCGCCGAAATTGCTGACCTCCTTATTGAATATGCCTACCAGGACAAAGCCTCCGATATCCATATTGAACCCGATGAAAAATACTGTCTCATTCGCTTTCGTCTTGATGGTGTCCTCCACGATATTCTCCGACTTCCTAAGCCTCTTCACGACCGGATTGTCACCCGCATCAAAGTTTTAGCTCGGTTGCGCACCGATGAGCACCTGACTCCCCAAGATGGCCGCCTCCGTCTCCAGCTCACTTCAGAAAATTTGGATATCCGGGTTTCCATTGTCCCTGTAGCCGAAGGTGAAAAAGTCGTTTTAAGATTATTGTCTGCCCGTTCCCGTCAATTTTCTTTGATGGATTTAGGGATGCGGTCAACAGACCTCAAAAAAGTCATGAATGCTATCAGTAAATCTTATGGCCTAGTCTTAGCCACCGGCCCTACCGGTTCCGGCAAAACCACTTCCATTTATTCTCTCCTTAAAATACTCAATACCCGCGATAAAAACATCACCACTATTGAAGATCCGGTTGAATATCGACTCTCCGGTGTTAACCAAATCCAGGTCAACCCCCGCTCCAATCTCAGTTTTGCCAATGGCTTACGTTCCATACTCCGTCAGGATCCTAACATAATATTTGTAGGAGAGATACGCGATAATGACACTGCCGCCATTGGGGTTAACGCCGCTCTGACCGGTCACCTGGTCCTTTCCACTCTCCACACCAATGATGCCGCCACCGCCTTACCGCGATTTATTGATATGAAAGTTGAGCCTTTTTTGGTGGCCTCGACGGTCAACGTCGTCATTGCCCAGCGTTTAGTCCGCAAAGTTTGTAAACACTGTCGGCGACCCCAAGAAATTTCCCTAACCGATCTTCGCCAATTGCTCCCTCCAGATGTCCTTGCCCACAACTTTGGCCGCCGTCCCAAAATCACTGCTTTTACCGGTGACGGTTGTGATTTATGCCACCATACTGGTTATTCCGGCCGCATCGGTATCTTTGAAGTCATGGAAGTCACCGCCGCCATCCGCAATTTAATTACCGACAAAAAGGACTCCACCCTGATTTCCGACTGCGCCCAAAAAGAGGGGATGACCACCATGCTCGATGACGGTTTGCAAAAAGTCCTGACCGGGGACACCACTCTCGACGAAATCCTCCGCGTTACAAAAACAGAAACCATATGAAAAAGAATAATCACCGAATCTCCAACAGTGAGAAACTGGCCCTCTACAGTAATTTAGCCACCATGCTTCAGGCCGGCATTCCCATTCTGGAGGCTGTCCGTCTTTTAGCCGAGGAGTCCCATGGCAGCCTTAAAAAAATGTTGGAAGCCATCGCCGCTGACCTGGTCCAGGGAGAGGATTTAAGCACCTCTTTTTCCCGTTTTCCTGCGGCCTTCGATCGGATTACCATTAACATTCTTAAGGCTTCCGAACGTTCCGGCACCCTGGAGACTACCCTCAAAGATTTACGCAACAATTTACGCCGTGATATCGAATTTACTGACAAAGTTAAATCTTCGTTGCTTTACCCAGCCATCCTCTTGGTTGTTTTTAGTTTGGTATTTATTGTAATTCTTACTTTCGTTATCCCCCGGATTGCCATGGTCTTTAAGAACCTCAAAGTCGTTTTGCCGCTGCCTACTAAAATTTTAATTTTTGTTTCTCAAATCTTTACTACCTATACCTTGCCGATCGTTGCTCTGCTTATTGTTTTGGTTTTAGCCTTTGTCTATTTTTATGAAACCAGACGTAAATCGTTTTTTAAGGTCTTTTCCCATTTGCCGGTTGTTTCTCTTCTGGTCCGCGAGATTGACCTGACCCGTTTTTCCCGGAGTCTCGCCCTCCTTTTGGGCTCTAATGTCCCCATTGCTTCGGCCTTGGAATTAAGTCAGGATGTGGTGGTCGGCCGCGATTTAAATCAGGCCATTCTCCGCTCCCGGGACATTATTCTTTCCGGCGGCCGGCTTTCCGAGGGCTTGCGGACCCCCCGCAAAACCATCCCGGCCGTCATTACCAAAATCATTGAATCCGGCGAAAAAAGCGGCTCCCTCGATAAATCTATGCAGGATGTTTCCGAGTATCTTGATTACAACGTCACCAATGATCTAAAGATGGTCACTACCCTGCTCGAGCCGCTTATCTTAGTTGTCGTCGGCCTTTTTGTCGGTGGTATGATGCTCTCCATCATTGCCCCCATTTACAATTTAATCGGACAAATCAGTGCCCATTAATCGGGGGTTTGCCCCGCCGCGTCGGGGTTTTACCCTCATCGAAGTTATTATCACCATGGGGATCTTTGTGGTCCTGTTGTCTTTGGGCACCGTTTCCCTAATTAATGCCCAGCACATTGCTTCCTTGGACACCGTCACCAATACCCTGATTACCGATCTTAAACAGCAGCAACTGAAAGCCATGGTCGGGGATACCGAAGGGCGTTTTTCCCGCAGTTCTTATGGCATTCATTTCGATACTGGTGATTATGTCCTGTTTCACGGCACTTATAATTCCAGTGACCCGACCAATTTTACCGTTCCCCTCGTGGGTTCCTTATCTTTTGCTTCCGCCGGTGAGGTCAGCTTTTCCCAGGGCAGCGGCCAGGTCACCGGCTTGTCCGTTATCACCTTGTCCGATTCTACCAACGGCCGGCAAAAAGTTATTAATTTAAATTCCTATGGCGTCGTTACCTCCCTCCACTAACCGCGGCCAATCGATCGTCGATCTCGTTATCGCCATGGGTTTGTGTGCCGTTTTATTGCCGGCCCTGATTACCGGCCTGGTCGCTTCCCGTAACGGCAAAGCCCAGCAGCAGCAGCGCGACGAAGCCACCACTCTTCTTAAGGAAGCCGAGGAAGCCGTCCGCAGTATCAAAGAAAAAAGCTGGGACGATCTCGTCCCCATCGGCTCGACCTTGCACTTAGCCCGTGCCGGCACCGGCTGGAGCTTAGCGGCTTCGCCGGAAACTATTAACGGTTTTACCCGTTCGATTACCATTCATAATGTTTATCGGGACTCTAATTTCAATATCATTGGCACCGGCACCAGCGACCAAATTGATCCCTCCACCAAAGAAGTCGCCATTACTGTTTCCTGGTCTCAGCCCATTCCCGCCACCTCTCATACTGATTTCTACCTTACCCGTTACTTAGGCAATAAATATTATGAAGATACATCTGTCGCCGATTTTAACGCCGTTGGCACCACTCAGACCAACGTCCAGGTCACAAATATATTAGGCGGCGAAGTTATCTTAGGACCTGGTAATCTGAATGCTGATTGGTGTCAACCTAATTTAACCGTAACCACCGTCGATTTACCCAAAAACGGAGTAGCTAATGCTATCTCGGCTATTCCCGCCAACGGGTCCAATCCGGCCTATGCCTTTGCTGGCACCGGCGATAACGCTAGCGGCGTTTCCTTTGCGAAAGTTAATATTACTGATACTAATCCTCCTCAAGCTTCCATTCCCAATCCGGGCACTTTTGATGGTTTTAAAACCAATGCTGTCTTTGGAGAAGCTAATTACGCCTACCTTGGGACTGATAACAATTCCAAAGAAATTGAAATAATCAATTTACAGACAAATCCCTATTCTGAAGCCGGCTATTTTAACGCTCCCGGTAATGGCAATGGTAACGCTATTTATGTTGCTAATAATATCGGTTATATGGCCAGTGGAAATAAATTTTATACCTTCGATCTCAGTTCCCGGATAGGTAATCGGGGTAATCCGCTAAACAATGGTCATGTCACTACTTTGGCCGGCACCGCCACTAAGATCAGAGTCATTAACTACCGAGCATATATTTCGGAAAATAGTACCTCACGACAAATGGAAATTATTGATGTTTCCAATCCTGCCAATCCTTCCGTTATCGGTCAAGCAGTCAGCTTAAACGATCAAGGAGCTACCGATATTTTTATCAACGATACCGAAACTCGCGCCTATCTGGTAACTTCAGCCTCTTCCACCAAAAATGATCTTTTTGTCCTCGACATTTCCACCCATACCGGAAACCGGCCTGTTCTTACCAGTTACAACACCAACGGTATGAGCCCAAAAGGTGTCATCGAAGTCATGAATGACCAACGATTAATTGCCGTTGGCATTGGCGGTACGGAGTATCAAGTTTATTCTTATAACGATTCCACCCACACCATTAGTCTATGTGGCCCCGGAGTTAATGTTGATAGTGGTATTAATGGGGTTGCCGCTGTCACCCAACCTTCAGGTAATGTGTACTCCTACATCATTACCGGAGATGCCACAGCTGAATTGAAAATTATTGCTGGTGGTCCCGGCGGGAGTACTCTTTACGCCACCATAGGTTATTTTTATTCTCGACCCTTCGATTCTACTAACCCCGTAGTCTACAACCGTTTCTTTGCCAATACCGATACGCCTACTGGCACCACCATTACTTTTAAGCTTGCCGCTGCTCCGCCGGGAAGTAGTGGTTGTAGCAATGCCAATTATCAATTTGTTGGACCCGATCTTAGCATCAATACTACCTATCCCGGCAGTAGTTTTATTCCCTGGAGTAACGGCCCCAATTTCTACAATCCTGCCCGTTGTTTTAGATACGAAGCCATTCTTTCCGGTGATGGCACCCACACCCCCACCCTTTACGATTTTACGGTTAACTACTCTCCATGAAAAAATTAACCCTCGGCTTTACTCTTACCGAAATGATGGTCTATATCGGCCTCTTTTCCATCTTTTTGCTGGTCTTAACTGAAATTTTTGTTTCCATTCTTGACGTCCAAAAGGAATCCGAAGCCCTATCCAGTGTTGAGCAGGACAGCCGTTTTATTGTTGCCCGGTTAATTTACGACATCCAGCGCGCCCATAGCATTGATTTACCTTCCACTTTGGGTAGCCAAGGTTCCACCCTCTCCTTAACCATCAACTCAACCACTAATACTTATGCCCTCAATGGAGACAATATCGCCGTCACCATCGGCGGTACGGCCACTCAATTTAATAGTTTTGATACTACCGTTTCCAATCTGCTCTTTCAGCATCTTGGCAATCCCGGCGGCAAGCTTGATTCTGTTGAAGTGTCATTTACCGTTACCAGCCGCACCGTCCGCCCTTCCGGTCCGGAAATTAAAAATGTCGATACTGTCATTAATTTACGACCTAACTCTTCATGAAAAAATTAACCACCGGCTCTGCCACCGTCACCCTCATCATTTTTATTGCCATTGCCTCCATTATTACCACTGCCGCCATCACCACCATTGCCGTCAACTCCTTGGCCGCCTCCCGCTTCGAAGAGGGGAATGTCGCTTCCTTTGTGGCCGAATCGGGCATTGAAGAAGGTTTAATCCGCTTTTTGCGCGACCCCCTAAATTACACCGGTGAAACCCTGACGACTTCCGATGGCCAAGCCCAAATCACCGTTTCCGCCGATAAAACCACCCTGACCTCCACCGGCACTGCCGGTAATTACGTCCGGACCATTCAAGTCCAGCTTAATTATTCCGATAATTTAACTCTCTCCTCATGGCACGAAATCTATTAAAGTTCTCCCCTAAAATAGCCGTTCTCGTGGTTCAAAAAAACGGTCTTGGCTATTACGATGACTCTCGCGAATTAAATTTTAAGTTTCCTGCGGGGGCTGTGGTTGACCAAGAAATTGTTGACCCTCTCCAATTTACTGCCACGCTTCAACAATTTATTCACGACCATCATCTTGAGCCCCACACCCTCTTATTGGTTCTAGATAAATCCTATTGTTTTTCCAAAATCTTTACCGCCGCCCCCGCCGCCGAAGCGGTTAACGAATTCTTGGCTAACATTCCTTTTTCATCCCTATCCTCGCTTCTTGCCCCGGTCGACAACCGCACCTATCTTTTGGCCGTCAATAAAGATCTTTATGAAACCATCAAAAACGTTTTTCATCAGTCGAAATTTAAAATCACCCTGGTTCTCCCGAGTCTGGCCCTCGAGACTGCCAATTTAACCATCAAAAAACAGCTGACCCCTCATGCTCTTAAAGAAATTTCCCAAAAACAAAAAATCCTTAAAACCTTTAATTTTCTGGGAAGCCGCTCCCCATCCTATTCCTTTAGTGCCGCCTTTAAGCGTCTCCAAAACCATTCTTCCCGCAACTTATTTATTTTGCTTCCCGTCTTTTTATTTTTAGTCATTATTTTAGGTGGCCTTTTATGGCTTCGCTCTCATCCGTCGGTTCGTTTAGTCCGCTCCGGCATTACTAATATTCACCCGATCCCGACTAAGGCAGTTACTCCCACTATCCGCCCTTATTCTTTAGAAAGTACCACCATCAAAATTATTACCGCCGCCAACCGGCCTTCTAAAAATGCCGACAAGCTCAAAGATAATCTCGCCTCCCTGGGCTTTAAAAATGTTGTCCTTAGCTCTACTACTGCTCCCAATACTTCCGCCAAAACCATTCTTTCATTTTCTCTTCGCTATCCTGCTGATCTTAAAGATAAGATTACATCAAGTACCAATAAGTTATTTATAGATACAATTATTCAAGACGATAATAACCTGGCTGCAGATGTCGTAATCACGGTGGGACAGAGTAATTAAAAGAATAAGCGGTAATTTAAATTGACAGAATAATTTATTGTATGTTATCGTGGACTTGGATTGTTAAATATTAATAAAAAAAATTATGAGCTTATCCAAGCTTCAGTCAAAATCCTCCCAGGGTTTCACCCTCATCGAATTAGTCGTTGTCATTGGTATTTTGGCCGTCCTTTTAACCATCGTCTTAGTCGCGGTTAACCCCAGCAAACAATTCCAAGCTGCTGATGACACTAAACGACGTAGTGATGTCAACGCTATTCTAAATGCTATTTCACAATATTCTGCCGATCATCACGGATTATTACCATCCGGTATTGGTGACTCTGCTGCTGAAATCGGCACCCTTACTAACCTTTGTTCTGATTTGATTACTTCTCCTGGCAACTATATTCCCGCTCTACCAGTTGACCCCACTCTTTCCACCGGACCTATTACCACTTGCACCGGCTCTTTCACGACCGATTATAGTGCCATGCATGATTCAAGTGGACGTGTAACTGTGGCTTCAATCTTAAACTCAGATATTTCTGTAATGCGCTAATTTTTCTCGAACTTTTAACATCCCCCGCCGCGGCGGGGGTGTTTTTTTTGACATCAACTCTACAATCTGTCATCATACCCCCATGAATAAAACACTCCTTATCGTCCTCTCGGTTGTCGCTGGTTTACTTTGTCTCGTCCTCGCCTTTATTTATTTCACCACTCCCGCTGCCGCCTTGCCCCACTTTTTGCCTGGCTTTAACGCCGCCTTAACTAAAGTCCATCATTACAAACATGGGTTAGGTGCGCTTATTTTAGGCTTGGGTTGTTTTGTTTTTGCCTGGTTCCAAAGCGGCCAAAAATCAGCCAAGTAATAAAATTACACTGGTCACTATTCCCGCGGCCAAGCAGTAAATCGCGAAAGGTTTTAAGGTATCGTTTTTAAAGTATTTTTCCAAAAATCGCACCGAGAAAAAAGCCGCTACAGCTGCCGCTAATGCCCCGGCCACCGTCGGCCCTAATATCGCCTGGCCGTTGGGGGTAGCGAGCTCCGGAATTTTCAAGAGCGACGCTGCTCCGATTACCGGGGTTGCTAGCAGAAAAGAAAACCGTGCCGCATCTTCGTGCGACAGTCCGGTTAATAACCCCCCGGTGATCGTTGACCCCGTTCGGGAAAAACCGGGCAAAAGGGCCAAGCATTGTAAGCCCCCCACCTTTAATGATTGCCCCCAGCTTAGTTTGGCAATTCGCTTGTCGCTGTCACCCGTCGTCTGGGCTACCGCTCTCCGTCGCAAAATTTCCGCCCCATACAGCATCACTCCGTTAAGTACCAGGAATCCCGCCGCTAATTGGGCTGAGGCAAAAATTTTTTTAAAAGTTTCTTCAAACAGCAAACCCATAATTCCCGCCGGAATGGTCCCTACGACCAGCAGCCAGCCCAGTTTGGCATCACTGTCTTTTATTTCCCGCTCCTTTAAGGACCTTAAGAGTCCCTTAATAATCCGCCACCAGTCTTTCCAAAAAAATAAGAAGAGGACTAAGGCTGTCGCGGTGTGAGTAGCCACTAAGAATGTCAAAAACATCGGGTTGCTTTCCTTCATCTGCCAATTTAAAAACCGTTCCAAAATGACGCTGTGCCCCAGGCTCGAGATGGGAAACAATTCGGTAATACCCTGAAGTGCCCCAATAAGTATCGCTTGAGCGTATGAAAACATCTAGTCTGAGTATAGGGCACGGCGGTAAAATAATATATGGCTGAATCTAGTTTCCGGGAGCAGGTTTACGCCCTGGCCCGTCAAATCCCCAAGGGTTTTGTCGCCACCTATGGCCAGCTGGCTGCCCTGGCCGGCCACCCCCGGGCTGCCCGGGCTGTCGGCTTTTTTATGAAAACCAATCCCGATGCTCCTCGGACTCCCTGCCACCGGGTCGTCGCCAGTGATGGCCGTTTAACCGGCTATTCTGGGGCTGGGGGAGTAGCCGCTAAACGCGCCATGCTGCAGTCTGAAGGAGTCGTGTTTAAGGGTAAAAAGGTTGATCTCTCCGTTTCTTCCTGGCTCAAAAAAACTTAAGCATCGTCACTTATACAAATAGAAAAAATCTTTATTATAGCCATTTAAATATTGTCCTTTGCCATCATACAGCCGGGTCGACAGCGGCTCGCTTAAGTAATTATTACCACCCTGAGAATTAAAAATATTAAATTTTACCCAATAAGGATTAATGTCTAACTGGATGGCATTCACCGCCCCGGCCATTTTCAGTGCTTCCGCCAAACTGTCGGCATTCAAATTATTTCCCACCGCAAACAGCAGGTTGCCATCTTTGGTCAATCCTAATCCCGACCGCCAGGTAAAAATACTGGCCGTAATTGTCCGCCCCCACAGTTTCTTATTTTTTGGGTCGAGTACCGCTAATTGTCCATTCAACACCAGAATTGGGCAATTCTGCCGCACAAACGCTACCCCCGGCCCCAACTCTTGACCTTCATAATCGATAATCTTCAAGTCCCCGTTGTCATAGGCTACCAGCGTTCCTAAATCTTTTTTCAATGGTAAATAAGTAGTTTCGCCCACTATCATGCCGTAGGCTCCATCCCGGTACTGAAAGCCGCCGTCAAACGCCGCTATCAATCGCCCGTTATTCACAATTTCTGCTGGTACCACTCCGGGTCCCGGTTTCCCCACCGGCCCGCCTGGTTCCTTTTTGCCGGCTACCAATCCCAGTCTTAAGGCTTTGATATCAATTTGCGCCACGTTGACCAGGGCATAAGGCCGTTCCGGATCTGGCCGCACAAAAGTACTGGCCATTACTGTTTCTTCTGGGAAGAGCTTTAGCGGTCGGTTTTTCCATACTCCCTCTCCTGACAGGGGAGTCAATGCCGGGTTCACCGCCACCGGATTTAAGTTTAATCGATTCTTATATATGGTGGCTGTTCCTAAGCTATTATCTTGGGCAGCATTAGTCGCCACGGCATTTTTACTGTAAGCTAACTGTTGGGCCTTATCCGAGGCATTGTAATAATATTTTTCCAAAGTGATGACATTATTCGCTCCCAGCAAAGGGCGGAGATAGGCATCGGTAAATTCGGCTGCCGCCGGAGTATCCAATTTTATAAAAGCCACCGCCCCCACTCCCAATACTGCCAGGACCGCGACTACCATAATGCTAAGGCGCTTGAGCATAAACTTTTCTCATTATAACAATGCTAAACTATTTTGCCATACATGAAAAAACATGTCCCCGAAATTGATATCGCTCGGGGGATTTCCATTGCCTTTATTGTCTTTTATCATTACTTTTTAGAACTTTCCCGCTTTCACCTTCGCCCTATTGTAGGCAGTTTATCCACCAATATTTCCCGCCTCTTCATTCTGCCCTGGTCAATTAAGCTGTCGCTGGTCGTCAACCCTTTAAGCGCCATTTTTAGTTTTGGCTGGGAGTTTGTCGGCGTCTTCCTTTTCTTAAGTGGCTTTACCCTTTATTACTCCAAAAAAACTTCTCCCCCCTCCACCAACTCTTTTCTAGTTAAACGGCTCCGGTCGCTAGTTCCGGCTTGGCAGATAGCTATCGCTTTCGCCTTTGTAATTAACCTTATCTTTTCTTGGGTTTTTCGGTCATATATTATCACTGTGCCCTCCACTAAGATCGTTGATTACCTCTATCTTCTGCTCTATCCTGTCGTCGTCGATTCTGCTTTCCAGCGTATACCCGGAGTCAATCCTTCTTTGTGGTTTATGTCGCTCCTGTTTCAATTTTATTTAATTTTTGAAGTCGTATATCTTTTTTGCCAAAAATACGGTATTAAAAAGGTTTTTTGGTTTTCCTTGCTTATCGATATCTTTTCCCGGGTGATACTGGTTTTTGTTCTTAATGGCATTCCCTCATCGCTCAGTGCCGGAGTTCCCAAAAATTACCAAGCCTTTACGCTTTTCCCGGCTCGCCTTTTCGAATTTGTTGCCGGCATGTATCTTGCCCAAATCTTTATTGATACTGGCTCCTTTAAAACTCTGACCAAAAAGTATGCCCTTCCCGTTGGGATTATTTTTTGGCTTCTGGGCAATATGTGCAACTATTTCGTTGCCGGCTGGGTTCTTTCCGACACCCTCTTAACCATTGGTCTCGTCATCATCGTTTTTAATGGTTTAGCCCTTTTTAAGGACTTTAAGCACAACACCCTTTTTTCAATCTTAGGAAAAAACTCCATTTGGATTTATTTGCTTCACAACCAACCCATTACCCAAATTCTGGTTCCCTTAACTTTTCTTATCGGCCAAAGGTTGCCTTTGTCACTCTCCATCATCCTCAGCTTTTTAATTTTGGGCATCATTATCGCTTTCTCCACCAAACTTCCTTTTTCTCCCGCTCCATCTAAGACTCTGCTTGTATCACCAACTAAATAAGTAGTAGAATAAGTGTTATAATGAGTATTTACCTTAAGCATACGCCAATTTTGCTATGTCTTATGGTTTTAGCCAGCGCCATTTTCTTGGCCCGGCCTTCCTTGGCGGCCGTTAGCTCCTGGCAAAAAAGCGCCAGTTTTACTCCCGCCTACCCCGACGATTTTAGCAGTACCAACTTTCAGCAGTCACTCAAAAATTACCAAAGTATCGGTGGCAATTATGTTACCTTAATCATCACTTTGCTCCAAGATAACGAAGGCTCGACCACTATTTATACCGGCAACAATACCCCTTCCGACCAGTCATTAGCCAATGCTACTAAATACGCCCAATCTCTGGGGCTGAATGTTGCTTATAAAATCCATATTGATCTAGTCAATAACCACTGGCGGGCCAATATTAACCCTTCAGACCGGGCTACCTGGTTTTCCAACTACAATAACTGGCTTTCCCATTATGCAACCTTGGCCGCCGCTAACGGTGTCAATGAATTATTTATCGGTGCTGAGTTATACGATATGACTAGTACCAAAGTTAATTCCGGCAATACGGGCTATTGGAATAATATGATAGCCGGCGTTCGAAAAATTTTTTCCGGCAAACTTTCCTATAGCGCCCAAAGAGGGGACGGTCCTTATTACAACGAATGGGGTGAAATCGGCTTTTGGAATAATCTTGATTACTTGGGTATTTCTGCGTATTACCCCCTCGCCACCAATCTCAGCAATCCTACGGTCAATGATTATATGGATTCCTGGAAATCGATTGATAGCACTTGGTTTGCGCCGATGTATCAACAATACCAAAAACCGATTTTATTCAGTGAATTGGGTTACCGCTCCGAGACTGGCACCCACTATCACCCTTTTGACGGCAACACCAACGGCGCGCCCAACATGCAGGAGCAGGCCGATCTTTATCAGGCCATGCTGCAATACTGGAATAATCAAAACTATGTCCAAGGCCTCCATTTATGGGATTGGCAAACCGATCCTAATGCTGGCGGTCCCAATGATAACCGTTATACTCCCCAAAACAAACCCGCCCAGTCAGTCATCGCCTCCTGGTTTCAGGGTGGCAGCACTCCCAATCCGACCACTACTCCCGCTCCCACGGCTGCCCCTGCCCCAACTTCTGCTCCCGGCCAATTTACTTTGTCGGCAGCTATTAACCCCGCCAATCCCACACTTAACCAACCCCTGACTGTTACTAGCAGCGTCGCTAATTCCGGCACGGTCAATGATGCCATTGTTGATATTGAAATTTATAATAGCCAAAACCAGCAAGTCTTTCAAAAGTACTTTGAACACCAAAATCTGTCAAGCACGGCCATTAGTTACCCCCTTTCCTGGCAAACCGGTCAAACCGGTGCCTATCGGGTAGCCATCGGCATCTTCAACAATAACTGGTCGGTTAATTACCTCTGGAATAACCAGCTGACCACCTTCACCGTCGGTGCTGTAGCTACTCCGCCTTCGCCTACTCCTACCCCCACCACCACTCCTACATTACCCACTCCCACCTCCGCTCCTCCCGCTCCCGTCTCCGGCAGCCTAAATATCTGGTGGCCGACCAGCGGTGCCACCCTTTCCGGTGTCCAGCCATTTAAGGCCATATTGACCAATAACGATATAAATAATTACCACTTGTATTGGCAGGTTGATGGCGGCGGTCTTAATGAAATGAACAATAGTACTCAAGATTACCCTCACAAAGAAACCTCAGTTGATGTTAGCTCCTGGAACTGGCGGGGAAATGGCCCTTACACCATTAATTTTATTGCCAAAGACAATAGTGGCAACATCCTCCAGCAACTCTCAGTTTCCATCAATGTCAGTCATTAGTTAGCGGAGTTGTAATCCCAAGCCAGTTAACCCTCCAATCGTATAAGCTATGGCTAAGTACAAAGTTAATGGAACTTGCCGCCAACTAACCTTCCGAAAAAGGAAAAAAATATCCGTAGTGATCATTGTCAATAGGGCATAAACCATGCTGATGGCCACCGTTCCTCGAGTGACGTTAATCGCAATAATGGCGGCTAATATCAAACTATTGATCGCTACCAGAATTAATTCCCGGCCGTTAATACTTACCGGCGCCATTCTCTCCAGGATTATCAAAGATAAGTTTACTAAGTACGCCCCTCCAAAAATAAACAGGTTGCTCAAATAAAAATCATTTACCGCCAGTCCTCGGCAAAATGTTCCCGGAACTAAGGTCAAATCACAATAACTATTCAGAAAAAAATTCGTCACCTCGTGAATCCCGTTGCCCACTGCGTAAAAATAGATGCCCAAGAAGAAAATTACCCCCAACGCTATTCCTAAGCCATTCTGCAATTTTTGAAATCTGCCGGTGACCGTCCTTAGTATCATAAAAGCGATGACGATAGTTAAGGGCAATATTACGGCTATCTGGATTAGTTCATGCAGCCTCAAAAAATCATCAGGTTCTAAATAAACGGCTCCGGTACCCAGCAGCCCTCCGGCTGTCATCGCCAACAAGCCTATCGATAAGAGTGATAACCAGACAGTTAACGCATTCATAATGGTCTATATAATGATACCTTAGATCAGACTAGAACTACTATCATAATAGTTGCAGTATGATTACACCGATTACTATCCTTCGGGCTAAAACTTCTCCGATACCCTTTCCGGGTTCCTCACCCAGCCCCCCAGCTCCGACGAGCTCGCTGGCCAAGTCCGAATCACTGAATCTGAATCTTATTAATTTCCCGGATGCTTTTTACGCTGTAGTGGTCAGTAAATGGGACATTGTGCCCATCCTTTAGGTAAGGGTCATGCATTCGATAATTACCATTACTTCCCGAAATCAAGGTCACAAAATGATCGGGTAGGGGACCGCCGTCATAGCTGATACCCACAATTACCGGCCGGCCGGCATTTAACTCACCATCAACGTCGGCACTAATTCGGGTTAAGGTCGCTCCGTCCGCATAAACCGTTTTCGATAACCAAGCCGGTTCGTAAGACGCAAAATTGTCGGGATTGCTATTAATCGTAATCGGGTTAACACTGCGGTGTCCGAAGTGGGTAAAGACCATCGCCACGTCGGTCAACAAACACCCGTCGGAGGCGATAGTATAGTGGGTATTGTTCAAGGGAATTGGCCCCCACTGGCTATCCCGCTGGTTGTAGTAGCAACCCCAGTCATCGCAACTGGTCTGGTTTGACAGCAGCTGGTCGCCCCCCTGGCTGTTAACGAAAGCGCGGAAGTTTTGCAGCTGTGCTTGGGCTTGGGCCAATAGTTTGGCATAATTAGCTTCACTGCCTCTCGTTTGGGTTAAGAGGTCATTCTTTTGTGACTTTTGCTGGTTTAAATTGGCCGTATAACCAATTAATTGTTTCTGCAGATCATCTTGTTTCTTTTTTTGGGCTTCCAATAGTTGCTTTTGGTCTTGAAAACTATTTTGCGTCACTTGGGCGGTGTACATTAGTTGTTTATCGTGGGCTTGGATGGCCTTTAAATAGCTCATTTGGCGCACGTAATTTTCCATCGTGCCCGTATCGGCTAAAAATTGGAATACAGGCATTTTTTCCGCCTCGTACGTGGCTGCAATCCGTTTAATCAGCACTGTGGCCATACTGGTTAAAGTGACGTCCAATTCATCAATTTTTTGTTTTGTTTTATCGATGTCGACCGCCAGCTGGGCGATGGCTTCTTTGGTGGCCTCAATCTTCACTTCCGTCAGCTTAATTTGGCTATCCATCACCGCAATCTGGTTAGTCAGGGTTTTTTCCTGCCCCTGTAAATCCGAAATCTTATTTTTTAAGTCATCAATTTGTTTTTGTAAGGCATCTACCGCCGGTGTGGCTTCTTGCGCCCGGGCTGCTTTTGGCGCCCCCAACGTCCCGATTACCACCAACACCATCATTCCATATAACAATTTAGGAAAAGGCATACCTTATCCATTTTACCGTAAAGCGCTTTCGCCATCCGCCTCAATTTTGACTTTCGCCACCTTCCGATTTATACTTCTCCACTCATAAAATACACCCTATTTTAGGCAGACATAAGCGTCTACTCTTAAATAGCTTAAGTCCTTTAACATTCCGACGTTTACCCACACTCGTACCCTACTTTCGGAGGTTTTTATGTCCTTACCCATCCAGGAACCTAGTGTTCCTCTGGACATCACTTACCGTCATCCGCCTATAGTTGACGACATAGTCTGGATCACTGCCAAAGAAGCCAACTACCTTAGTTTTGATGTCCATGCCCCCCGGGTGATTTTGGAAGATCTTCAAAACTGGCTGGAAACCGAACCGGAGACGGTAATTTATCACTATTATGTCACCCGGGGAACGGTTCGCATTGTGGTTCACCGTTGTGCCGATGCCACAGCTTTCCGCCAAATTGTTCAAAAGTATCTTCATGACCTCTGGCAGACGCTAATAGTTCCCAGTTTGCCGCCTCAGTCAGCGAAACCACCATTCCTTGCTCGTGTTTGTCGGTCCCTATTAGGAGGAAACCATGTCTAACTTTCCTGCGTTCCTGGTCCCTAACGATATTGTCCACCATGACACCCCTCACGTGGATGATTTGCGCAACCAAGGCAAAGAATTTGACCTCGTGGCTCCACGTGAAGTGGTTAACCACTTGCTGATCGAACTTAGAGATTCTCCTGCCGTTGAAAGAGCCGATGCTATGGGGCACTTTAGCATTCATGTTGAGCTTGGCCCCCTGGTCCGTGCCGAATTGTTCCGACTTTATGTCATGGCCTATGTCTATCAGTGTTGCGTCAATCTCGACCTCTACGTCCGCCACCCGCCGCTTAATCCTTCTGCGGATGTTGTCCGGGTTCTCCATTGCACTTCAGCTGAGGCGGCGGATATCGTTTTAATTCTTAACTCCTGGGCCAACCCCCAGCCTCCTGCTACTCTCCATACGTTAAAAATCCTTGTCAACTAAACGTCGGAACCCCGGAACGCCTGTTTTGGCTCATACCAACTAGGCGTTCCGGTCTAAATTCTTATGATCGAACAATATTCTTCTTCCCCCGGCCCCGCTAAGAGTGAGCTCCTGACTCGAGCCGCCAATGTCATTAGGAATGGCAGCGGACTCACGAAGCCTGGATTTCGGTGGCCAAGGTGGTAGCTCAACAGGATATTTACCGTCAACTTCTAGGTCAACCTAAATGTTATAATTTCCTTGTAATCAAAATTACGGTAATAGCGCCGTTTATTGTGGTTCTTTAACAATCTACGGTAAAGGAGTTTTTCTATCATCTTCTGTCGGTTCCGGTTTGTCGTTCTTCAACCATGAGTTTCTCAAAGGCAGGTTTTTTGCTATGAATGTCGATTCCATTTGGGCCCGTCGTGGTGAGAGTACGTTGTCCAAAGCCACTTATATCCGTCTGACCTCTCTTTTTACGGTCCTGGAAGGCTTCTTGGTTTACATCGGCGCCTTCGTTTCCCGCAGCTGGCCGAGTTCCGGTTGGTTGGCTTTGTTAATGTTTCTCGTATCCCTGGTCGGCGTCTTTATGATCAAGACCAATGGCAATGTCTATCGCAGTGCCCTGGGTGTCACCATCATGAGTCTTTCCCTGGGGTTGATGTGCGGTCCTTTCTTTGCCCTTAACTCGTCCGCCGTCTTGGTTGAGAGTATCCTTCTCACCGTGTCCGTTATGGTGGTTATGTCCCTGGTCGGCATTACTTTTCCCGCTGTCTTTGAAGGCTGGGGAATTTGGCTTTTGCTAGCCTTAGTCCTGTTGTTGGTGGTTCAGATTGCCCAGTCGGTGTTAATGAGTCTGGGATACATGTCGAGTGACATGACCCTCCTCGCTTGGTTGGGGATTCTCATTTTTACCGCTGTCGTCGCCCATGATTGGTCCCGCGCTCTGCGGATTCCCTACACTGTCAACAACGCTATCGATGCCTCCGGCGGCCTCATCTTGAGTGCCATCAACTTGGCCCTTCGCTTTGTGATTTTGCTGCGTGGTGGCAGTGTTAGTCGCTCTGGTTAATACCGTAGGTTGTTCGTTTAGTAAAGCCGTTATGGCCTCTTCGCCTTAGCGGCTTTTTTGTGGGAAAAAATTAACACGGAGATTTCCAAAAAATAAAAAATTGACGAAGCTCTTTCATCATTATCTTTTTTGGGTTGTTTGCCTCAGGGCAGGGGATTAGCAGTCTCCATCCTGCCCCGGCTTTCAGCTTAATATAAAATAGCTACTTCATCTTCATCGAAAATGTCTTGGTCGCTGGTGACCTTCGCCGCCTTTTTTATTTCCACATCCACCGCTCTTGTCTCCCGCGCCTCTCGGATTGCCTGTTGGACGAACCGCCACGCCTTGCCGTCGACCGGTCCAAACTCCAAAATGTGATGGGCGAGCCCCAGTGCCTCCTCCCTTTGACTATCGGTCAGGCCTCTGTCTGTAACCATCAACAGGTCATCAATTACTTGCACAATATTTCCCAGGTCGGTATTTCGGGTTCCCATAAAGTCCTCCAAAAGTGTATCTTAAGCTGCTCCGTGTTAATTTAAAGTGCCAAAAAATCGGCAAAAGTAATTATATACCCCCCGGCCTTTTAGTCAAATAGGGACTAAACTATGATAAAATTAGTAATAGTTAATTTAACCCCGGAGGTGCTTATGATTGATGCCCAAAGGTTAAAACTCCAAGCTCAATTGGATCGTCTTAAAGCCGAGTTGGAAAACGCCGCTGCTGATACTCGGATATCTATCCAGCGCGAAATTGAGGCTATTGAGGCCCGTCTGCGTTAATCCTTTAATCATTAATCTGCTTTTATGCCTTACCAAAACAATAATGACCTTCCCGACCGTGTCAAAAATTTCCTGCCGTCCCACGCCCAAGATATTTATCGCGAGGCTTTCAATCATGCTTGGGATGAATACCGGGAAGGCGGCCAAGGCAGCCGCAGCCGTGAAGAAACCGCCCACGCTGTCGCTTGGAGCGCCGTCGAAAATAAGTTTCACAAAGACTCCCATGGTAACTGGGTGGAAAAATAATTAAGGCGTATTGTCTAAGTCATTCTCCACGTCGGTCAATCGCCGTTGCCCTTCATTGACCGTCTTATTAGTGGTCTTTTTAACTTCTTCTCCCTTACCTTTCATCTTTTCCATTACTTCTTTACCTTTTTGTTTTACCTTACCCATCGCCTCGTTCATTTTTTGGCGGTTTTCTTCTTTCGATAAAATGGCCGCTGTCGCTGCCCCGGCTATGGCGGCTGTGCCCAGCATCGCTGCCTTCATCGCGGCACTGGTTTTGCCCTGACTCATTTTTTTCTTATCTTCTTGATTATTGTCCATAACTTCCTCCTGGTTAATGTTAATTTTTTATAAAGTCCGGTCGCGATCTCGGTCGCGGATTGGCTCCCAATCACTAACTCTTACTACTAGTATACTAGTACGAGTTAACCACTTCAACCGTTTCTGTCTTAGTTGCTACCAGTATCTTCGCATCCACCCCCCAAATTTCCTCCGGGGTCACTATCACCGGGTTGATCTCTAAATCGCTCACCAATTCTTCCGCTTCCACCAGCTGACCCATTTCCACCATCAATTTAACCAATTTTTCTACCGGGTAAGTTGGGCCGCCGCGATATCCGGCCAAAATTTTATAAACCTTTGACTGCTTAATTAACCCCAATGCTTTCGTAGGGTTTAGCGGTAGGGAACACAAATTTTTATCCGCAATCAACTCTACCAGTTTCCCACCCATGCCAAACAACATAATCGGCCCGAAAGTTGGATCTCTTTTAATCCCCACAATTACTTCCACCGCGGCCCTGAGCGGGATCTCTTCTTGTAACTCGATTCCGATTTCCCTCGGAATAGTATTTTTTAACGATTTAATTGTTTCTTGCATTTTATTCCAGGCGGCTTCTAAGGCAACCTCGTCCTTAATTTGTCCGATTACTCCTCCCACCTCACTTTTGTGCAAGATAAAAGGGCTGGCCAGTTTTATGACCACCCCGCCCGGTTTTGTTTGCCAAAAATTCTTGGCTTCAGTGAACGTAGTGACTACCCGGCTTTCGGGTGTTTTGATTGACAGATTCCTTAGTAGTTCCTCGGCTTCCAGCGGGTCGCAGGCTGCCCGTTTCTCTTGGGACACCTTTTCGATTATCGGAGTCACTGCCGAGAAATCAGGCATATTTTCTGCCGTTTTCTCCTCGTTAACTTGTATCTGCCGCCATTGCTCCCATTTATAAAGTACCGAAAGTGTTTTAATCGCCCTCTCGGGGAACCTAAAAGTGGGAATCGATAGTTTATTTAGTATGGCTTCTCCGGCCATCGTGTAGCCACCGCCGATAAAGGAGGCCACCACTGGTTTCTCGTATCTTTTTGACAAATTACCAATTAGTTCTGCTGTTTCGGCAATTTGTGTCATTAGTTGCGGCGTTAATATTACCACCACCGCATCCACCGTATTTTCTTGCAAAACAATTTCCGCTGCTTTCACAAACCGGTCTGCCAGGGCATCCCCTAAAATATCCACCGGGTTAAACAGGCTGGCTGTTCGCGGCAAATACTCGGCTAACCTTTTTTCTGTTTCTTCCGAAAAGGAGGCTAACTTTAGGCCCTCATTTTCAATCGAATCCGTGGTCAGTACTGCTGGCCCCCCGGCATTCGAGACAATGGCCACGTTAGGGCCTTTAGGCATTTTTGACCAGGCAAAAGCCCGCGAATAATCAAAAAAATCTTCTAATTCCGAGCACCTAATAATTCCTGCTTCGGCCGCCACCGCTTCCAAAACACTGTCTTCTCCGGCGATTGATCCGGTATGTGATTTCATCGCGTGGGCTGCCGCTTTTGATTTCCCTGGTTTCAACAAAAACACCGGTTGCTTCAGGGATAACTGTCGACAGTCTTGTAAAAATTTTTTTCCTTCGGCAATTGACTCCAAGTAAATTCCTATCGGCCCCGGGTTTTCCTGTGTTAGCCAATACTCCAAAAAATCATTTTCCGTTAAACCGCCCTTATTCCCCAAGGAAACAAAATCACTAAAACCTAAACCAATGGCCTGAAACCAGTCAAACAAACTGGTTGCCAATGCCCCCGATTGGCTAATGAAACGCAGAGTCCCCGGCAGCATTTTAATCTTGCCAAAAGTGGCGTTTAATGGGGTTCGCGTGCTGGCCAGCCCTAAACAATTTGGCCCCACAATGTTCACCTGATACTTAATGGCGATGCTTTTTAACTCTTCTTCCAACCTGACGCCTTCGCCGCCCACTTCCTTAAAACCGGCGCTATAAATCACCACATTTTTTACTCCCTTTTTTCCGGCCGCCTCCGCTTCTGGCAGCACCCCGGCCGCTGGTATAGCAATTAACACTACATCCACTGCTTCCGGCAATTCTTCAATATGGGGATAACATTTCAAGCCGTTTATATCCGAATACTTAGGATTAATGGGGTAAATATTGCCCTTAAAACCGCCTTCTAAAAGATTGTTAAGAACAATTGCTCCCACTTTGGTTTTTTCGGGTGAAGCTCCAATAACCGCCACGGAGTGGGGGAGAAATAAAGATTCCAGATTACTCAACGTCACTTACGTAGTATGCCACAGAACTTTGTTCCCCACTCAACTAAATGCTTTGGGTCGATAAAAAGCCTTTAATTACATTGACCGGAATGGCAAAACCGATATTTTGCCCGTTTGGCGCGATGGCAGTATTTATGCCGATTACCTGGCCGCTGGAATTAATCAATGGCCCTCCGGAATTTCCCGGATTAATCGCCGCATTCGTTTGAATCACATTATCCAGCCGCTCGACATACCCTTGTAAATCCGACCCGGCCGTAATTCCTCGGCCCAACCCGGAAACTATGCCGTTGGTAACCGTATTGGTAAATTGGCCCAACGGTGTCCCAACGGCATAAACCGTCTGCCCCAGTTTCAAATTACTCGAATCTCCCAAAGATATTGCTTTTAAGTTTTGGGCGTTGATCCGCAGCAGAGCCAAATCATTGTTCGGGTCAGTGGTAATTTTATCGACACTATATTCTTTGCCGTCGTTGGTAATTACCGAGTATGTCGCCCCTTGTTGGGAGACCACATGTTTGTTGGTCACAATCAATCCATTACTGTCGACCACGAAACCGCTGCCAATGTTTTGGGAAACATTGGTTGGTTGTCCGGGTACCCGTTGGATGGGGTTGAAAAAATTAAATGGGTCAAAACGGTAATAATCATTTTGGGTAATGGTCGAAATCTTGACGGTGACCACCGAGGCCACGGCATTACTGATTAAGTTTTCCGTATTGTTCTCGATGGCCGGAGTCGGCTGGACGGCGGTTTGCAGGGTTTGGGGGTTAATTGTCACCCCGGTTTTCTCTAGAGCCGGAATAATCGTGTAAAGTTTGGCCAGAGTCGCCAAATTCAAAAATACCAATAATCCCAAAATAATATTTTTCATATGTCCTACTCTAGTCTACGAAACTTAAATTACCCTGAAAAAATTCTGTATTTCGTTTTTAAAAACTATACCTCGGAAACTACTGACCGCATCAGTGTTCCCGCCAGCATCGTCAGCCCATCCGCTGTCACCATTTCTTCTCCTAAACTTTGTTCTAAAATCTTAGCCTCTTCCTCGGCTCCCAACAATTTACACCAATTAATTAATCCTTGGTACATGGCCATTTCGCTATGTTCCACCTTCAATGCCGCCTCAATTACCGCCATATCTTTTAAGTAGGCATCATCAATTTTCTTCAAGCCTCCGCCCCCTTCGCTGACCAGTGACAGGAAGGTTGGATCCTTTTGTTTTTTGGTATTTAATCCTAAGCTTTGAAAAATACTTTCCAACCGCGTTGTTTGATTTTTTGTTTGCTCGAGATGGTATCCCAGCGCTCGGATTAATTTATCCTCATGGGATTCCTTCATCATCTTGGGCAATTCTTCCGTGATGGTGTTTTCGATAAAGTACATTTTTTGTAGTCCCATTTCTAACAAATCTTTCTTTGATACGGCCATACCCACCTCCTCCAAATAACTAATTGTAAATTAATAGTAGATGATTCTCTGGATGGATGCAACCATTATGACGATCCGGAAAAACTTCACCCTCTTTTAAGCTTACTCTCAGAAGCCGCCATTATCATTCAATATGAAAAAAACATTTATTGCTGGATTCGTCGTCGTTTCCTTTGTGGCCTATGCCTTTTTGGAGCAAGTCAAATCATGGGGTTTTGGTGATGATTCCACCCTCCCTCCTTCCCGTTCTAATTCGGCTCCTAATCCCAATCTTACCACGCTCAATTCTGGCTCCTCTCCCAAGCCCCAAACTGCCGCTGGCCACTTTAAGAACGGCCAATATACCGGCGATTCCACCGATGCCTTTTATGGCAATGTCCAGGTAAGGGTCACCATTAGCAGTGGCAAAATTACTAACGTTCAGTTTCTGGATTACCCTCAAGACCGCGACCGTTCCCTTGCCATCAATACTGTTGCCATGCCCCAACTTACCAGTGAAGCCATCCAAGCCCAATCTGCCAACGTCGATGTCGTCTCTGGAGCTACTGCCACCAGCCAAGCTTTTGTTCAATCATTACAATCCGCCCTTAACCAGGCCCAATAACTAATATGAAAGACACCCGCCTCCTCATGGGCATGCCCATCACCGTGGAGATTGCCGATCCTGAATCTACTTTAGATTCCCTTAGCGAAGTCTTTGCTTATTTCCATTATGTTGACGAAAAATTTAGCCTTTACAAAAACACCAGCGAAATTGCCCAAATAAACCACCGGAAACTTCCGGAATCTCAATATAGTCCGGACATGAAAACTGTCTTTGCGCTCTGTGAGGAGACAAAAAAATTAACTGATGGCTTTTTTGATATCAAGCATTCCGGCCGCCTTGATCCTTCCGGCTTGGTCAAGGGCTGGGCAATTCATAACGCCGCCCAAAAACTGCGCCACCACGGATATCGGCATTTCTATGTCGAAGCCGGCGGCGACATCGAGGTTGCCGGGCTTAGCTCACGGCACCAGCCCTGGCAAATCGGTATCCGTAACCCTTTTAATATCCGCCAAATCGTTAAAGTCGTTGCACTCACTAATGGCGGCATCGCCACTTCTGGTACCTATTTTCGCGGCCAACACGTCTATAATCCCAAAAAATTCCATCGGCCGATTACTGACATTTTAAGCCTCACCGTTATCGGCCCCGATATTTATGAAGCCGACCGTTTTGCCACCGCCGCTTTTGCCATGGGACGTCCCGGCATCGAATTTATTGAATCTCTGCCCGGTTTTGAAGGTTATCAAATTGATAACCAGGGTGTCGCCACTTTCACCACTGCTTTTAATCGTTATCTTTCCGATGCTAAAGATTATTGACCGCTATCTAAATATCATCACTATGTACCGGCTCATTTTGTATTATCTTTTAGTCCTCTTACTTGGGGCTGCCTTTTTAAGTTACTTGGGTATTCTCCACTATAGTGTTTTTTCCATCCTGGCCTCGGCTTTGTTTCTGATTGTCTTAAGTTGGAGCACCAACACCCTTTTTGCCGCCGCTTACCAGGCTCCGACTAATGTCGAATCGGTTTACATTTCCGCCTTAATCCTGGCCTTAATTCTGACTCCGGCCCAAACTCCCCATGATTATCTTTTTTTAGGTTGGGCCGCCATTTTCACTATGGCTTCCAAATATTTACTTAATATTGGCAAAAAACACCTTTTTAATCCGGTCGCTATTGCCGTGGTTATCACCGCCCTGATGATCAAACAATCCGCCAGCTGGTGGGTGGGCACTCTATATATGTTGCCCTTTGTAGTGATCGGTGGCTTTCTTATTGTCCGTAAAATCCGCCGCTTTAATTTAGTCCTCAGTTTCTTTATCGTCGCTTTGTTTACCATTGTCGGGATCGGCCTAATTCAAGGCCAATCAGTTATCAGCCTGTTGCGGATTGCCCTGCTCGATTCCCCCTTTTTCTTTTTTGCCTTTGTCATGCTTACCGAGCCGCTCACTACTCCCCCCACCCGAACTTGGCAAATTCTTTACGGGGCCCTCGTCGGTTTTCTTTTTGCTCCCCAAATCCACGTTGGCCATCTGTATACCACCCCCGAAATTGCCTTAAGTTTAGGTAACTTATTTTCTTACGGTGTCAGTCCGAAAGCTAAGCTTTTATTAAGTCTGGAGCAAAAAATCCGGCTTACCCCCGATACTTACGATTTTGTCTTCTCCAAACCTCCCCGTTTCAGTTATCGTCCGGGTCAGTATATGGAATGGACCTTAGCCCACCCCCGCACCGATGATCGTGGTAACCGTCGTTATTTCACCTTGGCCTCATCTCCCACTGAAGATACTCTTCGCTTAGGCATTAAATTTAACGACCACAGCAGCAGCTTTAAAAATAACCTTTTATCTCTAAGTTCCGAGACTCCGATTATGGCCGGGCAGTTAGCCGGTGACTTCGTTCTCCCCCGTAATCGTCAGCAAAAAATTGTTTTTATGGCTGGCGGTATCGGTATTACCCCTTTTCGCAGCATGGTTAAATACTTAATCGATCGGGGCGAAAAACGGGACATCGTTCTTTTTTATGCCAACAAAGAAGCCTCGGAAATTGTTTACCGGGATATCTTTGACCGTGGCCGTTCCGTCGGCCTGCGGCCGGTTTATGTTTTGACCGACCAGGCGAAAATTCCTCCCCAATGGCCTGGCTTAAGCGGCCGGATTACCGCCGCGGTCATCACCCAGGAAGTTCCCGATTACCGGGAGCGCACCTTTTATCTTTCTGGTCCTAATGCCATGGTCACTGCCTATCGGGAAATGCTGAGGCATTTAGGTTTACCTTCGTCCCAAGTTAAAACCGACTTTTTCCCTGGCTTTGCCTAATTTGGTAAAATGTAACTTTATATGATCACTAAATTTGGCCGGCAAAAACTGGAAGAACATCTCCACCAGCTCCAGGGCGAACTTGAGCGGACTCTCGAGGAACGCTCCCGGGCGGCTGCAGAAGGGGATTTACGGGAAAACTCAGCCTACCTCTTTTTGGGGGAGCGGGCCGATGTCTTGCGCTCCCAAATTGCCGAAGTTACCCAAGATCTTCAGGCATCAGTCGTCCAGGCCGCTCCCGAGCAGAACGTAACCATTGCTTTTGGCCACCAGGTCAGTTTACGGTATCTTGCCGATAACCGGGAAATTACCTTAGTATTAGTGGGAAAAAATGATGCCCGCCTTCAACCTAATTGGATTTCCCTGGAAAGTCCCCTGGGTCAAGCCTTACTCGGACATCATTTGGGGGACAAGGTCGAGGTTAACGGTCAAAAAATTTTGATTTTAAGTATCGAAAAAGGCGCTATCTAGCTAATTTTTGCTACAATGTTTATGTGCCCCGATTTGTTTTTCCTAAATATCTTTCTCCGCTTAAAAAACATCTTTTTCAATCTCCCGTCGGTCTCTTGATTGGCCTGGAAATGATTATTGGGGTTTTTTCTAGTTTTACCTTGGCCTATTTCTTTCTCAAGATCGCCGATGAAGTCGTTGACAAAAATACCCAATTTCTGGATATCACCCTCTCCACTCTGATCTATCACCTGCGCACTCCCACACTGACTCACATTATGATTCTCATTAGCAATTTTGGAGCGGCCTATACCCTTGTTGGTCTAATGTTCATCCTCATTGCCCTGTTGCTCCGCCGTCACCGCAAGGAGGCTCTCCTTTTTTCCTTGGTCAGTGCCCTCGGCCTGGGCATCAATCTCTTGCTTAAGAACGTTTTTGCCCGTCCCCGGCCCCTGATCTCTCCCCTCATTCCTGCCAGTTCTTATAGCTTCCCTTCCGGCCACGCCATGAATTCTCTGGTTTTTTATTTTATGATCTCCGCTTACATGTATCACTTCACTCACAATAAACTTCTGAGTATTTTTGCTGTCCTGATTTCGATCTTAATGGTTATTTTAATCGGATTCAGCCGTATCTATTTGGGTGTTCATTATCCTTCCGATATCCTTGGCGGTTATTTTATTGGCCTCTGGTGGCTGGTGACGGCCTTTTTTATTGACAAAACCATTATCTTTTTCGAACTCTTTAAAGAGCCCAAAACGCGTTAAACTGAAATATGGCTCCATCTTTAACCAAATTCTTTCACAGTTTCACTTGTGCTTTCAATGGTATCCGCGTGGCTTATCGCGGCCGGAACATGCGCATTCATGGCTTAGTTACTTTACTAGTTGTCGTTGCTGGTTTATGGTGGCGGCTTTCCCCTTTGGAATGGATCATTATTTTAATCTTGATCGGATTAGTCTGGTCAGCAGAACTGGTTAATACTAGTCTCGAGGAACTTGCTGACCTCATCCGCGACCACCAACATCTGCCTTATCAGGCCACTCGTGATACTCGGGACATTGCCGCCGGTGCCGTTTTAATCTTAGCCATCATCTCGGCTCTGGTCGGATTTATTATTTTTTGGCCTCACCTTAGTTCGACTGCTCTTTTTATTCCTTAGTGTTCTATAATGTAGTTAATGCTTCGCCGTTCTTCTTTGGTGACTGCCTTTTTCTTTTGGCTGCCGGTTGGCGTGATTACTACTCTCCTTTGTGGTTTAATTTACTTTCTTGAATTTCAACATTTTCGTCTTCCGGCTTACGATCCCCAGGTCCAATTAGCCGAGGACATTGCTGCTTCCTTATCGGCGAATCGTCCTCTGGAATCGGTCGTTTCCTTAACAGTACACGTTGACTTAACTAAAAGCTTGGCTCCCTTTGCTAACTTTTATGATAGCCAGGGTCGGCCGGAAGCGGGTACCGGCTTCATCGATAATGCTGTTCCTTCTATTCCGGCTGGTGTTTTCAAATACACCACCGCTCACGGCGAAGACCGTATCACCTGGCAGCCCCGGCCGGGCATCCGCCAAGCTATCGTGGTCAAGCCCTATAAAAGTAAAACCAGCAGTGGTTTTGTGGTTGTCGGCCGTTCCCTGCGGGAAGTTGAACAACGCGAACGAATTCTTTTTGAGGAAGTCGCTGTTGGCCTCTTGTTCCTTTTAGTTATCTCCTTTCTTTTGGTCTGGCTTGCCGTTCTTCAGCTTCCGCATTTGGCATCTTCTGGTAGATCACGGTAAAATTATTATATGTGTGGTCGTTATACTCTTTATACCCCCGAGGCCTTGGCCGATCATTATCACTTAGGTAATGATCTTAAGTTAGCTCCTGCCTACAACGTGGCGCCGGGAGCTGCCCATCCGGTGGTCTTCCGTGAATCTGGTACCAATCTGATTCAGGAAATGCATTGGGGTCTGATTCCCTTTTGGGCCAAGGACCCGAGCATCGGCACCCGGCTCATCAATGCCCGGGCTGATTCTGCCGCCACCAAACCCGCCTTCCGCTCCTCCTTTAAGAGCTGCCGCTGTTTAATTCCGGCCAATGGCTTTTATGAATGGTCCCCGGCGCGCCAACCTTATTATTACCATTTACCTCACAGCCCCCTTTTTTCTTTAGCCGGTCTTTACGATATTTGGACCGATACCTTTGGTCGCGAAATGTACTCTTTTACCATTATTACCACCGACCCCAACTCTTTAGTCAAAACCGTCCATGACCGGATGCCGGTTATCCTCTCTGCCGACAACGAGGACCTTTGGCTGCAGCCCCACACTTCCCCCGAAACCCTCGTCTCCTTATTTGCGCCCTTTCCGGAACATCAAATGAAGGCTTATCCCGTCGCCCCTTTAGTCAATAATCCCTCCAGCAACACCCCCGATCTTATCAAAGAAATTCCCCATTAATCAAACCGTCCTTTTAGGGTAGCCAAATATTTTTGCGCCATTCCTACCGTCCCCACTATCACCCCCGCCTTCATCACAAAATCGACTGACCATCGCGGCTGCCGGGTTTCGTGCCAAATAATAATGAGTTTCAAGCATTTGTCTCCCGGCGCCTTAGTGTGGAATGCCAAAAAATAGCCGATTTCAATCCAGGTTCCCTCCGATGGCGCCACCCCGGGATTAGCCAGCATTATATCCGCCCGTTTCACTGCCAATAAATCTTGAGGAAAAAAGGTGTCCGGGGAGCTTTGGTCCGCATCAATTTCCGGGTCAAAAAAATCAAACCCTGGCGTTTTTTTGATTTCATCCTTCCAGTGTTCGTGGTAGGCATTCCATTGCCCCGCCAAATAAACCATCGGTGCCATAATTAATTTTACCCCAAACCAAGCGTAAATTACCGAAAATAATTAGATAAGAGGGGACACAAAGCCTTCTTTAGCAAACACCCATCCCTCGTTCATTAAGCTAGAAATCCGTCTACAAATTGTTTCTGTGGCAAATTCTTCTCCTAACCTAGCTGCAATTCTTTCATAAACCGCGCCAACCGTCACCGGGTCATGGTTGCGCAACCCAATATTAAGGAGCCGCATTGTATCGGCATTCCACTGAATTAGTTCATCCATCGGAGATTTCATTAATATTTCATTCATGCTCTAGTATATCAGTTCACCGACTTTGATATTTTCCCTATCTTTCTGTATAATAAACCTCTAAGAACCAAAAGCACTGGCGCTTTCAGGGTTTAGGAGAGTTTTTGCACCTTAAAAGGAGATTAATATGTCAAAATTAGTGGCCGAAATTAACAAACGGAAGGTTTACTCAGATAAGGAAGTTCGAGCCATCGTCGACACCAAAGTCTACTTTGTCGATGGTAGTTGGTGCGATGTCGCCACCGGTGAAACCGTCAACAACGGCCCTGGTTCTATAAGCTTCGATAATCCAGGTGCTACCGCTGAAAAGATCACTGTCGGCCCAACCCCCTTCATGGCTAGTTCTTTAGAAGTTCGTGGCGTAATAGCCGATGTCGAAATCAATGTCAAATCTAGTCCCACCATCGAGGTCGAAATTACGGGTCCGAAAAAGGAAGTCGAGGCCATCAAGGTCGCCAAAGTTGGGGATACGGTCGTCGTCGAAAGCGAGGATCGCGACACCGGCTTTTCCAGAAGCCAGGGGACGACAGTCATTGCTGGCAGTGGTAACGTGGTGACTCGTATTGGTAGGGCCCGTGGTATGGTTATTTCCGGTGATCTGGTCATGGGTCGTCGGCGGACGGTCATTTCCACCGGAGATATGTATGTCTCGGGCGATAATGTCATTCTCTCCGGAGGCGGCGAGGCCAGCACCAAGGTCATCATCGGTGTGCCTCAAAAGACGGGTGTCACCGTTACCAAGGTTACCGGTAATACCGTTATCGGCGATACCCAAGGTCGGGTGTCCGTCAGTGGTAACAATGGTGAAATGAGGATTGGTCGTGTTGGCCCTGCCAAACTTGGAGTTTCCGGTAGTAGTGACATTAGCGTCAAAGAAGTCACTGGCTCCATGCTCGACATCCGTATCATGGGTTCTGGCGATATCCGGATCGAAGCTGGTCAAGTGGATCAGTTGTCGGTCGAAGTCATGGGCTCCGGTGATGCCCGCTTTCATGGCCGCGCCACTGACAGCAACCTAAGCATCATGGGTTCCGGCGACATTTGGGTGGCCCATTCGGTCAACAAGCCAGTCGAAGATGTCATGGGCTCAGGGGATATTCACGTTAGTCGAGTTGGCAATTAATCTCGTTAGTTCCTAAACCGCTTGGGTTTTTGATTATCATAATCACTGACCCCGGCGGTTTTTTTTGTTTAAAAATTACCTGCACCCATACGGCAAAAACTAAGATATTGTTTACCAGCATTTGGTACCCTTTTTCTTAATCTTTGCCCGTATGGGTGTAACTGTCGTCTTTTACCACTTCGGGATTTCGACGACGACTTCGCCATCTGGATCCTGGAGCACTATCCTGACAGCGTTTTTTTGGCTGTCCCTTTGGGTCAGATTAGTAAAATTCTTTCCGATCCACAACAGGCGGCACCAGATATTCCCGACCACTCTCACTTCGGAATCCTCTGGGAAAAACACTGTCCTAACTGCGTGCTCATCTTCGACTACCAGCATATAGCCTTCGGCCACACTGACGCTGGTGACTAGTCCCTGATAAGCGAAATTTAGAATTGGGGTCTCCGGGGCACAAAGCTTGGCCAGTCTTTCGCGCTCCAACCGCAGCTCTTCAGCTGTCCACTTTCTCGGGTTCATGAAAATCCTCCCTTTTAAACGAACTTGAGTATTTCGTCCTTTCGGACTCATCGGGTCTGACACTCATCAGACGATACTCACCCCACACCTCGACCCCGAGACCAAAAAACTTGAAACCGCACGAGGGCTTCTTGTCTTTTGGTCTCTGTAGGCCGGGTGTTTAGAGCTTAGCTAGTGCGCGGATCGAAGTCCAACTTGACCCACTTACCGTTAACGAACATTTCAAACCACTTGTCCGCGACGAAGTCGTCATGGACGTAATGACTCGAATCATGGCGGGGATCAGGGTCCCACACACGGCGAAGGTCACGATCCTCCAAGTTCGTCCCGCCCCATTCGAGGTGAGCCGGAAAAGGATTCTTGCCTTCACGGTCCGAATGCTGCAGGAAGACCCGCATTTCCACGTCACCACTTCGGGCCATTTCCGTGAGCATTCGACGGAAGAGGGTGTAGCGGGTCCAGTAAATCGTGTGCTCTGCGGGAGACTCAACAAACACAATCCGTTCATCGCGAACCGGAGGTCGTAAGCCTTTGCCGGCAGGGAGTAGCTTCCAGACCAGACGATTGTTCTCGAAGGCCATGGTCAAACCATTGGCCATCCACACCATTATCGAAACGGTCGCTTCACCATTCCAGTACTCCGCCTCCCCAGCCGTCAGGTTCCACTTGGCGACCCGAGCCGTATGCAGCTCTGCAAAGTCAACCTCTCTCGATGGCGAAGTGGCGGCTTTTGTCTTCGGTTCCTCGGTCTGAGCCTGTTGGCTTGCTCGCTTGGCGGCGATTTGGGCATCGCTCCATTCGGTCTCCAAGCACCAAGGCTTAGCCCGCAACACCGGATTGCCATTTCGGTCCGTGGTGTCGATGACGATGAACTTGACACCAGTGCCGACTCGGGGCGCATAATCCAACAAGCTAGGTGTCCAGGTTACTGACCCGTCGGCGCCCAAGGTGGGTAAGCCATGGTCATTCTGGTCGAAGAACACCTCATCGTTGGCGCTATTTACGTTGAAGAAACCCTGGGACATCCAGTGGAACGGGTACTTGAGTACCTTACCATCGATTATGCCCCGAGGCGTTGTCGTCGCCGAGAGCGGCTGCTCCTTGGCCCAATCATAGTTTTTCTCAAAAGCCCAGAGTATTGCCGGCCGTCGATTGCCTTCTTCGGGCTTTTCGTCGCTGGCGATAAAGACTATCTGGTCACCAACTCTTGGCTCTGGTAGTACGTCATCAGGAAAGCTCGAGGGAACCCATTCCAGGTGATCGGCGACGGGGCGGATAAAGTAGCCCGCATTCCGGTGAATGAAGAATTCCTCCGGCATGCCGTCAGGTCCTTTGCTAATAGCATACCCAAAGTGTCGTCCGATGTTGTTCCAGCGGACAATACGTCCCACCTTCAAACCGTCGGTGCTGAACCACAAACTCTGCGGTTGATTCCTGCTCATCGGAAAGTCTCCTTTTTACGAACAAAGTTTACGAACATTTTGGTCACAATGACCTATCTGTCCCGACGTGACGTCGGGATACATAGGCCACTGCGACCTTAACTTAAGCTCTATAGGGTGTTAAAGAACTATTTGGAATATCCAAATATGTTATTATTATCTCACATTATAGGATAAAAATCAAACCCTGTTATATAATTAACCATCAAAGTTTTACTGTTAACCGCTGCCACTCTGATTGCCCTTTTTTATCTTAAGTTGTTTATTCCCGCCTCGGTCACTGCCCCGACCCAACCCCGGCCGTCACCCACTCTCACTCCGACTCCCATCCCTAGCCCTACCTCTACTCCCACCCCGCTACCTACGTCCACCCCCCGTCCGACTCCTCGCCCTTCGCCCTCCGTAGTTTCAACAAAGGAGGGTCCCAAAACCGGCCAATCCGTCACCATCGATAGCGGCACCTTCACTGTCAACGTTATTTCAGCTAATTTAAATGACACCAAGGTAGTGGTGGATACCGCCTCCGACTCCGATTGTGCCAACAACTGCCCGGTCAAATCTTTGGCTGAATTTGCCCAAAGGCGTGGCGCTATTGCTGCCATCAATGGGCCTTATTTTTGCCCCGGAAGTTATCCCGCCTGTGCCGGCAAAACTAACTCCTTCGATACCCTCCTGATGAATCTCAACAAAACCTACTTTAATTCCAATAATAATGTTTACAGCCAAAACCCGGTCGCCATCTTTTCGGCTACTTCCCGTTTTGTCGCCGCTGGCCAGGAGTGGGGGAGAGATACTTCGGTAGATTCCGTCATTATGAGCCGGCCCCTTTTAGTCTTTAATAACGAAGTCAAATTTTTTGGTAATGGTGACTCCAAGGAAACGGAAAAAGTCAGCCGGGCTTTTATTGGCGCCACCGGCTCGACAGTTTATATCGGCGTGGTTTACACTGCTTCGGTCGCCGACATGGCCAAAGTTTTACAAAAAATGGGTATCCAAAATGCCCTTAATTTAGACAGCTCTGGCTCCCTGGCTTTCTGGGCCAATGGCCGCTATCTCGCCGGTCCCGGCCGCAATACTCCTTTTGGCATTCTTTTAGTCAAGCGCTAATTGATCTCTTGTCCTTTCGGGTTTTATTCGGGTATACTTATCTTATGAATCTCAAGGTCGATGTCCCGGTTGCCGTTACCTTATTATACGAGCCCAAAGGGGCCAAAATCTGCCCTTTGGCCGTTCGCTGGGATGGCCGGGTTTACCGGATTAGCAAATTAGGCTTGCACCACACCTTCCGTGAGGGCCGCACCCTTTACCATGTTTTTTCCGTGGCTTCGGAAACCGCCTTTTTTCGTTTAGTTTTAAACACCGACAACTTATTTTGGCGCCTAACGGAGGTCTCTGATGGTGAATCCTAAGCCGGTCATTGGACTGCCCTTCAACCAAAAGCCTTCCACCCTGCTCCATATCGACCTTAATTCCTGCTTTGCCACCATTGAGCAGCAGGCCAATCCCTTGCTCCGCGGCCGGCCCATTGCCGTGGCGGCCTACACTACTCCTTCCGGCTGTATCTTGGCCCCATCGGTGGAGGCCAAACGCCTCGGCGTTAAGGTCGGCATGCGGGTCAAAGAGGGGAAACTCTTGTGTCCGGACCTCCAAATCCTTGGCCCCGACCCCTGGAAATACCGCAATATTCATCTCCAGCTGAAGACCCTCCTTTCCCAATACAGTGCCTCTGTAGTCCCTAAATCCATTGATGAATTTGTCGTCGACCTGGAGGGTTACCCCAGTTTTCAGTGGGGGGTTCAGACCGCCGCCCAAACTATCAAAAATCGCATTAAACAGGAAATTGGCGACTGGCTGACGGTTTCCGTCGGCATCGGCCCCAACCGTTTTTTGGCCAAACTCGCCGCTGGCCTCAAAAAACCCGATGGCCTGGAAGAAATTAACTGCCAAAATTATTCTGATGTTTATCGCCACTTAACTTTAATGGATATTACCGGCATTAAAAAGGCCAATACTGCCCGCCTTAATTCTGTCGGCGTCTATACCGTCCTCGATTTTTACCGCGCCCCGGTTTCCGCTCTGCGCTCGGCTTTTCATTCTATTAACGGCTATTACTGGTACTTGCGCCTCCGTGGCTGGGAGATTGATGACGTAGATTTCGGCCGTAAAAGCTTTGGCAACATGTATTCTTTGCCGGAAACCAAAACTACTCCCGAGGAGCTTTCTCCCATTCTTCACAAACTGGTGGAAAAGTCGTCTGAGCGCATGCGGAGTGCTGGCTACTTTGCCCGCGGCGTCCATGTGGCCCTCCTTTATCGTGACCATTCTTTTTGGCATCATGGCCATGTCAGCCACGATCTCCTTTACGACCCCCGCGACGTTTACAAATCTGCCTTTCGCATTTTAACCGCCGCTCCCTACCGCAAACCGGTGGCCAACCTCGCCATTTCTTGTTTTGATTTACAAAAGACTGCCACCTGCCAACTCGATCTTTTCCGTGACCTTAATCGGCAAACCCGGTTGGTTGATGCTATTGATGATGTCAACCAGCGTTGGGGTAGCTTTGTCATTACTCCGGCGGCCATGTTGGCTGCCCGCGACCTGGTTCCCGACCGGATTGCCTTTGGTGGCGTCAAAGAATTAGAGCAGTATATTTTGGCAAAATAACCCGATTTTGTGAGATAATACTCCGTCTTTTGATTTCGCACTTTCACATACTAAGGAAGGTTATTTGTATGTTGCAACAACTACTGTTCGCCACCCCCGATCGTCGCCAAACCGGTCAACTTTATTACTTAGCTTACAATTTGCCGGGAAATCATATCTTTTTCACCGTTACAAAAAATGAGATAGTTGGAGTTGATTTTCGTGCTTTTGCCGTTGCTCAAATTAAAAGTGATCTAAAAATTCCTGAGTACGCTCTCAACTACTTCTACTTTGAAATCTGTACTCACCGACTCTACCCAGAACTTCAATCAGGCGAATATCGGGTCAATATTTGTGTCCCCAGTCAACGACATGGTCGAAACATGGTCGACGTCTATCCGTTTACGAGTACTCTTACTCAAGGTCCGCTCACTTTCAACACCCACACCTTGTGGACGCTACCATTCGAAGTGACAAAAGAGTTTGCTGAGTTTATTGCCTAAGGAGTCACATGAGAATCATTAAATCGGAGCTTCTGCCGGCTAATGCCAGCCTTGTGGTTTACAGCCGCTACCTCGATCAAATTTTCTTTACTGGCTTGTCCCCCTTTGGCCGGGCCATGTCCACGGTCAATCAAGCCGAAGAAATTATCATTGCTCTTTGCCAGCAGGAAAGGCTTGATCTTCACGGCACGATGTTTTTTGACCTCCGGACCCATCTTCAATATGACTATTTGCGCCCCGGAGAGTATGAAGCTTATTATGTTTTTTGCCAGCGCCGCAATCTCCACGTTAGCCTCCACTGGCAGCTTATGTCAGCTAACACCGACCGCTTTAAAACCCGTGACCTTTGGCAACTTCCTAAGGCCGTTCTCCATGAATTTCGTACCTACATCTTTGCTCCCCGCTGGGGTGAGGAAGTGACCCTCAACCTCGTCGATTGGATTGCCGGACTGACTCCCGATGAAGTTGAAAAGGAAATAAATACTCTCGTCCAGTCTGCCAATCTGCAACTCCAACCATCGGATAAAGAAACCACTGCTATCCAGTTGCGGCTCGCCCTGCGCCATTTTTTCGAAAATCCCTCACGTTACTCTCATTTACCTACCGTTTCGGCAGCCTTAGCCCCGATCCCTCTTTAGTGGCCGCCGCGACTCAACCATCACCTTCCTTGTTGTAAAAATGCCCCGCCGCCTTCGGTCATACTGGTTCGTTTCTACCACAGAAACAACAACCCTAAAACCGAAGCAGCGGGGCAAAAACAAATCCGATTTTCCCGTAATACTAACCATCCTATAATATTGATTTTTCCCTTAATTTCTGATATTATCCACACTCGATAGTAAGAAATGCCTCTCTGCGAGGCTTTTTTCTTGCTTTATTTTTGTACTTTAACAACCCGAGAGTATTTACACCTAACTTTGGAATGATGCGTTCGCTGTGCCCCGCTACCGCGGGATAGAGTGAACGTATCAATCTACAAAGGAAGGTTAATCATGTTTACCCGCCAGTTTCGTTTTTTACCGTTAGCCGTATACATTATCATTCTGTCTGCCTGCGCTACGTCCGTTGCGGTTACCGGTAGCGGTACTCCCATGGAGTATCTTTACGATCAGGTCTCGCAAGGGACACTCGCTGCCTGGGGTTTTGCCCACCTCGTGGTGCCTATACTCTGGGCTTGTGTGGTCGGTGTCGTTCTTGGCGCCTTCACCAATAAAGGCGTTGGTTTTATTGCCGGTATTGTTGTCGCGGTTGGTATCTTTATTTTCATGTCTGGTGATATCAACAATCGTGCTGATGCCCAGGGCATTCATGCCATGACTGCTGGTTTCGACCAAGCCAAGACTAATAAAGCCAATGTCTACATCGAAGTTTTGCATGTTCCGATAGTGGCTGCCACGGTTCAAACCCGCTCTTGCCGCTCCTCCATCAATTCCTCGACAGGTTGCGGTCCCTATGAATGGAGCCACGAAGTTAATCCTCATAAGTGCAACTGCACCTGCACCAGCAAGACCAAAAGTGGAACTTGTCTTAGTGAATCCTGTAACACCTGTTGGGATACAGAATACGTTCCGTACTTTAACCAGCTCGATCAGTATGCCATACGTGTTCGGATGATGGACTCGCTAGCTAATTCCGAAACGGGACTCACCAAAGATCCCAACACCAAGGATTGCCCGACGCGTATCCTCTCCGATCATTGGATGGTACCGCCTGACTATAACAGTCACTGGTATGGAGGCAGCCGCTATCAGGTTAAAGCATCCGACTACACCCCACCCGCTGATTGGACTTTGTACTCCAACGCCTTGAAAAACAACACCATTCCTTTGGCGAATGTCTATCACCAGTATACTAATTGGACCTTCGCCTCCGACGCTACGGTCTACCGACAGACGCAAAACAATGTCGCTACCTACCAAAAAGCCGGACTCTTGCCGACTATGAATACCATATATAGTCGCCTTGGTCAGGGCTGGCCGGCGGCTTACGACTTTGTCCAATTCGTTGGTGGCCTCCATGTACCCCAGGATCAATACCAAGCTTGGCAAGATCTCGCGAGCACCTTCAGTACCTTCTTTGGCAATGACCGCCAAGGTTCACTTGAGTTGGTCTTTGCGCCGAAGACTGCTGTTGATTCGCTGGGTACGGTCGATCTTTGGGCCGATACCATCAGGGCTGCTTATTCTGCCAAGGGTGCTTGGGACTTTAGCCTCAACGGCCAAAAACTCCAGCGGCTAATGCCCAAGAACATGTTCATCATCGCCTGCGAAGTGGACGGCAACACCATCCCCGCCGCTGGCTGTCGTTTCCGCACCGGAATGCCTCAAGGCAACGAGCAAGTCATTGATGACTTTGCTACCGGTCGGCCGACCCAACTTCTGAACATGACCTTCGCGCCAGTAAGCTTCTTTGGTGATCTTAAAGCCGTCCCGGCTCCCGGTAAAGACGGTTTCCCGGTGGTCAAATTACAGCGAGACGGCAATCATCCGATTGATCTTCTCTTGCGCGATGACCCCGCCGGTGTTCGTCGTATCAGTATGAAAGGGTACGATTATCTGAAAGCGGATATCACCTTGGACCAGTCAGAAATGACGGCCTTGGTTAACGCCGAGATTAAGGTCCAATCCGATGCCGCCCTCGTCTCAATAATCATCCCGATCGTGGCTTTAGTCATTGTCGGATTTGGTTTGGTTGCTATCAAGAGTCAGAGTTAAGTAATCGGAGGTAAAAACACATGAACCGCAAGAATAGTTTGACCCTGTTTGCCCTTTCGCTCGTCATCGCTTTGCTCGCTGCCTGTGGCTCTCCGGCTCAAACCGCCCTCGGTTTGTCCGCTGGTTTGAAAACCGCTTATATAGAAGCGGATACGGTCTACAGTCAGCTAGTCACCCAAGAAACCACCATCGACGCCGATTACCAAGTCTGGATGGAATCGTACAGTACGATGTTGGCTGGTGCCGGGGATCAGCTCACGCTGGTCAACCAGTGCTTCAGCAACACCGCCACAGTGATTGCCCAGGCAGCTAATAGCGTTTTCTCCAAGGATGCCAACGGTAACCCCGTTTCGGCAGCCGATGAAAACAAGGCCTTCATCAATGCCTTAGGTACGGGTGGCTCACTTTATGCCGGGAACGTTGACAAATGCCAGCAAGCCGCCTTGGATCTTATGTCCTATGTCCGCGTCAAGCGTGACAGCTTGCTTGGTGCTCGGACCAAGATCATTGACGAACTTCGTGCCTACGACTTGAGCCAGGTACGCAATCTCAAAATTGCCACGGTGATGCACTTCTACAACCAGTACGGGCCTGAACTGGCACAACTGGAACAGAAGGGCGAAACCGCCCTCCTCGATGCGGTCGCTTCCGGTGCCGGCCTCCAGCCGATGCCGATTACCTTCATTGGTTTTCCGACTTCGGCGTTGAAGGTTGAGTCCCGCAGTCAGGATATCTGTTCGTATTATTACGGCCTGTATACCGGCGAAACCAAGACGCCCCAGAATCGGAATAAGGAGTTGTACTTAACGGATGACTGGAATCCGGCTTTAAAGAGCTGTCAGCTCTATCGTTACTCGGCTTATGAGTACATGAGCCGGGCGTTCCTGACTCAGCAAGCCTCAGTCCGCATTGATTGTGGACAAGATGCCGGAATTCAGGACAAAATGAATCCCGATTGCACCGTCTCTTCACCGACCGCCGAACCCACCAAGACCAAGTAAATACTCTCGCTCACTAGCGCTCGACCTGAAGGGGTTTTCCTTTCGAGAACCCCTTCTCTTTGACCGCGCTAGTGTGTCTGTCCTTCTACAAATGTGCGTTTGTACTGATGAGACCAAAAGGTCGAAAAGGATACACAGTAGATATATAATAAGTTGTTCCTTAAAAGTCTTGTTGGAATGCATTGATATATACACACCCAAAGGAGTTCATGACGATGGAACTAAAGAAAGGTACCGTCCTCTGGTGCCGCAATGGTAACGGATCAGTCAAGGTTGATGGCCGGTGTACCGCTTTTAGCCTTACCAACTATCAAATTTTACGCGCTGAAAATGACCACCTTGTCTGGCAAGCTTCGCAACGACCACCGGTCGCACCCGACGCATATGAAACCATTTGTCTTGAGCAGGATGACGTAACCGGCAAGGTCCTCCATTGGACCTCGAAGTATGTCTACGACATTGCGGTTGCGCCATTGCTATCACAAAATAAATAAGTCGCCTACACTCGTTCTCCTCCCCAACAAGCCACGGCTAACAGACCTCAAATAAAATCACTGGACCCCCAAGCGGATCCACAATCTTTTATTTTTGCTGTTAGCCGTGTTTAATCAATTTTAATTACTCAAAATCCCCCCGCTGCGGCGGGGGGATTTCTTTTTGGTTCCCATCTTTTATCAATGGACTACATTAATATCACTCGATTTTTGGGCCACCATATTTCCCTGGTTATTTTTGACTACAAAATTAACATGATACGGGCCGTTACCTCTCCATTTCCAGGAACTGACATCTACCGGTGCTTCTTCGTGTGGTGCATCGGTATTATTTTCGTACATCGAATTCAGTTGACCGCCGTCAACCTGCCAGTACATCGTCTCATTATTTGACGAGCCGTTTGGCAACTGAGCCTTAAAAGGTTGCAGTCCGGATACCGTGGCATTGTTCACCGGCCACCAAATGTTTATGTCTCCCGCTGACGAAGCCTGATTATTCGCTGCGGTGGTGGGGGTTGGTGTCGGACTAATCTGGCTAACCGCCATTGGTACTGGGGCGCTGGTCGGCGTTGGTGTTACCGGTGCAACGACGGCATTTACCGCCACCGGATCGGCTGTCATCGGTAGTGCCGCTTCAATCGGTTGTAACTTTTGCATTTTTGCCTGATTAACGGTCTGCCAATCATCTGCCAAAATCCCGCCGGTATCACCCGAATTAGGGTTCCAGCACCAGTAAGTCCAAGATGTTTGCGTACCCTTAAGGTAGGACACTAAAGCATCAATCCATTGTTGGTCTGAGGTGGTTTCTAATTTCGTTCCAAATTCTCCCACCCACACTGGCGCCGCATTGTTTTTCACAATATAGCCCCACATGCTATCCCATAGGCTACTCAGATTATTGGGATATGATGGGTCACTAAACCATGGCTGGTTATTAACTGACGATGGGTAGTCGTGGACCGAATAAACTAATCGGCCGGGAACGGAAAGGGTTATCGGGTGGTCTTTGACTCCCATCAGGTTTCCTCCCCACCAATACCAATTATTGTTATAAGCCTGGACTCCCTCAACCATAATTAGGACGTTTGGATTAACCGATAAAATGGCATTTCCCGCCTTAGTTGCTGCTGCTTGCCAATCGGTACTCGGATCGCCGCAACCCCAGCAGGCATTATCATGAGGCTCATTATGCAAATCCATACCGATTACGGTTGAATTATTGGCATAACGTTGGGCCAGCATCTGCCAATCACTCATCCATTTGCTTTCACTCAGTGATGATGAATACCACAAGGCTGATTGGCCGCTGCTATCCGGCCGGTGTTGGTCAAGAATTACTTTCAGCCCGATTTGTCCGGCGTAAGCCACCACTTTATCCATAATTTGTAGTGGTGATAACCCCTGTAGATCGGCATTCTTACTGTAATCAATTCCGTTAGGCGTACTCCCATTGTTCAAGGCTTGATTGGAAAAGGGGAGGCGGATTGTATTGAATCCCAGCGACTTCATCTGGTCCATCATGTCTTTATAACCTCGGGCCCAAAGTCCGTGGGGAGCAAAAGATCCGGTCTCCAATCCAAACCAATTAATGCCAGCGATTTTCACCGTGTGGCCGGAATCGTCTAAGATTTGACTCCCGCTGGTATGCCACCATCCGCCACCCGCCGCCAGAATCTTTTGGGGAAGCAGGCTTTGGAGTGACCAAACTATCGTCAGGTTAACGACAACAAGTAAAATCCTCAGGGCAGTTGAGTTTTTCACGGTTTGGGGAGTATGCTAACACGCCCCGGTTGACCGATGCAAATCCGTTTAGTCGTACCGTAATTTATAGACCCGAATATCAATAGATGCCGGAAATTCCATACTTTTTAATCGCTGATAATGGTGGTCCATGTAATCCACTATCTTTCCTTGGTAACCCTGATCATAAGACAATACCAAATAGATATTATCGTAAACTTTAGCGTAATCTTTAAGTTGGGAAACTAGCTCATTGGTCGTGAAAGGAGGAATCGGCCCTTGCACATAACGGTTCCAATGGGGAATAGTATCTATTCTGGCCAAACCTCCATAATAATATTCAATCGGGTAAACCGTGAAAGGTGCACTCACTGCGATAATATCGTGAGGGGTAGCATGGGTTACCAGGTATTTATCCACCTCTCGATAACTCTCCTTTACTGGTGTCATGGCCGAGGTGTCTTGGAAGTTTAATGAGAGCAGCATCAAGGCAATTATCACTACCGACACGATGGAAATTACCTGCCGTCCAAAATTAATTAGAATCCATGCCAGCAGCGTAAACAAAGACGGGGTCACAAAGATCAGATAACGGGGTAAAAATATTGGTTTAAAAAAAGAAAATAAATAAATTAACAACACGGGCAGAATGCTGATCACCACAAAATAATCCGTCCGCTGAAGTTTCACTGTTACCTGTCGCGTGAAAATAAAAAAGATAATCATTAAGAATAATGGCCATAAAGAAATCACTATCGATTGGATTAACTGATTTTGAAAACCGATAAAGAAATTGAAATATATTTGCAGCAAGTTAAAAGAATTCGGCTGTGGGATTATTGGTTGGGTGTTGGCCGCCAATCCCAAAGTGTACACATAATATGCCCATGGTAAAAACAGGTTTACCATACAAGCCCCCAGCAATATAAAGGTTATTGTTAATTGGCGGCTGCTCTCAAACTTTTTGATTAACAGGTATATTGCCTGGGACAGCAACATGAAGGCGAAAAAATAGTGACTATATATTCCCAAGAGACCGGTAATAAAATAACCCCATCGCCCTTTTTCTCCTTTACTGTCCACTATCTGTAAAAAATAATAATGGTTGACTGTGGCCAACAAAGTGAGGAGGGTATAGGTCCGTGCTTCTTGGCTATACCATAAGACAAAAGGGGAGAGGGCAAATAAAGCCGTTCCCAAAATTGCTGTTGCTCGGTTTGTTACTCGTTTAATCAGAAAATACAAAAACGGTAACGTCAGGATAAAAAATATCAACGAAAGCAATCGGGAAATAACTATATCCGTCCCCAAAATTTGCATCCAGAAATGCAAAATAAGCGTATATAACGGCGTTTGAACGTCTTGTCCGTTAATCTTTAATAATGTTGGTACCGACTTCGTGGCCACCCAGATTGATTGAGCCTCATCAAGACGTATGGACTGGGAATAAAGATAAAATAAATTAATTAATAAAGAGGCAATGACTACGGCATAAATGATAAAAACTTCTAGTCTTTTCATACATTTGCTTGCGTCGCCACGGCCATCTTGTTGGCTTTATGAAATGGTAATAAATTTGCTGCTACCAGCACGTAAGGCATAAACATGGCGACATTAAATAGTGCCCAAGCCATATTGGTGGCTACTGATGGATTAATCTCTTCCCGGTGGATGGCTAACACTGAGCCAGCCGCCACCAAAATAATATAAATAATATGGGGAAAACTTAGTTTCAGATAATTGCCACTTTGGGCTTGTTTTGGCGTGACTGAAAACGACACTGTCCTACGCATCAATACCGAAAAAATCGCCATCAGTTGTAAGTACCATGAGGAATAGGAAAAAGAAAAAGTTTTAAAACTAATATCCGCCCCCGCTGCCAGGTTAAGAGTATAAAGATTGATAAATATAAACGGTAAAAAATAAACTGCAAAACTGGTGGTTGATACCCCTACCGGCTGCACCGCAAAGAATAAATATAAAAGAGGCATCAGCAGGTCGATTAGGATCACAAAACCATTAAAATAATACAGTGCTGAAGCCAGGTACTGCACCTTTTGACCTAATGTGAGCCCCTTTTTAAAAAATGGATTTTGATTAAATAACACCTCTAATGACCCCCGGGCCCAGCGAAATTGCTGTTTGTGATATGACAGTAAATCTTGGGGAGCTAACCCCTTAGCTAAAACTTCGGGAAGGTATCTCGAGCGCCAGCCGGCTTGGTGGATGTACAGTGAAGTTAAAAAATCTTCCGCAATATTTCTTTCTTCCATCCCCCCCACCTTTTCCAACGCTTTTCTTCTTATCACTACATTGGTGCCGCAGATAAACGAAGCATTACTTTTTTCCTTGCCTCGCATAATCGGTCCGAAAAACAATTTTTGTTGATCCCAAGCCGCGGCCGTCACTAAATTTTCTCCAGAGTTTACGTAAAATTGAGGTGTTTGCACAAAGCCCATCATCTGGTCTTTAAAAAAGGGAACTGTTCGTACTAGAAATTCCGGTTCCGGAACCATATCCGCGTCAAAAATGGCGACCAAATCACTTTTGGTCTCCCGGAGGGCATTATTAATATTGCCTGCTTTGGCCCCCCCAGCTACTTTCCGGGTGATGCAGTGAATACCTAATTTTTTGGCCATCGCCTCAATCTGCTGCCAATTGTCTTTTTTGGCTACATAGCCGTCATTTAAGATATATATTTCCTTATTGCGGTAATCCATCTCTTTGGCTGCTTGGGCTGTTTTTTCCACAACTTCAACCGGTTCTCCGGCTACTGTAATAAACACCGCGACACTCGGTTGGTAAATTTTATCGATGACTATGACCGTAATTTTGTTGGCTGGCCAGACAGTAAACCAAAAAGTAAGAGCCATGATTACATGGTATATTTCCCCGATAAATAGGAGCGTGTATAACCACAGGTTACTGATGTGTGCCGGGGTCACCCACCAACTGAAATAAAAAATCGCTACCAAAACATCAACTAATATCAGTAGTCGGCTGACTCGATGGTAAGAAATTGTTTCTAAATGCATAATTAAAAAGTCACTAAATAATTAAGGTACAGGGCTGTCCCAAACCATAACCAATTTGTTTCGTAATACGGCAGATCATTACGGAACGAGTTAGTGTCGTTAGAGTATAAATTAATAATTTTGGTGTTATAAATTACCTGCGCCTCATTCTGGTTTACTAGCCGAAAAAAATATAAAGCCGTGGCATACATCACTGGATCTTCGTTGGGATTTAAAGAATTTCCCGCATGGTCAAAACCAGTTGGCAGCTTTTTATTCTGTTGATAAAATCCCTCTAAATACTTTAATGACTGAAGATAAGTTTGGGCTGAGGTATCTTTATTCCAGACATAATCGACTGCCACCCGCCACGGCACTCTCATCGCGTCAAAGGAATAGTTTGTCGTTAACCCCGGCGTATTGCTGGCAGTAATACTCCCATTCGGTTTACTTACGGCCACCCAATCTGGTGGCAACCCCACTGCCTTGTTTTTATCCAATGGAATGTTCGACGAAACTGTTAATAATTCGTAAGCTGGGTTTATTAAACTGCTCCAGTCATTTTGAGTGTCAATCTTGGCAAAAATTCGCCAAGCATAAGGAGCTAAATACGAAGGATTAACAATATCTTTATCCGACCCTATCGCCCAATTTCCGGCTACTAAATACCTTTTTCCATTCACCACATCAGTCTCCGTTTTCCAAATATCCGCCATCATTGGTTTGGCCTGGTCAGTATATGAAGAATTCCGCCACCGTTCTCCGGCCAAAACTAATGCCAGCGCCGTATCCGTGTCCGCATCCGCAGCACTATTATTACCGCCATTAGGTAAGAACCCATAACTGTTTTTATTTGGGTCCAATTTTCCCCACCGCCACCCGAGCAAATTATCCCCTGGGCGTTTCATATTATCTTTTGTCCAGCTCCAAACTTTGTCAAAAGTAGCTTTATCGTCCATCCACACGGATTGCAACAAGGCGTAACTTTGACCTTCGGAAGTAGTGATGTCGCCCTGGCTGTAGTCGATTACCCGGCCATCATTATTAATAAAGCGCGTCTTATAATTTTCCCACGATGAGGTCAGCAGGGTATAAGGAGAAAAAGTTCTCGTTTGTTGGCTAAATTTCCGCACATACAATACACTGACTAACAATCCCAAGCCAATAATAATGAAGATCAACCCTAAATACTTTTTCATCGGTATACCCTCAATAAAATTAAACCGGTAAGAATGAATAACATGGAGATAGTAATTAACACTGAATAACTATGCGATGACATTAATTGTGTGGGATAATAGGATCGCGGATTTTCTCGGAAAAGATAATTTAATGGCGGCTCAATAATTTTTAACGTTTGCGGAATCACATTGCTTACCGGCGGTAATGGGGCACTAGTCGGCCTTATCACCGGCACCGGTGTATTCGTCGGTCCGGGTGTCGTGCTGGTGCTGGGAGTGGTTTGCGCTCCGGCGACACTTCCCGTGGGCGTCGGCATTGGTGTTTCAATAGTTGCCGCTGGAGTCCCGGTAATGGTTTTAGTAGGCTGTGCCGTTACGGCCGCCGTCGGTGTTAGTGCCGGAGTGCCGCTCACTGGCCCTGAAGTCACCGTTGGTTGGGGAGTGGTTCCGGCAGTTGGCACCGGACTACCCGGAGTCGGTGTATTGTTTATGGTTCCGCTGGGAATTGCCGACGGGTTGGGTGGTACTGGTGTCGGTGGTGGTGGGTCAATACTTGGTGGTGGATCGAGAGTTATTGGGGGTGGATCTAAAGTGGGACTAGCAGCTATAGTGAGGCTGGGCAGGGGGCTCGCCACTGGGCTGGGATTAAGTAACAGCGATGGTGTATCGTTGACGGTGGGCGCAGCACTTTGAGAAACGATCGGGGTCACGTTGGCGTTGGTTGGCGGCACAGCCGTCGGAGAGGCTCCGGTTGCTTGCGCTAACAAATTCCTGCCAATTTGCTCGGCCAACAAAAGCATAAGCGGACCCAAATAGTAACATAAGGTATATTCAATATAACATAAACTATTACTATAGAACTAGGAGTAAATCTTACTCTCGCATCCAGGCGCGGTACTTTTCAAAAACATGCTGTAATTTCGGTGCAATAATCAAGCTGCAATATGGCTGGTTACGGTTGTTCTGATAGTAGTTTTGATGATATTTTTCCGCGGGAAAAAAGTTAGTCAAGGGCTCAACCTCGGTGACTATCGTCCGCCCAAAAGCTCCGGATTCGTTTAACACCCGCTTTGACCTTTCGGCTTTAATTCTTTGTTCGTCGTTACTATAAAAAATGATGGACCGATACTGGCTGCCCACATCGTTTCCTTGTCGATTCAAACTGGTGGGATCATGTGATTCCCAAAACACGCTTAAGAGCTGGTCATAAGTAATAATTTTAGGATTATAAGTTACTTCAATTACCTCTGCATGCCCGGTCATTCCTGATGATACTGACTCATATGACGGATTTGGTGTCGCTCCCCCGGCATACCCCGGTTCCACTTTAATCACTCCTTTTAGCCGCTCAAAAACCGCCTCGGTACACCAAAAGCAGCCGCCGCCAAAATAGGCTTTATCATCGGTCATCTTTGGGAATAAACTTTAACGATAATGAGTTCACGCAGTGTCGGGTATCTTTGGGAGTCAAATGCTCACCCTCAAAAACGTGTCCTAAATGAGCTCCGCATGCCCGGCAAATGATTTCCGTCCTGACTCCATCCGCATCCCGAACCCTGGTGATTGCCCCTTCAATTTCTTGATCGAAACTGGGCCAGCCGCAGCGGGCTTCGAATTTGTCTTCTGAGCGGTAAAGTGGGGTTTCGCATCTCCGGCAAACATATACTCCCTTATCCCATTTATCAACATATACACCACTAAAAGGAGGTTCCGTATGCTTCTTGACGATGACCGCTTCTTCTTCGGGTGTCAGTTTATTATGTTTCATATATTATGCTATCAAAACTAGTATAAAAATAATAGGAGTTAAATGGTCTAAAAAAGCTGGTTGTTCGCCAGCTTTTTTAAATTCTGAAGAAATTGCTATTGGTTTAAATTCGGAGTTCCTGTCGGCCTTATTCGTTGTTCTGGATTAAGCTGGATTAATTGCGCCGTCACGCTCCCGTCAGAGTTGTTTGTTCCGATGACCTGCACTGTTTGCCCCACGGTTAAATCCTGTTGGCTGGCCTTAGTGTTTTTGCCGATGGTTGTGTTTCCGGCCAACAAGACTATTTTACTGCTCCCATCCGACATTTTTACGGTAATCGAGTTGTTGTCAGCCGAAATAATACTCCCTAAAACTGGCCGAAAACCATTTCCCGACCCATTACCCCGGCGGAAACCCCCATTTAAAACCGTATTGCTTGTTTGCCGGCTTTTCTGGTACTGCATTCCTCCCCCAAAACCCAAAGCTAAACCGATAATAGCCACCACTGCCAATACTATATTTTTGTTCATATATTCCTTAATTTTTAAAACTAATATACTATAAAAAACCTTCCTGAAAATAACCTTAACTATAGATGTTATTCGTAGCGTAACGCCTCTATTGGCTGCAGGTTGGAAGCTCGTCGTGCCGGATACCAGCCAAATAACACTCCGATTCCAATCGATACGGCAGAGGCTAGCAGCATCGAACCCAGCGATAAAGCAAATGGGGTACTTAACAATTTAGATAACACAAAGGAAATCGAAATTCCCAGCACTACCCCGGCCACTCCGCCGATAAAAGTCAAAATTATTGATTCAATTAGAAATTGGGTGGTTATCGTTCTCTTTTTGGCTCCCAAGGCTTTGCGCAAGCCGATTTCCCGGGTGCGCTCGGTCACCGTTACCAGCATAATATTCATAATCCCGATTCCCCCGACCAATAAGGAAATTGCAGCAATCCCTGACAGCAGCGCTGTAAATGTCCCGGTGGTCGCTGACACCGTATTAATAATATCCTGCTGTGAAGTAATGGTGAAATCCGCCAGCGACGGGTCGCTAATTTTGTGCCGGGCCAATAAAAAATAGCCCACCTGGTTTTGGGCATCGGTCATCAAATTGGAGCTCTTCGCTTCCAAGGCAATCGAAGTCAAATAATCTATCCCGAACAATTGCTTCTGGGCAGTTGACAGCGGTACGAAAATAATATCGTCCTGATTAAAGAAGCCTGATCCGCCCTTAGATTGGGTCACTCCGATAATCGTCAGTGTCTGCGACCCGATCCGGATCGTTTGCCCAATCGGGTCGGCGTTATCGCCAAAAAGGTCGCTGACTACCTGCGGCCCCACTACGGCAACCTTATTAACGGCTTCCACATCCCTCTCGCTAATAAAAGAACCGCTATCAATGGCAATGTTATGGACTTCGGCATAAACCGGTGTCACCCCCACTATTTGGGTATTGGTATTACTTTTTCCGGTAGTTACCTGGGCGCGGCGCTGCACTTCTGGTGATACGTTTTGAATCGCGGTGATTTCTCCCGAGCCGGAAATAGCGGTAGCATCATCAAGGGTTAAGGAGGTGTTTCCTCCAATCGCTCCGCGGACCCCTCCCTGGTTGACTGCTCCCGGCTGGACGGTGACTAAATTAGCTCCTAATCCCTGGATCTGGGCCTGGATTTGCTGCTGAGTCGCCTGACCCAACGAGAGCAGGGCAATCACGCTGCCAATGCCAATCACAATCCCCAAAATAGCCAGCCCTGTCCTGGTTTTATTCAGGGTCAGCATCCCTAAACTTTCTTGTATCTGCTCAAATAGTTCCATCTTTTTTTCTTTTAATAACTCTTTGCTTATGGCCGTTGCCGTCTTCCGCTATTTTTCCGTCGCGGATGTGAATAATTCTTTTAGCATGTTCGGCAATATCCGGCTCGTGAGTGATCATCACTATCGTGTGCCCTTCGTCATTTAATTCCTGAAAGATAGCCATAATTTCTTCAGCTTGGGCGGTGGCGATATTCCCTGTTGGTTCGTCGGCTAACAGCAAAGCTGGGTTCATCACCAATGACCGGGCAATAGCCACCCGCTGTTGCTGACCGCCGGAAAGTTGATTCGATGTGTGGTGTAATCGGTCGCCCAAACCCACCATTTTCAAAAACTTTACTGCCCGTTCTTCCCGTTCCTTGACAGGCACCCCGGCGTAAGACATTGGCAGCATCACATTTTTAACTGTCGTTGTCCGCGGTAGTAAATTATAAGCTTGGAAAACAAAACCAATTTTCCGGTTGCGGATATCCGCTAATTCGTCATCACTGAGTTTTTCCACATTTTCCCCATCCAAAATATAAGTTCCCTTAGTCGGTTTATCTAACGCTCCCAAAATATGCATCAGGGTTGATTTCCCCGAACCTGATGGTCCCATAATTGCCACAAATTCGCCCTTCTTTATTTCAAAACTCACGTCATTAAGGGCTACGGTTTCCAGCACATCCGTTTTGTAAATTTTGGACAAATGCCGGACATCAATTATCGGCCTTGCGGTTACCATTATTAGCCACCCCTTCGGAATATAACTCCGCCACCGCCGAAGCCCCGGTTTGCCCCGCCGAATGGAGAGCTGCTACTGCCGCTGTTGTTGCTCCGACTAGTAACACTGGTTATCACCGTATCACCTTCATTTACTCCTGAGACAATTTCCGTTTGCGTATCATTGGCGTCGCCAGTCGTCACGGACACTGTTGACACCTGGCCGCTATTTAATATCCGTACCATATTCTCCCCATTGGCAGTTAATACTGCCGCCGTGGGTACCAGGATCACGTTATCCTTGATATTGGTAATGATTTTGGCATTTACTCCCATATTGGGGTACATGTTATCTTCATTGGTGTCAAAAAGTATCGTTGCTGGATAAGTGGTCACCCCGGAACTAACCTGGCCGTTGGTATTGATCAGCAACACTTTTCCCGTAAAGGTCTTATTGGGAAAAGCATCCATGGTCATGGTCACTTTTTGCCCCGGCTGAACTTTAGCGGCATCAATTTCCGACAGGCTCACTAAGGCTTGGGTTTGTTGTTGTCGGGCCACTGTCCCGATTACCTGAGGAGTGGAATTCGTGGAGCTCGATGTGGCTCCGGTAATTAGCGATCCCGGGGCAATGGTTAAACTGGTGATGATCCCGGAAAAAGGGGCAGTAATCGTTGACGAAATTTGCTGGTAAGCGTACCAGGCACTGGTCTGGGCTGCTTGAGCTTGATTAATTTGCCCTGATTGGTTTTGGTAATTGGCTTCGGCTTGTTTCCAGGTGGCCCATTCCTGAATATAGGTTGGATCATCAGTAGTTAATCCCCGGGCTGCCGCATCATTAATAAATTTTTGGTTGGCCTGGAACTCAGCCGCTTGTAATTGGTTAATATTCGCCTGAGCTGTGGCTAATTGGTTTTTGGCAGTCAAATAGCTCGCCCAAGCTTGAGTTTGTTTCTGCAAAGCATCCTGATCTAAGGTTAAATTAGCAATCTTTTGGCCCTGGCTGACTTTGTCCCCGATCTTTACGAACACCTGGTTAATTGTTCCCGAAGCATTGGTACTAATATTTATATTGTTTCCTGAAGTAATGTTACCCGATGCCGACACCGAAACGATTAGAGTACCCTTTTCCGCTTGAGATGTCTGGTAGGCTGGCGTCTGGTTACCGTTTTTACTTTTAAAATAAAAATAACCGCCGATAACAGCCAGAATCATCGCTCCGATAATGACATATTTTTTTCTCATGGTCGTATCTTAAATCTCAATTCTGAAGACCAGCTGATAAATTATTAAGTTCTTGTGGGTAAAAAGATTGTAAATTTACTGCCCTTTTCTAATATACTTTCCACCTCTACTCTTCCTTGGTGTAGATCGATAATGTTTTTGGCAATCGCCAATCCCAGCCCGTAGCCATCAGTCTTTATCTTTGATCGGGATAAATCCGCTCGGTAAAAACGGTCAAATATATGAGGAAGATCTTTTTGGTCAATTCCCATTCCCTGGTCACTTATTTCCGCGACCGCATAATTACCCACTGGCTGAAGAGAGATTTCAATAGCACTTCCCGGCTGGCTATATTTAATGGCGTTATCCAGGAATATTACAAATAGTTCCACTAAACTCATCTCATTACCCCACACTGCGGCCTCCTGTAAATTCTTTTTAATCTTCATTTGCTTAGTTGCCGCTGTTCTTTGTACTTGCTTTATCGCCTTTTCCATCACTGATTTAAGTGGCACTTTGTCCATCGGTAGAGGAACAGTTTTATTCTGGTATCTGTTTAATGACAGCAGATAATTAGATAACATTTGCATTTTATTGACTTCTTCCAGATTGCTTTCCAACATTTCCCTGGCCTCTTGGGAACTGATTCTTTTCTCTCGTAGTGCCACTTCAATTTCCGTCTTTAATGCCGTTAATGGTGTTCTTAGTTCGTGTGAAGCATCAGAAATAAATCGCTTTTGTTCCTCCACCATCCGTTCGATGGGGGCCAATGTTTTGCCGGCCAGAAAATAACTGGCTCCTCCGGCTACTACTAAAATTACTAAATTTGTCAATCCAATATCCAGAGCCAACCGAGTACGGGCTTCATTAAAAAGTTGCTGATCACTTTCGAAAATAAAGGTGCCTTCCCCCGTATCAAACATGGGGATGTCCAACCGAATTCGTCTAAAGGCATGAATACTTCGGGCCAGTTCCTGCGACATGTTCTGGTAAGCCGCCAGGCTAAACAGTCCACTGATAATCATAATTATCAGTACATACCACAATGTTAGTTTAATTCGTGCCGATCGAAACATTGTTTTCTACCCCCAGTTTATAACCAAATCCACGCACGGTATGGATCAACTCTGGACCTCGGGGGTAAGGCTTGTCGATTTTATTGCGTAAGTATCCAATATAGACTTCCACGGTATTTGGCAGCACATCAGCCTCATAATCCCACACACTATTTATAATCTGGTCTTTAGTCACAATCGTATTGGCATGCCGCATTAAATATTCCAGTAAGCTGAATTCTTTTCGGGAGAGGGGGATCGTGGTTCCATTTCGGTGAACTTCGAAGTTAATAGTATTCAGTTCCAAATCGGCTACCTTCAGTGTCGGACTCTGATGTTGAATTGGCCGTCTGCCCAAGGCTCTCACTCGGGCCAAAAGTTCCGCAAAAGCAAATGGTTTTACTAGATAATCATCAGCCCCACTATTCAACCCGACCACCTTGTCCTCCAACTGCCCACGGGCGGTGAGAATCAAAATTGGCGTATGTTTACCATCTTGGCGTAACTTCCGACAAATTGTTAAGCCATCCATTATCGGCAGCATTAAATCCAAGACGATCACATCATAATTCCCCGAAGTTGCCAGGTCGTATCCTTCTTCGCCATCATAGGCCACATCCACCGTAAATGATTCCTGCTCCAACCCCTTTTTAATTGAGTTGGCAATTTTGTGTTCATCTTCAATGACCAATAGTTTCATAAGTATCTATAGTATAAGACCAAGCTTAAAACATCCTGAGAAGGAATGCTATCTGATAGGGTTTTTCCTAGTTGTTATAGGACATCAAGCATTTTAAATTAATTACGTGAGAGACGAAAGGCAGCCCGAGCTTGATCTGTTCGCCACTCCGCCTCTCCCTCCTCAAACCCGCATTCTACCGGATCACGGAGCATTTATTTTTCGCCAACCGCTTAAGCCCCGGGAAAAAATAGAACCTCAACCACAGCCTAAAAAAGAATCTTATCTTACCGGTAGTGTCAGTATTTCCGATCTCGAGCTAATTAGTCAAATAAAAAAAGGTCAGGGTTTCAACACCTCACCGGCGACTGACGAACAGGTCGTCGCTTCTTTTTCCGGGACTCAAATCCATCTGCTTCACAGTATTTTAGCGATAGTTTACCAATATCCTACCGAGATTACCCCCGAAATTATCCGCCGGCATTTTCCCACCGCGGAAGTTGCCTGGCGTAACTTTATGGTTAAAATGCTTAACGATTCCAATCCGATCGATCCCTTAACACGCTGTCGCGACGCTTGGGACTCCTACCGTCACCAGCACCAGTTTGAAGACAGCCGCCAGCAATCTCTTTGGTTTCATGACAGTATCTCCCGGAAAGCCGATCTCCTAATTAACAATTGGGCTAAAGCTTATACGTCTGGCTCACTTCAATTTCTTCGTGGCCAGCATAATCATTTTCATGAGTATTCCAAAATTATCAACCTCGATTTCGGTTATCTTTCCACCGGGCAATCACTTCATCTCCAGACCACTATGAGGACCGACCTAATTACCCACGCTCACCATCGCCCCGACGTGGTCGTCTTTGACCTCAAAAATAAATTGCCAGATCTCGCTGACCCCGACACTTCATCCGTCCAGCTCCTGCAAGCCTATCTCATGTGCTTAGGAGTCAAAGCCTTAACTGACTCTTATTCCTATAATGGTAATCCTTCGGTTCTGCATCGTCCCAATGTCACCATCCCTCTTTGTGGGCCGACAATTCACAACCATGTCGCCCACGACGATATTGGTCATGTCCGCTTTTCTTATATCACTCACCGTCTCTCACCCGACGGAAATACTTTCGAATGCCAAGAAGTGAACTTCCCCGCTGATATGGGGGAGAGATTAAAAACTGAAGCCACCTATATTGCCACCAACAAGGATAAGCTTTATTCCCAAATCAATCGCTACAAAAACAGCCGCGGCTTTAAGCAACCGCAAATTAGTATAAACTGAATTGTGGACCTTATTTATAGTTTTAAACTTAACCTTGTCATTCTTTTTCTCCTGCTTTTGGCCCTATTACTAGCTGTTTTTCCTCCCTCCAAAAGCTTACCCTCGACTTCCCTCTATCTGATCTTCACCGCCATCCTGGCGACTTCTTTGGTTATTTTTGCGGCTGTGAATTCGTTACTGAAGCATAAGATTACCGTCGACCAATTGGCCTCGATTGCCCTCATTGTCTCTTTTATTCATCAGGAGTGGCTTTCAGTGGCTTTTATCAACCTGATGATTATTTCCGCCAGAATTTTTGCCATTTATACTGAAACCAAAGCCAAAAATACTATTAAAAGCCTCTTGAAATTAAGGCCGTCTACGGTTAAGGTTAAACGCTTCGGGGTAGTCGTCAATGTTCCTATCGAGCACCTTAAAGTCGGCGATTTAGTTGTCATCGACTCCGGTGATCGGGTGCCTGTCGATGGTTTGGTCCTTGCCGGACGGGCTGACCTTGACCAATCATCACTTACCGGTGAATCGCTACCGGTTTTAGTGGATGTTAATCACCACGTTTATAGCTCCACCCTCTGCCTTTCCGGTTCCCTGCTCGTCCGGGCCGATAAAGTCGGGGCGGATACTACTTTTCAAAAAATTGTTAAATTAGTCGAGTCGGCCCAAGCCAATAAAGTTCGTTTTCAAACTGTGGCCGAAAAATTTGCCTCCTGGTACATTCTGATTACTCTCGTTTCTTCAGCCGCTATTTATCTTATTTCTCAAAATCTTAATCTGGTTCTTGCCTTCTTGCTGGTCACTTGTGCTGACGACATTGCTGTGGCTGTTCCTTTAGCTTATTGGGCGGCGATTGCCAATGCGGCCAAGAAGGGGATTATCATCAAAGGTGGCAATTATTTGGAGGCTCTTTCCCAGGCCAAAGTCTTAGTCACCGACAAAACTGGTACTCTCACCCGTGCTCGGCTTAAAGTTATTCAAATCACTCCCTTATCCGATAAATTTAATATTGAAAAAATCCTTTATTACGCTGCTAACGCTGAATCGGTTTCCGAGCACCCCATTGCCAAGGCTATTATTCGCGACGCTCGTCTGCGCCAAATCCATTATCACGCTCCAGAGAAATTTGAAGAACATCCGGGTGGCGGTATCACTGGTCGCAGTGCGTCTCAATTAGTGGATATTGGTAGTCCCAAATACCTTCATCAGAGTAAGCACATCGCCCTCGGTCCCAAGGTTAAAATGGAAATTACTAAATGGGAAAAAGTCGGGGCTACCACCGTACTTCTAGCTATCAACCACCAGCTAGTTGGTTTAATTGCTCTGGAGGATGAAGTCAAGCCGGAAGTTCCCGCCAGTGTCAAAGAATTAAGCCGCCTTGGTATTTCCCGTTTCGTTCTCCTTACCGGGGATAATGAATATGCCGCGGCCAATATTGCCCAAAAAACCGGCATCCATGAAGTTTACGCTAATAGTAAACCCGAGGATAAAGTCCACTTTATTGAACGGAATATCCATACTCCCGCTAAGCTTATTTACGTTGGTGATGGCGTCAATGATGCTGCTTCCTTAGCTGCGGCCGATGTTAGTTTTGCCATGGGAGCCATTGGTACCGATAGCGCTATCGAATCTGCCGACATTGCCATCATGGATGACAAATTCAGCCACATTGCCTCGACTATCAAATTAGCCCAATTCACCAAAAGTATTGTGGTTACTGATTTTACGCTTTGGGGTATAGTCAACCTGATCGGCTTATACCTAGCCTTTGCCGGTTTGATTAATCCTAGTCAAGCTGCCTTTTATAACTTTGTAACCGACTTTTTGCCTCTTTTTAATTCCTTCCGTCTTTTCAACTATTCACTTAAAAAATAGGTCGTAGTGTAGAATACGGCATGATTGATCCGAGCGCCTTTGCTTACCACTTGCCGCCTGACTTAATTGCCGTTTCTCCCACCTCCCCGCGCGATCACTGCCGGCTACTTTGCGTTAACCGCTATACCGGCGAATTAACGCATCACCATTTTTATGAATTAAGCGAATTTCTCACTCCCAACGATGTCCTTGTTTTTAATCAGACCCGAGTTTTCCCTGCTCGCCTTTTTGGTCGCAAAAATACTGGGGGTCGGGTGGAAATACTGCTCCTCGAAAATCACACTCCCCGTCAGTGGCTGACACTCAGCCGTCCCGGCCTGAAAGCCAATACCGAGCTTAATTTTGATCACGGGCTTCAGGGGCGGGTCGTCAGTGTTGATCGGGACACGGGTGAAGTAGCAGTTGAATTTAACCAGGATCAGTCAACTCTTTACCAAACCTTAGATCGCATCGGCCATACTCCGATTCCACCCTACATTCATACTCAGGCACCCGAGACTAAACTTCGCCGTGATTACCAAACTGTTTATGCCCGAGTTTCCGGGTCAGCTGCTGCTCCTACGGCTGGACTGCATTTTACACCTGAGTTAATTAACCGATTGACCGCTCAGGGTGTTGACATCAAATATCTCACCCTTCATGTCGGTCTGGGCACCTTTAAGCCCTTAGAGACAAAAAATTTAGAGTCTGGTACCCTCCACCGGGAATGGTACGATATTTCCCCTGATACCGCCGCAGATATTTTGCAGGCCAAAAAACAAGGCAAAAGAATTATCGCTGTCGGCACGACTACGGTACGCACCCTCGAAAGCTTTGCTCGATCAAATAAGCTTACTGGTACCACCGATCTTTTCATTTATCCTCCATACCGTTTCCATCTTGTCGATAGTTTAATTACCAACTTTCACCTGCCGGAATCCAGCTTATTAATGCTGGTTACTGCCTTCACCCATGCCCCCAACACTACTACCGCCTTCACCACCTTCCCCGAATCTTTTCTTGGTCGCGCCTACGAAACTGCTATCCAAGAGCATTACCGCTTTTTTAGTTTTGGCGATGCCATGTGGATTTACTAACCCACTCTTTGTATATCCTTTCAATTTTTTTGGCTGTTTCTTTAGGATCTTCTAGCCGAAGACTGTTGACCGATAATGGTGGGGAAAAATGAATGGTGATTAGGCCAAAGAAGCGCCCAATTAATGGGATCATTTTAAAATAATCCCAATCTGAGGCTCCATCAATATAGGCCATTATTACCTTGGCGTTACTTTTAGATTGTATCTGGTTTACCAAATAACCCACCCCCGAAAACCACTTGCCATTTTTCCGACCGGCGCTGGGGTACATCACCACCAGCTCCCCCCGACTGACTTTTTCTGCCGCTGACCTAATACTCTCAATATTCTTTTTGTGAGCAACTTCTTGGCTAAAACTAACATTGGCATGAATTTGCCTGAATAGCCAACCCTTATATTGCCCTCGATTATCCTCACCTTCATCGTGGTGGTGCACGTAAACAGGGATTAAATGTTTATCCCAATGCGGCAGGATTTTTAAAAAACTCGAATCGATCACCATATTAATATCCGGTCGATCGTTGATGCCGGCGATTAAAGTCACCACATCCGATTCTCCGGGGTGGTTCGATAATAACAATACCGGCGATTCGCTTAAGGCTTTATCCACTTCGGCCGTCTTTCCTTTTACTACCAGGGGTGCGCCGGTCCTGTTGACCAGAGCCACCATCGCTTGCTGTAAACCCACTTTCTCAATTTTATGATCTAACCTTCCTCCCAAACGTCTTAGCAACCCCCAGCGTTGTAGCGACAATTCCATATAACCTTCATTGTAACAACTGCCTGACCGTTTTCCTAGCCACCTTTATAGATAAATAAAATTAATGGTAGCTGTGCAGTTTTTTGTTATAATTAACGCATGCCTCCCATTCTCAAGATTATTACTTATACCCGTCGTTTTTGGCTCTGGTATCTACTGATGGCCATTTTCGTCATCGCCGTTTCTCTGTTATCACTCGCCTCACCGTTGTTTAGTAAGCAAATAGTGGATTTGATTGTTAGCAAAGTAATCGGTACAGGTGCTAATACCCAAAAATTGTTTTGGCTGCTGGGAGCTATCATCGCCGTGGACCTCCTTAGTTCCCTGCTCACCGCTATCGGCCAACAGATCGGTGACATTGTTTCAGTTCGTCTGCAATCATATCTCTCTTCCACCTTCTATCAGCACATCCTGGGATTACATGTTGGTTATTACGATAACGAAATTACCGGCAAAATTATTAATAAAATGTACCGTGGCATTACCAGTATCTCCGAGTTTATCCAAGATGCTTTTAATAATTTTCTCCCCTTCTTCCTGACTGCTCTGGTTACTATTATCCTTTTAGCTCATTACTCACTTTTTATCAGCCTTCTACTCTTCATTCTTTTTCCGGTCTACATTTTAATCTCCCGCCAATCTTCCGTCGCTTGGGAAAAACACGAGGCTCAAAAAAATCAACGCAACGACCTTTCCCAGGGCCGGGTTTTTGAAAGTCTCACCGGCATTCGCATTGTCAAGTCCTTCGTCGCCGAAGTCCGAGAGCTCCAACAATTTATCTCTACCCGAAAGGAAATTGAAACTATCAGTGTCCGCCAGACTCGCGATTGGCACATTATCGATTTTCTCCGACGCGTCTTTTTAAACCTCATTCTTTTTGCCATTTACGCTTATGTCGTCTTTTGGACCTTCAATGGGCACTTTACCATTGGTGAAATGACCTTACTTATCCAGTTAGTCAATCAGGCCCGTTTTCCTCTTTTTGCTATGTCCTTTATTTTAGGTCAAATCCAGCAGGCTAACGCTGGTTCGGCTGATTTTTTCAAAGTCTTGGAAATCGAGCCGCAAGTCCAAGACCTGCCCAACGCTTCCGTGCTCAAGATCAAACCATCCCCAAAGCCGGTCATTGAGTTTTCCCATGTCACTTTTGGTTATGACCCGCCAGAACCCGTCTTAAATGATATTTCGTTTGCACTTCACTCCGGGCAGCAATTAGCCTTGGTGGCCGAATCAGGGCAGGGGAAATCTACTATCGTTAACTTATTATTACGCTATTACGAGCCGCAAGCTGGGGACATTTTTATAAATGGCCAAAACATCCAAAAAGTCACTCAAACCTCACTCCACCGAAATATCTCTGTAGTATTCCAGGAGTCATTGCTCTTTTCTGGCACCATTCGTGAAAATATTGCTTACGGCCGACCGGGAGCTAGCCTTCAGGATATCGAAACTGCTGCCAAGGCCGCCAATGCTCATGATTTTATTATGAAACTTCCCCAACAATATAACAGTTTAGTCGGAGAGCGGGGAGTCAAATTATCCGGCGGTCAAAAACAGCGCATCGCTATCGCCCGAGCGATTCTCAAAGACGCTCCGATTGTTATCTTAGATGAAGCTACTTCTTCTCTGGACAGCCGGGCCGAGCTCCAGGTACAAAAGGGCTTAAATGAATTGATGAAAAATAAAACCTCCATTGTTATTGCCCACCGCCTCTCCACCATTGCTAACGCTGATTTAGTCCTGGCCATTGAAGAAGGCCGTATCACTCAATTTGGTCCGCCGCGCCGTCTTTTAAAAAACCCCAACGGCTTATACGCCAAATTGATTAAACTTCAACGGCACCTTTTACGGGCGCCGGCCAATCCCAAAATCAGCCGCGAATTACAACAGTTTGATATTGTGGGGTAATTATTCCGCCACATACCGGCTTACGCCCTCCCGGGCAAACACATTTGGCAGATCAGCAAACAGGTCAACTGGCATGAACGTTCTTAGTTTTACAAATTCCCAAAATCGGCTCTCCGCAGCCCAAGTTGAGCTATATGACTCCAGAGCCCGAAGCAGCCATTGGTCACTATTACCATAAGGCATCGCTTCTTTGGCACTCTCATAATCAGCCGCCAGTTTATCGGCAGCCCAAACCGCCTCCTTATAATCGTCAGTTTGGCTACCATGATTTTTACGGAATCTCTGCCCCGGTAATTGGGCCAAATCTTCAAAACCCGCTGCCGCCCGCTCTACCGCCTCATCACTAAAAAACCAGTAACTTCTTTGAAAACCTCCCCGGTAATACCACCCCTCCATCCGTGAGTCGCCGCTTTCGTGTTCGTGTACTAGCCATAGTACCAGATACCAGTCCGGATGCCCCACATGATTGGCGGCGGTCACATAAATCGGTAAATAAATTTCCAGGTCCTGCTTCAGTTGGTCGTTGGTAAAGTTCTTAAACCCCCCTAAAACATATGGGTGTTTGTCAATAATTGGCACCAATACCTGGTGGTACCGGTTCCTGATTTCTTGGATATAAGACTTAAAATCTTCTTGAGTGGTGGCTGCCTCAACTATTCTTGGTTGCGCTTCCCGGGGCGCAAAGGGGGACCCGGCATTCAGGGCTATGGTTAAGGAAAAAGCGGCGGCTAATTTGCTTAATTTTTTTCTCTCCAACTAATACAAAATATATATTAGTTACCATGTTAGCATGATTTCGCCAATTAAACTGTGAAATTTTACACTGTTTTATTTGCGGTCGGCAGCATTTTCTTCATAATAAAGGCATCCAACGTATATGGTGCCAGGATATATATCGATTCAAAAGCTAATACCGAAAGATCGTGTGAGGAAGGCATTTGGTGGGTCAACCAATAAGCAAAAATTGCCAAGAAAAAGGCATTTCTTAATGATACTCTCATTTGGACTTTCATGGCCTTGGCAATCATTTCTTTTTCCACTCCTCTCTTTTGCGCCTCCTCAGCCGCTTCTCGGTTATGCTTGTAACCCAAATAGATGGTCGCCAAAAAGGTGGCGACTGCCGTCACGATGTTAAAAGTCGTATTCTGCCGTGACAAATCAGCCGTTAGCCACAAAAAACTAAATCCCACTGGGATATGTCTCAAAAAATAAGCCGAAGCAATCAGCAACACCCCTGCAATTCCTCCTAAGCCCATCAAAATTTTGTTGTAAGCAATCCGCACACTTAACACCTGTTTATTTTTCCACAGCAGTCTCCGCAATACTCGCCATAAGATCCTTAAAACCACCATTAATCCAATAATCAGAAGCCAAATCGCCAAAATCCGGGACCACGGTAAAGCTGTCGTCTTAGTTATCTTCAGAAACGGGAAGTAAAAAGTTGTCCCCTGCAAGGGGTAATCAGGATAGGGAATAAAATTATACAGATAGTGGGTGCTAATTTTCTCATAATAGAAATCAAGTAAAAACACCCTTCCGGCCGACACAAAAGCAATCGCCACCAACACGAAATTTAAAATATAAACTAATACTGAAGCGTCTCCCTCCCGCATCCTCTTTTTTACTAATAAGCCTTGTTCTTCGTTTTTCGTCTTTTCCAGGGCTTCCTCAAAATCCTTAAAATCTGGTAATAACTTTTCCCCTATCATCCGCAACGGTAAAAAGGCAATATTTTGAATTAGGCTCACCAAAATTATCGACAGCCACACTACATGGGTGGCAAAATACAACCCAAAAAACATACTGGCATACAACTTAAAACTCCCGCCTCGAATAAACCAATACCCGATTAAAAGTAATATTCCGACAATAACGAAGGTGATTCTGGGCATCGAACGGGTATTGTCAATCTTCCGAATTTGTGAGATCACGCCTTATTATACAAATCTCCGCCGCCTTTTTTAAAATCTAACTATTTTAGAATTGACAGAATAGCCAGAATACTGATTTTATAGGGTAAATTATGCTACAATTATATTAAGCTAACCTATGAAAATTGCCCTAAAATGTTTTATCCTTATTTTCGCTGGATTTATTGCTTATAATCTTCTAAAATTGCCTTTCAATGTTTCTGCCGACATCTCCAGCTATACTGCCAGTGAGTTCTCGCGATATTGTGAAGACAAAGTCAATCATTCTATTTGTAATAAAGTTGAAAGTCCTAGTGATCAGATAATTGTCACCTGTCCTGCCGAAAGTCAATCAATTTCCGAGGTTTATGTTCATGCCGGTGACGGTCAGACCCTTTATCAGCTGCCCGATAGTCAGTTTGAAGCTGCCTATAGTAATACCCACAACGCTGTTACCGTTAAGGTCACTGAAGGTCAACATAATTTGAGTTATGTTGGGGTTATTTGCGGCGTTCCGGTGACTAACACCCCGACTGTCGGTCAGCTGCCGACTAATACCCCAATTGCCACTAGCACCCCCGAGGCGACCAACACTCCCCAACCAACCAGCACACCCAGAGCAGACAATACTCCCACACCAACCGTCGAAATTAGTTCTCCAACCCCCACCGAAGTCAATAGCCAGCCGACTGCCACCCCGACTCCCACTAACGCCCCATCTAATAACGATGGCAACAATAGTAACAATAACAACAACAATAATAATTCTTCTGACAACAACAGTTCCAACAATCCTCCCGCTCCCACCGCTACTCCAGTTCCCGCCGCCGGGATCGGTGGTGGTAATGCCGCCAACGACAACAATAACCCCATCATTGCTGGCCTCGAAGCTTCCCAGGGAGAAGTCTTGGGAGAGAGTACCCAGCTTCCCTACACTGGTACCAGTGACGCCAGCCCGGAAAAACTGCCTTCTAATAACCTTCGCCAAATCGGTCTTTCCTTAGCTATTCCCAAACTCTCTTTTCTCGCCCCGATTTATCAGGCCGTCGAGCTTGGTGATCAGTACCTTGTTGGGGATAAGGAAGTTCTCGAGAAAGAGGTTAATGGCGCCTATTTCCTTTATGGCCACAACAGCCCCGATGTCTTTGGGCGGCTTAATCATTTAACGGTTGGCGATACCTTAGTCCGGAGTGCCTTTGGCCAAGAAGTCACCTATCGGGTGACGGGCATTCGCTGGGTTTCCCAATATAATCAAGAAGTTTTAAGTCACTTAGTTCCCGGCTCCCTGGTTCTTGTCAGTTGTGACCCCAATAATTTGTCCTTAAGGATTGTTATTAATGCTGTCCCTACCAATGAATAGGTTCTTGAAATTAGCTATTATTTTAATTATTTTAGGAATTGCCGGGTTCGGCTGGTACCGTTTTAACCGCGAATCTTTGCAAAAGCTTTCGTCCACCTCAGCCCCCACTCCTACCACCATCTTAGCTCCGGCTTTTCCTTTAGGCTGGACCGAGGCTCCCGTCCAAAATGATCAGGTCGCCAAGCTCATCAAAGAAACCAAGACTGGATTTCAGCCCACTATTGTGGCCATCAAAAACGATTACTCCGGAACCGATCCGCAAAAATATACCGATAAGCTCCTAAAAGGAGCCCGGTCTGCTTTTCCCACTCTTCGGGTTACCAGCGATTCGGTTGATAATACGGGCCCGATTTTTACCCGGACTTTTACTGGTTATTACTTTCTTAAAGGCAGCAAGATTTACTTTAAGCAGACCTTACTGATAAAAGATAACCGCTTAGTTACCATTACGGCGTCTTCTTCGGCCGATGATTTTGAGGCTGCCTTTGCTATCCTGGTTGACCGCCAACTTCTAGCTCTAGAATAACCATTAAAAACTTCGGGAACATCGTCCATATCTGAAATCCCTAAAAACGTGGGGCAAATACCATTTTGACCCATATTGTAATTTATTTCAATGAGTATCTTTTTTTGTCAGAAGCGGTAAATTTGGTCATGTCACTACATGAAGGCGTCACCATCATCACTCAAGATTATGTTTCCAAAAAAGGGTTCAATAACAACAAGCGGCTTGAAGAAGACCCGCTAGTACCAACCCCGACTGATTTAGCTACTAAAGAAGGGCTGGATCGGGGATCAGGTTCCACCAAAGGGATTCCGATGCATGGTGGTGAACTAATTGTCCCTAACTCTCGTTACCGGGAAATTGAAGCTATTCTTCGCGCTCGCCCGGTATACGCTTTGACCTATGAGTCCCGCCTCCGGGATAGTGATTAGAACCGTAAAAATCCCAGAGTTATGAGGCCTGTAGCGATTAAATATATCCCCACCAAGACGCTTAATAGTTTCGGATTTACTAGGATAAGAAATCCAAAAATAATCGACAGAATGGGGTTGATATTTCGTAAAATCATAATTCATTATAACAACCTCTTGACACCTTGTTAACCGTGCGTTTTACTGAGGTGTCTTCACAATAAAAACCGCCTCTAACGCCGGGGGCAAATAAAAAATAAAATGGCTAAATTTGTACAAAAGCTCGATTTGTTGGTTTCCACTGCGGGCTTTTTTTAGTTTCCTAAACGGGCGGTAACACCGCGTTATCTTTCCGTTTTGCCCTTTAACAAGTTGAAGGTTAAACTACTTGGTTTAGCAAGGTAGCGGAGTCGGGGCAGGCTACTCCGCTGCTTTGCTAACCAGGGATAGCATATTAGGCAGTTCGCCATCGTCTGTAGGAATTGTTGTTTTTACTGGAGGTTAGTCGTGCTTAACTACTTGAATCAGTTGCTTGCTGGTATTAGTGCTGATCCGGTCGAGTTGGTCTTTTTAGTGCTGGCGCTAGTTATGGCCGGCGTGTTGCTCTATCAAAATCGTTCTCGGCTACGCCTGACTGATGGCAAAAACGAGGTTGATGGAGTTTACGGCTTAGTCGGTGGTGCCGTGTTGGGTGCTCTGACCGGTGTCCTCTGGGCTTATTTGAACCCGATTCAACTGGCCCCCGGGATTCACCTGCGTCTGTTTGCCATGCTGCCCTGCATCTTCGGGATAGTTTTTGGCCGCGGCACCGGTTTCGTCAGTGGTTATGTGGCTACCATTGTATGGGGTGTATTGTCGAACCTCTTCTTGCCGTTCCATACCCCCTTAGTCGATGGTGTTTTTGTTGGTTTGACAGGCTGGATCCCGGCTATGTTGCTGCGTGGAAATGATAACAATGAAACCCTCTTAAACACCATTCTCCAAAACCCTCGTCAGTGGTATATCCGGGCGGGTTTAGTCAGTCTCTTCGCTGGTTTGTTCATGTCGGTCTTTGTCGGTATCTCGCTTAATGCCACTATCCAACTGCCATTCTGGACGGGCTTTGGCTTGATTGGCATCGTCTCGGATACCCCCATGATGGTCCTTTTCACCGGAGTCGGAGCTCTCTGGCTGCTCAAGGCCACCCGTCGCCAGTGGAAAGTGATGCACGCCTTTTAAGGCCCATAAGTAAGATTGGATTACCTGGAATCCAATCTTACTCCTCGTTGTCTGGAGGTGATATGCCCTCTAAACCCTTTTTCGAACGTCTCGACCCTCGGGTTAGGATCATCTGGATGTTTCTTCTATCGGCTCTCACCTTGCATTTTATGGAGCCTTTACCGCTTCTTTTGGTCGTGCTCTCGATCATCCCCGTGTGGCTGCTGGCCCGCCGTTTCCTGATGCTAGTTTCCAAAGTCACCCCCAAGGCTATCGCTTTTATGCTTTTCTTGGCCGTGACCCAGTCGATCTCCCAGTTGATCATGACTCACACTGTTAATCCGAATGTCCTGGCCATTCAAATGGAGCGGGTATACGTGATGGTCACCGCCTCCGTTCTTCTTTTTCAGACCACAAACTATAGCCAAATCACAGCCGCCATTCGCAGTCTTAAGCCCCGAAATCCTGAAAGTAAATTAGCACCTTTTATCGAATCAGCAGCTTTTACTGTTGGAATTGCCTTCCAAATGATTCCGACTATCTTGACGGAAATCGCTACCATGGCTCAGGTCCGCCGGGCTCGTGGTGAGGCGATCACTGAAGGTAAAGCTCTAGAACGGGCTAAAAAGTCACTCCGTCTCGGTATGCCGTTAGTCAACCGCATGATCGATGTCATCAAAAATATCAACCTGGCTTTAACTAATTATGCTTACTCCAACCGTCGTCGTCGCACCCAATTTCGGATTATCCGCTTTTCCCTGATGGACTATGCTGCTTTGTTGGTGGTTTTTGCTGCGGCACTTGCCTTTTTATTTGTTTAACCTTCACTTTCTCCTGGAGGGATTGCCCTCACACTCCCTCCAGGAAATTTCCTTAAAAATATAAACTATTATGTCCACTCCAGAAGAAATATTTCGCCTAAATGCCTTATCTTATCAATACGATCAGACCAATTCTCCGGCTCTCAGAGACGTTAATTGTCATATTCAAGCTGGTGAAGCAGTCGGTATCATCGGCGAAAGCGGCGGTGGTAAAACTACCGCTCTCAATCTTCTCTCCGGGATAATTCCCCACATGGTCCAAGATGGCAAGTATGAAGGCGAAGCCCTATTTCGGGGAGCCAGTATCCAACACTTGTCCATTTACGACCTTATGCGTCACGTCAAAATTGTTTTTCAGGACGCCTCTACCCAAAATTTTGGTTTAAATGTTGATGACGCCTTAGCCTTTGGTATGGAAAATATTGCTCTATCACCAAAAGAAATCGAGTATCGGATTAAAAAAATTGCTGATGAACTCAATATTACTCATCTTCGGGCTAAAAACACCCAGCAATTATCCGGTGGCGAACGTCAAAGAGTTGCCATCGCTTCCGCCTTAGCCATGGACCCTGAAGTTTTATTACTCGACGAAGCAATTTCCGCTCTCGATACGGGCGGCCAAATGGACGTCAGGCAAATTGTGGAGCAACAGCGCGCCTCTGGCAAAACCATGGTTTTAGTTGATTCCGATGTCCGCTGGCTAGCAAAGACCGTTGATCGGGTCCTGGTCCTTCAGAGCGGTCAGCTGATTTATGATGGCCCACCCCAGGTAATTTTTCAGCGAGCCGATTTAGCCGAAGCTGCCGGCCTCGAAAACCACTCTGGCGAAATCCAGTTCCGGGAACCATTTACCGGCTCTCCCGTTGTTCAGCTGTCCCATATTTCTTTTGCCTATTCCAAAGATACCCCCGTCCTTAAAGACATTTCTTTAAATATTACGGCCGGTTCTTGTGAAGCTTTAGTTGGTCAAAACGGCTCGGGTAAAACCACTCTGGCAAAAATTATTGCCGGCCTAATTAAGCCGTCGGCCGGTGAAGTTTTTATTAACGGCCAAGTTCCCTACAATTTGACCTCCCCTCGATTAGTCGAAAACGTCGGTTACGTTTTCCAAAATCCCTCCCAACAGTTTGTCGACGAAACCGTGAAAGAAGAGTTTTCCCATACCGCCTCGATTCTCAAACGCCCTCCGGCGGTCAGCCTTAAGGATTTTGATTTAGAAAATTATGCTGATAGTTCCCCTTGGGATTTATCTGCCGGTCAGCAGCAGCGCTTAGCGATCGCCAGCGTCGTTGCTACTAACCCCTCGGTGGTGATTTTTGACGAGCCCACTTTAGGGCAGACGCGGCGGGATCGTGAAAAATTAGTCGCTACTATCAAAAATCTCCAGCAGCAGGGGACCACTGTGGTGATTATTTCTCATGACCTTAAATTTATTGCCGATGCTGCCCAGCATGTTCATGTTATTGACCATGGCGAACTGCGGGCTAGTGGCGCTGCTCCGGAAATTCTTCAAGATAAATCCTTATTTAATCATTTAGGTTTACCGCTTCCGTGGTAAAAAAGGCAGCCAATGTCATCTAAAATCTTAGACCGAAAATATACTACCGCCATTTATGACGGCTATTCTCCATCTACCGAAAACCACCCGAATTTTTACGCTGTCGAACTACGGACGGTTCGTGGTTCAGTCGCTACCCTGGAATTACCATTTCGGCCGTTGCCGGATCCCGAACAGGCTATTTCTTTGCTGATGACCCTTCAATCCCCCCACTCTGTGATTCACCGCTTGTCCATGATGCTCACGGAGCAGGTAACTGATTGGCATCCCGATACCATTATTGGTATTCCGACCCTTGGTTTCCCCTTGGCCTGGGAGGTTTCCGACCGATTAGGCCTTCCTGATTTTGTCGCCTTAACCAACTCCCTGAAATATTGGCAGGACCAAAGTTTGGTGACTATGGTGGAATCAGTCACCAGTGCCCCCAAGCCCATTTGTCTTGATCCTTATCTGGTGGATCGGGTGGCTGGCCGACGGGTGGTAGTCATTGATGACGTGGCCAATACTGGCATTAGTTTAAAAAAATCTATTGATCTAGTCTCTCGGGCGAAACCGGCTGATGTTAAAGTCGCCTTGGTTTTAACTGAGGGCCACAAATGGCAAGGGGAGTTAGAGGAAATTAATTTTCCCTGGCGGACTGATCTAAGAGCTCTGGGGCATATTCCGACCTTCCAAAAAACGTCTCCGGGTTTTTGGAAGCCCAATCCTTCAACCATATAGATTAATGCCCTAAATGGATTATTATTCGCTCAATTTTTTTGGCCTTAAACGTAATCTACCCATCATTTCTATTGCCCCCAAAATTAAAATTGCCAGTTTCTCACTTTTAGGTGACGTGGAAATGACTCAAAAATCAGCTGAGGAATTAGCCAAAAGACTGCAGCCGCTCAACTTTGATTATTTGGTCGGTCCTGAGGTCAAAGTTGTTCCTCTTCTTTTTGCCTTGTCTCAAGAATTAACTAAAAAACAATTTATTGTTTGCCGCAAAAGTGTCAAAGGCTACATGATTGCCCCCTTAATTTATAAAACCAAGTTGAAAAACAAAACCTTTATGTTGGTTCTTGACGGCCCCGATGTGGCGCGGATTAAAAACAAGCGGGTCATCGTGGTTGACGATGTTGTTTCTTCCGGTATCACGGTCAAAAACCTCCAAAAGTTCCTCCTGGCTTCTGGCGTCAATATCGTCGCTGTCGCTTCCATTTTTAAACAGAGCCCGCAATATCAAGATGAATTAATCTATCTTCAAGAATTGCCAGTTTTCACCAGCTCGTACTAAAATACTATTATATTCTATGCTGACGGAAGTCATTTTCGACATCGAAACCAAAAAACTATTTGACGAAATTATCGGGTTTAATCCTGCCGACCTTGGGGTATCCCTTGTTTCTCTTTATAAACGTACCTTAAATGAAAACGGCCGGGAAATAAAAGGGGAGATGCTTAGCTTTTGGGATAGTGAATTACCCTCACTATGGGCTCATTTTAGCAACGTTGATCGGATTATCGGTTACAATTCCATTCATTTTGACGTTCCCGCTCTGGCGCCTTTATGCCCTTACGACCTCAAGAAAATTCCTCACCTAGACATTATGGATAAGTTGAAGGAAAAAACCGGATTTCGGGTGGGGTTGAATGCCGTCGCTTCCGAAACCTTAGGGATTACCAAAACCGATAATGGGATCAACGCCGTACTTTATTGGCTTGAGCATTCCACCAGCTCTCTTAAAAAACTTAAAGAGTATTGTGAACACGATGTCTTAGTGACCAAAGAAGTTTATGATTACGGCCGAACTCATGGCCATTTAAAGTATAAAGATAAATGGAATACTCCCCGTACTATTACAGTCGACTTCTCCTATCCGATGGATCCTCTCAGCCAACAGATGGGCTTATTCTAAATAAAACCAATCCGCTATAATGATATTGTGACCACTGCTGTTCCTGCGTCGCCTTTGTCGTTTGACCCTCTTCCGCCCTTGGCTGCCTCCCCCAAGCACTTGATTTCTTATGAAGTTGGTCGAGCCAAGCCTTTGTCTTCACAGCCGCGGTATCCTAATTTCCTCGAACTCTTAAACGAATCACTTTATCACTTCGTGGATAATTTTTTTTATATCATAATAGTCGCTGCCTCACCTTACCTCTTCTTAAGCGCCGGAATTCTTATCCCCATTTTCCTGCTAAAATTTACCGTTGACAATGACCTCTTGACCTCTCCGCCTTCACCCGTTGTCGTTGTTTCCTTGCTTGGCCTTTATTTCCTTTTCCTAATCATTGGTGAACTTTGGCTCCAAACCTCTTTCCTCTATTTGATTGCCCACCTAGAAGAAAAGCCTTCTTTCACCCAAATCCTGGCCGCCAGTTTTAAGAAAACTTGGGCTTTATGTTGGTTATTATGCCTTTTCCTTCTGCTCACTTTTGGCGGTAGCCTTTTGCTTTTAATTCCCGGCATTATTCTCTCCATCTTTTCCATCTTTGCCCCCTATGTGCTCATGGTCGAGGAGGTCGGTGGTTTTACCGCCCTTCACATCAGCCGGTTGCGGTTGCAACCCTATTTTTGGAGTCTAATTCAGAGGTTGGTCCTGTTTATCGGTACTATCGCCATGCTCTATATTGCTGTCGGCTTACTGGCGGCCACTGTTTCTTTCAAATCGCTGGCTAATGTTCTGGAAATAATACTTAATCTGACAATCCCCGTTATTTATCTGATTTTCTTAGGACGCAACTATCAGGCTATCCGCTGGCTGACTATCGAACGCAGTACCACCGTTAATATAGTTCCTAAATTGATTTATCTCATCCTCATTATTTTCCCTCTCGGTTTGGCTGTTTTACTTCTCTTCCTGAATTTACCTTTCTTTATTAATACCTTTCATAACCTTCTCTATTTTCCCAACCTGCCGCTCAGCTTCCCCAAGCTTGTGAATTCCGGTTAGGCTTTGCTATGCTTAAGCATGTCGGATACCTATTCTGCTGTCTGGGTTTCTCACACTTCCATTAGTGATTTTTTAAAGTGTCCACGCTCCTATTACCTTAAAAATGTTTACAAGGATCCCCGCACCGGCCACAAAATAAAACTGATGTCGCCGTCTTTGGCTCTGGGGCAGGCTGTCCACGAAGCACTGGAGAGTTTATCAGTCTTACCCGCCAAGGATCGTTTCCGCCGTCCCTTAGCCGAAATATTTGCCGAATCCTGGCAAAAAGTCAGTGGCAAGAACGGTGGTTTTATTGACTCCGATTCGGAATACCGCTACAAAAGTCGTGGGCTAGATATGATCGCTCGGGTTAATCAAAACCGCGGCCCCCTCGTCAACCCGGCTGTCAAAATCAAACAAGACCTGCCCCATTTTTGGCTCTCTGAAGATGACGGCTTAATACTTTGTGGCAAGATCGATTGGTTGGAATATTTACCCGAGACCGACAGCGTTCATATTATCGATTTTAAGACCAGTAAATATGACGAAGATCCCGACTCTCTCCAGCTGCCGATATACCATTTGCTCGTTCACCATTGTCAGCATCGGCAGGTCAGTAAAGCTAGTTATTGGTATCTCGACCGCAGTGATGTTCTCGAGCCTAAAGTTTTACCCGATCTGGAACTGTCTCGCCATTCTATTCTCAAAATTGCCAAACGGATAAAACTGGCCCGGCAATTAAAACATTTTGTTTGCGAAAAAGGTGGCTGCCCTCATTGTTTACCTTTTGAAGACATTGTCAAAGGCAAGGCAGAATTTGTCGGGACTGACCCGATGAACTATGATGTTTACATCAAGATTCCGGTGTCGGAAAAAGTTGTTTCCGAGGAGAGCAGTGTTATTCTATGAGGCATGAGGATCAATAAATTTTTAAGTCTTGCCGGTGTTTGCTCTCGCCGGGCGGCGGATGTACTTATTTCCCAAAAAAAGATCCTTGTCAATCATCATCCGGCCACACTCGGGGAACAAATAGATCCCGGCAAAGATTTAGTCACTTACCGTGGAGAGAAATTAACCCTCGACCATCAAAAATTATATTATCTGCTCAACAAACCTCCTCACGTTGTTTCCACCGCCAAAGACGATCGTGGCCGGCCAACGGTAACGGATTACCTTAAAATCAAAAAACGATTATACCCAGTTGGTCGGCTTGATTTTGATTCCACCGGACTCATCTTATTGACCAATGATGGTGATCTTGCCCTTTGTCTGACCCACCCCCGCTATCACTTACCTAAAACCTATTTAGTGACTATCGACCGGCCTTTAACTGTTTCCGAGTTAACCGCCCTCCGCCGGGGTGTCGTTCTCGAAGATGGCCCCACGCTTCCAGCCACTATCACTCCCCAAAATTCTCCCCCCACCCGTCTCGAAATAACTCTTAATCAGGGTAAAAACCGTCAAATTAGGCGGATGATGGCTCACTTTGATCACCGCGTCCTCACTTTACACCGCACTGCTATTGGCCCCTTGAAAATTGGGTCTCTTTCGGCGGGGCAGGCCCGGCCTTTAACCCCCGCCGAAATTATGCTTCTTAAGTCTATTTGACTGCCACTTTCACCGGTATTTCCTTCGCTTTGGCTTCTTCCGCTACTTTCGCCTTCACCATTAATACCCCATCCCTCGTCTCCGCCGTTATCGTCTTGGGATCAATTGGCCGCCGTAAATAATTGGCATAATCAAAAGTCGCCGATCTCTGCCACTGGTGGACCGTCCGCCCCTTCTTACTCCTTTCCTCTTTATCTTTTTCTTCTTCATGGGCGCTGATGCGCAACAATCCGTTATCATAAGTTACTTTAATTTTTTCCGCTGGAATACCTGGCACAGCTGCTTCCACGGTAACTTCGTTGTCGTCTTCGTAAACGTTAAGGCCTGTATTCATTTCTGGGAGTGTTAACCAACTCTCTTCGTCTTCGTCCCACGGCCGCATCCAGGAACGGCTAAATAATGGCCTAAATGGTAAATACCGCATAATCCCTCCTTAGCAAATAACTATTAATTGTATTAGCAGTCTAAATCAAAATCTGCTAATTTGTCAAGGGATTTTTTGGCATTCGATCATCATGAAAAGGGGAATTTCTTCTCGGGCGGTATCTTCCATTGCTGCTTTTATCCCGGTACTCTTTTTATCCGATACCCATTCTTCCATCGAGACCACCACCATGCGGTTATCATGAACAAATTCCACCAAACTGGAAATCGGGTAATGATAGCTTACCGTCTCTTCACTGTTAGCTTTTCCTGGGTGAGCGGTTATTCCAATTACTTTCGGTTTAAGGTAAGCCCCGATGCGGCGATACTGGACTTGTTTCTCTGCGTCTACCTGCCAATTGGAATACTGGGGGATTCTAAAAGCTGGATGGTTTAATACCATAATTAATCTGCCGCCGACCTTTAAATTATTTTTGGCGTTAGCAATCACCTTAAAGGGATGGGCCGTATTTTGTAAAGCCAGGATAATGGTCACCACATCAAACTGCTCGGGCAAGGTAAACGGTTTAGTGATGTCAGCAACCACAAAGTGATGATGGTTATTATTGTCCCTGGATTTAGCCTCGTTAATTAATTGCGCCGCTGCATCTAAACCGTAATAAGTAACCTCTGGGGGGATGGCCCGCGCCAGTACCCCTTGGCCGCATGCCAAATCCAAAAGTTTTTGGCTTTTGTTTAGTTTTATTAACCGCAACAGGTTTGGAAAAATGACATGCTGGTGATAATAATGGCCTTCTTCCCCCACCACTTTCCCATACCATTTACCTACTTTTTGCCAGGAAGTATCCCTTTTATCAGTCATAAAAAGAATTGTAATCCTATCCTAAGCGTTTAGCCACTTCCTCCCAATTGACTACCTGCCACCATTTTTCCACGTAAGTTTTCCGGTCGTTTTGGTAATCAAGATAATAAGCATGCTCCCAGACGTCCAGTACTAAAATCGCCTGTGATCCAGCCAAACACAACGCATTATGTTTTTCTACCTGGTTAATGGCTAGTCCATCGGCAGTTTTACTTAACATCGCCCAACCGCTACCTTCCACCGCTACTGCCGCCGCGCTAAATTCCTTCATAAAAGATTCCCAAGAAGCAAATTCCGCCGCTAAAATCGATTTTAGGCGGTCGTTAGGCTCGTTATTTTCCTGCGGCGGTCTCATAATTTTCCAAAAAATGTCGTGCAATTTATGGCCGTTATAGTTAAATGACAAGTCACGCAATACTGCTTTAATATCGATCTCCCCGCCTTCACTCTGGTATTTGTTTAATTTTTCTAGCGCTGCATTTGTCCCATTAACATAAGCCAGATGATGTTTGTCATGGTGCCGTCGGAGCGTTTCCGCCGATATCACCGGCTCCAAAGCTTTGTAGTCGTAAGGTAGATCAGGTAAGCTAACTGTTTTCATAATTTTATTTCCCTCGAGGGGTCAGCGCCCGCAAAGCAATAATATCCGGCTTTGGCAGGTTCACTATGTAATTATTATGTTTACCATAATACAACAACTGGCTGGCAGTGAACAAAAAGATGCCGAATACCACTAAAATAATCGAGTAGCTGACCCACGATACGGTTTGTTGATGCATCAGTCGTTTAGAAGCCATCCACAAATAACTCGATGAGCTCATGAGGAGTAGTAAATAGGGCAATAAATTTACTGGTTTTTGTTGTGAATCCTGGACTCCCATAATCACTCCACTCGTTGGTTGGACTGCTGCCGTCACTACTTGTCCTGACTTTATTATAAAGGTTGTGTTGGCTTCATTGGAGCTGACTCCTGTCCCATCTACCGCCACACCCTGAACTTGAGTCACTGTTTGATAGCTTCCTCCCACTACTTTTGCATTGCCAAATACCTTGGTCAAGGGTAATCCAAACCGGATGGTCCCTTCCCGGAAGGGATTAATTTTCCCGATTGGCAGTGTAGTTGAAAAAATCTCTTTGCCTTGGGGATTAACCAACCTATGGACGAGTTGGCCATTCAATAAAGGCGCATCACTGGAATTTTTCACCTTAATTTCAAATGTCACCACGTCGTTGGGGTACACAAACTCCCCGACATTATTTTTTGCTCCAATCACAATTACTGGCTGGCGGTGATCAGTGCCTTCGCTACTGTTCGCTAGGGTATCATTATACCCATTATCACCGGTATCACCCAGATTTTGTTCCACCACAATCTCGCTGGTGGCACTATTGTTAGTTAAATCGGCATCCGGGTCAGTTGATGAAATTTGGGCATAAGCGGTGAGTAATTTTTGGGCTGTATTGCTGGCTGCCCAAACCGATTTTACCGGTCCTTCAGCGCTGGTTTCGTTGAAAATATTCGGATCAACCTCCAAGTTTACCTGGAAATTTCCCGAACTTCCTTGGGACAAGTCCTTATAATCCCAGCTAACCTTATCGCCGGTAATTTGATGACCTACTCCGCTCGTATCTGAAAGATACCTCGTTCCCGGCGGCAAGCTTAAATAAATCCGTGAGTTGCGGGCCTCATCATACCCTTGGTTGGTCCAATGTAAGGTTAGGGTTAGGGTGCCTCCTGGCGCTTCCTCGGTTTTTCTTGGGTCCACTGCAATTGCTAAATCCGGATAGGCAAAAATGATTTTCCCATGCCAATCACCGACCACATTAATAATTCCCCGAAACCAATTGCTATACCACCACTGGCTGTTAATATAATTAAATAGGTTTGCCAAAGCATAGGCGTTACCCGTGGTAATATTCGCCATCCCCGCGGCCGCCGCACTGTTGCCCCCGCTGGCGGCTAAAGCCTTAATCCAATTTGTTAAATTTACGGCTCCATAACCACCGATGGCCGGGATAGATCCCACCCGACTTGGATCGGTCGTTAAGATATCTAACAAAGTTTTCCCATTAACCGTAATTTGGTAAGCATTATTTCCATTCATAATTTGCCCCAACACATTTTCCGTCGAACTGGCCGCTGTTCCATTACCGGTTGCAATGGTGCTGCTGTTACCGTTTGCCTGGTTTTCCCCAGTACTAGCCTGAGTGGCAATATTGTTGTTCACCGTTACTGGTCCGCCTCCGGCTGCTCCCGGGCTGCCTCCCACTACTCCGGAAAATAATTCTGGACGGGGCAAAATAATGTTGCCGTTAAAATTTCTGACCGTAATTACTCCGGTCAACATATTAGTTGCTACCCAATAAGTGTTAATAAAATTAAGCACGTTCGCTACTGCTGCTGCGTCACCAGTTAGGACAATGCTGTTACCATTAATGCTTACCGTATTATTTCCGCCGCTACCGGCATTTACGGTGACTTCATTATTTACATTGGTTGGCTGGCTTGACCCCACCGAAGTTGCCGGACTAATAGTCATTCCCGTGGTACTGGCCGACTGCTGGATTGCTTTCCACATGGCATTCAGGTCTAAATTCCCGCTAGTGCCGCTGTCTAGGGTGATGAAATAAATTTGCACATGGGAACCGACACTTGAAGAATTTATCAGGTTCACTAAATTAGCATAAGCTGCCGCATCTCCGGCGGTTACCACCACCCCGCTGCTGCCTGTTCCTTCGTTGCTGCCGCTGTTGGCCGTACTGCTTTGGGTTGTCCCTACTGTACTGCTGGTATCGGTATTTACTTGGTTGCTGGCATTTGTTTCACTACTGGCTGTTCCGCTGGCGGTTTCGGTTTGGTTGCCATTATTATTGTTATTCCCGGTTGTTGAAGTCGCCGTATTGCTATTGCCCACATTGACTGCTGTTGTTGGTGTCGGTGTCGCCGACGGTGTGGCCTCGTTGCTTAAGATCATCGGTGTTATTGGGTCACCAGTGGGTGTTGGGGTAGCGGACAGATCAGGAGTTGGTGAATCAGTACTGCTCGGTGTTAAGTTACTCGGAGTCGTAGTTGGTGTTTCTGTGGTTGTCGGCCCCGTTGTTTCGGTTGGTAGGGGAGTTGGCTCGGTGGGAGCTGGTGACTCCGTTGGCGTTATCATCACAGTCGGCTCTGGTGGGGGACTAGTGGGGGTTTCAGGAATAGTCGTTGGTGTGGCGCTCGGATCAACTGTTTGTCCCCACAAAATTGTACTATTACCAAACAGTAATAGTGCCAAAAACGAAACAACAATCGATAATTTAATTCGTTTTAACTTCAGAGTATTTAAGAATTTTTAATCTGACCAGCAATCCCGGCGTAATGTCGGGATTGCTGTCAGGAGTTGGTCACTTCATTAATCCAATAAAGACGAAATACTAACATTGACCAGAGTGCTAGCATTCGAAGTTGACGTCGCATTTCCAGTATTAGTAGTCTGAGATCCACCGCCAATATTAGCGGAACTAAACATAGATTTATATACAGTCGACGTCATCCCTTGGTAATTATTGCCTGTGTCTGATAGGGCTGTGGACGAGGTGTCTATATGCACCTTAGGCAGATAATATCCACCTACTCCTAATGAAAGCCCATCCAGTACTCCCCCTAGCGTATTAGCAGTTAAGTTAACTGTCGTTGAGCTATTAGAAGTTGCACTAGCCGCCCCAGTAGTTATCGATTGTGAGCCTCCGGTAACATTACTGCTGTTATTCATGCTTTTCTTAAGCATTGAAAATATTTCTTGGGTATTATTTCCCGTATTAGACATGGCGCTTGAGCTGGTATCAAAATGAATACCGCTATAAGCAAAAGCCGGTACCACCCCTAAGAGTAATGCCGCAATCCCTCCAAGAATTGATAATTTAGTCATAATTTTTCACCCCCTAACTTTAAAAAATTAACCAGCCAGCCTTGGGTCATAAAAACTGATAACCAAAAGCTGGCGCGTTTTGGGAACAAACCTTTCTTTATCCTCTATTATTTTCCTTTTTACCTTTCTCATAGACTCCTAATCTATAACTCACACTAAATAAATGATAGATAAACAATTATGATTCTAGTAGGAGATTCAGTCAAGATATCAAACCATATCAAAGTCACAACTGATACTTTTTGTTATGGAATAATATTTTTTTATACTCTATTTAAAATAGTTTCTAACAGCCCATAAGACAATCTTTGCCAAGCTATGCCGGAAAACTTAATGTAAAATAGATTCTATGAGCCTGCCAAAAATTTCTTCTTTAGCTAAATTCTGGTGGTTTTTTGTTTTTGTTTTTTTTCTTACTGGTGTCGCGTACGCTCTCTTCATTAATTTACATTCTTCCCGACAGTCGACTATTGCCCCCATCCCTAAAGGCCAACCAATAATCAAAAAACACCAAGATCTGTCATACGTCACTCATGGCTCTCGCCATTCCCGCAAAATTGCCCTTACTTTTGATGCCGACATGACGCCTTTCATGGTTCAGGAGCTGCAACGCGGTGAGGTTAAAAGTTGGTACAACCAGGCGATTGTTGATTACCTCGATAAGGAAAAAATTCCGGCGACAATATTTATGGCCGGCATGTGGGCCGAGCTCTACCCTGAAGTGGCTAAGTCCTTAGCCCAAAACCCCTTATTTGAAATTGCTAACCATTCATATTCTCACCCTCGTTTTACTTCCGCTTGTTTTGCCCTTCCCCCCATGCCCGCCTGGGGCCCCCAGGGTGAATTCGAAAAATCCCAAGCGGCCATCTTTAAAGCGACCGGCATCACACCTCAATATTTCCGTTTTCCCGGCGGTTGTCAGACCAAAGAAGACATCAAATTAGCCAATTCCTATGGTCTCACTGTTGTCGGTTGGGATAACGCCAGCGGTGATTCCTTTAACTCTAATGAGCCAGCCATTATAAATACTGTCGAAACCCGGACCCAAAACGGTTCAATTTTGTTGTTTCATTTTCATGGTAACCGCAATGCCCCGGAAACTGCCAAGGTCTTACCCATTGTGATCCCTTATCTGCGGGCTAAAGGTTTTGAGTTTGTTAAGCTCAGCGACCTGGATCTTCAACCCAACTAAGAATTTTTTAAAATCACCGAAAGCTGCTATTGACTTAAACCGCCGTTTCCACTATTCTTTGTATACCCGAAGAAAAACCAAACTCATATGCCTCTTCATACCACTCAACCACTCGCTGACCAACTTCGACCCAAGAATCTTGATGAGTTCATCGGTCAACAACATTTAGTCGGTCCGGGCAAACCATTACGCCTTGCCGTCGAATCCAAAACGCTTTTTTCGATGATCTTTTGGGGCCCGCCCGGTGTTGGTAAAACTACCTTAGCCCGGATCTTAGCCAAAGAAACCGATGCAGAAATCCACGAACTTTCGGCTGTTTCCGCTGGCAAAGACGACATTAAAAAGATAGTTGGCACTAATCCCTCTCCCGGCCTGGTTAAAAAAATTTTATTTTTGGACGAAATCCATCGATTCAATAAAGCCCAGCAGGATTTCCTGCTCCCTTATGTCGAATCGGGGATCTTAACCCTCATTGGCGCTACCACCGAAAACCCCAGTTTCGAAGTCATCGCCCCACTCTTGTCCCGTTGTCGCGTTTTTGTTTTAAATGAATTATCCCCCGACGAAATCCGCGAAGTCATCAGCCGCTGTCTCAAAACCCTCGAAACTAAAATGTCTAAAGAAGCTACTGACTGGTTGGTCAATATGGCCAACGGTGACGCCCGCCAGGCTATTACTATGATCGATAATGCTTATACCCTTTACGAAAAACTGACCATCGATACCCTCAAGTCCACCCTTCAAAATTCCTTCCTCCGTTTCGACAAAAAAGGCGAAGAGCACTACAACACTATCTCCGCTTTTATCAAATCAATGCGTGCTTCCAACGTCGATGCCGCTGTCTATTATTTAGCCCGGATGGTCGAGGCTGGTGAAGATCCCAAATTCATTGCCCGACGCATGGTCATTTTTGCCTCCGAAGACATTGGCATTGCCAATTCTTCGGCACTTTTAGTTGCCAACGCCGTCTTTGAAGCGGTGACCAAAATCGGTTACCCCGAGTGCGCTATCAACCTGGTTCACGGTGTGGTTTATTTGGCCAAATCTCCCAAAAACCGTTCCGCTTACGATGCCCTTCAAGCCGCCCGCAAAGACGTTAAAGAACTGGGTAACCTCCCCATTCCTCTTAATATCCGCAATGCTGTCACTGACTTAATGAAAGATATCGGTTACCACGAAGGCTATGAAATGTATCCCGAAGTGGACGACTATCTGCCCGAAAAACTCAAGGGCAAAAAGTATTTTAAGGAGATTAAAAATACAGTGAAGAAATGAAACCCGGCGAATTTAGTAAAAATCTTTGGCGCCTCGCCCTCACCATCCCGCCGGGTCGGGTCACCACCTACGCCACCCTCTGTGTCGCCGCCGGTGGCCATCCCAGGATGGCTCAAATGGTCACCTACATTTTGGGCAAATCTCCTGATGTCGACAAAATTCCTTGGCACCGTATAGTCTATTCCGATGGTAAAGTTTGGTTGTCACCAAAATACGACAAAATGAGACGTGAACTTTATAAAAAAGAGGGGATCGAGCTTGATGATCAAAATCGCATCAAAAACTTTGAACACATTATTTATTCATTTGACTCATGAAACACCAGCCCAAAACCCTCCATGGGGCTAACATGGATATTGATTTAACCAGCGCTCAAAACGTCACCTGGAAACAGGATCTTTGTCCCTGGAACGAGGCCGAAAACAGCGGCACGACCCACAAATGTGCCATCAAAAACACCTCCATCTGCGACTACTTTTGCGGAGTCCAAGCCCCCGACAACGTTTTATGTTCATACCCTCACCAAAATGAAGACTAAAACGCTGGATGAATTAGCTCAAGACATTCTGCAATTTAACCACGCTCATGGCTGGCATCAGCACCCCCAGGACTTAGCTAAGTCCATCGTCATCGAAGCCGCCGAGCTACTGGAGCTGTTCCAATGGGATGTCACTCTGGGCCGTCTCGACAAAAATCTTCAGGGCAAAGATCTTTTGGAAATCAAAAAAGAGGCCGCCGATATCTTTTGGTACTTGCTTGAATTTTGCCACGACTCCGGCTTTGACCTTAAAGAGGCAGTCGAAATTAAGTATGCCCACAATACCAAGAAATTTCCCGTCGAAATGTTTAATGGGAAGGACAATGTTGAATTTCGGCAACACCAACACCGGTTATATCGTCAAAAGAGAAAATAAAATGACCAAAAATATTTATCATCAAGAACTCGTCATGGCACTCAAAAAGGCCGATCCACAAGGCCCGGTTGGTGGGCTTTTTATGGCCCATTATTGCGGTTCCGATAAGCCGGCCTACAATCTTAATACCGCCGACCACACCAAAATTATCAAAGAATTTGTCGATAGGCACGACTTTACTCCTCAGGCCGCTGTCGATCTCATCGGCTCGCTTTACATCAATGGTCAAAGTATGAACGAAATTTTTTTTGCCGGTAATTTAGTTGGCCGTTTATTTAATAGGGATTTCGATCCGCAGCATCTCGATTCCTGGTTGAATTATGTCCATGGTTGGGCCGAAGCCGATGTTTTGTGCCAATCAAATTTCACCGACCAAGCACTTTTGGGGAATTGGCCTGCCTGGGAAAAAATCTTGACTAAATTTGTCACCGACTCCAATGTTCACAAGCGCCGTGCTAGCCTGGTCCTGTTAACCAAACCTCTACGTTTATCCCCCGATCCCCGTTTGCTCAAAATGGCCATCCGTCACGTCGACCTTTTAAAAGGGGAACGAGATATTCTTATCACCAAAGCCATCTCTTGGGCACTTCGTTCCTTAGTTTTCCAGCACCCGGAAGTTTTAGCGGAATACTTAACCAAAAACCAAAAATCATTACCCAGTATTGCCTATCGCGAGGCTTATTCCAAGCTCACCACGGGCCGGAAATATAACCATCAGAAAAAACAAAAAGCTATTGTATAAATAAAGGGTGAAGGATCTGATCTACGACGCCGTCAAAGATTCCACTAGTTTGCCTGACCTTGCCAAGAAACTTATCGCTTACCTTAAAAAATTTTCCCACAATGGAGCGACCCCTATTGGATTTGTGGCCGGGATCATCAACTCGGACGGCCCCGATCTGGTAGAGAAAAATAAACAGCGACTCGCCTCTTTTACCCAACAAATTTGCACCCAAGTCTCTTTTCCGGTCTTTTCTTGTCTTGACGTTTACGAAGGTGAGCTTCGTCAGATTATTACTGCCTCTGGGGCCACCCATAATGATTACCTTCTATTCTGGCGCCAGGTTTTGGAATCTGGTTTTATTACCGACCTCTTTTTAACCCCCGGCTGGGAACGCTCCCGTGGAGTCCAAGATGAATATGAAACCGCCAAAAGCATGGTCATTAATATTCACAAATTAACTTGCTCCTGAAATTTTTTTAACTACTGTTACAATAGTTGTGCATGGAGAAAGTCTTTACTATTAAGTTAGCCGGCCCCGCCGGCTTAGGTATCAAGTCTGGCGGTCAGCTCTTATCCCAAATCCTGATTGCCCATGGTTTTAGCGTCCACGACTATAACGAATACCCCTCGCTTGTCCGCGGCGGCCATAATACTTATCAAGTTACATTTACTACCGGCGAGCTTTTCGCGCCCCATCATACTGTCGATCTCTTCTTTTCCATTACCCCCGGCCACTGGCAGCAGCATCTTAAAGAATTTACCCCCAATACCCTCATAGCCGCTGACGAGAAAGTGGCGGCTGCTCCGACTACCGGCCACCTGGAATCTGTTCCCCTCAAGGACATGAGTATTGAAGTGGGCACGGTCATCGTCACCAATACCATCTGTGTCGGCCTCGCTGCATTTTTATTCCACCTTGACCCCGAGATCTGTCATGCTCAAATCACCCAACAGTTTGGTAAAAATGCTGAAATGAATATAAAGGCCTTTGATGCCGGTTGGGTTTATGCTCAAAAGCATCTCTCTGCCTATCTTCAAAGTGTTAATCCGCCTAAGGGTGTTGCCAATCGTAAGCTGGTCGATGGCAATGAAGCCTATGGGTGGGGTTTTATTCAAGGAGGCGGCAATTTTTATTCCGCCTATCCTATGACTCCGGCCACCGGCGCTTTGCACTTCTTGGCCGCTAAACAGCAAGAATATAAATTACATGTAGTCCACGCCGAAGATGAGATTGGCGTCGCCTCCATTGCTTCCGGAGCGGCTTTTGCTGGCGCCCGGGCGGCTGTTGGCACCTCTGGCGGCGGTTTTGCCCTGATGAACGAAACTATCAGTTACTGCGGTGTCACCGAAATAGGCATGGTTTTTTATTTGGTTTCCCGTCCTGGGCCGGCCACTGGTTTGCCGACCTATACCTCCCAGGGTGATTTGCTTTATGCCATCAACTCAGGCCATGGTGAATTTCCCAAAATTGTTTTAGCCCCCAGCTCACAACTCGAGTCCTTCGAATTTTCAGCCCTTTCTTTGGATCTGGCCGCTGCTTACCAATTACCGGTGTTAGTTGTTAGTGATAAATTTTTAGCTGAATCCGCCGTCTCTCTGGAAGACCTTTCCCAAAAGAAAGTTACCCCATTAAGTGTGGAGGTCGTCAAAGAAGGGGATGGCCATTTTAAGCGTTATGCCCTAACCCCCACTGGCGTTTCCCCGGTGGCTCTTCCCGGTACCAAGGGCGCTGAATTTATTGCCAATAGTTATGAACATGATGAGTATGGTTATTCTGCCGAAGACAGTGAGACTACTGTGGCCCAACTGGAAAAAAGGCATCGCAAACTCGACTCGGCCAAACCCAATTTACCCAAAGCTGTCCTCCATGGTTCTCCCAAAGCCACCAAACTCATCGTTTGTTGGGGCTCGGTGGCCGGCCCGGTCTTGGAAGCCCTGCGCCTGCTTCCTGCAGGTCATCCTTATGCTGCTTTGGTTGTCCGCACCGTTTGGCCGATAGATCCCGAAATCGAGGCTCTTACCAAAAACTACCCAGAAATTATTACCGTCGAAAATAACCAAACAGCCCAATTAACCACGGTCCTCAGGTCCCAAATCAATTTTCATCCCACTCGGGTAATTACCAAATTTGATGGTCGACCCTTTTATCCTGAAGAATTAATAAAGGAGTTTACTTAATATGACTACTATTGCCGAATTACGCACTCCCCACGCTCCCACCTGGTGTCCCGGATGTGATGATTTTTTGCTGCTTGCCGGATTGCAGCAAGCCCTGGCTGCCTCGGCAATTCCCACCGAAAAAACCGTCATTGTCTATGATATTGGTTGTGCTGGGAACATGGCTGATTTTGTACACACCTACGCCGTCCATTCGCTTCATGGCCGCTCGATAGCCGTGGCTATGGGAATTAAGCTTTTCCGTCCTGATTTAACCGTCATTGTCATTGGCGGTGATGGGGGGATTTATGGCGAAGGCCTAAACCACCTGGTGGCCGCCGCCCGGGCTAATAGCGACATCAAAGTATTTGTTTCCAACAATTATCTTTATAGCTTAACCACCGGCCAAACTAGCCCCACTACTCCCAAAGGTGCTAAAACTAAATCTACTCCCTTAGGCGTCACTAATGAGCCTTTAGTGGCCTCCCGGTTTATCCCCGCCATTAACGACCAGGTCTGGGTCCAAAAAGTCTCTGCCAAAAACATCGCTGAACTAAATGGCGAAATTAAAGAAGCCTTAAATCACCAAGGCTTTGCCCTGCTCGATGTTGACGAAAATTGTGTCTCCTTTGGCAAACAATTGCGTTAAGACTAACTCCTAACCTCCCACGAAATTAGCAATCATTTGGCTTTTTTGCTATCATTAGCCATAAGGATGAGCCAAATACCACTCAAAACCGAAGAACAAATTGCCGGGATTCGTCGATCTTCCCGCTTAGCCGCTGAAACTCTGAAATTTACTGCCGGCTTGCTTAATCCCGGCGTATCCACTCTAATGCTTAATGATGCTGCCCACGAGTTTATCGTCAGTCACCATGCCACCCCCGCTCCCCTGGGCTACAATGGCTATCCCAAAAGTATTTGTACCTCTGTCAACAATATTGTCTGCCATGGCATCCCCTCAGCAAATCAAATTCTGAGGAATGGAGATATTATTAATATCGATATCACGACCGTTCTCGACAGTTATTATGGTGATGTCTCCGCCACCTACCCTGTCGGGGAAGTCAGTGAAAAAGCCTCCAAACTAATTTCCCGTACCCGGCAGGCCCTGGAGTTAGCCATTAAAGAATTATCTCCCGGTAAGTACCTAAATGCTTGTGTCGGCCAGACCATAGAAAAATACCTTGCTCCCTTTAACTACGGTATCGTTCGACTGCTTGGTGGTCATGGCGTCGGGCTCCGCTTTCACGAGGAGCCATTTGTTTATCATTTCGATACTCATCAGGACGATGTCCTTCTTCAGCCGGGAATGATCTTTACCATTGAGCCTATGGTCAATTCCTCCCCCAACTGGGATGTGGTCATCGACAAAAAGGACGGCTGGACGGTCCGTACCGTTGATGGCGCCCTATCTTGCCAATTTGAACACACCGTTCTGATTACTCCTACTGGTCACGAGATTTTAACTAAGTTAGACTAAGCACATGATTCTTCTTGATGGCCGGGCCACTTCCCAAACACTGCTCTCCGAAATTAAATCCCAAGTTGCCAAGTTGCCAATCACCCCTCGTCTCGACATTATTCTTGTCGGGAATGACCCTGCCTCCTTAAAATATGTTGCTTTAAAGCAAAAGAAAGCTGCTGAGGTTGGCATTAAAGGCGAGATCGTCCAACTTCCAGCCGCCGCCACCTCCGCTGATGTTCTCCGCCGAGTCCATGAATTAAATACTAACCCCGATGTCACCGCCTTTATGATCCAACTCCCTTTGCCCAAATCCATCACCCCCACTCCGGTTCTTACGGCCATTGCTCCCGAAAAAGATGCTGACGGCCTCCACCCTCTTAATCTCGGTCGTTTATTTGTTAGCGACCCGACGGCGTTAGCCGCGGCCACACCCTTAGGGATTATCAAACTTTTAGAAGCCTACCACCTTCAATTTGAAGGCCAACAGGTTGTAATTATCGGCCGTAGTCCTATCATCGGCTTACCTCTTTTTGCCCTTTGCAATCAGCGAAATGCTACCGTCACTCTCTGCCATTCCCACACCAAGAATTTAACTGAAATTTGTTCCCAGGCGGACATTTTAGTGACGGCTGTCGGTCGGCCCAACTTTGTTACCGCGGATATGGTCAAGGAAGGGGCTGTGGTCGTTGACATCGGCACTAACTACGATACTGCCGGGCATCTGTGCGGTGATGTCGATTTTACCTCTGTTTCCTCCAAAGCCTCCTATATTACTCCCGTTCCCGGCGGTGTTGGCCCGATGACGGTGGCAACTTTGTTGTATAATACCTTTAAAATAGCTCAATCTAATTATGACCCAAGAGATGCTCGACCGTCTACTTCAAGTCATTGACCAAGCTCAATTTGTTTACCTCGATGAAGATCGGCCACTATTTCCCCGCGACCCTGAGGCAATGATTGACAATCTTCGTTTATCCCAACTAAGAGGTGCCGCCGTTGCCATTGACCATAGTCAGGAACGGGAGTTAATTACCCCCGCCGAAGCCTTGATAGCCCACAGTCATCTTCAGCAGGCTCTGGATTACGCCGCTTCGGTCAGAAATTCCCCCGAATCCCAGCCCTCCCCTGCCAAAACTGAAACTCCCCGTCCCCATCGGACCCTTTCTCCCAGACCGCTCAGAACCCGTTGACGTTACAATTTAAAACAACTATGCGCCTCCAACTTTATGATCGTGGCACTCCCCAAGGCAAAAAGCTCTTTGCTGATTTAGAAACAGTCTGCCGCCGCCTCCAGATCGATTTTGATCCCGAATACATCAAAGATATGAGCCGGGTTTATGCTCAGGGAATTCAAGGCCGAACCGTCTTAATGATTGATGGTGACGTTGTCTTTGTTGACCGTTACCCGGATATTCGTGAACTGGAGAACATTATTTCAGACTATCTGAAATAATCTCTGAGCGTTGTCATCAATAATCCTTTCGGTTTCCTCAAAACTCATTTGCCAAATTTCAGCCACTTTTCGGTAAACATATAGCACCCAATCCGGTTTGTTTTTTTCTCCGCGGTAAGGCAGGGGAGTGAGTAATGGGCTGTCAGTTTCTAAAACTAGCCTGTCTTTAGGAATACTTTTTACGACTCCTGCCAGGCCCTCTTCATAAGTGACGTTGCCATCAATACCCATAAACCAGCGCTCCCCCAGGTCGGTTATTTTTGGGATCCGTTTCCGGCCCCCCGAATAACAATGAAACACCCCTCCCACAATTTTGGCGTACTCATTTAAAATTACCACCGTTTCGTCAACCGCCTTACGGGCATGGATGATTAATGGTTTTCGGTAGGTTATGGCTAATTCAATTTGGGCTCGAAACTTTCGTTCCTGCTCTTTAAAGTTAAACTCATGCGAAAAGTCCAGGCCGCATTCTCCCACGGCCACAATTCCGGGATTGTTTTGCAGTAAATCCTCTAATCGGGTTTCATCAAAAATAATTTCTTGAGGGTGGACACCGACTGCTGCCGATAGGGTTCCCGGAAACTGGCTGGCTAGGTCGATGTTTTCTTCGGAATCCTCCAGGGTACTTCCGGCCAGAATTACCCGGCTGATTGCGGGCAGTTCAAACTTCTCGTTTAGTCGTTTGGTCAGGTGAGCATGGGTGTCGATCATGCGATTCTCGGGAACAATGGCTTATCCAAAGGTTTGATCGCTCCGACAAATACCTTTTCTATTTTTTCCGCTGTTTCCGGCATAAAGGCCGTAAGATAATTTGCTGCTGCCAACAAATTATTAATGCATTTCCCCAAAACTCCTTGCCGTTCCTGGCTCTCTTTCGGCAGCTTCCATGGCTCAGATTTATTTAACAGATCATTAGTCTGGTCAATATATTTCTTAAAAACAGTATTCAGTGCCTCGTCAAACCGAAAATTCTCTATATACTCACGAATTTCCTCATTCTCTTTAATTTCTGGTGCCGAATGAACCACACCCTCGCTTAATTTAGCGACCCGTGATACCAAATTCCCAAGGTTATTCGCCAAATCAGCATTATAACGTTCCTTAAATTTCCCAATTCCTACATCCGAATCACCATCAAAGGGGAATGATCGGGCAATTAAAAATCGTGTCCCATCAACCCCAAAAAGGTCTACTAACTGTTGCGGGGAAATCACATTACCTAGGCTTTTGGACATCTTCTGTCCGTCAATCATATAGAAACTGTGAGTGTAAACGGCCTTAGGAAGGGCCGCCCCAGCCGACAGAAGCATTGCCTGCCAAATGACCGTATGAAACCACAAAATATCTTTGGCAATTAAATGAAAGTCAGCCGGCCAAAAATCTTCTTTTCCGCTCAGAAATTGGGTGGCACTGTAATAATTGATGAGCGCATCAAACCAGACGTAAATTGTGTGCTCTGGATCCCAGGGAACCGGGATGCCCCACTTAACCTTCTCGCGTGAGATCGACAAGTCCTTAATTCCCGATTTTAACTTCGCCAAAATTTCACTTCTTTTACTTTCGGGAAAAGCATAATTAGTATTCGGATCCTCCAAAAGTTCGATAAGTTTGGTTTGATACTTTGATAGTTTAAAAAACCAATTTTCTTCACTCTTCCGCTCGACCGGTAAGTTAGGGTGCAACGGACATTTGCCGTCCACCAATTCCGATTCTGTATAAAATCTTTCACAACCGGTGCAGTACCATCCTTCATACCGATCTTTGTAAATATCACCCCTATCATAAATTCTCTGGATAAATTCCTGAACCACCTTTTCATGGCGAGGGTCGGTGGTCCTGATAAAGTAATCAAAACTAATATTCAGCCCCTTCCAGGCTTCCTCAAATCTGGGAGCAATCCGATCACAAAAATCTTTGGGAGATAAGCCTTCTTTAGCGGCGGCCTCGGCCACCTTTTCCCCGTGCTCGTCTGTCCCGGTTAAGAAAAAAACCTCTTCAGCCTTTTGGCGGTGGTAGCGGGCCACTATGTCGGCAGCCACCGTTGTGCAGGTATGCCCGATGTGCGGCACATCATTGATGTAATAAATTGGGGTTGTAATGTAAAACTTCTTCTTATCCATAAAAAATGTCGTTAAATTATAACTTAGTATAACTTACGCTCCGTCTGATTCAGCTTTCGCGAACCCTTCGGAGCTACGACATCTTTTTCGTACTTTTAGCCTTTGTCTTGCTCGAACCCGCTTCCGGGGCGCTTTTACTCACCTTTTTCGAAAATTGTGCCTTTAATCTGGCAGCCTTATTGGCATGAATCAGGTGTTTTTTAACTGCCTTATCTAAGATCGAATAAAGCTTTTTTAGGCCGTCCACACTGGGCTTGGCCAAAAATGACTTGGTTTCACCATGAACCTTTGATTTAAAGACGACATTCGCCTTATGGTTTTTAATCGATTTGCGCAGTGACTTTTTAGCTGATAATCCTATTGGCATAATGAGGCTATTCTATCCTATCTTTTTGACTTTAGCAATAATAAGGTTTGGTTGAATTCCGACCAGAATTCCACAAAATCATGTTTATTATCTCTAAAGTGGCGCAAATCAACCGCGGTTTTCGTCTTGTGGTTGATTTATAATAATCGGCAGTGACCATAAAGGAATACATCAAAGTAGTTAGTCTCCGAAAACAAAGCTCCATCCTTTCGGCCTCAATCGTTTTAGCCGTAACATTTGGCTTTTCTGCTATCTTAGGCTTTTTACGTAGTCGTTTTCTTTACGCCCATTTTTTTACTTGTTGTGCCGGTGATCTTGATGCTTATAATGCTGCTTTTCGCTTACCGGACCTCATTTTCAAGCTCCTGGTGAGCGGTGCTTTGTCGGCTTCTTTTATTCCCGTATTTTCCACTTATCTTCATAAAGATGAGAAAGAAGCTTACCGTTTAGCTTCTAATGTCATCAACATCCTCTTTGCTATCTTTTTAGTATTAACGGTAATTGTGGCTATTTTTGCTGGGCCATTATCCCACCTCATTGCCGGGGGTTTTGCCGGCCATCAAGGTTTTACCGAATCCCAACTAACTCTTATGGCCAGTCTTACCAGGATATTACTTATTGCCCAAATCTTTTTTCTTTTAAGTAATTTTGTCACCGGGATCCTTCAGGTCCATCAGATGTTCATTGTTCCTGCTTTTTCGCCCATAGTTTACAATCTATGCATTATTGCCAGCATCTTTTTATTAGCCCCTATCTTTGGGATCTATGGTGTTGTCTATGGGACGGTGGTCGGCGCCTTTTTGCACTTTTTTATTCAACTGCCGGTAGTTTCCCGGGTTGGTTTCAAATATTCCTTTTCCTTCCGTTCTGAGCTCCAAGGCGTCAAAGAAATTATTCACCTGATGCTTCCTCGAACCTTAGCCCTAGGATTAGGCGAAATCGAGGATACAGTGACTTTATTCTTTGCTACTACCTTATCGGTAGGGTCTCTGTCTCTCCTTAATCTGGCCATTCAGGTAATGTATCTACCCTCACGGATATTCGGTACCACTGTTGGGCAGGCCTCCTTACCTATCTTGTCGAAAAATATTGCTAAAAACGAACTTGAAACCTTCCGCTCCACGGTTTACAAAACTATTCTCCAGAGCCTCTTTATCGCCTTACCGATTACAGCTCTGTTTGTGGTTCACCGTGTTCCTTTGGTAAGAATCATTTTCGGAGCCCGGCATTTCCCCTGGACGGCTACCCTGACGACCGCTCGGATCCTGGTCTTACTTTCCCCGGCGATTATTTCCCAGGCTATTATTCAAATTTTAATCCGGGCTTTTTATGCCATGCATAACACCAAAATTCCTTTATATATTTCTGCGGCGGCGTTAATCTTAACCATCATCAGCTGCTATTATTTCGTCGCCTTCAGCGGCCTGGGTGTTTCTGGTTTGGCAATCAGCGATACGGTCGGCAACATTCTTGAATGTTTAGCCCTCATTTGGTTCTTTAACCACCTTGTTGATGGTAACTTTCTCCGCTTGACGCTGCAAAAATCTTCCAAACTCATTTTGGCGACGGTGGGGATGGTTATCACCATGTGGGGTACCAGTAAAATATTAGACCTTTTCATTCTTGATACCACCCGAACCCTTAACCTCGTCCTGTTATTTATTGTTACCACGACTGCCGGCTTAATTGTTTATTTTTGGCTGACTTGGTTAACCCGTTCCGAAGAGCTATTCGAATACCTCCGCTACCTTAAAAGGCTGAGAAAGTAAGGCTATTGTTTTTATTTCTTGATTGTCGCTATACTGTTAAGTATGGGAGGTAAAAAAGAGCTGTCTTTGCTTCCTGACAGCGAGAACTATAATTCGCTTCAGGGCCGGCTCTTTCGTTGGTTAACAACCGTTGGCCGAGTGGTGATTATTGTCACCGAATTAATCGTCGTTTCCGCTTTTTTATCCCGGTTTTATTTAGATCGCAAAAACGCCGATCTTTCCGAATCATTACGCCAACAAAAAGCTATCCTTGAAAGTACCAAAGAATTTGAACAAGAATTCGATTTACTCCAAAATCGATTGTCCTTTATTAAAAGCTTCAGCGGTCAATCTTCCCATCTACCGCCTCATCTTATTAGCTTAGCCCAAAGTATTCCTACCGGAGTGGTAGTCACCGACCTCCGGGTCGACGATGCTGACGCTCCAGTCAGTAAAGTATCCCTTTCCGCTAATGCCGATCAACAAGATAATATTGTCGATTTTGTTACCAACATCTCACTTAATCCTCAAATCTCTGCTATCGAAATCAAAAGGATCGAAAAAAAGCCCCGGAACGACAAATACCTCATTGATTTATCCCTCCAGATTGCTGATGCTAAAGGAGGTCCCTAAATGATCGATTACAAACAAAATCTCTATTCCACCTCCACCAGGCTGATTCAATATTTGGATAAGCAACGTCAAAACGAAAAAACCATGCAAACGTTTGAATTGGTCGCCTCTTTCTTGCTGATCACCTTCTTTTTAGTCTTTGCCATTAAACCGGCTATTACAACCATTATTGGTTTAATTGGAGAAATCCAAGCCAAAGAGGCTGTCTCCGCTCAGCTAAAAGATAAAATTAACCAAATCGTCATTGCCCAAGATATCTTCTCTCAAGTTCAGGAAAGATACCAAATTATTGACTCTGCCCTCCCTGATCGTCCCCGCTACGCTCAAGCCGCCATCCAGTATCAGGCTAATGGTGAGAAAACAGGGGTTAATGCTAGCACCTTCGACGTTGGCATTCAAAGTAAAGCTAAAGCCAATACACTCCAAAACGTTAAATCAATCGACATTTCCATTGGGGACAAAACAAATTTCTTAGCCGCCCTCAATTTTATTGACGCCCTTAAACGGAACCGTCGGCTGATTAGGTTGAAGGAGTTCAGTTTGCAGAACCAAAACGACAAAACAGCCACTGATTCCGGTCAGCTTAACTTTTCCATCAATACCCAATCATTATATTGGGACAATTCCAACCAATGAAAAAAATTTCCCGTTATCTTTTATTTTTGAGTATCATCACCTTTGTAGCGGTTATCGTCGTCATCGTCCAGCAAAGCTACGATAAGCTCATCTCCAGTGAACAAAAAGTTAGTGCCGATATTATCCTTAAGCCGATTAAACCGCAGCTTGATACTAGTGTTCTTGATAATCTGGAGAAAAAAGAAGAATTTACCGAAAACGACCTTAACTTACCCCCACCCCCACTTGCGGTTACTCCTGTCCCAGGCTTCCGTCCTGCACCATGAAAAAAGAATTAAAATTTCCCACCATCCTCGGTTTACTAGTTTTACTGCTGGGAACTGCGGCAGGTATTTTCTTGATGCGCCGCAATAGTAATCAAAACACCAATGCCACCGGTAGCTGTGACCCTACTTCCATCCAGGTCACTAATATTACCGATAAATCTTCCGATATTTCCTTTCTCACCTCTTCCGCCTGCAATGCCACCATCTCGGTTAATAATTCCTTGATTTCTGATATCCGCAGCGCCGGTTCTTCCAGTAATTTTGCCGCCAAAACCCACTATTTCCAGGTCGACGACCTGAAAGCTAATACCAACTACACTTATACCGTCGTCAGCGGCGGTAACACCTATAACAACACCAACTACCAGTTCAAAACTGCCCAGAAACCATCATCCGCCATTCCCACCTCCAATCTTGCTTGGGGGAAAATTTACAATTCTGATCATACTCCAGCTTCCACAGCCATCATTTATATTAATATCCCCGGCGCTTCACCACTCTCCGCTTATATCACCTCCAATGGCAACTGGAATATCTCTTTGGCAAATAGTTTCGATACCTCCAAAGCTAACTGGTTCACTCCGGATCCCAACACTGACGAAGATATTACCGTTGTGGCCGACAACCAGGACCCAGTAGTTTTTACTGGTAACACTTCATACAACAACCCCGTTCCCGACATCATTCTGGGGGAGACCACCACTCTTAATTTTCCCAAAACTACCCCCACCCTTCCCATTTCACCCACTGCCTCTCCCACTACAGCCCTGGTGGCTTATGGCACCTTGTCCATTACCAGCCCCATTGAGGGTGAATACATTGCCGGTGTTTCCCCTCAGTTTTTGGGTACTGCCAATGCTGGCAGCCAAGTTAGCCTACAACTGACTTCCACCTCCGCCAACCAGAGTTTTACTACTACTGCCGGTGCTGACGGTTCTTGGTCCTGGCCTTTGGCGCAAACTCTCAGTGCTACTCAATATACTCTGACTGCAGTCAGTAATGGCACTACGGTCACACGCATCTTTTATGTTTCGGCGGCTGTCGGTGGTCCGGCCTTCGTTTCTTCTCCTTCGGCCACCATCGCCGTGACACCGACGACTATCATGCCCGCCAATACACCGTTTATTACCGATACTCCCTTTCCTACAGAAAGGGCCAGTCACCCCAGCACTTCCTCGGGAGTTCCCGTCACTGGAGTTATGGCCCCCACCATCATTATTACTTTGTTGGGAGTCATTTCGACTTTTGCCGGAATCCTAATCTTGAAATAACTATTTGTAATTGAAATGGTTTTACTTTAAAGTAAAGAAAGGAGCACCATGCGTAATTCTGCAAGTAATTACTACGCAATTCTTTCCATCATCTTCATGGTGCTGTCGATTATTGCTGGCATGGCTTTATTCCGGACGGCTCAAGACCTTCGGGAGCAAGCTACTTATCCTAGTGCCTGCACTTCGGTTGGTCAGGCTTGTGAGAATACCTATAATGAAGCCTGCACCTTGCCTAATGGTGGCAGCGGGACTCACAGCTGCCATAAAATCGGCACTTGCCAAGGGGTCGGGGACAATACCCAATGCAGCTGGGGAACCGGTTCCAGTTGTACTACCTGTACTGCCAATTCTATCATTCCCAATCCTACTGCTTCGGCTTGGATGTGCCAAGTTTGCGATTGTAGCAATGGAGGCTGGAACAACGGCCAGTGTACTAATTGCGGTGGTCTGGTTCCCTGTAGTAGTGTCAGTGCCCTTTCCTGCGGTCAGATCGATGCCTGTCCCCCCGGACAACCGACCACCCAATGTGGTGCTGCCTCCGAAAATCGCGTAGTTTATACCAACGGTTGTACCACTTCGACCAATCCTACCTCTCCGCCATCTCAGCAAACTGGTTCCTCGCCCACACCGACCAGAATTCCTCCCACCAGTACCCCCACCCGCATCCCACCTGGTAGCACTCCTACCCGTATTCCCACTTCCACCGCGACACCGACTCGCAACCCGACCAACACCCCTGTACCTACTTCCACCCGGACTCCTTCGCCCACAGCGACTCCGCGGCCCGACGATACTCCCGTCCCTACAGCTACCCCCACCAACATTCCCGCTCCGACTGACACACCAGTTCCCAATCCCACTGCCACCCCCGTCGTCTATTCCACTCCTCAGCCTACCGCTACCACCGAGCCTTTAGCCCAAGGCCCCAGTCCGACCAGGATTCTTTTGCCTAATGCTGGTGTCAGTTTCCCCATCCAGGGTCTAACCGTTGTCGGTACGATTATCTCTTTGCTCGGACTTTTGGTATTATTGTAAGGTAAATGAAAATTCTTCAAAAGACTAATTTTGCGGCTGTCATCGAAGCCTTAAGGCCGAGTCAATGGGTGAAAAACTTAGCTCTCTTTGCCTCCGTCATTTTTAACGGTGTGTTGATGAACCCCGATCTTTTCGAGAAGTCAGTCATCGCCTTTATCGTTTATTGTTGTTTGTCTTCAGCTGCTTATCTTATTAATGATGTCGCGGATATTGATAAGGACCGTCTTCACCCGGTAAAACGAAACCGTCCCATTGCTCGAGGTGATGTTGAGCCTTCATTTGCGGTAAATTTAGCCATCATTTTAATTCTATTTGGTTTAGGTATTTCCACTTTTATCAACCTTGCCTCCTTTCTTTTAGCCCTCTTTTTTATTGTTCTGCAATTTAGCTATTCTTTTATTCTCAAAAAGAAAGCCGTCTTTGATATCATCGGGATTGCTATATTTTTCATAATTCGGGCCTATGCCGGGGAAGTCGCCACCGGTTACCATCTTCCTATTTGGGTGATGCTCTCCGTCATCTTCTTATCACTCTTTATTGCTAGTGGTAAAAGGAGAAGTGAATTTATCAACACCGGTTCAAAAACCCGGGCGGCTCTTAAAGGCTATGGAAAAAGTTTACTCAATTTTTACACGACCATGTTTGGCGTTTCTACTCTCATCACTTATGCTATGTTTACTTTCTATGAAGAACCCATTTCCTTTGAAGGATCGCTTCACCGTTTTTTACTTGACAATATCCCCAATGCCATTAACCGTAAATGGTATATGATCACCCTCTTTCCGGTTATTTTTGGAATTATGCGTTATGGCCAAATTATTTTTGAAATGCAGGAAGGGGAGCGGCCGGAGAAAGTAATTACCACCGATATTCCATTGCTAATTTCGTTGTTCATCTGGGGCTTAATGATGGTCAGCATCATCTATGTTCTCTAAACTGCGTTTTCCTGTTAAAGGGATCGTTCCTCTTTTACTCCTCCTCCTTAGTTTTTTTACCCGCTTCGTCGGCCTTAATTGGGGAGCCCCTTTCTTCTTTCATCCCGATGAGAATAATATGGCTTCGGCTTTATCACAGCTTTCTTTTACTAATTTTAATCCTCACTTTTTTGCCTATGGGCAGTTTCCTCTGTACCTGGGTTTTATTACTTTAAAAATCTTTAACTTACCTAACGATTTTAGCAACTCTATTTATGTTCTCCGTTTTTGGTCGGCCGTCTTTTCCGTCGGAACGGTTATTCTGAGCTATTTATTAGCCCGAAAACTTTTCCCCAAAACTGCTTGGCTTCTTCCCTTACTGCTTATTTTTTCCCCCGGCCTGATTCAACTGGCCCATTTTGGTACTACCGAGACCTTACTCATATTTGTTTTTTTGGCCAACATATATTTGGCTGTTTTGTATTTATCGACTCAAAATCGAGCTATATTATTCCTGGCGGCGTTGCTATGCGGACTGGGGATTGCTTCCAAAATTACTGCGGTCTTTTTTATTTTGCCCTTTTTGCTAGCCCTTTTGTTTGCTCGAAAAAAACCTTTAGTTTTAATACCACTTTATCTAGTATTAACGAGTATTTTTGTTTTCCTATTTTCTCCTTATAACCTCATCGATTTTTCTGATTTTATGGGGGCAATTAACTATGAAACCGGTGTAGCCACCGGAGCGACTCCGGTCTTTTATACTCGTCAATTTCTGACCTCAACCCCTTATCTTTTTCAATTCGTCAAAATCTTTCCGTACGCTCTCGGCTTGCCTCTGACAGTTATTTTTTTAGTAGCTCTGGCTTATTTTATAATTCGGCGGTCAATTAAAATTACCCCGCAATCTTTAGTAATTATTATCCCCAGCCTGATTTATTTTCTTTACAATGGCTGGCTTTTTACCAAGTGGTTCCGCTTTATGTCTCCCTTATTTATTATTCCGCCTATTTTTATCGCCTATTTCCTCGACCGAATTTTTCGTCGCCGCCACTGGATAGTCACAATTCTCTGTTTATTCCTAATTCTGCCTGGTGTCTACTTCCTTAATCTCTACCTTCATCCCGACGTTCGCCTTTCTGCTTCCGAATGGCTAAAAAACAATCTACCCTCTTCCACCAACGTTCTTTCCGAAGCCGGCAATGTGGTTAATTTACCCACCTCGCCGGTATCGTTTACTGTCAATAACTTTGATTTTTACAATCTCGATGAAAATCCTGAGCTTCCCAATAGGTTAATCCAATCATTGGCTGAAAGTAATTACATCCTCATTCCTTCCCGGCGGATTTTCAAGGACCAAAACGGTCCCAACTTCCCCTATGCCTCACGTTATTATCAGGCCCTTTTCACCGGCAAACTTGGATTTACTCTTCTCAAAACTTTTACTCCTCAGACCGAACTATTTCTTGATGGCGAAAATGCTGAGGAAACCTATACCGTTTTCGACCACCCAACCATCCGGCTTTACCAAAAAACCATTCCCCATAGTATAAGCGATTATCAACAGATCATTAATTCTTCACCGTGACCAAAGCCTCAAAGTTACTTCCTACCATTGCTGCCGGCCTCTCCTTTTTAAGTCTCATCCTGGCCAAGCTCGATGTTTCCTTTAAAATTCAGTGGACCATTCTGGCCATATTCCTCACTGCTATCGGCGCAGTTGTTTTTCTCGCTTACTTTCATAACAGCGAATTATTAAAAAAAACTTTTTCTTCTTTTTCCCGCCCCCAGCTTATCATTTTGACCTTCTTGGTTATTTTGACCATTGTTACCCGATTCATATTATTAAAAGAATATCCCTTTGTAGCCGTAGGCGACGAAGTCCGTGATGGTGGACTCGACGCCGTCCGAATTCATCAACAATTGGTCAATCTTTTTAGTTATGGCCGCTATGAATCCCACGGACTGATTATTGCTACTTTTGATAGTCTTTTTTATCCGCTTTTCCATAATAGTGTTTATCTTTACCGCATTCCGGCCGCCATTATCGGCAGTCTCGATATCCTTTTTATCTTTCTTATTACCCGTCTGATTACCAATTTTCGCACCGCCATTTTTGCCGCTTTATGCTTAATCGCGCTACCGGTGCACCTTTTTTATTCCCGGACGGAAATTGTCGTTATTTTTAGCAGTTTTCTTTCCACCATTGGTCTCCTCTGTTTCTTTCTTTGGTATCGCCGGCCAGACCTTATCAATCTGATTGTCCTTTCCACTTTTATCGGTTTTTCTTTTAACTTCCATGCATCTATTAAAGCCTATTCCTTTGTCATCCTTGGTTTGCTCCTGGCATTTTTGGTTTGGAAAACATTCCGGCATAAATTATCTCTTCAAAAGTCCCTCACGTCTATTTTGGTTGTTTTCGGTTTTGTAATCGTTGGTTTTGGCCCTCGTCTTTTGTACACCGATTGGTCAACTTTTACTCATTCCCGCACGATCACTCACGATACTCATGTTTTTACCCTGAAGTCCCTCCAAGACATTGAGACCAATTATCTAAAAAGCATCTTAGTTATTTTTTATGAGCCAACTAACAGCCATTTTCCCGATCACCGACCGCTTTTGGACCCCACCCTGGCCCTCTTCTTTTTTATTGGCCTGGGCGCTATTTTCCTCGTTAACCGCCAGGCAGTTCCGCGTTTTGCCGCCCTCCTTTTATTCTTAGGTTTTTTCACCAACAGTGCCCTGACGGATTGGATTGGTGCTGATCATCGGATAATGCCGCTCATCCCCCCGCTTATCTTTATTGTTGCCTTTGGCCTAGAATTTGTTTTTTCTCGCTGGCATAGTTCTTTTTTTCGTCTCACTTTTTTAGTCACTACCTTATTTCTAATTCTTGGTCGTGGTCTCTTATTTTTTACCGAGGAAAGAGCTAATCTGATCGCCATGCCTGATGTTAAACAGGCCACCGATTACCTGATGATGCATTTACTTTATGATTTGCCCCAAATTACCAGTAGTCATCAGCTCTGTCTGGTTTCTTCTCCCTACAATATTCAAAACTATAACTACTTACATTATCAGGAGCAACGGCAGTTTTTTTATCCCCAGACCAATTTTTCCTTAACTGCCTCGGAGCTTCTGCCGAATTCGGAACTTTGGGTCTTTACCGGGGATTGTCCCAGCTCGGGTCTTATTAAACCCAACCACCTTTTATCGGTTAATTGTGCCGCTCAATCTCACTTTTTTTGTCCGCTTAATTTTAACCGTTCCTTAAATATTTATTACTAATATGTTTTCCCGCCGTTATCTTATAGCCATCCTCTTTATCTGGCTTGCGGCTTTCTTGTTCCGTATTCACGGTCTAAATTGGGATCAGGGCAATCATCTTCACCCCGATGAACGTTTTTTAACTATGGTTAGCACTGATATCCGCCTCCCGCATTCCTTGTCCAACTACCTTGATACTGCCACCTCACCGTTGAATCCCTATAATTACAAACAATACCAGTTTTTTGTTTACGGCACCTTTCCTATTTTTTTCACCAAATATATTGCCACCTTCCTCCATCAAGATGGTTATGACCAAATTTATCTGGTAGGCCGCGTTCTTTCTGCGATCTTTGACTCCTTCAATATCTTTTTGTTGTTTATTTTGTCTCTTAAAATCTTTCCCCGAAAATCAAAATTCATTTTCTTGCCCAGTTTGTTGTATACCTTTTGTGTCTTACCCTTGCAGCTCTCCCATTTTTTTGCGGTCGATACCTTTCTCACTTTTTTTCTTCTTTTAACCTTTATCTTGTTGAACTCCCGGCAGTATCTGTTTGCCTCCTTTGTTTTTGGACTGGCTCTCACCAGTAAAATTTCGGCTGTTTATTTTGCCCCCATCTTTGCCCTCTTCCTGGTCATCAATTTCTTTCAAAAAAGGACCTTCAAAGCCTTAATCTTAGTACCCTTCTCGTGCCTTTTCCTAACCTTTTTAGCTTTCCGCTTCTTCCAGCCTTACGCCTTCGTGGGGTTATTAAAACTCAATCCATTATTTATCAGCAACCTTAAAGAATTGGCTGTAGAAAGCGGCCCTCAATCCTTCTTTCCTCCGGCCGTCCAATGGTTTAGCAAAATTAGATTCCTTTTCCCCTTCCAAAATTTGGTTATTTGGGGTCTTGGCTTACCGCTGACATTGGCTATCTTGATCACCTCACTTCAACTAAAAAAGCACTGGCGGCATTTACCCTTAGTTATTATCGCCTCAACTATCTGGATTCTCGGTTTGCTCCTATATCAGGGCAGTCAGTTTGCCAGCACCATGCGTTATCTTCTGCCAATTTATCCATTTATTATATTAGTTGCTGCCTATCTTATTTTTCTCTCCAGATCCACCAAAGTTGTTGCTTTAATCTTAGTCTTCCATGGTCTTTTCGGTCTTATGTTCCTGGGAATCTATAGCCGGCCTCATTCTCGCTATCAAGCATCTTTATGGATGTATCAGCATATCCCGCCTAATTCTCGGGTAAGTAATGAGTATTGGGATGACATTCTCCCCATTAATGTTCCCGGGTACAACCCCTCAGTTTACCAGGGAGTTACCCTTTCTTTTTACGATACCGAATCACCCGTGAAGTGGCAGCATCTCTCCTCCCAGCTTCAAGACGTGGATTACCTTGTCATGTCTTCCAATCGCCTTTGGGCTTCCATCCCCCAACTTCCCTCAAAATATCCCGATACCACCAAATTTTATAACCAACTATTTGATGAAAAAACCCAGTTTAAAAAGATTCTTGAGGTTAATTCTTATCCCGGGATTATGTTGCCTTTCCTCCGCCGCTGTTATTATTTTGGCCCGACCAATTTCCCTTACCAGGAAAAAACCAATCGCTGGTTTACCGTCGATTCCCAATGCTTTTATCCTGGTATCTACTTCCGGGATGATACTGCCGAAGAAGCCTTCACGGTCTATGATCATCCCAAGGTGTTAATTTTTAAAAACAGCTCTATTTAGTCGCCGTAATAATATAACGGTAAGCCACCATCTTTATCACCGGCAGGTCGCCCAACCAATCATTCAGACGGCACAATGTGGTTGAAAAAGAAAATATAAACCGCGGTAATAACCCCAAACCTTTGACCGATATATTCTTATACCCCGATCTGCTAAATGCTGACTTCAAATTAAAATAATTGCACTGAGTGATTAACTTTTCCGCCCGCCAGTCCAGAAAAAATGTAATAAATAAATACCAAAATAAATTGCCGGCCCCCGGCTCTGAAAATGCCGCCACCCCTCCTGGCTCCAGCTTTTGGTAAATCTCGGCCAACGTTTTTTCCAGGTCTACGTGATGCAAAATATCAGCGCCGACTATCGCTGCCTCCTGGTTACCTCGCAGCGCCGCTGCCGTCTTGAGACCCTTCGCGCGGCCAAGTTCCTTCGCCAATTCCTTTAAATTCCTTAACGACTTTTCACTCACATCTACCGCCTCGACTTCGAAACCTTCGCTTAATAAGGGGATGCTCAACCGTCCATTACCACTGCCGAAGTCAACTACTTTCTTCACTGGGGGATTTTTTTGTTTTATTGCCGTTTCTATTTCTTCAATTTCCAGCTTAGTGTGCAGGGGTGGTTTAATAATCGCCTGCTTCTTGTATTGATTCTCTAAATTGTCAAAATAAATTGCCTGATCAAAGGCTAAAGATTTTTTCATAAATTTTAGCAAACTGATCTAACTTAAAAATATCCTTGGCAGTTTGCTGATATTTTTTATTCAAAGCGGTATCAATTTTTACCGCCAGGTCCTCACTGTCGGCGACTCGGGCAATTTCCCCCATTTTGGTTAATCGGATCGGTACCCGGACACCCGGTAAATCAGAGGCGACCACCGGACAGCCGCAGATCATGGCCTCCGCTTGGACAATCCCAAAAGTTTCCAGATTATTAATACTCGGGAGTACCAAACAATCAATATTTTTATAGTAATTAACTAAAGCTTCGTGGGGGATAGGCCCCGTCAGTATTATTTCCTTATCCTTTTTAATCAACGGTTCTAATTGCTTAAAGCTCTGATCTCCGACCACCGCCTGAAATGGTCCAACTAACACCAGTTTTACTGGCCTCTTTTGTTTAACCAGTTCAAAGGCCTTAATTAAGTATTCCAGTCCCTTTTCCCATCCCACTCTCCCCACATAACCGATTATTTTCTGATTTCCCCACTCTCTTTTAATCCGCGCACTTTCCTTTTTATCTTCCGCGGCCACAGCCACCGGCGGCAAAATATAGTTCACTTTAGACTTAAACATTTGTAGGAAAAATGACTGGTTGGCGTAATCCTGGGTATAGGCCACGATCTTATTAGCCAAAAGATAGGTTAAAAAATGAAAGGGAAAACTAATTACAGCGGTCAGCCAGTTCGACAAATTACCATCAAATCCGAATTCGCAATGGTGGGTCACGATTAATCTCTTCCCCCAAACTTTAGCCCCTACTGCCAAGACTGCCGACTCCAATTGCGGCAGATGGCAGTTAACCACCTCGGTTTGTCGCAGTTCTTTTATGGCGTCCCACCAAAAAAGCGGCATCAATACTCCCTTGCCAATCGAGAAACTGACAGCTGATCGTTTAATCTTTATTCCTCCCTTTTCTTCAACCGCTGGTAAATTACGTAAATAGCGGGAAGTTAAGACTGTCACTTGCCAATCCCTCGCTGCCATAGCTTTGGCTAATTCCTGAGCATAAATCGTGACTCCGGAAATATTGGGTGCAAAGTAAGTACAACTAATTAGTAGCCGCTTCATTTTTCCGCCGCCACAAACAAATAAGGACTATCGTCGTTCTCGGTTATTCTCTCCGCCAGTCGCTCAAACAACAATTTCCACAATCGGTTACTTATATAGCTTGGCCCCCATACCCATTTTCCAAATAATTTTCTGGTTAATAAATTACTTACCCCCCAATAATGTGTTACATCAAACCAGGTCATTAAGTTGTTGCTGTTGAAGTATTTTTTTTCCTCGACCAAAGTAAAACCTGCCTCTTTAAATTGCTGCCGCCATCGCATCGGACTGACATTGGCTACGTGGATTGATTTTCGGTTGAACCATTTTTTATAAGCTTCGCCGATTATTTTTTTTCCCAGCAGTCGGTCACCAAAAGTATCTGTTACCACCGTTGTTAATAGTTTCCCACCCCTTTTTAAAACCCGGTGCATCTCTTTAATAATCGTTTGGCTCTGAGGTATGTGCTCCAGTACACAGTTGCAAATCACGGTGTCAAAAGTTCCTTCGGGGTAGGGGAATCTAGTTCCGTCATATTCCTTCACTTCCCCATAATTACCCCTTCTTTGAGCTTCCGGCCAGAGTGATCCGGCCACATCAATTCCGGTGCTAATTTCTTTCCCCCTAAAAACTGACCAGGTAAAAAACCCATCACCACAGCCCACATCCAGCGCCCGGCCCAAATGATCCCGGTATTTTTCGTAAAAAGGCGCTTCGATTGCCCTGATCATGGCCAGATGCGGGGGCTCCCTATCTAAGAATTCGTCCAATACTCTTTGGTCAAGCAACAAATTCTTCGTTTTCATTCTGTATAATTCTATCAGCATGACACCGAAAGGCCTACTTTTTTGGCAGCCGTCACATGATTATCTTCGACTGCTTACCAAGACTGCCACCGGTCGTCGGTTTTTGGTAATCGTCAACTATTGCATCTGGGTATTTCTTTTTCTAGTTTCTTTCCATTTGATCCGTTTTCAGGCTAATATCTTTTGGCAGCTGTTGCTGGCTACCACCATTGCCGAGTTTGTGGAACGCCTTGTCAAAGCCCGCCTTTTTTGGAAACGGCCCCTTTTCGAAAGAAAAGACCCCATTCCACATGGGCTGGTCAAAACTTGGTACCAAACTGGCAGCTTTCCCTCGGGCCATACTTCCAAAGCCGTCTTCTTTCTTCTCTTTCTCCTTCAATACCCCGTCCTTAATCCCATACTTTATTTGGTTGTCGTCGTCCCGTTATTGTGTTTTCGGGTCCTCATGGGTTTCCATTACCCGATTGATATTTTGGGCGGAATTCTGGTCGGCCTGCTGTCTTGGTCCGTAGTTCACAACCTTGTTTTTTCCCCTTATCTGGTAGAATCAGTACATCTAATTTTTAACACTGTCTTTTTTATTAAATAGATTATGTTTTCCGACCTGAAATTTATTATTTTGTGGTGGCTCACGGTTTCGGGGATCAGTCTACTGTCATTACCCGCGATTACCTATTTATTTAAAGACTTTTGGGATAAAGGTTACGCTTTTACCAAAATAGTGGCTTTAAGTTTAATAACTTATGTTGTTTTTGTCTTGAGTGTTTTTAAATTACTTCCTTTTGAGCAGTACTCCATTTTAGCGGTCATCATGGCCTTGTGTGCGGCGCAATATTTTGTCTTCCAAAGAATCGGTTACTGGCCTACTTTTCGCAAGCTTATTCAGAATAATTATAAAATTTTCCTTTTCGAAGAAATTGTTTTTTTAGTGATCTTAACGGCCTGGTCCTATGTCCGCGGCTTTGCCCCCGATATCGAAGGTCTGGAAAAGTTTATGGATTGGGGGTTCGTCAACTCTGCTCTTCGGACCAAGTACTTGCCTCCTGCCGACATGTGGTTTGCCGGTGAACCGATTAACTATTATTACTTTGGCCATCTAATATTTGCCTTGCTTACCAAACTTTCTGGCATTAGTTCCGCGGTTACTTACAACCTCAGTATTGCCCTGGCTTGTGCTCTGACTTTCATCAGCACCTTTTCCTTAAGTTCTAATTTAGCGCATCTGATGCTTCGTCTTTCGTCCTCAGCTAAAAAAATAAAAACTAGCCTATTTCCGGTTATCTTGGCCGGTCTGGTCTCCGCTTTGCTGCTGACCTTTGGCGGCAATCTTCACACTATCTATAAAATTGGCAAAATCAACATTACTCAAAATGGCCATCTAGTCCTTACCCCGTCGGCGATTGAAAAAGCCGCCACTGTTTATTGGTATCCCGATGCCACCCGGTTTATTGGTTTTGATCCGGATACCAAAGACAAAACCATCCACGAATTTCCTATCTATAGCTTTGTCGTGGCTGACCTTCATGGTCATATGAACGATATTGCTGTGGTCCTGTTCGTAGTGGCCTTTTTGTTAGCCATGTCCGTCAAAAAATCCGATCAAACCATCATCAATTGGTCGTTAGTCATCCCCCTGGGGCTGGCCCTTTCGGTAGCTTACATGACTAACGCTTGGGATTTTGCCGTCTACGGGCTGGTTTTTGCCATCACCTCCTTTCTTATCACCAAATCTTTTTGGAAAACAGTCATCAATGGTCTTTTAACCATCGTTCTGTGGTATCTCTTTACCCTGCCATATAATCTCAACTTTATCCCCATGGCCCAAGGATTGCGCCTCGCTGACGCCCATTCTCCTTTTTATCAATTATTCGTTTTATATGGCGGTTTCTGGTTAATAGCCCTTCCTTTTGTTATCTTTTTTCTCAGGCATCTCCTCACTCACAAAAAGCTAACCACCATCGACTTTTTCGTTTTTGGACTGATCATTACCGCCACCATTCTCATTATTTTGCCGGAGCTGGGCTATGTCAAAGATATCTATATTTATGAACATCGCCGGGCCAACACCATGTTTAAGTTGGTCTACCAAGCCTTCATGATTTATGCTGTTTGCGCCGGTTATATCCTGATTCGCTTACGCCGTGTTTTGCCTTATAAATTATTATTTGCTTTAATTTTTATCATCCATCTTATTTACCCTTACTTTGCCATTAAAGGTTATTACGGTGACCTGAAAAATTATAAAGGTCTATATGGCCTCAATTTTTTAGCTGACCGTTACCCCGATAACTATCAGGCCATTTTATGGATCCAAAAAAATATTTCCGGCCAGCCGGTCATGCTCGAAGCTGTCGGCGATAGCTATACTGATTATGACCAAGTTTCCATGAGTACCGGGCTGCCAACCGTTGAAGGTTGGATTGTTCATGAGTGGCTTTGGCGCGGTGGTTACGACAAGCCGGCTGCCCGTCAAGCCGACGTCTCTCAAATTTATACCGGTAATGACCTTAATACTGTCCGCTCCCTCCTCCAAAAATATTCTGTCAGCTATATCTTTGTTGGTGCCAAAGAATATGAAAAATACCCCTTAATTAACGAGAAGAATTTTGCCAAATTAGGCAACATTGTCTATCAGTCAGGCAACACCAAAATCTATAAACTGAATCAATAAAATCAGTCTCAAAATTGTACAATTAACGAATGGATATTTTAGCCGGTCTCAATGATGCTCAACTGGCCGCGGTCACCCACACCGGTTCTCCGTTGTTACTTTTGGCTGGTGCCGGCTCTGGTAAAACCCGGGTCCTTACTCATCGGGCCGCCTGGTTTGTCAAAGAAGGTCACGCCCGACCATCCGAAATCCTTTTACTAACTTTCACTAACAAAGCTGCCGGTGAAATGAAAGAGCGGATGTCGAAACTTCTTTCATCGACTGACTATGATCTTCGGACTGAAAACCTTTTTGCTGGCACCTTCCACTCGTTTTGCTGCCGGATTTTAAGGATTGATGGCGCTCATTTGGGCATCGGACCCAATTTTGTCATTTATGATGAAAATGATCAGGAAAACATCGTCAAATCAATTATCCTCGATATGGATTTAACCACCAAGGAATTCAAGCCCAGTTCCGTCATGTACTATATCGAAGCGGCCAAGAACAACAATCAATCTCCCGGTCTCGCCAAAGAAATGGCTCATGGTTTTTGGCAGGAAATCAGCGCTCGGATTTATGATAAATATCAAAAACGCCTCGCCGATCTTAATGCTCTCGATTTTAATGATCTCCTTTTCAAAACCGTTGAGCTTTTCATCCAGCATCCATCAATCTTAGAAAAATATCGCCAGCACTACCAACATATCTTAATTGACGAATATCAGGATACCAATCAGGTCCAATATATTCTGACGAAACTCTTAGCCCAAAAACACCGTCACATCACTGCCGTTGGGGATGCCTCGCAGGCCATTTATGGTTGGCGTGGCGCTAACTTCCGTAACCTCATTAGTTTCACTACCGACTTCGAGGGAACAAAAGTCATCAACCTCGAACAAAATTACCGTTCTACCCAAATTATTCTCGATGCCGCCAATGCAGTCATTACCAAGAACACTTCTCACCCCGTCCTTAAGCTGTACACCCACAAAAAATCCGCCGACAAAATCAAGATCTACGAAGCCGACTCCGAAATTGCCGAGGCTGATTTTATTGCCGACAAAATTAAATTCCTCACTGCCAATTTCCAAATTCCCTTACGCTCGATTGCCATTCTTTATCGCATGAACGCCCAATCCCGGGCGCTCGAAGAAAGTTTGCTTCGCCAGGGAATTCCTTATGTGCTGCTTGGCGGAACGCGCTTTTATGATCGGGCCGAAATCAAAGATATTATTTCCCTGTTGCGGCTGGTCGTTAATCCCCAGGACAAGGTGGCCGAGGACCGGGTCGCTAAAGCTTTAGGTAAACGTAAAAAAACCCTCTTTGATGACTACCTTAAAAATCTCGATACTAAGCCCCTCACCTCTCTGCAAATTTTGGAATCAGTTGTTGTCAATTCCGGCTACCTGGACAAGTTTGACCCCAAAGATGAAGATGATCAGCGCCGGATTGAAAACATTAAGGAACTAAAATCCGTGGCCACCACCCACACCGGCCTTAACGATTTTTTAGAAAATATCGCCCTGGTCCAAAATGAATATAGTGAACAGGAAAAGAGTAAAAAGGCCAAAGAAAATCGCGAGGGTGTCCGGCTCATGACACTTCATTCTTCCAAGGGTTTGGAGTTTGAAGTGGTTTTTTTGGTCGGTTTTGAAGAGGGGATTTTGCCTCACTCCCGCAGCTTAGTCGAAGAATCCGAAATCGAAGAAGAACGCCGCCTCTGTTATGTCGGCATTACTCGGGCCAAGGATTATCTGTTCATTACCTATGCTAAAGAGCGCCTTTATTTTGGCAAAAGCAGTCTTAACGAGCCCTCCCGTTTTATAAACGATATCCCCAAAAATTTGCTCGAATATGAAAGTAGCGGTGAAGTCTTACACGACTACCGCCGCCATGCCGCCCCCCGCCATGATACTGATGATTTTGTCTATGATCCTGATATATACTAACCAAAAAATCCTAATTATTGCTACAATTCAATTGTGATTACCCGCACGCTTTACAACGAGGAAAAAGATCAATTTAACGCCGTTATTACTCATCCCATCCAGACTTGGGAGTGGGGGGATTTTTTAACCTCCCAGGGGCACAAAGTTTATCGATTAGGCGTTTTTGAAAATAAAAAAATAGTCGGCGGCTACAGCCTTAATTTTCATCAAATTCCCAAAACCAATTACACTATCGGCGTCTTCCAGCGCGGCCCCAAAGTTGACCAGGACATGATTAACAACGTTACCAAAATTGCTAAAGATGAAAATGCCATTTTTGTTAAATTTGAGCCGGAAGTCATCCAAAAAACCTTCGATGAATTTAGCAACGAAACCAACCTTAATGTCTCTATGGATTTTCCTAATTTAGTTATTTCCCCTAAAGTTGCCTTTTATCCTTATACCTATATCGTCGACCTCGCCCAAACCGAAGACGAGCTCCTGGAAGGCATGCACCAAAAAACCCGCTACAATATCAAGGTGGCCAACCGCCACAACGTCGAAGTTGTCGAAGCCACCAATGACCAGGGTTTTGAGGAATATATAAAACTTTTATTTGACACCACCAAGCGCCAGGGCTTTTATCTTCACACCGAAAAATACCATCGTGACCAATGGCGGATCCTAAAAAAAACTTCCATTCCGCATGTCATGTTGGCCAAATACAACGGTATTACTTTGTCGGCCTTTATGTTATTTGCACTAAAAGACCGCTTATTTTATCCTTATGGTGCCTCTCTTGATATCCACCGGGAGACGATGGCCTCCACTCTCTTAATGTGGGAATCAATCCGCCTTGGCCAACGTCTTGGCTGCCGCTCCTTTGACCTATGGGGGAGCTTGGGTCCCTTTGCCAAAGAAGGGGAGAATGGCTACGGCTTTCACCGTTTTAAACAAGGGTTTGGTGGTCAGCTGGTTCAATTTGTCGGCACCTATGACCTGGTCATTAATCCTCCTCTTTATCAAATTTATAATTTAGTAGATAAATACCGCTGGAAATTGTTACGCCTAAAAGCTAAAATTCCTCATTAATCATGACTGACTCCAAAAAACTTACTGCAGCCGAAGTTCAACATATAGCCCGCTTGGCCCGTTTGCCACTAAGTGATGACGAAATCAGTCGCTTGGCCGCCCAGTTATCGGAAACTACCAATTATATTAACGTTCTGCAGGAATTAAATACGACTGATATTCTCCCTACCGCCCAGGTTAATCATAAAAAAAATGTTTTCCGGTCGGATGAAATTCAACCCTCGCTGACTCAACAGCAAGCCTTATCTACTGCCAAAGATACCTTTGATGGCTTCTTTAAAACCGAAGCTACTATTACCAAAAACAATCACTAACTCATGGCCAATTTAAACGAACTTACTCTTACCCAGGCCCTAGTCGGCCTCAAGAATAAAGACTTTTCCGCCGCCGAGTTGGTGGCTGACTGTTTTAAACGGATTACCGTTGTCGAACCCCAGATTAGCGCCTTTGTCACTCTCAACCAAAAACAGGCTCTTAAAGATGCCCAGTCTGCCGATCTTTCCTTGCCTTTGGGGGGTATTCCCATCGCTGTCAAAGATAACTTTTTAACCGCCGGCTTGTGCACCACCGCCTCTTCGCAAGTTTTGGCTGGCTACCTTCCTCAATACACCGCTACCGTTATAAAACGACTCGAAGCTGCCGGGGCCATAATCATTGGTAAAACCAATCTCGATGCCTGGGCCCACGGTTCCTCGACCGAGACCTCTGATTTTGGTCCCACTAAAAATCCTTGGAATATCCACCATCTACCCGGCGGCTCTTCGGGTGGTTCGGCTGCGGCGGTTGTCGCCGGCGAGTGTATTGTCTCCGTCGGTTCCGAAACTGCCGGTTCCATCCGCCAGCCCTCAGCCTGGTCCGGCGCCACCGGTTTTAAGCCCACATATGGCCGCTGCTCCCGTTATGGGGTGATTGCCATGGCCTCTTCCACCGATTCCCCCGGTCCGATTGCTAAAAATATCGAAGATGCCGCCTTAATTCTCTCCCTCATGTCCGGGCGCGATCCCCATGACGCCACCAGTATTGATGAAGACTCCTGGAAAATACCATCCAAAATAACTAATCTAAAGGGCTTAAAACTCGGCCTGCCCACGGCCTATTTCCCCGCCAACATTCAGCCCGAAGTCAAAGCTGCAGTGCTCAAGGCCGCCGAGACGCTCAAAGAATTGGGTGCCGAAATCATTGAACTCGACGTTCTTGATCCTAAATATGCCATCGCCGTCTACACCATCCTTCAGCGTTCCGAAGTCTCTTCTAACTTAGCCCGTTACACCGGCTTACGTTACGGTGCGGACCGCTCATTTTTTGGCAAAGAAGCTAAACGCCGGATTATGCTGGGCACCTACGCCTTGTCCTCGGGCTATTACGACGCCTATTATCTCAAAGCCCAAAAGGTGCGGACGATGATCGTTAACGATTTTGATAAACAATTTCAAAAAGTGGATGCCATTATCGGTCCAACCTCGCCCACCACCGCGTTACCTGTCGGTGCCAGTGAAGGCCAGGCAATGTTTGGCGAACTGGAAGATATGCTGATGGAGCCCTCTTCTTTGGCCGGACTTCCCGGCTCCTCGGTTCCCTGCGGCTTTGCTGACGGTCTGCCGATTGGACTGCAGATTACCGCCCCGCAAAAACGCGAGGACCTGGTTTATCAAATCTCCGAAATTTTCCAGGCCAATACCGATTTCCATTTACAAAAACCAAAACTATGAACACGAAAGAACTCCTAAAACTACGACAGGAATTGATTACTTCCATTGATCAGTTTGCAGACAATGAAAAAAAAATATTTGATCAATGGTCTCTTAAAGATATTATCGCTCATTTATCAGGTTGGAACTTAATCACTCTAACCGCACTTCACAACCTAAAGCTGGGTACTTTAACTCCATGGGGTAAGGGTGTTCAAGAAATAAATAAGGAAAACGTTCAATCTCGCCTCTCGAAAACATGGCAGGAAGTTCGTCAAGAATTCATTGAGAGTAGTCAGAAATTACTCAGCGAATATGAAACTTTATCCGATGATTTGTCCACCAAATTCCTTTACCGAAATAAAAGATACACCCCATTAAAATTCTTACAAATTGATATTGATCACTACCGAGAACATTTATATAAAATTAAATCTTATTTATGAAAATCACCCCCATCATCGGTCTCGAAACCCATGTCGAGCTCAAAACCAAATCCAAAATGTTCTGTGGTTGTGATGCCTCCCATTTCCATGCCGAGCCTAATACTCATACCTGTCCCGTTTGTTTAGGCCTTCCCGGGGCGCTGCCGGTTCCCAACCGTACTGCCTGTGAATGGGATATTAAGCTTGGTCTCGCCCTTCATTGCTCGGTCAACCAATCCTCCTTTTTCGAACGGAAAAATTATTTTTACCCTGACTTGCCCAAAGGTTATCAAATCACCCAATACCAAAAACCGTTTACCGTCAATGGTTATCTTGATGTTGATGGGGAAAGGATCCGCATCAACCGCGCCCACATGGAAGAAGACACCGGCAAGTCCCAGCACGTCACTCTGGATCTCCAGGAAATGACCCTTATCGATTACAACCGCTCCGGCGTGCCCCTGGTCGAGATCGTCACCGAACCCGATATCCACAGCAGTGCTATCGCCAAAAAATACCTCCTCAAACTGCAACAATTAATCCGTTATTTGGGTATTTCTGATGCCGATATTGAAAAGGGGAGTATGCGCTGCGAACCCACCGTCAATCTCCAAATTGACACCGATGACGGCCGGACTGTTTACACACCCTTAGCCGAAATCAAAAATGTCGCCTCTCTCACCGGCGCCGAAAGTGCCATTGAATACGAGATCCAACGCCAGTTGGCAGAATGGCAAAAAAACTACGTTGAAAAATCAGCCACCAACAAAACCACCCGTGGTTGGGATGCCGAAAAATCCGTCACCTTTTTACAGCGCGAAAAAGAGGGCAGTGCCGACTACCGTTATTTTCCCGAGCCCGACATTCCGCCAATGGAATTTTCTGCGGTCGAAATCGAAGCCATCCGGATCACCATTCCCGAGCTTCCCGAGGAAAAAATGGCTAAATACAAATCCTTGGGCTTGTCCGATTATGATGCCAATTTAATTGCCGATGACATCTTTATTGCCGGCATCTTCGAGCATATCTTAAATAACTCTTCGGACAAAGATTATGCTAAGTTTATCGCCAATATGCTCTTTGGGCCGTTGCGTACCGTTCAATTAGATCCCAAAAAAATTAATCGCGATTCCTTTAAAAAAATATTTGAAAATCGCCGTAATCTTAATTCCAATTCGATTAAACAGCTGCTTCTTGATAGTTATCAGTCCGGTCAAGATCCGCTCACCCTTGCCGAAGAAAAGAATCTTCTTCAGGTTTCCGATACTTCCCAAATTGAAAAATTTGCCAAGCAGGTCATTGAAGCCAACCCCAAAGCGGTGGCTGATTATCAAAAGAATCCCAACTCCATCGGCTTTTTAGTCGGCCAGCTAATGAAAGTTTCCGGCGGTGCCGCCAATCCCCAGCTCGCTCGCGAAGTCTTGGAAAAACTGCTTAAATAATTTCCGGTTCACTTAAACTTTCCGGGTCTCCGGGTAGCGCTCTAATCTGCATCCGCCCAAATTCGATTGTATCCATTACCGTCTCCGCGTGGGCAGCCGCAACCAGCTTGGCCTTCCAGTTAACGAGTTGGCGGTTAATCAGGCTCATCGCCTGAGTCACCAAGGTAATCCTCGGCTCTCTTTTAGTTACCTCCAGTTGGGGATGGGCCAAAGCCTCCGCCTCGGCTATCTGAACATCCAAAGGTTTGTTCGACCCTTTAGTTTTCACCTGACTCGTCGCAAAATAATTACTCCAATCGACTGAATCGAGAACTGAACCCTCGATTTTATCCATGTAATTAGTATATCATCGATACGCACCAAAGTCAATATTATAAGATATATTTTATCTAACCTTTGGCAAACTCTACCTGCAACTTTTCTTCGTCCTGGTTCACCTTTTCCTGTTGCTTCTCAATGTTCCTTAGGGCCTCTTTTAATTCCGGCTTTAACCTAAGGTCCAAGGTATTTGTCACCTCTGCCCATTGCAATAGTAAAAAGCGTTTCCGATTCTTTATAGCTTCCCGAACATACCGCCACTGCATCATTCGGGTGAGCTGGTGCCACTCGGGAAAGTTGGCTAAAAACTCCGGATCATACTCACCCATGTCCACTGCTTTTTGCAGGGTCATAGTGTTGGCTATGCTGTGCCCCTTTTTCGGTTGGCTTTTCTCGAACTCATCGTCAAATTCTCCCCGCATAGCTCTATTTTACGCCATTCTGTTTACCAACTCTAAATACGAATCTTGTTAAAATTACCTGATGGCAAATGAAAGCGAAATTACAGTTGGCATTATCCTTGGTCACGGTATCAGCCGCGATGGTAATCTGCCGCCTTTAGTCCTGCAACGGATTCGCAAGGCGGTGGAACTATACAAACAGGGGATTATCCACAAGCTTATCTTTTCCGGTAAATGGTCGTGGCGCTGCCGCTATACCCCGCCAATTACCGAGGCGGGAGCCGGTAAAATGGTCGCCGAAACTTTGGGTGTTCCCGAGAAAGATATTTATCTTGAAGAAGAATCCAACTCGACTATTTCTAACCTTTTTTTGGTCGAAGAAAAGATCCTCCTTCCCCACGGCTTCCGTCATTTGATCTTTATCAATGAGCCGCCTTTGGAGCCCCGCCTTAAGTTGGACACGGAAAAATGTTTAGGTGACAATTACACCATTTCTTTTGTCGATTCCGGTTATGTCTTTCCGGTTCGCGAATTGGCCGAAATCCAAAAAAAGGAGCAGGAAAAATATAATTACACCAAAAATTTATTTGACCATCTGGGCAACCTTCCCCACCTAAAAATCTACGAAGCCTTTGCCAAAGACCTAGCCGAAAACTTTATCAAAAAAATCAATGGCTAACACTACCTACCAAACCACTTTTGAAAAACAGTTGTCGCAGCTTAATCCCGAACAACGCGAAGCTGTCGAGACCATTGAGGGTCCGGTCATGGTAATTGCCGGTGCCGGTACCGGGAAAACCCAAACCATTGCTCTCCGGATCGCCAATATTTTGGCCAAAACCCAAACCCCCGCCGGTGCCATACTTTGTCTAACTTTTACCGAAAACGCCGCTACTAATATGCGGGAACGCCTGTTGTCGGTCATCGGCGAGCCGGCTTATGCTGTCCAAATCCACACCTTCCATTCTTTCTGCAACGAAGTTATCCTGACCCACCCGGAACAATTTATTTTTGCCGCAGACTTAAAATCTCTTGATGAATTGGAAAAAATTGAGATAGTCCAAAACTTAATCGAGGGCTTGCCTGACGGGGCGGTTCTTAAGCCTTGGGGGGATCATCAGTATTACCAAAAAGAAATTATCATGCGCCTTCAAACTCTCAAGCGCGAAAATGTCTCCCCCGAGGATTTCATCCACCTTTTAAGCAACCAAAAAATTTTCATAAACCAGGCTAAAAATGATTTCGACAGTCTCCGCTCCCGCCGCGCCAGTAAAAATCTAGCCGCCGAAGTCTTAGCCATCCTCGACCGTCTGCTGCAAATCCCCCATCTTTCCTTGCCGCTGTCTAACTTTCTTAAGCTCACCAAAACTCTTGACGAGCAAGGGCATTTTGCCTCGGGAAAAGCCAAAAATCCCGCCGTCAACCTAAAAAATTATCTTCTTAAGTTTTATGATGACCTCCTAAAGTCCCTGCCAAAACAAGAGGAATTAGCCGCCATTTACACCCAATACCAAGCTGAACTAAAAAAACGCGGCTTTTATGATTTTGACGATATGATTTTATTTGTTCTCGACGCCTTTCACCGCCATCCCGACCTCCTTCTTGAATATCAAGAACGCTTCCAATATTTTCTCGTTGACGAATACCAGGATACCAATTCTGCTCAAAATGAAATACTGGAAACTCTCGGTTCTTATTTTGATATCCCCAATATTTTTGTCGTCGGGGACGATGACCAATCCATCTTTCGTTTCCAGGGCGCTGCCATTGAGAATATTTTTAACTTTTACCTGCATCATCAAGCCGATATTAAAGTTATTGTCCTTAAAAATAACTACCGCAGCCACCAGTTAATCCTTGATTCTTCTTTCTCCGTTATTTCCCGTAACAAAAACCGGATTACCTCGTATATCAAAGATATCGACAAGTCTTTAGTGGCCAATCAAAAATACGATCCTAACCCCATTAATCTTTATGCCGCGCCGTCGTCATTGGCCGAGAATTATTATGTGGCCAAGAAAATTCAGGAGTTGCTTAAAAACGGCACCCCTCCCAACGAGATCGCCGTTCTCTGCCGCCAGAATCATGACGTTGATGAGTTAGAGGAAGTGTTTGCCAAAATGCAAATTAAATATCACCTCGAAAGCGGCCGCAACATTCTGGATAACCGCCATGTCAAAGATCTCATCACGCTCTTGACATTTATTAACCACCCCGACGATGATCAGATACTTTTCCGCTTACTCTCTAGCGATTTTCTTCACCTTAACCCGATTGACCTTTTCCGCTTAGTCCGTTATTGCAACCAGCATCAATACCGCCTCTCCCAAGTCCTCCTTGATGAAGAACACATGGAAGACATTGCCCATGCTTTAAGGCCTTCGACCAATATTCGTCTGCGCAATCTTCGCCTCCGGACCGCCAAGGCCGCGCGCTGGCGGGAAATTTATTCTCTGGACCGCTTTTTTAATAAAATTGTCCGCCGCTTCGGCTTTTTAAAACACGTCTTAAGCCACGAGTCACTCGAAGAACTCAACGACGTTAACACCTTCTATGAAGAGCTTAAACGTCTCAGTTTGGAAGAAAAATACACCTTAGAACAGTTTCTCCGCCGCCTCGAATTGTTAAAACAAAACAATTTGTCCTTAATCCCTCCTCCGGTCGACGGTGATTATCAGGACACTGTCCGCCTGATGACTGTCCATAAGGCCAAGGGTTTGGAGTTCGAACATGTTTTTTTAATCAAGGTCTTAGATAAAAAATGGGGCAACAACACTATCTCCACTAAAATCCCGCTTCCTTTGGGTATTTTAAAAACTGAATTATCTCTCTTGGCCAACCGGGAAGATAGCGAAAACGAGGAAGAACGCCGCTTATTTTATGTCGCTCTTACCCGAGCCAAAAGGCAAATTTATCTCTCTTATTCCACCAAAACTGAATCCGGCCGCGACCTATTGCCTTCCCGATTCATTTACGAAATTAAACCGGCAGCGTTGGAAACTGTTAATCCCGGTAAAATCCTCAGCCATGAAGCGCTCACGGCCATGTTTCCCATTGAGGAGCCAAAATTTTTCCATAACCGGAACATGGCCCACTTTCTTAAAATTTTCATCAACGAAAAATATCAATTTAATGCCACTCATCTTAACTCCTATCTTCAATGCCCGCTCTGTTTTTACTTTAAAACCATCTTAAGAATTCCCGCCGCTAAAGATAAGTATGCCTCCCTGGGCACTGCTGTCCATGCCGCTCTTTCCCAGCTTTTTACCCTCTACAAAAATGATCATCGCCTCATGGAGAAAAGTGAATTTATCGATGCTTATGCCTATTTTTTAAAGAAAGAGCACCTCTCCTCCAAGGATTACCAAGAAGCTTTGCAGCGGGGGAATACTGCTCTCTCGGCTTACTATGATCACTACCATCAGGAGTTTACGGGTGACTGCCTGGTTGATTATGACTTTGCCAAAGATCACGTTACTCTCGATGGCATCCCTGTCACCGGCCGCATTGATAAAATCGAAATTTTAGATAACCAAACTAGTGCTTTGCCCAATGTCAAAGTAGTTGATTTCAAAACTGGTAATCCCGATTCCCGCTCCGGGGAACTCAAGCTCGATGGTGATTATTTTCGCCAAATCGTCTTTTATAAGCTGCTGGCGGACAACGATCCCCAATTTAAATACCACGTTGCCTCCGGGGTTATTGATTTCATTCAGACCTCGACGCGTACCAAAAATTTTGTCAAAAAGGAATTTACCATTACTCCCGCCGCTGAGGCCGAAATTAAAAACTTAATTCACGATGTCTATCAAAAAATTACCCATCTCGAATTTCCCGCTTCCCCTGATTGTGATGACCCCGATGATCTCCACCAATTAATGCCTTAAGCTTAACCACTCGACATTCGCCTTTTGTTTGGGTACCATTAGAGTATATGGTCTTGGTATACCTTTTACTGGCCGTCATCATTATTCTCCTGGTCTATTTTATTGTCCGGCAAAGCCAGTCTAGACCTACCGATCTGACTGCCGAGATTGTCAACAAACTCAATGAACAATTTCCTCAGGTTTTAAAGAATGCCAATGAACATTTAGTCCTTATGGCCCAACAAAAATTAGGTGCCGAAAAACAAGAAATTACTTCCGATCTTACCAACAAAAAAACAGCCATTGAAGATTTAGTCAAACGGGTCCTGGAAGAATTAAACCGTAATAACCAGGAGCTTAAACAGGTCGAGCAAAACCGGATTGGCAGTTTTTCCACCTTGGCCCAAAAGCTGGAAGAGCAAAAGGCTTTAACCCAGCAGTTATCCACCACTGCCGAAGGCCTCAAAAAGGTCTTGAGCAACAACCAGATGCGGGGAGCCTTTGGCGAAAGGATTGCCGAAGACCTGCTCAAAATGAATGGTTTTGTCCGCGGCACCGATTACGAATTTAACAAAGAACAGGCCGGAACCGAAACCCGCCCCGACTTTGCTGTCTTTTTACCCGACGGCGCCAAAATTAATGTTGATGCCAAATTCCCTTACTCTAATTTACAGAAAATGACTGAAGTCGAAAACCTTGATCAGAAAAACGAGTACGCTAAAGCTTTTGAACGGGACGTTCGTGACAAGATTAAGCAGGTTACCTCCCGCGACTATATTGACCCGGAAAACAAAACCGTTGATTTCGTGATCCTTTTTATTCCCAATGAAATGATCTTTTCCTATATTTATGAAAAGATGCCCGCCGTCTGGGAAGAGGCCATGCAGAAAAAGGTCGTTTTTGCAGGTCCTTTTAGTTTCACCGCCATCTTGCGCATGGTCCGCCAAGCCTATGATAATTTCCGTTATCAAAAAAACGTTCAGCACATTATCGCCCACATCAAAGTCTTTGAAAAAGAGTTCGAAAACTATAATCTCGAATTCGATAAGATCGGCGACCGGATTGACTCTTTAGCCAAGCAATACACTGCCGTCAGTACCACCCGGACCAAACAACTCCAAAAAGTTATCGATCGTATCCGACTCAATGAAACCGACGACCACCACCAACCTCCCCTTCTTTCTTAAGCTCTACCTGGCCCTCGCCCTTTGGCTCTGCTTAGCCTTTCTGGTATTCTTTACTTCTCCGGTTCCTTTGACCATCTTCGTTACTGCCCTTTTCCTTTTTTTTGCGCTGTATTTCTCCTTAAATTTGCTGATAAAAAAAACTAAAATTAATTTAACTCTAGCTGAATTAGTCCTGAGTTTGGTTGTTTTATCCGTCATCCGGCAATTTAATCTTATTAATATTGCCCTATGCATAGGCTTATCCGTCGTGATCTATTTCTTATTGCCTTAAGTATCCCTCCCCCTTGACAGCTGTTAGCAGTCAGAATATTATATTGCTAATATGGCCGATCTAACTCAACGTCAAATTCGTATTTTGAAGTCTATCGTTGAAGAGTTCATTGAAACAGCGGAAGCCGTCGGTTCCGAAACTCTCGAGAAAAAATTTAACCTTGGAGTCTCCTCCGCGACCATCCGCAATGAAATGGCTGCCCTCACCCAGCTCGGTTTTTTAAAAAAAGGTCACCTGTCTGCCGGCCGCGCCCCGACCTCTATGGGCCTAAAGTATTATGTTCGTAATTTAATGACCCCCAAAACTCTGTCCATTAACGAGGAAATTGGGGCTAAGGAAAAAGTTTGGGATTTCCGCAATGAATTTGAACGGTTGATTCGCGAAGCCACCAAAGAATTAGCCTGCCGCACCCGCTCCATGGCTCTCGCCACCACTGATCACGGCGCCATTTACAGCTATGGTGCCTCCAATCTTTTGGAGCAGCCGGAGTTTTTTGATATTGATGTCACCAAGACCGTCCTCTCGCTCATTGATAACACTAATTACTGGTTTGATATCGATAACAAAGTCGGCGATAATCTCGACGAAACTAAAGACATGGTCCACCTTTTGATCGGTGAGGATTTAGGCCTGGAGCATCTTGAGCCCTGCGGCTTTATTTATCAGCGCTATCAAGCCGGCCCTCATCGCGGCATCTTAGGGGTGGTTGGGCCAGCCCGCTTCCGTTACCAATATGTGGTGCCGGTCGTTGATTATTTCGCCGAATTAGTTTCCACAATTACTGGTTAAAAATACTGATGGATACCACCCAAAAAAGTGATCCCAAAGGTCAAGGGGCCAAAAAAACTAGCAAAAATGACCAAGAAATCTCAGCCTTAACCCAAGAAGTCAAGGATCTTAAGGAAAAGTTAGCCCGAGCTTTGGCTGATTATTCTAACCTAGAAAAACGGATCGATAGTCAACGCCAGCTTATTGCCACTTTAACCGTTACCGCCATTGTCAATCAGTTCATCGGCGTCTTAGATGATCTTTATCTCGTTAACGACCATCTCCGCGATGAGGGTCTAAAAATTACCGTTGAAAAGTTTGCCACTACTCTTAAAGCTCAGGGGGTCATCGAAATTGATGCCCTGGGAAAAGAATTTGATCCGGCCACCATGGAATGTATCGACGTCAAAGAAGGCCCCGTCAACCAGGTCCTGGAAGTTTCCAAGAAAGGCTATCAATTAAATGGCCAGATGATCCGTCCCGCCCAAGTCGTGGTGGGCAAAACCTTAAGCAATTAAATTATTATATTAACTAAATACTATGGCACAAAAAATAATCGGTATTGATTTAGGTACTACTAATTCTTGTGTGGCTGTCATGGAAGCCGGCAAGCCCAAAGTCATTATTACTTCCGAAGGCCGTAATGTAATCCCTTCGGTGGTGGAACCGGTCAAAAAACTGGTCGGTGATTTAGCTAAACGGCAGATGGTTCTCAACCCCAAAAATACGGTTTATAGTGTTAAGCGCTTAATGGGCCGCCGTATTGATGACCCCGAAGTTGAAAAAACTAAAAAAGTTGTACCTTACAAAATTGTTGCCGGCAAAGATAATATGGCCGCCGTGGAGATTGAAGGCAAAGTCTATACTCCTCAAGAGATTTCCGCCATGATCCTGCAAAAAGCCAAATCGGACGCCGAGAAATACTTAGGTGAAAAAGTGACCGATGCCGTTATTACCTGCCCCGCCTACTTCGATGATTCCCAGCGCCAAGCCACTAAGCAGGCTGGTGAAATCTCCGGTTTAAACGTCAAGCGGATTGTCAATGAACCCACTGCTGCTGCCCTGGCTTATGGCCTCGATAAAAAGAAAAAGGGCACTATTGCTGTTTATGATTTAGGCGGCGGGACCTTTGATATTTCTGTTTTGGAAATTGGTGATGGTGTTTTTGAGGTCCGGGCCACCAATGGTGATACCTTCCTCGGTGGTGATGATTTCGACCAACGGATTATTCAGTGGCTGCTTGATGACTTCAAGAAACAAAATGGTGTCGACTTAAGCCAGGACCCTCAAGCCTTACAACGGGTCCGCGAAGCCGCCGAAAAAGCCAAAATTGAATTAAGCAACTCTTTTGAAACCGAAATTAATTTGCCATTCATTACCCAAAAAGGTGGCCAGCCGCTGCATCTGACTGCTAAGCTGACCCGCGCCGAATTGGAAAAGTTAGTTGATGATTTAATTCAAAAAACTTTGGATCCCGTTAAGAAGTGCTTAAGTGATGCCGGTGTCACTACCACCGAGATCACCGATATTCTGATGGTCGGCGGTATGACTCGCATGCCCAAGGTCCAAGAAGTGGTCAAGAACTTCTTCGGTAAGGATTTAAATATGACCGTTAATCCCGATGAAGTAGTCGCCATTGGCGCTGCCGTCCAGGGAGCTGTCTTAACCGGGGAAGTCAAAGATGTGGTCCTTTTGGATGTTACTCCGTTAACTTTGGGAATCGAAACTGCTGGTGGTGTCCGTACTCCCTTAATTGACCGCAATACCACCGTTCCCACCCGCAAATCCCAAGTCTTCTCTACTTATTCCGATAATCAGCCCCAAGTGGAAATCAATGTCCTTCAGGGTGAGCGGCCGATGGCCTCGGACAACAAATCTTTAGGCCGTTTCATTCTTGACGGCATTCCTCCGGCACCCCGTGGTGTTCCCCAAGTCGAAGTCACCTTCGATATTGATTCCAACGGCATCTTAAGTGTCAGCGCCAAGGATAAGGGCACTAACAAAGAGCAAAAGATTACCATCCAAAACGCCACCAATCTTTCCAACGAAGAAGTCGAAAAGATGAAGGCCGATGCCGAGCTCCATGCCCGCGAAGATGAAGAAAAGCGTCTCCAGGTAGAGTCCAAAAATAAGCTCGATAGCACCATTTTTAGTGCCGAAAAAATGCTCAAAGACTTAGGTGACAAAGTTAAGGCTGATGACAAAACCAAAATTGAAGACCAGGTTAAAAAAGCCAAAGAAATCCTGGCCAAGCCCGATGCTAAAAAAGATGAGTATGACCGGACTGCTGATGAGTTAAGCCAAATTATCCAAACCGTGGGCGCCGCCATTTATCAGCAGCAACAATCAGCCTCCGGTGGCCAACCAGGCGCCGCTGGCCCCTCTGACCAAGGTCCTGCCAAAGGTGGTCCCAAAGGTCCCGAGCCCGAAGAAGGCGAGATCGTAAAATAAATGATCATCGAGAAAAAAATCTTACCAGGTTATTTTGATGACATTTCTTCCGGCAAGAAGAAATATGAGTTAAGGTTGGCGGACTGGCCCTGCCGCGAAGGTGATATCCTTTATCTCCGCGAATGGGATCCGGCCACCCGCCAATATACCGGCCGGGAAGTCAAGAAAAAAATTACCTATGTTAAGGTTTTCAAAACAGATCAACTTTTTTGGCCCAAAGCCGATGTCGACAAGTATGGTTTACAGGTTATGTCACTGGAATAATGAAGCGGGATTATTATGAAGTCCTAGGCGTTCGCAAGGGTGCTTCCAAAGAGGAAATTAAAAGCGCCTATCGCAAGCTTGCCCTCCAATACCATCCGGACCGTAATAAAGAGCCTGGTGCCGAGGATAAGTTTAAGGAGATCAATGAAGCCTATGAAATCCTCAGCAATGAGCAGAAGCGCTCCGCTTACGACCAGTTTGGCCATGCCGCTTTTGATCCCAATGCTGGCGGTTTTGGCGGCCATACTTATAGCAGCCAAAATGGTCCTTTTACTTACACCTGGAGCAGCGGCGGCAATCCTTTTGGGGAGAACGCCAACTTCGATTTTGGCGGTTTTAGCAATCCTTTTGATATCTTCGAGCAATTTTTCGGCGGTTCTTTTGGTGGTGCCTCCCGGCAGCGAACCGCTCGGTTACCGACTTACAAAATCGAGCTCACTTTCTTGGAAGCGGCCAACGGCGTCGAAAAGGAAGTCAACCTAAATGGCCAGCGCAAAACGGTTAAAATACCTGCCGGAGTTGACGATGGCCAGCGGATCCGTTTTAGTGATTTTATTCTCTATATTGATGTTTTACCCGATAATACCTTCAAACGTGATGGTAATGATGTCTATGTTAACGTCAACTTAAGTCTCAAACAGGCCATCTTGGGGGATGAAATTGCCGTTCCCACCCTCGACCGTCAGCCTCTAAAAATCAAAGTTAAACCCGGTACCCAACCCAATACTCTCGTCCGCCTTCGGGGGCAGGGGATTCCTGATGTATCCAACAACCGCTACCGGGGCGATTTGTACATCCGCCTCATGGTGGAAATTCCCACCCATCTTAACTCCCGCCAGAAAGAAATCATCAAAGAGCTGTAATCTTGTAAAAACCCCCGATTTTCCTCAAGCGATCTGCTATAATATCCATCAGTTACACTGTTGATCTATAAATGGGGGCGGGTTGTCCCCATTTTTTTACTATGGATTTAAAAAAACTACCGAAAACAGAATTCGCGGCAGCAGTTGCCCAAATCGCCGGGGAAAGGGATATTGACGTCCAATCCATTCTTGACTCGATTGAGCTCGGTCTAATTTCTGCCTACAAGCGTGACCAGAAAGAGCGTGGTGTGGAAGTTGCCGAAACCACTGAGTTTACAGTTGAACTGGCTCCGGAAACCGGTGCCTTTAAGGTTTATGAGCTTAAAGACAGCGGCCGGAAGGTCGATGTCACCCCTCCGGGCTTTGGCCGAATTGCCGCTCAAACTGCCAAGCAAGTCATCGACCAAAAAATTTTTGAAGCTGAAAAGGAAAAAATTATTGCCGATTATGTCCAAAAAGTAGGCACCCTCATTACCGGTACCGTGCTTCGGGTCGACCCCTACAAAATAACCGTTGGTGTGGGAAAAACAGAAGGTCTTGTGCCCCGTGATGAACAGGTTCGGGGAGAAAATTTCATGCTTGGCGGCAAAAAGCTCTTTTTGCTCAAAGACATTGCGGTTAATCCCGAGACTACTAAGAAAGAAATTATTCTTTCCCGCAAAGACAACGAATTCATTCGCCAGCTTTTTATTCGCGAGGTTCCGGAAGTGGCCAATCGCAGCGTGAAGATCGAAAAAATTGCTCGGGCTGCTGGCGAGCGGACTAAAGTTGCCGTTTCTTCCAGCCAGTCGGGTGTTGATCCGGTCGGCTCTTGTATCGGCCAAAAAGGTTCTCGGATTCAATCCATTCTCAATGAATTACCGCCTGGGGAGAAGATTGACGTCGTTCTCTTCTCCAAAAATCAGCCGTTATTTGTAGTCAATGCCTTATCACCAGCCCAAAATGTTACGGTCGAATCAATCAAGAATGGAGTTGCCACCGTCCTCGTTCCCGAAGATCAGCTGGCTTTGGCCATAGGCGCTGGTGGGGAAAATGTTAAACTAGCGGGGCTTCTGGTCGGTCTCGAGATCAAAGTTACCTCTGCCGCCGAAGCTGCTCCAGCCGCCGCCTAGGTTGGGTGTATTATTAATCATCTGCCCGACCCTTTAGGGGATTTTTTGGGGTTAAAAATGGCTAACAATAAAATACTATATCGACCACCAATTGTTACTGTGATGGGACATATCGATCATGGTAAAACCACTCTCCTCGACAAAATTCGTGGTGCCTCGGTCGCTTCCCGTGAAGCCGGGGGCATCACCCAGCACGTGGCCGCCTACCAGGTAACCATTAGCCGCAAGGATGGCCAAAAAACAATTACCTTTATTGACACTCCCGGGCACGCCGCCTTTAGCGCCATGCGCTCTCGTGGCGCCAAGTTAACTGATATGGTCGTCCTGGTCATTGCCGCCACCGACGGGATTATGGCCCAAACCAAAGAAAGTATTGCCCATATTAAAGCTGCCGATCTTCCGGTCATTGTTGCCATGAACAAAATGGATTTGGAAACCGCCTCCCCCGAAAAGGTTAAAGGTCAACTGGTGGAAGTCGAACTGACTCCCGAAGAATACGGCGGCCAAGTCGCCGTTATCCCGGTTTCGGCTAAAACCGGCCAAGGAATTGAGGCTCTCATCGATCGGATCATGCTTCAGGCGGAAGTGATGGAGTTGGTCTCCGAGCCCCAGGCTCCACTGTTGGGTACCATTATTGAATCGCGTCTCGATAAGAACCGCGGGCCCGTCGCTACGGCTATTGTCCAGAAAGGGACCTTGCATGTTGGTAACCAATTATTTGCCGAATCTGTTTTCTGTAAGGTTAAAGCTTTAGTCGATTCCACCGGAAAAAACGTTATTACCGCCGGTCCCAGCACTCCTGTCGAAATTTTAGGTTTCGAATCCGTCCCTGCCATAGGCGCTCAAATAACCCCGGAAAAAATAACTGCCGTCACCCTAACTCCACCTCCCCAAATCACTGTCAGTGGCGCCGAAACCCCCAAACTAAAGGTCATTATCAAAGCTGATGTCAATGGTAGCTTGGAAGCTCTGCTCAACAGTCTTTCCGATGATGTGGACGTGATCTCCTCTGGGATTGGAGCCGTCTCCGATAATGATATTTTTATGGCTAGTGCCTCCCACGCCCAAATTTATGCCTTTAATGTCAAAATCCCCTCAACTGTCACCAAACTGGCTGACAACGAAAAAGTCAAGATCTTTGAATCCCGCATCATCTACGAAATTCTCGAGGATATCGAGAAAAAGGTCTTAAAGCTCCTCGAGCCCACTATCGATGAGGATATCTTAGGGGAAGGCCGGATTAAAGCTGAATTCAAGATTAACGGTACCCGGATTGCCGGGGTCGAAGTCACCAAAGGTGAGATTGCCAAAGGCGATAGCATCCACCTTAAGCGCGAAAATAAGATTGCTAAAGATACTAAGATCGAAGGCATCCACCAAGCCAAAAACACCGTTGAACGGGTTAAAGCCGGGTCTGAATGCGGCTTAACCTTTAAGCCTTACGTTGACTTTAAACTCAACGATGTTATAATATCCTATAACAAGAAAGAATAAACTCCATGAATCTAATGAGCTCTAATCGCTCAAACGTCTTTCTTGAAGAGAAACCTATAAAATATCAATTTGGAAGCAGGCCAAAGATGAAAAATTATAACGTCGATAGTATCAAACAATTGTTATCGACTGCCAAAACCGCCCTTGTCGTTATTCCTCAAATGAACATAGATGCTGCCGGGGCTGCCCTGGCTTTAGCTTTGGCTTTAAAAAAGGCCAATATCGACACTTCAGTTTATTCTCCCCACAAAACTGATGCTAACTATTCTAAACTGAGTGGCTTAGAGCTCATCACTGACTCCTTACCCAGTTCCGACCTGACTATCTCTTTAGAATATCCTCTCGATCAAATTGAAAAAGTTTCTTATAACGATAACGGCGGCCGTCTTAACCTCGTTGTCCAAACCAAGACTCAGGCCCCCAAAATCCAAAATAATCAAATTATGATCCAGTCCGGCGGCAGCGCGGCCGACATCTCCTTTATTTTGGGCGACGAATCTGGCCTTGGCCAAAATAGCGCCATTGTTGAGCATGGTAATTGGATCTTTGTCACCCCGGCCAATGTTTCCAAAGCTTGGGCCAAAGCTACCCTGTTAGATCCCGATGCTCCCTTCTCGGAAATTTTCACCTTCCTTCTGCCTATGCTGGGCTTAGAAATTGACCCTGATTCCGGTAAGGACCTTTTAATCGGTCTTCGGGTGGCCACTCAAAGCTTTTCCGTCAACGTTAGCCCGGAATCCTTCGAGGCTGGCGCCATTTGTTTACGGGCCACTCAACCCGCTCCCCAGGGCGCTCCGGCTCCTACTCCCATCGAATCAGTCGAAACCGCCCCCCAGTCTAAGTTTCAACCTGGCACCAACAAGCCCAACCCTAATCCTACCGCCTAAAAGTTGTGGTATAACTACCCATGGAACGTTCTCAATATCAATTTGATATAAAACGTTTCTGCCCCTACCTCAAAGCCCAGGCTGATGCTGTTCCCCAGGTAATTGCCTTAAATCCCAAAGAGGGGAGTCGCGGTAGTACCGTCTGTGCCCACCCGCCCTACCTGGACCCCGCCTGTATCCGGAAAAATGTCTCGGCCGAGATTTTAAGCGATCGCATGTTGCCCGCTGCCACAGATCAAATTGAAATTCGTTGCCTCGGCTGCCGGGATTTACCTCAGGGTTTTTGTAAAATTGCCGAGCGTTCCCGAATCGAATAGCCTTTATGGTATAATCTTAGCCTAGACTTAATTCGGTTTCTCATCCGCCAAGTTGAGATATTAATTTTTCACTGAAATAAGTCAGCATAAAATGGCTTTAAATAAAGACGAAAAAGAAGCGATTATTAAACAGTTCTCCCAAGGTAAGGGTGATACCGGTTCTCCCGAAGTTCAAGTAGCCCTTCTTTCCAAGGAAATCGAGAAGCTTCAAGGACATCTTGATCTCAATAAACATGACGTTCCTGGTAAGCGCGGACTTTTGGCCAAAATTGCCAAGCGCCGCCGTCTTTTACGCTACCTTTCCGCCCACAATGCGGACCGCTATCAACATCTCATTAAAGGGTTAAATCTCAAGAAATAAGCCCAATAGCTACATAAGCCCATCATTCCGAATTTATTTGAGTGTCTAGTTGGCTTTCAAATAAGTTCAGGATGATGTAAGCCTGCTTGAGAGGGAATTCTGCTGATGGGGTAATATTAATTATTAGAAAAGTAACTTTGTATGAATCATCAAGTCAAAGAAATTGCTTATGGTCACGACACCATAAAGTTAGAATTTAACCGCCTGGCCCCCCAAACCAATGCTTCGGTGGTCGCCACCATGGGGAAAACCGTCGTTTTAGCCACGGTTATTGCCGGTAAGCTCGACGAAACCCGGGATTATTTCCCCTTGTCCGTCGAGTTCATGGATAAGCTTTACGCCGGTGGTCTCATCAAGGGGGGTAAATGGGTCAAACGTGAAGGTGGCCAATCCGATGCCTCCGTCCTTTTTAGCCGTATTATCGACCGTTCCATCCGTCCACTTTTCCCCCATGGCTTTCAACAGGAAGTCCAAGTTATCGCTACTCTTTTGTCCAACGACAAAGACTCTGACGCCGTGACTACTGCCTTTGCCGCCGCGGCTGCTGCCCTGACCATTTCCGACATTCCGTTCAATGGTCCGGTTTCCGCCGTTCGGGTGGCCAAAGTTGACGGTCAGCTTAAAGCTAACCCTACCTTATCAGAATTAAAAGCCTCCGATCTTGACTTGCTAGTTTGCACCGGCCCCGCTGGTGTCAACATGATTGAGGCTGGTGCCAATATTGTGGACAACGATACCATGCTTTCGGCCATTACTTTAGCCAAAGAGACTGGTGACCAAATCAATAGCGAGATCGCCCAAATCGCCAAAGAATTGGGTAAAGAAAAATTTGCTTATGAACCCTTTGCTCCCTCTGCTGAACTGATTAAAGAAGTCAAAGGTATTATAGAAAAAGATATTGACGAATTCTTGGGTCATGGCCAAGATCTTAATGCCGGCAAAGCCGAAGAAAAAATCTTTAAGAAGGTCGAAGAAGCTTTTGCTGACCGGATCAAAGCCGAGGAAGTAAATCCCAATTTGGTTAAAGCCGCTTTTGAAGAATTAGTCAAAAATGATTTCCGTGCCCGGGTTCTTAAGGGTTACCGTTTTGATGGTCGGAAACACGACGAAATCCGTCCGCTTCACATTGAGGCTGGCGTCCTCCCTTGTACTCATGGTTCGGCTCTCTTTCAGCGGGGCTTAACCCAGGCGGTGACTGTCACCACCCTCAGTTCTTTAGCAGAACAGCAATATTTACAGGACAGTTACGGTGAAGTTACTAAGCGTTATATTCACTATTATTCGGCTATGCCCTTCTCCACCGGGGAGACCGGTAAGGTCGGCCGTCCTGGTCGCCGCGAAATCGGTCATGGCGCCCTGGCGGAAAAAGCTTTAGTCCCCGTCATTCCTTCCGAAGCTGAGTTCCCTTATACCATTGTGGTGACCTCCGAAATCATGTCCCAAAACGGTTCTTCTTCCATGGCTTCCACCTGCGGTTCCACTCTCTCCTTGATGGACGCCGGTGTGCCCATCAAAGATAAAGTCGCCGGTATTTCCGTGGGTATGGTCTCCGATGGCGATGAAAAATATGCGCTCTTAACCGATATCGCCGGTATTGAAGATCACAACGGTGACATGGACTTTAAAATCACTGGGACTCATACTGGCATCACCGCCATTCAACTGGACATTAAACGCCAAGGTTTAACCCTCCAAATGATTGCCGACACCTTTGTGGCCAGCACCAAAGCCCGGTTGTTTATTTTGGATCAAATGGAAAAGGTGATCACTGCTCCCCGAACCACTCTTTCCACCTATGCTCCCAAGATCAAACTGGTGAGGTTGCCGGAGGAAAAAATTGGTGAAGTTATCGGTAGCGGTGGCAAAACTATTAAAGCCCTCATGCAAAAATATGGCGTCCAAATCGATATTGATGATCTGGGTAATGCCTCTATTTCTGCCGTAGAACAGGATAAAATAGATGCTGCAGCTTATGAAATCGAATCGATGATCAAAGAAGTCCAGGTCGGCGAAGAATACGATGGCATCGTCACCCGCGTGGAACCATTTGGCGCATTTATTGAATTCTTACCCGGTCGCGAAGCTCTGCTTCACGTTTCCGAAATGACTGGCGGTTTCCTTAAGGATCCCACCACTATCATCAAAATAGGCGACAAGCTCAAGGTTAAAATCAGCGGCTTTAACGACAATCACCAGATCAAGTTAGCTGCTCCGGAATTTAAAGCGGCTCACCCCGGCGAACCCCGGACCGAAACCAATCGGACCGAATTCCGCCCCGGCGGTTTCCGTAACTTCCAGTCAGGCCCCCGCCGCTTTGGCCGGTAACCTTTCCTAATAAAATTCGCTATACTGATAACAAATGGTATCCATTGCCCTGGATATAAATCAGGAAATCCAAAAATTAATTGACCGGGCCGCCGCCGCTCAACTGCCTGATGGCCTGCGCGATAAACTCGAAGAATTATTCCAACAGCTGCGGGTTAACGCCAATTCCGAAACTACCTTTTGGGAAAATTACCAACGGACTGCCAGCTATATTGACTGGATTACCAATTTGCCCTGGAACAAATCCAGTCAGGATATTCTTGACGTCAATTACACCCGCGAAAAACTGGATGCCAACCACTATGGCCTCGATACTATTAAGGATCGGATTATTGAGTACATTTCCGTCTTAGCTCTGCAAAAGGCTCGCCATCCGGGTGAAAAAATGCGGGCTCCGGTGATTCTTTTTCAAGGTCTGGTCGGTACCGGCAAAACGACTATGGCTAAATCTATTGCCGATGTTATGGGACGAAAATTAATCCGTATTCCTTTTGGCGGTTTGGGCGACCCCTTATACCTTCGCGGCCAATCGCGGATTTACCCTGAAGCTGAACCGGGGATCATTGTTCGGGGGTTGCGTGATGTCGGAGTCAATAATCCCGTTATTTTGCTTGATGAAATCGACCGGGTGGCCGACAGCGCCCTCAACACTATCATGGGAGTTCTGGTGGAACTCCTGGATCCGGAACAAAATAATAAGTTTACGGATCATTACATTGATTACCCTTTCGATCTTTCCCAGGCCTTCTTTGTGGCCACCTGCAATAATACTACCCGCATCGCTACCGCTGTTATGGACCGCTTAGAGCTTATCCAAATGCCCTCTTATACCGACGATGAAAAAATTAATATCGGCCAGAAATATCTTTTCCCCCGCGCCCTCCAAGATGCCGGCCTAACCGCTTCCGAGCTTCAAATCAGCGACCGTATCTGGCTTCAGGTCGTCCGCCCCTTGGGTTTTGATGCCGGCGTTCGGACCTTAAAACGGAACATCGAAGGCTTATGCCGCAAAACTGCCGCTTTAATTTTTGAAGGCAAGGTCAAAAAAGTAGTAGTGGACGAATCAAATATTAAGGAATTCATGCCCCAATGGTAATTAAATATCCTTTTATTGCTTCCGTTTTGGTCTCCATCGCCTTTGTAATCTTACTAATGTCTATTCGTCCAATCCTGCCGGAATATCGCACTACCATGGGCGGCCAGATTGTTTTTATTACCCCTACTCCCGAACCGCCCGTGGCGACTCCCACCCCTACCGCTTCTCTCGCCAAGCTTTACACCGATGCTGAATTAAAAAGAGAAATTGAAAAATTGACGGATTATAAAGAAAACAAATCTGATGATCGTCAATGGATGGACGGTTTTTGCAGTGACAAATATTTTCCGGTAATCAGCCGGGGAGCGATTGCCGAAAAAGATATTTCCGGTCAACAATTTTTCTTAACCCCCAACTACTTTAAGTGGACCGATGCTCAGGTCAAAGATTTTAACCTTCATCCCGAGAAGTTTATTTGTGCTATTGGGGGAATTGTTCCTCTAAAAACCTACTCTAACCGTATCCTTTGGAAAAACTTTAACCCCTGTGGTGCTGTTGGCCCCGATCACCCCGACCCGGGTTTTAATCAGTGCGTCACTGTTAGCCAACAAGTTGATCGGCTTTACGGCTTACTTCAATGTCCGACCACTGACTGGGTCAACTGTATGCCCTCAACTGACCAGAAACCCCGGCCGCAGTGTCAGCCAGACTTTTTACAATGGGCTACCAAAAATTGTCCGAATTTCAAAGGTGCCGCATTATAAAATTATATATGTCTGCCAATCTCAAAAAACAGCCCGGTTTGCCTTTTGTGGGAAACTCTGGTAAACTTCTTCACAAGCTTTTACAGTCGATAAAACTGAATCGGTCCGAAGTGTTTATTGCCAACATCTTTAAGCATCGACCTCCTGGAAACCGTAATCCATTACCCGACGAAATTAGCGTTTGCCCGTCTTATTTGAAAGCTCAATTAAAAATTATAATACCCAAAATTGTCATTACCTTGGGTCGGTTTGCGAAAAATTTTATTCCCGTCGAATCGATTACCCGCCTCCGGGGTCAAATCAGATCAGTAGTCTGGCAGGATCTTCTGTTAACCATTATTCCTGTTTATCACCCCCCGGTCGGCTTCAAAAACTATTGGCAAATTTTTTAGGTAGAATTTAATTATCATTATTATGGAAAACAAATTTAAAAATCAAAGTAATTTTAAGCCTGTTTATCAACCTCCGCAAAAAAAATTTAGTGCCGTACCTTCTCAGGTCAGGCATTTTAATGCCGGTCGTGACCAAATGCGGATTTGTTCACTCGGCGGCTTTGGCGATGTCACCCAAAACATGTTCGTCTATGAGTTTGCTGCCAACAGCGAGTGGGATAAAAGCCAAATCATCCTGGTCGATTGTGGTGTCGGTTTCCCCGAAGAGGATACTTTTGGGGTTGATCTCCAAATTCCTGATACCAAATACTTGGAAGATAAAAAAGACCGTATATTGGGTCTATTCATTACTCACGGCCATGAAGACCACATTGGTGCCGTCCGCTACATCTTACCCATTATTGGCAAAAACGTTCCCGTTTATGCCCCCAAACTCGCTGCCGCCTTTATTGAAGCCCGTCTTGCTGAAAATGACCAGCGGGCTAATTTGACTGTTTACGAAGATAATCAGGTCATTAACAGAGGTCCGTTTACTGTTGAGCCGGTCCGGGTTACTCACTCTATACCCGATACCTTCCATTTGGCTGTTACTACTCCCATCGGCACTTTTTACCATGGTTCGGATTTTAAATTCGACCTCTTTCCTATGGATGGCAAACATGCCGATCTTCCCAAGATTGCCGAAATCGGCCGCCGCAATGTGGTCTGCTTAATGTCTGACTGTTTGGGTGCCGACCACGAAGGCTTTTCTCCCTCGGAAAGGACGATTGCCGAAAATTTTGAGTACGAAATCAAAACGGCCAAAGGCCGCGTTTTTGTCACCTCCATTTCCAGTAATATAGTCCGCTGGGGCCAGGCCATTGATTATGCCAAACGCTCCGGACGGAAGGTGGTTGTCGTCGGTTTTTCCGTTGATCGGGCCATTCATATCGCCAAGGATTTTGGTTATATCAACCTTACCGATGCTGATATTGTCGACGTAGAGCGGGTTAAGAATTTTGCCGACAACAAATTGATCTTCTTGGTGGCGGGCTTTGCCGGTCAACCGGAATCGGCTTTAGCCAAAATGGTCATGGGCAAACACCGCATTAAGATTAAGTCTGGTGATAAAGTCATCTTTTCTTCACCGGATTACATTCCCGGAACGACCTCGGGAATTTACACCATGATTGATAACCTGTCTAAGTTGGGTGCCGAAGTCGTTTATGGCGAGAAAGAAGAACTGCATGTTTCTGGCCATGGTTACCAAAAAGAGCATGCCCTTTTAATTCGGCTTTTAAACCCCCGCTTTTTACTGCCGATTGGTGGTAATTACCGCCACATCAAAAGTTACCAGGCAATGGCTCGGACCATGGGCTATCAGGAATCCAGCTTTATTACTCCGGATTATGACTCCGCGGTGACCTTTTCCAACAACGGTACCAAGGCCGATGTTTCTTTCCACATTCCCATGCGCAAGGTTTTAATCGATGGCTTGGGGGTGGGGGATGTTGGCACCACCGTTTTGCGTGACCGGAAAGCTTTAGCCGAAGATGGCATGTTTTCTGTCGTTATTCTCGTGGATACCGTCCACAATACCATGGTTAAAGACCCCATTGTCTTAAGCCGGGGCTTCGTCTTTATGAAAGAAAATACCGACCTGATCGAGTATCTCAAAAAAGAAACCAAAGCCAAGGCAACCGAAGCCATGGGCAATCCTCTTAATATGGACTATATTCGGGAGCAGGTCCAAGGCCATCTGGAGAATTTAATCCTGGAAAAAACCGGCCGCCAGCCGATGGTTCTGCCGTTAGTAATTGAAGTCTAATGACCAAAATTCTGACTCTCTTTCGCTATCTTTTTGGCGCTTATGCCCTGCTGGTCAGTTTTTCCAGCCTCCTGCACCACCTCTCCATTTGGGCCATTCTTTTCTTCGCCTGTTTAGGCTTTTATATTCTGCCCCTGAAAGTCGGAAAATGGCGCTATCTTCTTATCGGCGGTATCGCCCTTTCCCTTTTGATGGGGTTGAAAAACCAAGTAATTTAAAACCCTGCTATAATAAGCCAATAAAAGCGAAGACACGGCTTCCCACCGTCGAGCTGATCCAGGGTCGCAACTGGGTCCGGAACTGAACCGTATAAATTCACCAGAGTAAAAACCAAGGTGGTACCACGACAAAGCTCGTCCTTGACGGGCTTTTTTGTTATCAAAATTATGACCACCGAAAAAGAACAGTTTCGCCAATTACAGCAGACCCAACACTGCCTTCGTGAAAATTTAAGGGAAAAATTGGCCGTCTATGGCGAAGAACGTCCGGTTACCGACCCTTCAATTATTGCCTTAAGTGAAGAAATTGCCCGCAATAAAGAGCTTTTATCTGCTCTCCAGCAACGTTTAACCATTACTACGTTACAATAAAGCATGAGATACTCACGCCTCTTTGGCAAAACTACTAAAACCGTTAGTCACGAAGCAACCGCCGCCAGCCACAAGCTCTTACTCCAAGGCGGCTTTATTCGCATGTTGGCCGCTGGCCGCTATTCGTTCTTGCCCCTCGGTTTTAGCGTCAGCCAAAAAATTGAAAATATTATTCGCGAGGAAGTAGAAAAAACCGGCGCCCAGGAAGTAATTGTTCCCACCCTACACCCTATCGAGCTTTGGCAGCAAGCTAACCGCGATAAAAAGTTTGGCAGCGCTATGATGCGGGTTACCGACCGCAACGGGGCTGAGTTTACCCTCGGAGCCACCGCTGAAGTCGTCATGCTCGATTTAGTTAAACAGTTCAGCGTTACCTATAAAGATCTGCCCATCAATATTTTCCAGTTTTCCCAAAAATTCCGTGACGAAGCCCGGGCTACCGGTGGTTTGTTGCGAACCCGGGAGTTTGTTATGAAAGATGGTTATTCTTTCCATGTCAATGAGGCCGACCTGAAAACTACCTATCAGCAATACTGGGATGCTTATGTTCGGATTGCCCAAAGATTGGAGTTACCAGTAACCATAGTTGAGTCCGACAATGGGGCCATCGGTGGTTCTATTTCTCATGAATTCATGGTCGAAACTCCGGTGGGGGAAGATACCGTCGTCAAATGCCACTGTGGTTATGCCGCCAACCTCGAAAAAGCCACCTTCATCAAAGAGGCCATGAACCCCGGGGAAAAAGAATTACCTCTTAAAGAGGTCGAGGCTGTCCGCGGGGCGACCATGGAAGATGGCGTTCAGCTCCACCATTTACCTCTTTGGCAGCAAATAAAAGATGTTATGTATGTTGATGACAACGGCCGCTTCGTATTGGCAATTATCCGCGGCGATTTTATGGTCAACGAGACCAAATTAAAAAATGCCTTAGGTATCAACGAATTACGCCACGCTACCGATGAAGAAATTGTCCACCAACTTCATTCCGTCCCCGGCTTTATTTCCCCGGTGGCTATCAAAGACAATTTAGCCTCGGGTGTGGAACTAATTATTATCGCCGATGATTCCCTTTCCCAAGTCGTTAACATGTATGGTGGCTCGAACCGCAAAAATGTTGATTTAACTAATGTTAATTTTGGTCGTGATTACCGGGCCGACTTAACGGCCGATATCGCCCAAGCCGAAGCCGGATTTATTTGTCCGAAATGCCAGAAATGGCAGCTGCAGATGGTTAAGGCCGTCGAGTTTGGCAACATCTTTAATATCGGCTTCACCTATAGCGACCCCATGAACGGTACTTTTGTCGACAAAGATGGTACTCCCAAAAAATTATATATGGGTTCATATGGCATCGGTATTGGCCGGGCTATCGCCACCATTGTCGAACTGCACCATGATGATAAAGGGATTATCTGGCCTCGGGAAATAGCGCCTTACCAGGTGCACTTAGTCGCTCTCGATCTATTTGATGAAAAAATCAGGTCAGAATCCGAAAAACTTTATCAACAATTACTTGATAAAAATATTGACGTTCTCTTTGACGACCGCGAAGGCGTCACCGCTGGTGAAAAATTTGCTGATGCCGATCTTATTGGTATTCCGGCGCGTCTGGTAATTAGTAAACGCAGTTTAGACAGGGGTGGTATCGAGGTAAAACAACGGCATTCCTCAGAATCGGCTATTATTGCCCTAAATGAGATTCCGTCTAGCTTCTAGATTCTAGGAAGCCTTTTTTATATACTGTATTCATGCCCAAGCGTGGCCGAAAAAGGCGGAAAGGGATTCTGCCCCATTTTAATCTGAAAGCTGAAACCATCCAATCAATTATTTTCGTTGGTTTGGTCATTTTGTCACTCCTATCTATCTTCTCCTTTTTGCAGCGTGGAGAGGTTCCCACCCAACTTAACCTGATTTTGGTTGAATATTTTGGCTTAGGTTCGGTCCTGATTCCTTTTTCACTGCTCCTCTTTGCCTTTTTGTTTTCCCGCCTCAAGTCTCCTCTTAAAGAGCCCAACGTCCTTTTTGGCTTCTTGATCATGTTTATCTCTCTGGTTAGTTTACTGCGCCAGGGAAAATTTGGCCAATTCTTTTGGGAACAAATGGATTTTTTATTTACTGCCATCCCCACCGCTTTAATATATGCCGCCTCCTTCATTATCGGCTTTGTGATCCTGTTTAACACCTCCATTGCTTCGGTGGTTAAGTTTTTCATCTCTATCGGCCAAACCGTATATAAATACACCTTTGGCAGCCAGGGTCAGTCTAAAGATAAGAAATCCAAAAATGCCGAGGAAACGATTTACATCCAAACCCCGGATGATGCTAAAAAAGAAGACAAAAAAGTCGTCCAGCCAACGCTGCCGGTGGCTCCGGCTATAAATGCTACCACCCCCCATTCGCCCAAGACCCTCAATACTTCGGCTGTCCAGGCTTGGAAATACCCCCCTCTTTCCATTTTTGACGATGCCTCCGGCACAAAAGCCGATCGGGGTGATGTCCGTAAGAATGCCCAAATTATTGAGCAAACCCTTGATTCCTTTGGCATTACTGCCCGGGTGGTGGAAGTCAATAATAGCCCTTCGGTTACCCAATACGCTTTGGAAGTAGCGCTGGGGACTAAATTAGCCAAGATTATCAACTTAGGCAACGACCTGGCTATGGCTTTGGCTGCTCCCGGTGGTCAGATTCGCGTTGAAGCACCTATTCCCGGGCGGTCTTTAGTAGGTATCGAAGTCCCCAACCGTTCTTTGGAAGTAGTTCCCATCCGCAAGATCATGGAATCAGAAGTCATGAAAGAAGCCAAATCTAAAATAACCGTTCCGCTAGGACTAGATGTTGGCGGGAAACCCAAAGTAGCTAATATTGCCAAAATGCCCCACGTTTTGATTGCCGGCCAAACCGGTTCCGGTAAATCGGTCTGTGTTAATTCCTGGATTGCCAGCTTATTATTTAGAGCCTCTCCCGAAGAAGTCCGCTTGATTATGGTTGATCCGAAACGGGTGGAACTGACCCCCTATAATGGCATTCCTCATCTCTTAAGCCCTGTCATAGTCGAGCCGGAAAAAGTAGTCTCCGCCCTCAAGTGGGCCGTTTCCGAAATGGAGCACCGTTATAAAATCTTGGCTGAAGTTGGCGCTAAAAATATTGAAGGTTATAACGACCTTTCTGGTTTTCAAAGTTTACCCTATATCATTATCTTTATTGACGAGTTAGCCGATATTATGCTCTATAACCCTGCCGAAGTCGAAGATAATATTTGTCGTTTGGCGCAAATGGCCCGGGCTGTCGGTATCCATTTGGTCTTAGCCACCCAACGGCCGTCGGTGGACATCATCACCGGTTTAATCAAGGCCAATATCCCGGCCCGCATTGCTTTTGCGGTTTCCTCGATGACCGATTCCCGGGTCATATTGGATTCTCCTGGTGCCGAAAAACTGTTAGGCAGGGGGGACATGCTTTACATTCCTCCCGAACTAGCCAAGCCGGTCCGTATCCAGGGCTGTTTTATCAAGGATCAAGAAATCAACAAATTAATCGAATTCCTAAAAGCTCAACAAACCACCGAATATAATGACCAGATCACCAGCCAGCCGGTAGCCTCACCCAATGCCATGAGTAAAAACACCGTTTCGGTTGGCGGCGAAGAACATGACGTTGTTTTTGACCAAGCGGTCAAACTTGTCCGTGACACCGGCAAGGCTTCGGCATCCCTTTTGCAACGGCGTTTAAAATTAGGTTACGCCCGGGCTGCTCGGGTTTTAGATGAAATGGAACAAGCTGGTCTGATTGGTCCCGCCAACGGTGCCAAGCCGCGGGAAATTCTGATGCCTCACGCCACTCCTACTGAGGGTGAGGATTAGTATCCACTATGACTAAAGTTGCCACCCTCTTAAAGACGGTCCGCGAAGAAAAAGGTTATGAATTAGCCGAAATATCCAAGAAAATAAAAATCCCTGTCAAATATTTATATGCTTTTGAGGAGGGTGATACCAGTTGCTATCCTAATGAACCTTATTGCTCACTGTCGGTGAAAGACTATGCTGATTTTTTAGGTCTCAACGGTCAGGAGATCCTTCGCCTTTTTCGCCGGGATTATATCCAAAAGAATAATGACCACAACGCCGTCATTGCCTCCTCGGGCATCACCCCCAAAACGACCTTCGGTGTTGCCATGGTTGTTTTGGTGGCTTTCTTTGTTATTTACCTCTTCAACGAATATCTGCGTTTTACCCAACCGCCACTTCTTCAGGTTGATTGGCCCCGGATTATCACCGGCGATTCGGTCGAGATTGATGGCAAAACTAATCCCGATGCCACTGTTCGCGTTAATCAGGATTTAGTTATTGTTAATGCCGATGGGACTTTTTCTAAAAAGGTCAGTCTTAAAGATGGCAATAAAATTATTGTCGAGTCCAAATCGCCCAGTGGTAAGACGACAGTTGAAGAAAAAACTCTCAACCCTACCATTAATTAGTGTATACTTAATCCATGGATGTCTATCAGGTAATTATTGCCGTTTGTTTAAGCGTTATTTCCGCCACTATCGTGGTTATCGGCGTCACCCTAGTCTGGGTTTTAGCTGAAGTTAAAAATAGTCTCAAAAAGGTTAACGGCATTCTGGACACCACTCACCACATTACTAACTCTATCGCTGAGCCGGTTTCTTCTTTCTCGGAATTTTTAATGGGTTTCCGAAACGGTTTTTCCATCTTTAACAAAGTTTTTGGTTCTAAGAAAGCCACCGATGACTCCACCGAATAACGAATCATCTTCAGATACTTCTGGCAGTTTTTTAATGGGATTGGTTTTTGGCGCTGTGATTGCCGCGATAGCGGCCATTGTCATCTATCGGCGTCGGGACACCCAAATTGTCCAAGAATTAAAGAAAAAACTAAATAGTTACTTTACCCTGTCTGCTACTCCGGAGCCCAAAGTCTCCCGTCGAGTCCGTCGGGTAAAAAAGAAATCAGCCGCTGCTCGCTCTCCCAGCCATTTCTTCAAAAAAACCGCTGAACATATAGTATAATCTAGACATGAACGAAACCTATTATTACCGGGATAATACCATTTTTTCTGCTGGTGGTCTTTTAGTCGATGAGGATAAGAAAAAAGTTTATCTCCTTTTTAAGGAAGCCACCAAAGAATGGTTGCTTCCCAAAGGTCGTCAAATGCCGGGTGAAACCCTCGAAGCCACTGCCCAACGCGAAGTTTTTGAAGAAACCGGTTACCAAAACCAGGTCAGAGAACTAATGGCTGTCCAGATTAGACCAGATGTTCACGATCCCCAAAAAAAGAAAGCTGTCTTTTGGTTTTACTGTTCCCTCCTCAACCATGATCAACAGTTAAACACTCAGGATGTCGGTGAAAACTTTTCCGGCCGGTGGTGTGACGAGTCAGAAGCTGTCGGTCTCGTGACCTTTGATGATGACCGGGAGTTTGTCCGCCAGGTCTTCCGCCGAGTTAATTTAGTGGCTCAGTCATCTTAAAAAAGACCCCCCCAGCTTTTTGCCTCCAGTATTTTCTGGTAAGCCGCGACTACGTCGATATTGGGATATAATTTTTGTTTCTGAAGACTCAATAATCTGGCTTTAAAAGTTTCTATATTAAGTTTCACGCCATATCCGGATAAAAAAGCTTCCCAGAAAGCCGGGCTATATCCTTCACCTTTTAAACCCCTAAAAAAACCTACCAAATCATCCACCGAATCTCCCACCGAAGCGTTTTCCATATCCACTAAGCCGCTGATCCGCCAGCCATGGCTACTTTTTTCGGCAAAAAAATGTCGGGGGTGGCAATCCCCATGTATAAAAGATACCTGCTGATATTCTTCGGCCATTTGTCCTCTCTGTTCGTCTAAAAATCTCTTCACCGTCTCTTGGGCTAAGGTATTTCCCGCTAACTCCTTTTCCATTAAGCCGTCAGTAGTCTCTAATCTCCCTTCAAGCGACCAGCCGCGGTGGTGCCAAACAATATTTTGATTCGGAAGATATCTACCCTGAATAAACCCTAAGCGCTGGGGAGCCGGGCGTTTGTGTACCGCCCGTAAATAGGTGCCGGCTTCGGTTAGTAAGCCCAACGTTTCCTGGTAAGAACATTTTTTTAGCCAGTCAGTCAAATTCTGCCCTGAAGCCCGGTGGAGGAGTAAATATGGCTGGCCGATCTCATTATCCTCTGAATAATCTGCTTTTAGGACCAATGGCTCGCCCAATTGCTGTTGATTAAGCCAGCCGTAAGCGGTATTTTCTCGGTCCACCACGGTGGCTAATTTAGTCCCCGTTCTCGGATACCAGTCCTTAGTGTATAACTTTAAAAAACCATCAATGGCGGAACTGATCTGGTAAAGATGATTGTGGGTATTAATCAAATCCACCCTAGTTACCGGTAGATTGGTCGTTCGCTGAAATTCGGCTTCGACCGCATTTCTGTTCATAAACTATTGACACAAATAACCTACGGCACAAAAATGGCAACAATTTGGGTTGACTCGATGGACAATGTCTTTACAGATTGCCGTTGCTTCTCGGGCATTAACTGAACAATGGACAAAATTCTTCCATCTCGCTAACGGGATTTCGGCATTCTGGCTTTGGTGTAATTGGGCCAACTCCCCCCGCAAGCCGCTCGGTGGTGCCCCCCGACCCTTCAGCGCTTTGATCACCTCATAGATATTTTGATCTCCGTAAAGATAATAATGGAGAGTTGGCGCCGAAGTTAAATGCTGAAAGAATTCCGCCGGGGCCGAACTGTAAATCTGTGATAACTTTTCCTGAAAGTTAGGATAAAGTAGCTTAAGTTGGCCCGGTGACATCACGATTTGTTCTTGGCACAGAATTTCCCAATCATTATCTTGGGCAAATTCAACCACCCGGCGTTGGATAATATCCGAAAAAGCTAACCCTTCGGGCTTTACCATAAAATGGCAGGGATATTTTTGTCTTTCAGGCATGGGCTAAAGGTGAATGAAGTAAATTTACGAATTGACCGTTCCGGGGCGTGCCAAAAGAAACTGCTAAGGCATAAGCCAACCATAAATGCTTCGTGTCGTAGTCCAATATATTCCGGCTTAAAGTGGCACAGACCGCTAAAGCTGATCTTAAAATCATCTCCCAATTTTTGCTGGAATAACCCCGTTTTTGTGCTTCCCTTAAAGTGGTATTTAAAATTCCCAACTTAATCTCCAGGATTGCCTTTTTAACTGGATTCAGCTGGTAATTGTGGTTAATATATAACTTTCCGTTATGAACTCGGCAGCTAACTTTGACCGGCAGAGGACTAATTCGGTTTGATAACAATACATCAACGAAAATATCGTGGTAAATCGATTTGGCGGCATCTAGAAGGGGGCAGTGGATACCGGCATACTCGTAATCGATATTCAGATAATCGGTAAAATCAGGCTTGACCAGCACGTTACCCCCATGGCCATCTCCCAAGCCGTAAACCTTAAGCCCCTTATCTAGTAATTTTGGACTCAAATAATACTTACTATTATTGATTACCTGGGCTAAAGGCTTACAATGTTGGCCATTAACCACTGTCTCCATTTGCAGGATTTTTCCAAAATCATACCTTTTATCGTGAATCTGCACTATTTTATTGTCGTAATATTCATTCCAGCGCCCTCCGGTGACTCGGTCGTAGAACAGGGAATGAACGTTCTCTTTGGTTGTATCTCGATTCTTAACCTCATCCATCGAAGCTAAGTTACTAGCCAAAATTTCCTCACTTTTCTTTAGCTCTAACGTCAAATATTTTTCGGCTAATTCGGGATTTAAATCAGATAATAGATAGGAAACCATTGGCCTGCCTTCAAACCACGGAAAAATGGCTACCCGGTAATCTCGGTCGATATAAATCGCTTTTTGGGTATGGCTAAAGATTTTGTTCATCAGACCAGAGCTCATTGCCTCGTAAAAGATGTTTTGTTTATTGCCATCTTTCAGCGTTTTAAAACAATATTGTCGGCCCTTTTTGTCCCCGCAAACTCCGGCCCGTGAATTAATGCTAAAAATATCATCCTTAAAAAAGGAAAAATATTTTAAGCCGCTGCCGGTGCTCTTCCGCAATCCCCGGTCCAAAATCTTTTCGATTTCTTGGCGACTCAATGGTTTTGCGGTAAACGGCACTACTGACGTTTTCTTTTCCTGCCAATCAATTTTTTTCTTACTTAACAGCGAGGTGTCGAGTACTAAACTAAAATGCGTTGGCGCCTTTTCTGGTAAATGATCGTGAGTGAAACTATCGGCTTTGATTTTTTGAGCTAAGGCCCGCAGTTCACTCTCAAGTTTATTCTGATATTCCTGACTAAAACGATATTGCCGTACTAATAGGGAAGTCCACTGAAAATTAGGACCAGTAGCTGCCGCTCTGGTTCTTTTTATAAAATATTGCTTGAATTCTTCTTGTTTTTTCAAGTATGGGTTATCAACCACTTTATCGTTGGCATAAGCAAACTGCGCCGTCACCAAAAAGTCGGTAAATAAGCCAATCGACCACCCTCCGGGAATTCTGGCAAAATCTTTATCTAAAAAGGCATAAAAGGTATTCTGGCCAAATTTCCCTAAAGTGTTATTCAATAACAACCGATAGGTTGGGTTTTCGTCGACTGTTGATTTCCCAATATAAAATCGCCGGTCTTTGTTAACCGACAACACCCGATACCATCTTTCGGCATTTAAATCATCCAGTTTAATACTATCTAGTCCAATCAGTTTTATTGAAGTCTTAATCCCATTAACCTTTCCGCTAACCCGTAATATTTCCAGCTGGTGATTAATCAATAGGGTATTACAGTAATTCTTGATGTAATCAATGCTGCCCGTGTCAAAGCCGAAACATTCCGTCAGCTTTGATTTGGTGGCGGTCTGCAGAAACCGTTCTAGTGAACTTCTGGTCGGGAAAATAAATAAGGCATCCACGTCCCGGACCTCAGGGGTTAGCGAGTAAGCCCAACTACCTCCAAAGAATAAACCACCATTTAAATCCGATTTTTTGAGCGCTTGAATCACCGTTGCCTTAATAATCTCTTTTGAACTTACCTCTACTAGCCGATTCATTATGCTCAATATTATATACTATAGGCCTTATAAAATCAAGTTTATAGGCTATATATAATATATAACAAATATGTATCATTTTCGTCAACCATATTTACTGATATAATTTCCTCATGAATGGTCGAGATTTAAAGGCAAAATACATCAACTTTTTTGTTTCCCAGGGCCACATCGAAATCCCTAGTGCCTCCTTGGTGCCGGAAAACGACCCCACCACTCTTTTCATCTCCGCGGGCATGCACCCCTTGGTACCTTACCTCTTAGGCCAGCCTCACCCCCTGGGTAAACGGTTAACCGATGTCCAGAAATGCGTCCGCACGGGTGATATCGATGAAGTTGGCGACACCTTCCACCATACTCTTTTTGAAATGCTGGGGAATTGGTCGCTCGGCGATTATTTTAAGAAAGAAATGATTGCCTTTTCTTTTGAATTCCTGACTCAGACCCTAAAATTACCCCTATCAAAATTAGCCGTCACTTGTTTTGCGGGTGATGATCAGGCTCCTCGTGACGAAGAAAGCGCCCAATATTGGCAGGAGCAGGGAATTAGCCCGGAGCGGATTGCTTTTTTACCTAAAGAAAATAACTGGTGGGGCCCGGCGGGTGCCACTGGTCCTTGCGGCCCGGATACTGAAATGTTTTATTGGACAGGTACGGACCCAACCCCGGCCAAGTTTGATCCCGGCAATGACCGCTGGCGGGAAATCTGGAATGATGTATTTTTACAATACAACAAAACTGCCGGGGGGAAATATCTGCCGCTATCCCAAAAAAATGTCGACACTGGCATGGGGGTCGAGCGCACCACTGCCGTCTTATCCGGTTTCGAAGATAATTATTTGACTGTTATTTGGCAGCCTGTTATTAAAAAGATTACCGAAATCACCGGCCACCCTTATTCTGCTGCTGATTCTCAACGGTCGATCCGGATTATTGCTGATCACCTCAAAGCCGCTGTCTTTATCATCGCCGATGGAGTTGAACCCTCCAATAAAGAACTGGGTTATGTCCTGCGCCGACTCATCCGTCGGGCCATTCGTCATGGCAAAATACTCGGATTGGAACAAAACTTTACTTCACTGATTGCCGAATCGGTCCTTGATAACCAAGATAACTATGCCGGCATTTACCCGGAATTAAATGCCAATCGGGAAAAAATTATAAGTGTTTTAGATAACGAAGAAAACAAATTTCGTCAGACTCTTAACTTGGGTTTACAAAAAATCCAACAGCTCATTAATCAACACCATAAGGTCACTGGTCACCAAGCTTTTGATCTCTACCAAAGTTTTGGTTTTCCCCTGGAAATGATCGAAGAGGAGTTAGCTAAAAATAACCTGACTCTTAACCGGGAAGAATTTGACCAGTCCAAAGCAGCTCATGTTGAACAATCCCGCACCCTCTCGGCCGGCAAATTCAAATCTGGTTTGGCCGACCATTCGGAGATAATCACTCAGTATCACACTGCCACCCACTTGCTCCATTCTGCCCTCCGCCAAGTTTTGGGCACCCACGTCCAGCAATCCGGTTCCAATATCACTGCCGAGCGTCTCCGTTTTGATTTTACCCACCCCGATAAAGTCACCCCCGAACAGCTAAAACAAATTGCCGAACTGGTGAATCAAAAAATTTCCGAAAAATTACCCGTCACCATGGCCATGATGCCGTTTACCGCGGCCCAAGCCGCGGGCGCTCTGGCCTTTTTTGGGGCTAAATATCCCGGAACGGTTTCCGTCTATACCATCGGTAATTTTTCCCGTGAGGTCTGCACCGGGCCTCATGTAAAAAATACAGGAGAACTAGGGAAATTTACTATCACTAAAGAAGAATCTGCCGGTGCCGGAAAGCGCCGGATTTATGCCGTTTTGAGCTAATCTGTAGTATCCTTAAGTAATGGATCGTGATCCCAAGCTTTTTTGGCTCATCACTTTGGGGGAGACGGCAGTCAATGTGTCCCTGGTTGCGGCTGGCCCCACGGTGGTCATTCAGGCCAGCTCTCGTGATTTACCCTGGTCAGAAAATGGTGAAGACGTGGTCACGGCCACCGATAACGCTATTGCCGCCTGCTCGCAGCAATTGGGCCTTACTCCGGACCAAGAACCCGATAAAGCGGCTTTTATTATTTCTCCGTTTTGGGTCGCCGGTGACGGCCGGATTATCGACAATAAAATTAAATTAATCGAGACTATTTGTAAGCAATTGAGATTTAAGCCGATGGGTTTTATGCCGTTTGATGAGGCTATTGTTGAAGAAGCTAATTCTCAAGATGGTATCCCTGCCAGCTTTGTTTTGGCCTATGTCGACAGCAATCAACTCATCGTTTCTTTGACTTATTTAGGCAAAATTAAAAAACGGATTCGGAAACTGTATTCGGGGCATTTTGATCCGGTTCTGCTGGAAACCAGTATTATTGAAATGAATGTTGAGTCGGCCCTGCCGCCGCTCATAAATCTTTGTGGGCAGGTCGACGACCTCATTGGTCAGGCTGTTAAAAATTACCCTTGGGTCGGCAAAAAGAACATTGAAACCTTTTTGCATTTACCCGAAGTTAAGGTTATTTCCAAAGAAGATTTAACCCGTTTATATGCCCGGATTATTGCCCGGCAAATTACCCCTCACGGTCCGGCCGTCACCAAAGAAACTCCGGCACCCTCTGAAGAGCCAACTCCCGTTGTCTCCCCATCTCCGGTGGCCGAAACCCTTGTCCCCGAACCGGCTATTGGCGAGGTTTCCCTAGATGATTTTGGTTTCACCCCGGTAGTCGATATCCCGGAAGCTCCATCTGTCCCGCTTCCTAACCCCGAACCGCTACCCCCTCCCGCTGAATCAAATGTTCCCTTGCCGGCCGCCTATTCCGAATTTGTTCCCGAGCCTGAAGAACCAGCCATTATTCCACCCCCACCCAAAATTCCTTCCGTTCGCCTCCGGCCGCCCAAAATTTCCTTCCCCTCGATGAGTTTGCCGTTATGGTTGTATATTATTGCCGGTAGCGCCATCTTTATTACTCTGGCTCTCCACGCCGTCTCTACTGCTGCGGTCGATATTTATGTAACGCCTTATACCTTCAGCCAAAAAGCTACTGCCATTGCTGCCACCCAAAATGTCACCGCCAGTTCCGGGTCCATCTTTATTCCCGTCGAGCAAAAAACCGTCGACGTTTCCGTTTCCGACTCCTTACCCGCTACCGGTAAAAAAACTATTGGGGATAAAGCCCGCGGCGAAATCGTCATCTTTAACAAGCAGGACAAAACTCAAAAAATTACCAAAGGAACAGTCTTGGTAGATAACAATTTAAAATTCACCTTGTCTACTGATGTCCAAATTGCTTCCAGTAGTTCCGACCTTGACAAGGGGGTAATTACCCTGGGGCAAACCCGCGCCATGGTTGAGGCTGCCGACATCGGGCCCGAATTTAACCTTCCTAAAGATACCGCTCTTAACTTCAAAGACGGAGCTTACAGCCAGCTTTTAGCTAAAGTGAACACCGCCTTGGCCGGTGGTTCCAAACAGGACATTAGTGCTGTTAGCAGCGATGACCGTACCAAATTAGAGTCCGCCCTGACTCAAAAAATTAATGAAGCGGTCCAGGCCCGTGTCCAATCTGATTTTGGTTCACTGGACTTAGCGCTTCCCGGGACTACCGTTATTAAAAAGAACAAGGTCGAGTTAAACCGGGAGGTTGGCGAGCAAGCTGATGAGGTCCAGGGTTCAGCCACCGCCACCATCAGCATTCTTATCATGTCTCCAGATACCAAAAACCATATTATTGATGAATTAGCCAGCCGCGATCCCAAATATAACGAAGTCAACCGTACTGATGCCTCTTTTAACTTACTATTTACCACCAAAAATTCCCTCGATAACCAGGCTGAAGGCGATCTGACCCTAAGCGGCTCAGCTCCGCCGACTATCGATACCTCACTCCTTAGGCAGCGAATCCGACTCCATCCCAGCAAAGACGCCAAAAGCATTATCCGCCAACTGATACCCCGGGCTTATGATGTCCGCCTGACAGTCCACAGTCTCAGCCCGCTGAAAGTCATTGATCTTTTACCGGCCCTCCCTCAAAATATAAAGATAACTATTCACGCTGGTTAAGTGAGTTATCTCTACGTTAAAAAAACTACTTCGACAGTCCGAGCGCGCCGAAATCCGGCTCGTCCTCTTAAGGTCAGCCCCTTTCGCAAAAAAGTAATGGCTCTCGTTTTGTTTGGAATTGGTTTCTTCACTCTTTTTTCAGCTATTTTCCCGGTTGTCCGTTTTCAGCTGGAATATGCCTCTAAGTTCGGCCAGATCGTCAATCCCTTATCGGCTCGATTCTATAACCAAAACGGCAGCATCTTGGGTGATTACAATACCGATTACACTCAACTGTCCAACTGGTTTATTTCCTCTACCACCTTACCCCAGCTCGCCAACTCCGATGGTTCCTTAATCCAATATCATATCTCCATCCCGGCCGCCAAGGTTGATGATGCCGTGGTCACTCTGGGGGATATGGACCTTAAAAAAAGCTTAGTCCAGTACCCGCAAACCGCCCTACCTGGACAATACGGCAATACTGTCATTTTTGGCCACTCCGTCCTCCCTCAATTCTTTAACCCCAAGTCTTATTTAACTATCTTTTCCACCCTCTACCGTCTCAAGATCGGCGATGAAATTTATGTAAAATACGATAATATTACTTACAAATATCTTATTGAAGATATGTACGAAGTCCAACCTACCGATCTTTCCGTCCTGGAACAGCGTTATGATGGTCGCTATCTTACGCTTATTACCTGCAGCCCCCCCGGTACTTGGTTGCGACGCTTAATAATTAAGGCCAGCCTCGCCGATTATTAACTATGAATGCTTTAGGGATTGATTTTGGGACTAAGATGGTTGGGACGGCTATTTGTATTGGCGGCATTATTACCCCTTTAAAAAGTCTCCCCAACGATCCTAGATTGTTTTCCGAAATTAACGCCATTATTTCCGAGTACCGTATTGAGCGTATCTTTATCGGCCTTTCCGAAGGTCGGATTGCCGCACTTACCAGAGATTTCATTATTGATTTAAAGGCCCATACCCATATTCCCGTGGAAACTGTTAACGAAGCCATTTCCACCATTGAAGCTGGAGAATATATTAATCCCAAAAAGAAGCATTATAAAAATAAAGTTGATGCCATCTCCGCCGCCATCATCTTAAAAAGAGCATTGCTATAACCAAAATTCATCGCTAAAATCTAATTAGCTATGTTCAAAAATCTAATTGCTCCTGTTCAGGTCTGGCTTCTGTCCCAAAAGCGCTGCGTTGGCTGCGGCACCTCGCTTTCACTTGGCAGCTCGAAAAAGGTCAAGTCTCTGGAGACGATCACCTGCCGTTGTGGTCGGATTTTTGTCCATGATCCGGCCAAAGATTCCTATCGTCGGGCATTAATCGAAGAAATCAAATGAAACGATTGCTCTTGTTTGTATTCTCCTTCGTAGTTTTGGTTGCTGTCGCGGCCCTCTTATTCCTCAGTGAAGCTTCACCGGTAAACCCTTCAGCCTCTGCTACCAAGGTTTTTATGGTCAACAAAGGTGACGGCATTAAGTCCATTGCCCGGAGGCTGGAAACTAATGGCTTTATTAAAAACCGTTATATCTTCATTGCCCACGCCTATCTTTTGGGTCTAAACCAAAAACTTCAGGCCGGCGCTTTTGAACTCAGCCCTTCCTGGGACACCGACCAGATCGTAGCCAAACTTTCCTTGGGAGGCCGCTTCGATACCTGGGTCAAAATCATCGATGGTCAACGCAACGAAGAAATCGCCGCCACGATCAATCAGGATGATTTATTTTCCGCCTCAGATTTTTTGGCAGCCGCCAAAGACAAGCAGGGCTACCTTTACCCTGACAGTTATTCTGTTCCCATCGGCAGTTCTCTCGACCAGTTCTTCCACATGGTCAACGATAATTACACCAAGAAGTTGGCTACCATCAAATCCGATGTCCCCAATCCGAAGTTGTCTGATGCCGAATCAGCAACTTTAGCTTCACTAATCGAAAGGGAAGCCCGGACATTGACCTCCAAGCAATACGTCGCTGGTATCCTTTTAAACCGTCTTAATGCCGGCATGCCGCTGCAGATCGATGCTTCGGTGCAGTATGCTCGTGATTCCCGCAATTCCCACCTGGCTGATTATTGGCAGCCGGTCTCTAAAAAGGATTTAACTATAGTTTCCCCTTATAACACTTATCTTAATGTTGGACTGCCGCCCACTCCCATCTGTAATCCCGGCTACGATGCTTTATATGCTGCTTATCACCCCATTGCTTCCGACTATCTTTTTTATTTAACTGGCAAAGACAACCAAATGCATTATGCTAAAACTTTGAATGAGCATAATGCTAATGTCGCCAAATACTTAAGATAAAGTTTTACCTTCTTTTTTGTTCACCAATTTTTCTAAAATTAACCACCGGCGTTTTTTTTCTTTTCGGGGTATATCGTCGGAGTATAATTTTGCAGCTACCGTCCCGGGACGTGGCGAATATTTGTTAAGATAGGCAATTTCAAAGCCCACAGCTTTACATATTTTGACTGTATTCTTAAAAGCCTCCTCGCTTTCACCCGGGAAGCCGATAATGATATCGGTACTAAAGCGGACCTTTTTGACTTTCTTTTTAATTTTCTTCACCAACTGCAAATACTCTTTGGCAGTATAACCCCGGTTCATCTTTTTTAAAATTTCATCATCGCCAGATTGGAAGGGCAGATGGAGCAGCCGGTCAATATTCTCGTGGCCGGCAATAACTTCAATTAATTCATCGGAAAAATCCCAAGGATTACTGCTGACGAAAGATACCTTGGTTAACGGTTCTTCGGCCACCCGCGATAATAATTCCGGGAACAAACTTTTAAATCTTTTTTTACCCATCGAGACAAAACTACTTTTAGTTAACTCACTGCCATAGGAGTTAACATTTTGTCCCACCAGGACCACTTCCTTAAAACCCTGTTCGATGACTTTGTCGATTTCCTGTAAAATCTCCTCCATCGGTCGGGACACCTCCCGCCCTCGGGAATAGGGGACGATGCAATAAGAACAAAAATTATTACATCCGCTACTAATGGGAATTAGTGCTGCCTTTCGTTTGTTTCTGATCGGCTGAATGTTAAAGCTAATTTTCTTGATCGGCAAAAACTCGTCCACCTGGGGTAATCTCTGCTTTAACTCCCGCAATCTTTTTCCCGACTTATCTTCGAAGGCCAAACCGGCAGCACAACCGGTGACAATAATTTTTGCCTTAGGATTTAACTTATGAACATTATTTATCAGGCCATACGCTCTGTTTTCCGCGGATTCTCTTACAATACAGGTATTAATAATTACCAAATCAGCTGTTTTCCAATCTGTCGTTTCCCGGTGACCTTTTTGAAAAAAAAAGGTCTTTACCCGCTCCGAATCAGCCACGTTTTGGGCACACCCAAAAGTCTTAATAAAAAACAACTTCCCCATTTCTTATTGTATCAACAAAAATATATGTATAATGATCATATGGACGATAACCACCAGGTTCCTGGCAGTCAACCGATTTCCCCGGAGGACGAAGAAGCCGCCAAGAAATACCAGGAAATCTTAAGCAAGTACGCTGCTGATTTAACTACCAACACCCTCGAAGAAACTCCCCCGACTCCTGATATTCCTGCCCCTCCTCCGGCCGCCCCACCCGAACCCGAACCAGAGCTCGAGATTCCGGAAAACACCCAGTTAACCGAAATTCCGACCGAAAACCCGGTCATTATCACCCCCGTAGAACCTCCGCCAGCCGCTATCGCTATCCCCACGCCACCACCGGAATTAACCGAACCCGCACCTGTCGCTCTTACCGAAACACCCGCTCCCGAACCGCCACTTAATCCAGTGCTCCCACCACCTTCCCCCCTTCCCCCTCCGGTCACTCCAGTATCCACTCCTCGTCCCACCTTGCCTTCTCCCCCAGTCACTCCTCCGGTAATTTCCCAAAGTTATCCCTCTCAACCGGGCATCTTCAAATACCTTTTTTACCTTTCTTTAGTGGTTTTCTTGTGCGTTTCCGGCGGTTTAGTTTGGACCATGGTCAAACTTAAAAATCTTCAATCTGCCCGCACGATTGCTAACTCCACTACTATTACTCCTACCGTTTCCGCTCCCACCCCTACCGCCAGTGCTCCCGGTTGTGACCTCAATGACAACCATTATGGTGTCGGCCAAAGTTTCCCCGCTGCTGATAATTGCAATACGTGTACCTGTAATTCCAGTCTGACGATCGACTGCACCCAAAACGAATGCTCCGCCACCGCTTCCGCTATTCCCGCGAGTTGGAAGACTTATACCAGTACTCAATACGGACTTTCTTTTAAATATCCGGCAGATCTTACTGTCAAAGAAGATACCGATACACTTCATCTCTTAACTAATGACCAAATTAATAATCCCGGAGGCGACAATTTAAATGGCTTTTATTTTCCCAAACAAACCACCATCAAAACCTATATCCAAAATCTCAAGAGCACTACATTAACCCCAAATACCCAAATTACCCAAACCACTGTTGCCTTTGGAAAAAATAAATTTACTAAAATCGCCTATACTGATGCTCTGGCAGCTAGGGAAGAATACCTGTTAGTCAATAAAAACAAGGTTATTGTTTATTCTGGCAACACCCAAGTTCTTTCTACCCTCAATTTCTCGGTCGCTTCTCCAACCCCTTCTTCTGCTCCGACTTCTACTCCAACTCCGTAATTGGTTGACATTCCTTTTGTAAAGTATACAATTGGTACATATTTTTTTGCTATCTCTTTTAACCCATTTCCCCCCTTGTTACTTGAACCTAATCTCTATATAATATCCCACATCTTCTATGGCCTAGGTGTGGCCTAAATTAACAAATTAACAAAAAAACTCGATGAGTTCCGACAAAAAACGTACCAACTGGGGCAAAAAGTTCCCCAATGTTCCTCATTTAGACCTTGTTAAAGTTCAAAAAGAATCCTGGGAAAGCTTCCTTAAAAATGATTTAGGCGAAACAATCCAATCAATTTCCCCCATTTCCGATTACACGGGTAATAACTGGTCCCTAGAATTAGGTGAACTAACCTACGATCCCATCAATGTCACCCCAGAGATTGCTAAGAAAAAAGGTCTGAATTACACCATTCCGGTCAAAATCAAAGCTAAATTAACCAACAAACGAACTGGTTCAGTCGCTGAAGAAAATGTCTTTTTCCTGAATATGCCGACCATGACCGAAGAGGGCACCTTCATTATTAACGGTATTGAACGCGGCATCATTAATCAGCTTATCCGTTCTCCCGGAGTTTATTTTACCGGTGAGACCGATGCTGCTACCGGCAAAAACCTTTTTAATGCTGAAATCCGGCCCAACAAAGGTTCTTGGCTGGAATTCTTTATCGGCAAAAAGGACGTTATCTTTGCCCGTATTGACCGCAAGAAAAAATTCCCGGCCACCCTCATGCTCCGGGCTGCGTGCCAAATGAATGACAAGCAATTAGTTCATGAATTTGGTGATTACATTACTGGCACTATTCAGGCAGATCCCAGCAAAACTCCCGAAGAAGCCACCATGGAGTTTTATAAAAAACTGCGACCCGGCGAACCGGTTGTTTTGGAAAATGCTCAAAAATTCTTCACCGAACGCTTTTTTGATCTGAAAACCTATGAATTAGGCAATGTCGGCCGATATAAAGTCAACAAAAAATTCGGTTTTAACTTCGATGACACCGACAAAACCAACTGGGTGCTGCGCCCCGAGGATATTGTCGCCACTATTAAGCACTTAATTAAACTCCAGAAAGGTGAAATCAAAACTCTCGATGATATCGATAGCCTGGCTAACCGCCGTTTACGCCGCTGTGGCGAAATTGTGTCTCAAATCGCCATTAAACCAGCCCTGGCCCGTTTTGAACGGATGGTCAAAGAGCGCATGAGCTTGATTTCTACCAAAGAAAAACCCTCTCCTTCCCAATTAATTAATCCTCAGCCCTTAATTTCTGGCTTAAATACCTTCTTCCGCTCCAACCAACTGTCAGCTATTTTGGATCAAACCAATCCTTTGGCTGAATTGGATCTCTTGCGCCGGGTGACTGTTATTGGTCAGGGTGGTTTAACCCGCGAACGGGCTGCCTTTTCCATTCGTGACGTTCATAGTTCTCAATATGGTCGGATTTGTGCCGTCCGCTCCCCGGAAGGTCCGAATATTGGCTTGGTCACCTATTTAGCTTTATATAGTCGGGTGAATAAATACGGATTCATCGAAGCTCCTTTCCGCCCGGTGGAAAAAGTTGGCAATAAGTTTAAAGTCTCTTCCGAATATGTCTATATCGACGCTGAAGATGAATACAATAAGCGGATCACCCACTTAGGGGTCAAAATTGACGACAACTGGAACATACTCCAAGACTGGGTGCCTGTCCGTTTCCAGGGCGAATTCATTGAAGGTCCGATTGATCAGGTCGATTTCATCGATCTCGTTCCCAATGAAATTATCGGTTCTTCAGCTTCCTTAATTCCTTTCATTGATCACGACGATGCCACTCGGGCTCTGATGGGCTCTCACATGCAATGTCAGGCTGTCCCCCTAGTCAAAACGGAAGCTCCCATTGTCGGTACCGGTATGGAATCAGTAATTGCCGAAGCCCTTCACCGCACCATCCGTGCCAATAATGCTGGTACCGTCACCTTCGCCGACGCTAATTCGGTCATCGTCAAACTCGATAAAAAAGCCGATATTGACGCTTCCCGGGAATATTTAAGCCAACTCTCCAAAGATGGTCTTAAAGAAACCTACTATTCCAATAAATTTGAACGAACTTCTCCCTATGGTACTTGTTACAACCAACGGGTTATAGTTAATATTGGCGATAAGGTCAAGAAAGGGGATTTACTTATTGATGGTCCGTCCACTACTAATGGTGAATTGTCCTTAGGGAAAAACCTCTTAGTCGCTTATGCCTCCGTTGATGGTTTAACTTTCGAAGATTCTTTCTTAATTTCTGACCGGATTGTCAAAGAAGATATTCTGACTTCCGTTCAGATTTACGAATATCAAGCCCAAGTCGTCGAAACTAAGCTTGGTTCAGAGGAATTAACCAAAGATATTCCCAATGTCTCCGAATCCGAATTATCCAAGTTAACCCAAGACGGTATCGTCATGATCGGGGCGATTGTCCGTCCCAACGATATTTTAGTCGGCAAGGTTGAGCCTCGTGGTGAAAAAGAACTTACCGCCGAGGAACGTCTATTACGCGCTATCTTTGGTGAAAAGGCCCGTGAAGTCAAAGACACTTCCTTGCGTGTTCCCAATGGTGAAGGCGGCGTCGTCATCAAGGTCGATATTTTGGACAAAGACAAAGGTGATGAACTAGATCCCGGTGTCAACAAAGTGGTTAAGGTTTATGTCGCCCAAATCCGCCGCATCCAGGAAGGCGACAAAATTTCCGGTCGCCACGGAAACAAGGGTGTCATTTGCCGCATTATGCCGGAATATGACATGCCCCGCCTGGCCGATGGTACTCCTATTGACCTGGTCATGTCTCCCTTGTCCGTCATCTCTCGTATGAATTTGGGGCAACTGATGGAAGTCGTTTTAGCTTCCGCCGGTTACCGTCTCAACGAGAAGTTTGCCGTCCCTTCTTTTGAAAAATATTCCGAAGATGAGATTGCTACCGAGTTGACCAAAGCCGGTTTGCCGGTTAATGGCAAGACCGATCTTTATGACGGCCGGACTGGTGAAAAATATGACCAAAAAGCCTTGGTCGGTATCGGATACATTCTCAAACTCGTCCACATGGTCGATGACAAGGTTCATGCCCGCTCTATCGGTCCCTACTCCTTAGTGACTCAACAGCCTCTGGGTGGTAAAGCCCGGATGGGTGGTCAGCGCTTAGGGGAAATGGAAGTTTGGGCCCTGGAAGCTCATCGGGCGGCTCATACCTTACAAGAAATGTTAACTATTAAATCCGATGATATTGATGGTCGGGCCAAAGCCTTCCAGTCAATTATCAAAGGTGCGGAAATTCCTGAACCAGCGATTCCAGAATCCTTTAAAGTCTTAACCAAGGAATTAGCGGGACTTTGTTTGGATATTTCCCCGGTTGGGGCGACTCCGGCTCTAACCACCCCTGCCGAAGAGGCCGAGGCAGTTGCCGAAACCCCTTCCACTACTAATTCAAAATCTAAAGAAGAGGAGGAAGCCAATGTTTAAATTTAGAAGTATGACCGACTTTACCGGTCTCAAAATTAAGTTAGCCTCACCGGACGAAATCTTAGAGTGGTCTCATGGTGAAGTTACCAAACCCGAAACCATTAACTACCGTTCCTGGCGTCCGGAAAAAGACGGCTTATTTTGTGAAAAGATCTTTGGGCCGTCAAAGGACTATGAATGTTATTGTGGAAAATACAAGAAAATCCGATTTAAGGGCGTTATTTGCGATAAGTGTGGCGTCGAAGTCACTACTTCCAAAGTCCGTCGCGAACGGATGGGGCATATCGCTCTCGCGGCTCCGGTCACTCATTTGTGGTACCTGCGCAATACTCCCTCGCCTTTAAGTGTTATCTTGGATGTTCCTCAAAAAGATCTGGAATCAGTCGTTTATTTCACCAAATACCTGGTCACCGAGGTCAATAACGACCAGCGTAAAGAAGCTGCGGCCAATATCGAGACCAACTCCAAGAAAATGCTCGACACCATTGATGGCAATACTGCCAAGGCGGCTGACCTTCGCACCGACCAAAATAATGCTGACAAGAAAACTTTGGCTAAAAAGATCAAAAATAAAGCCCAGCTCCTCATCGCCCAAAAAGAAATGGATGTCAAGCTGAAGCAGGATATTCAAAAGATCGAGAATAAAGCCAAGATGGAAAAGGAAAGAGTTGAAAGTTTGGCTAAGTTCTTATCCGATAAAGTCCAGGCTCTGCAAACTCTGTCCACCCTTACCGACGAAGAGTATTTTTATCTCACTCAATTCAAGGCTGATAACTTCTTTGTCGCCAAGATGGGCGCTGAAGCTCTATCGGAAGTCTTAAAAGAGTTAGATCTGCCGGAAACTGTCAAAAACCTCAAAAAGGAATTAAGCAAAACCAGTTCCAAGCTCAAGAAAAAGAAAATCATGTACAAAGTCCGGATTTTAAACGGCATGATTGAAAACCAGATCCATCCTCAATGGATGGTGCTCAACGTGGTTCCGGTGGTTCCGCCGGATTTGCGCCCCATGGTCCAACTGACCGGTGGCCGTTTTGCTACCTCCGATTTAAATGATCTTTACCGCCGTTTAATCAACCGTAATAACCGCTTAAAGAAATTAATGAAACTGGGTGCTCCGGAAATTATTTTGCGCAACGAAAAACGGATGCTCCAAGAATCCGTCGATATGCTGATCGATGCTCAAAAGAGTTCCAAAAACAAGCGTAAAAGCATGAAGCGGGCTCCCCGATCCTTGTCCGACCTACTCCGCGGCAAGAAAGGCCGTTTCCGCCGCAATCTTCTCGGTAAGCGCGTCGACTACTCCGGGCGTTCCGCCATTGTGGTCGGACCAGATCTGAAGCTCAACGAATTTGGGTTACCCAAGGAAATTGCTATCGAAATTTATCGGCCCTTTATCTTGCGCGAACTGATGATGTCCGGTATCGCTCCGAATATAAAAAGTGCCAAGAATTTAATTGATCATCGGGTCAATGAAGTTTATGATGTCTTGGAAAAGGTTACCAAGGATAGTTACTTGCTCCTCAACCGGGCCCCGACCTTGCACAAACTGTCTATCCAGGCTTTCAAACCAAAACTAACCGATGGTTTGGCGATTCGCTTGCACCCTTGCGTTTGTAAGGGTTTCAATGCTGACTTCGATGGTGACCAGATGGGTGTCCATTTACCCCTTTCTGTCGCTTCCCAAAAAGAAGCCAAGCGTTTAATGTTGCCTTCACATAACCTGTTAAAGCCGGCTGATGCTATGCCGATCAACACCCCTTCCCAGGAAATGGCTGTTGGTTGTTATTACATCACTTCTGTTCGGACCCAGGACATCGAAAAGGAAAAGTCCGACAGCTTCGAAGGTTTGCCTGTTTTTGGCAGTGCCGACGAGGTCGAACTGGCTTACCAGGCGGGCAAAATCGAAATGCGCGAGCTTTTGGTCGTCAAATTAAACGGCAAGCTCATGAAAACCACCTTTGGCCGTATCTGGTTCAATTCCATCTTACCTAAGGAGTTTGAGTTCATGAATGTTGCCTTTGGCGGTTCCAAAGCCATGAATGACCTGATTATTAAGTCTATGGAAATCTCTGGCCGTTTGGCCACTGTTCACCTGATTGATGCTCTCAAGAATATCGGGTTTAAGGGTTTCACCATGTCCGGTCTGTCCCTCTCTATGGATGATATGGGTTACCTTCCCGAGAAAGATGAAATCATCACCGCCGCCAACAACCGGGTGGCCGAAATTGAAGAAAACTTCAAGATGGGACTCATCAGCAACGAAGAAAAGAAGCGTTTATCCCAATCGGTCTGGATGGAAATCACTGAAGAAATTGCCGAAAAGACTTGGGCAACTCTGGACATTGATTCACCCATTAGGATTGTTTCCGCGGCTGGTATTAAACGGGCTTCCAAAGACCAAATTAAACAACTCTCGGGTATGCGGGGATTGATGGTCGATCCTACCGGCAGAATCGTTCCGTTACCGACTAAGTCTAATTTCCGCGAAGGATTGTCCGTCTTTGAATATGTCACCGGCGCCCGCGGTACGCGCAAAGGTTTGGCGGATACCGCATTGAAGACCGCTGATGCTGGTTACTTAACCCGCCGGCTCGTTGATGCCACCCATGCTTGTATCGTCCGCGAGGATGATTGCGGCACCTCTAAGTTTGTTACTATTGACCGCAACGAGAAAAACCGTGAACGTTATTTTGGCCGCCGATTAATTGGCCGTGTTTTAGCCAATGATGTCGTTGACCCCAAGAATAATAAAGTCTTGGCTACCAAAGGCACGCTGATCGACAGCGATCTGACCAACCTCTTGGAAAAGAGTGAAGTCTCAACAGTCGATGTCCGCTCACCATTAACCTGCCGGGCTCAATATGGCATCTGCCAAAAGTGTTACGGCTGGGATCTATCCACTCGGAAACTGGTGGACATTGGTGTTCCAGTTGGCGTCGTTGCCGCTCAATCTATCGGCGAACCTGGTACTCAGTTGACCATGCGGACCAAGCACACCGGAGGTGTTTTAGGCGTTGATGTGACCCAGGGTCTGCCTCGGGTTCAGGAACTCTTTGAAATCCGCACTCCCAAGCTGCCTTCTCCCATGGCCGAAATTGATGGCAAAGTTCGCGTCAAGGAAACTACCGATGGTTATGAAATCAAGCTCACCGGCAAAGATAGCAAGAATGTTTCCAAGACTGTCCGCTACTTATTGCCGCTCAATGTTACCTTAACCGTTTCCGATGGCGACTTGGTCGCTCAAGGTACCCAGCTTTGTGCCGGTTCCTTGGACGTTAAAGAGGTCATGGAAATCAAGGGTATCGAGGCCGCCCAAAAGTACTTGATTAACAATATTCAAGGCGTTTATGAATCGCAGGGTATTACCATTCATGACAAACACTTTGAGATCTTAGTCAAAGAAATGAGTGACAAGATTAAAATCGAAGATCCCGGTGATTCTAATTTCCTTTATGGGCAATATGTCACCCGGGCGGTTTACAACGAAGTCAATGAGAAGATCAAGGCTGATAATGGCAGACCGGCCAAAGGTAAGAAAGTGCTTTTGGGTCTTATCCAGTCGGCACTGACCACCGGTTCTTGGCTTTCCGCCGCCTCCTTCCAACAGACTACTAGTGTTCTGACCGAAGCTTCCTTGTTAGCCGAGGTTGATCACTTGATAGGGTTAAAGGAAAATGTTATTATCGGAAGACTTATTCCGGTCGGTAAAGACCAGAGTATCTAATTATGCCAACATTCAATCAATTGATTCACCGCGGTCGCAAGAAACCTGGCAACAAGGTTAAAGCTGCTGCCTTGCGTGATAATTTCAATAGTATTAAAAATCGCACTGTCATCACTTTTAACCCCATCAAAAGGGGAGTGGTCACTGTAGTTAAAACTATGACTCCCAAAAAGCCGCATTCGGCTTTACGGAAAGTTGCCAAGGTCAAACTGTCAAACCGCAGTACCGTTACGGCCTATATTCCTGGCATTGGTCATAATTTAGCCGAACACGGTATCGTCGCTGTCCGCGGTGGTCGTGTTCGGGATCTTCCGGGTGTTCGTTATCATATTGTCCGCGGTAAATTCGATGCCGCCGGTGTGGCTGGACGCAACCAATCCCGTAGTAAATACGGTGCTAAGCGCCAAGCTGCCAAATCTGCCTAAATTTATAACCTATTATGCGTAAAGGACCCACTAGAACCAGAACCATTGAAGCTGATCCTAAATATCAAAGCATCGTGGTTGCCAAACTTATTAACTATGCCATGCGCCATGGCAAAAAATTGGCCAGTTCCAAACAGGTTTATCTGGCTCTCGACAAGATCAAAAGCGAGACCAAACAGGAACCTTTAACTGTCCTCGAACAGGCGCTTGATTCAATTAAACCTAAAGTCGAAGTCCGTCCCCGCCGGATCGGTGGTGCTGTTTACCAAGTTCCCACCCCGGTCCGTGGCAATCGTCAGCTTTCGCTGGCTATCCGTTGGTTGGTAACTGCTGCCCGGGCCAAAGAAAACAAACAATTCCATACCTTTTCTGACAAGCTGGTTTCCGAAATTACTTCGGCTCTCAAGGGCGAAGGCAGTGCCATCAGCAAAAGAATGGATGTCGAAAAGATGGCTGAGGCTAATAAAGCCTTTGCCCACTTGCGCTGGTAAGAAAACTTGTCCATACTTAAGTAAGGATGTCTATATTCAAAAGTACGAAAATTGTCTTGTGGCCGAAAAAAGATATTGTCGATATTTATCTTAACCAAAAAGACAACAATAGTTACAGCTTTAACCTCAACCTATGGGAAGAAAGGACGGCCGCTGAGCTGGTCCCCTTAACCGAGTTTTTTAAAGATCATCCCAAAGAAGTCCTTTGTTGCCTCTCTGACGAAGTCACCATCACTAAGTCCTTTATTTATGATACTAAAATCGAAAAAATCGATAAAAAGGAGGTTAAGGCTTTAGCCGAAAGTAGCATTACTTTTCCCCTCGATCCTGATTATATTGATTTTGAGCTCGATCAATCCCTGCCGGACAAAACTATCATCCGCGCTCATCTTACCAATGCCGAAAAACTAAAAGTTCTCCAAAAGAATCTCGCGGCTGCCGGTTTGACCGTTACCCGATATGAAACTATTTCCGAGTTAATTGCCCATTCAATTTCTTCCTTTTATACCTCGGACTATTTCCTCATCTATCAAGCTTCGGCCACGGAGTACTTTTTAATGTTAGCCAAAGCTTCGGCGGTTTACCTTACCGCTAAACTTAAAGGTGCCGCTCCCGACCTCCAAAAAATCATTAATTACTCGCCGCTCTATTTCCAAAAAGTGACTTCCAAGCTTTTTGTCCCCCAAGGTTCAACTATTGAGCCCAAATCCACTGCGGCGATGGAAGTGACACCGTATCAATCCTCGCAAATTGCCGCTTCTTTAAACCAGCCGCTAAATTTGCCCCTGCCGGTATTAGGCTTTCTGCTTAAGCCTAGTGTTGCTGTCCCAAAAACTGCTATAATCAAAGATACTCAATTACCTAACAACGCACCTATGGAAAACAAGAAAAATATCCTTCCGCTTATTTTAGTTTTTGTTATCACTGCAGCTATTGCCTCGCTAGTTTTGTGGATGGTCACTCGCCGTTCCGCCAGTCAGCAAGTGGAAACTCCTACTAGTGATGTAACGGCTACCCCCGAACCCACTGTTGAAACTCCTACCGATACTCCGGTTCCCACTCTCGCTGCTGTCAGCAAAACCCTCAAAATTCAGGTTCAAAACGCCACGGATATTAATGGCCAAGCTGCCAAAGTCAAAGCCGAATTAGTGGCTCTCGGATTTAAGAGTGTCTCCGTGGGTAATGCTAAAGCCAAAGCCACTCAAAATCAAATTGGCCTCAAGTCTACCTCCGAATCAGCTGGCCCCTATTTCCAACAGCAGCTGCCCGGCTTTACAGATGCCGCCTTAACCAATCTTAAAGATAATTCCACCTATGATGTGGTCGTTATTATTGGTACTGATTTAAGCCAGTTTACTTCCTCTATCACTCCGGCGGTCGCTACCACTGTCGCTCCGACTAAAGCGGTGACCAAGAAAGTTACTCCGACTCCCACTAAAGCTACCGCTAAAACCACTGTTACTCCCACTGGTACAGTTGCTCCGACGACTACTCCTTAAAACATGGCTGGGGTCCGAGTTGAAATCTTCGAAATCGGCCAACAATACTCCGAAAGCATTCAGGCTCGTACCTATGAAGGTGCCCATGTCATTGGTAATTTTAGTTTGGAACTTTTTGGGATTAGACGGATTATTGTCGATGATTACGGTACCAGGGTTTATTTTACCGACTTGGCCGAACCGCTTAAACCCACCTCGGAAATGACTGTCAGGAATTTAGCTGATCCCGATTTCTTACTCCAGATTTCACCTTACCGCCAAATTATTCCCGAATAATTTGGGCAATCTTGTTTCCTTCCCGAACGGCAAAATTCGTTCCCCGGTCTTCCGGAAAAATTTGGGCAAAATTTGCCTGATAAATATTTTTTTCCACCGTTTCGTAAGATGGCACTTGGTAGTCGGTCGTTACAATATGCTGGGCGTTGGCCAATTTAAAAACAAAGCTTTGGGTCACCTCTTTTTCCTTAAACTCCGGAAAGATTTTAGATAGATACATAAAAAACTCCTTTTTAACTTTCTCCTCCTCAGCTTGGAATAAGTGGTGTTCATGAGGCACATAAGTCCCCAAGTAATAGACGTGTTCACCTTTGTACTCCTTGGTGCCGACCAGGTTGGTATGTTGAATTAAAGCCAAGAAAGGGGAGTGTGGGTCATTAATATTATGCCAATAATAAGGGCTAAGAGATTGTTTGCTGGTAAAGATTACTTCCACCGCGCCAATATAGGTCACTCCTTTAACCGGCCCAGTCATTAATACTTTATCGTAAGCTTTCTTTAACTTATCAAAGTCTTTAATAAATGTTTTGGTTTTTACTTCTCCACCTAACTTTTTAATTTCTATTTCTAATCGCTCGATCAATTGCTGAAATCCGCCGGTCATATAACCTAACATTCCATTGGAATTGCCCCGGGTATGAATTCTGGCCCACAACCAAGCCATGGAGACATGTTGATAATAATTGTGGAATTTGCCTTTTAGTAATGGCTCCCAGATTACCTGATAAGCCGCCTTCCCGTTCCATTTTTTCATCCATTGGTAAGCCGGGATAGCTTTATATTTTTTCCAATTATTATCCTTTTGCAGCCACAGACCCACCATCCCTGTTCGAACCCGGTCGGCAAAACCAATCGCTCCAAAGGTTAATAAGTCCTTTGGACCGCTAAATGAATACAACTGGTGTTCAAAATAGACCGCCGTCTTATCTGGGTACCACTGCAGCTTGTCGCTTAATCCCAATTCTTCGATCAAATTTAATATCTCAGTATCGGTCGTAAAGATGTGATGATAGGCCTTTTCCAAATAGGTGCCATTAATTTTAAACCCCGATAATAATCCGCCGACTTGTTCGTTTTTTTCGAAAATCGTCACCTCGTGGCCGTTTTGTAACAGCCGGTACGCCGCTACCATTCCCGTCAGTCCACCCCCGACAATTGCTACTTTCATTTTTGTTCCCGGACAACGGCATTACGGATGGTGCAGGCGCTGGTTTGCTCCAACACTCCCCAGGCCCGGCGCGACAGATCAACATAATGATCCACGTACTCCGCTTCCCGTCGGCTCAATACATGCTGGCCACGAACTTCCCATCTAATCAAAGTCCGGACTTGCCGGTCCAATAATTCATTTATTTTCAGCTGCGCTGACCAGCCATGATCCGCCACCTGTTTTTCAATGCCTCTGAGTGTCGTTATTACCATATATTGTCCTTGTTTATTAACTACCCTATGGTATCATACATACATTCGACTGTTGCCAAAAAGCAGCAGTCTAATTTTTGTCGAATTTTATTTGACATCAAGATTTAGATATTTGTCATTTTTTATTTATGGCTGACGCTATTAAATTAACAAAAAATCGGATTGTGCCGATGGAAAAAGTCCGTAACATCGGCATTATTGCTCACATTGATGCTGGCAAAACCACCACCACCGAACGGATTCTTTTTTACACTGGGAAAATTCACAAAATGGGTTCCATCGATGAGGGTACCACCACCACCGATACCATGGTCCAAGAACGTGAACGTGGTATTACCATTCAATCTGCCTGTATCACTACTTTTTGGAAGGATCACCGTTTCAACATTATTGATACTCCCGGCCATGTAGATTTCACTGCTGAAGTGGAACGATCTTTGCGTGTTCTCGATGGCGCCATCATGGTCTTTGACGGTAATGCCGGTGTCCAAGCCCAGTCGGAAACTGTTTGGCGGCAAGCTGATAAATATGGCGTCCCCCGGATTGCTTTCGTCAACAAAATGGATAAAGTCGGTGCTTCTTTTGACATGACTCTCAAAAGCATTGATGATAAACTCCGCGCTCCGGTAGTCCCCATGGTAATTCCCATTGGTGAAGAACACGCTCACGTCGGAGTCGTGGATCTTATGACCATGAAAATGATCATTTGGGATAAAGATGATCAGGGAATCGAATTTAGCGTCCAAGATGTTACTCCCGAATATCTCGACAAAGCCAAAGCCGCCCGCGCCCATATGGTGGAAAAAATCGCCGGAGAAGACGAGGTCTTAATGGAAAAATTCTTAAATGATGAAGAAATTTCCGTGGCCGAATTAAAAGCTGCCCTCCGCAAAGCGACCATTGCCCGCAAGCTCTTCCCCATTTACTGCGGTTCCTCCTGGCGCAATAAAGGGATTCAGCCGGTTCTCGACGGCATCGTCGATTATCTGCCTTCTCCTTTAGATCTGCCTCCCGTCGAAGGTTACGATCCGGTCACCAATGAAAAAATGTACCGCAAGCCGACTAATGATGAACTCTTATCCGCGCTTCTTTTCAAAGTCCAGGCTGATCCTCATGTCGGCACCCTTTCTTATGTCCGGATTTATTCGGGTAAACTCGTTGCCGGTTCCGAAGTCTACAACACTACTAAGCAGAAGAATGAACGTATCGGCCGTCTGTTGTTGATGCATGCCGACAAACGCGAGGGGATTGAAGAGGGTTATGCCGGGGAAATCGTGGCTTGTATTGGTCTTAAAGAATCCACCACCGGTGACACTCTTTGCAACGGCAACCATCCGATTTCCTTATCTCCGATTCAATTTTCCGATCCGGTCATTTCCCTTTCAATAGAGCCGGTCACTACCGATGATCAGGAAAAAATGGGTCAAGCCCTCAACCGTCTAGCCGTTGAGGACCCCACCTTCCGTGTTTCTTATAACCACGAAACCGGCCAGACCATCATTGCCGGTATGGGCGAACTTTACCTCGATATCGTCGTGGACCGCCTGAAGCGTGAATTCAACGTTAACGTAAAAACCGGCGCTCCTCAGGTGGCCTATAAAGAAACCATCACCATCAACGCCGAAGGCGAGGGGAAATACATCCATCAATCCGGCGGTCACGGTCAATACGGTCACTGTAAGATTCGGGTCGAACCCAAAAATCGCGGTGAAGGCTTTGAGTTTGTGAACGCGGTCAAGGGTGGCGCCATTCCGGCTAACTTTATTCCCGCCATCGAAAAAGGTGTCAAAGAAACCCTTCTTAAAGGAATTATTGCCGGCTACCCCTGCACTGACATCAAGGTCACTGTCTATGATGGTACCTACCATGAAGTCGATTCCAGCGAAATGGCCTTTAAACTGGCTGGTTCTTATGCGATCAAAGATGCTTTTGAAGCCGCCCGTCCGATTGTCATCGAGCCTATCATGAAGTTCGAGGTCAATACCCCCTCGGAGTTCTTGGGTACGGTTATCGGCGATCTTTCTTCCCGCCGCGGTCAAATAATCGGCACCGCCGACAGCTTGGGCTTTACTATTATTAATGCCTTCATTCCTTTGGAAGCGGTACGGGGTTATGCCACCGTTATCCGCTCCCTGACTCAGGGTCGTGGTTCCTTCTATATGGAGCCGAGCCACTACGATCCTGTTCCCATGCAAATTCAGCAAGAGTTATTAATTAAGAAAACAGCTTAAGTTGTGCTTGCAAACGAGGTAACTTGCTGATACAATCGTTAAGCATTTTAAGCTAAAATTATTATAAAATTATTAGTTTTGCACAAAAAAGAATAAATATATGGCTGACACCTATGTTAGATCCAAACCGCACGTTAACGTTGGTACGATTGGTCACGTCGATCATGGTAAAACCACTTTAACCGCTGCTATTACAAAAGTTCAGGGTAATCCCAAAGCTTACGCTGATATTGCCAAGGGTGGTACGGTTCGTGATGCTTCCAAGATCGTCACCATTGCTATCTCCCACGTTGAATACGAAACCGAAAAACGTCATTATGCCCACATTGACTGCCCTGGTCATGCTGACTACGTCAAAAACATGATCACTGGTGCCGCCCAAATGGACGGCGCTATTCTGGTCGTTTCTGCTCCGGATGGCCCAATGCCTCAGACCCGCGAGCATGTCCTTTTAGCCAACCAAGTGAACGTTCCCCGCATCGTTGTTTACCTGAATAAGGTCGACTTAGTAGAGGATCCGGAATTCTTGGATCTCGTCGAAATGGAAATCCGTGAGCTCCTAAAGAAATACAACTTCCCCGGTGACGAAGTCCCTATTATTCGTGGTTCCGCTCTTAAGGCTCTTGAGGGTGACGCCGAAGGTGTCGCTTCTATCAAGAAGCTTATGGAAGCTTTGGATACTTATATTCCTGAACCTAAGCGCGAACTTGATAAGCCTTTCTTAATGCCCGTGGAAGACGTTTTCTCCATCAAAGGTCGTGGAACTGTCGCAACCGGTCGTATTGAGCGCGGCGTTGTCAAGGTTAACGAAGAAATCGAATTGGTCGGTCTTCGTGATACCCGTAAGGCTGTTGTTACTGGTGTCGAAATGTTCCACAAGACTCTGGACCAAGGTCAAGCTGGCGATAATGTCGGTATCTTGCTCCGCGGTATTGAAAAAGAAGACATCGAACGCGGTCAGGTTTTGGCCAAACCCGGTACGATTACTCCTCATACCAAGTTCAAGGCTCAAATTTACTTACTCAAGAAAGAGGAAGGTGGCCGCCATACCCCAATTTTCACTGGCTATAGGCCCCAAGTCTTCATTCGGACCACTGACGTTACCGGTGATATTGAATTAGCCGCCGGTGTCGAAATGGTCATGCCTGGCGATAATGCCGACGTTACCGTTAAGCTCATCAAACCAGTTGCTATGGAAGCTGGTCAGCGTTTCGCTATCCGCGAAGGTGGTTTAACAGTTGGCGCTGGAGCCATCGTTGAAATTTTAGAGTAAAGATTTATTGAGAGGCACCCCCCGCAACGGCGGAGGGATGCCTCTTTGTTAAGTCCTTAATTAACTTAACCATTAAACAAATTAACAATTAAAACCAATGACCAAAGGTAATCGTATCCGCATCCGTCTCAAGTCCTTCGACCATCGGATCATCGATGAAGCCGCAGTAAAAATTGTAGAGACAGCGGTTACAGCTGGTGCTAAAGTCCAAGGCCCGATTCCTTTACCGACCTCTCGGAAAGTAATCACGGTCTTAACCAGTCCCCATGTTGACAAGAATGCTCGGGAGCACTTCGAGATGAGAACGCATAAGCGTTTAATTGATATTGATAACGCCAGTTTACGGATTATCGACAGCTTGCAGCACTTGGATTTGCCTTCCGGTGTCGAGGTTGAAGTCAAGATGTAAGGGGTTCTTATGTTGTCTGGATTTATCATCAAAAAAGGTTCGATGGAAAGGGTCTTCCTGGAAAATGGCAACTTAATTGCCGTTACCAAGTGTACCGCCCTGCCGTTAACCGTTACCCAAATTAAAACCGCGGAAAAAGATGGTTACCAAGCAGTTCAGGTAGCCTATGGTAAGCGTCTCCGCAACTCCGCCGCTACGGCTGGCAAGTTAAAGAAGCTTAAGTTGGATCTGACCCCCAAAGGCTTTATTGAATTTAATCCAACCGCCGAAATTCCCGCTGTTGGTTCCGAAGTTCGTGTCGAAGCCGTTTTAAAAGAAGGCGACCAGGTCAATTTGACTGGTACTTCCAAAGGTCGGGGTTATGCCGGTGTGATTAAGCGCCACGGCTTCCATCGACAACCTGTTTCCGGTGGTCAATCAGATCGCACCCGCGCTCCTGGAGCTATTGGCGCCCAGACTCCCGGCAAGGTGGTCATGGGTAAAAAAATGCCTGGTCATATGGGTAATGCGACTACTACGGTCATGAATGCCAAGGTCATCAAAATCAATGCCGATTCTAACGAATTACTTATTTCTGGCAACGTTCCCGGGCCTCGCAATTCCTGGGTAGTTATCAAAAAACTTTAACCTATGAAAATTAATGTTTACAATCTTGAGCCTACCGTTGTTGGTGAAATGAATTTACCGGCCGCCACTTTTGCTGCCAAGGGCAGCGATCAGGTCGTCGCCCAGGCTATCCGGGTCTATCTTCAGGACCAGCGCCGATCTACGGCAAAAACCAAAAACCGTAATGAAGTTAGTGGGACGACTAAAAAAGTTTGGTCCCAAAAAGGTACCGGCAATGCCCGTCACGGTTCCCGCAAAGCCCCCATCTTTGTTGGCGGCGGCGTGACTCATGGCCCCACTGGTGAACAAAATTTTAAGCTGTCTTTAACCAAAAAAATGTCTAAAAAAGCTAAACGATTAGTTTTGTCCAAATTAGCGGCCAATAAAGCTGTCGCTGCCATTGAAAAGCTCTCAGCCATTGATCCCAAAACCAAGGCCGCCGCTAAATTACTAGCTGGACTTAAGGCCAAAGATGCGGTACTATCTAAAAGTCGAAAAATTGGTGTCCTCTTGGCTAAAAACAATGGTACGGTGACTCGTGCTTTTGGTAATCTCCCCGAGGTCAAATTGCTTACTCTGCAATCACTCAATGTTTACGACTTATCTTTAATTAATTATTTGATCGCTTCCAAAAAAGCGTTAACCGAAATCGCTAAATAATATGATTTTCCGACCGGTTATTACCGAAAAATCACTTTTGGATCAGCAGCAAGGAAAATATCATTTCTTTGTGAATACTGAAGCCAACAAATTCCAAATTCGGCAATCTTTTATCGCTCTTTTTGGAGTTAAGCCTTTGGCGATCAATACCTCTGTCAAGAAATTCCGGACCAAAATGGATTGGAAGCGTCGTGTCACTTTAGTCAAAGGTCCGCAAAAGAAGGTCATTATTACAGTCCCCAAAGATACCAAACTCAACCTTTTAGCCACTGATACTAAAAAGACTAAATAACTATGTCACATCTCGCCTTATACACCATCAAGAAAAAGACCAGCGGCCGTGATGCTTTTGGCCATGTTTCCACCCGCCACCGCGGTGGTGAACAAAAGCGCTTCTTGCGTTTAATTGATTGGAAACGCGAAAAATCTTTGTCGGCTAAAGTGATTGCCATCGAATACGATCCCAACCGCACCGCTGATATTGCCCTTCTTAATTATCAGGATGGGGAAAAACGCTATATTATTGCTCCTTCTAACCTCAAAGTCGGTGATATTGTCACTTCGGGGCCGACCGCCGCTATCAAAGATGGTAATCACTTGCCTCTTAAAAATATCCCTGTCGGTGTACCGATTCATTGTTTGGAAATTACCCCCGGCCGCGGAGCTCAAATGATCAAAAGTGCTGGGTCCGCCGCCTTTGTTCAAAGTATTGATGACAACATCGCTACCGTTAAACTCCCTTCCGGTGAAATCCGTCTCTTTAACGCCAATTGTTACGCCACTATTGGCCAAGTTGGCAACGCTGATTTAATGAACCAGAAATTAACTAAAGCCGGTCAAATGCGCCATCGGGGAATTCGACCCACCGTTCGCGGTGTCGCTCAACACCCCGACTCCCATCCCCATGGTGGTGGCGAAGGTCGCTCTTCTGTGGGTATGAATCCCAAGACCCCTTGGGGTAAACCCGCCATGGGTAAAAAGACCCGGGCTAAAAAGAAAGCTTCTAATAAATTAATTGTTAAACACAGATCCTAATGTCACGCAGTTCCAACAAAGGTCCCTACATCGATGCTAATCTCGAAAAGAAAGTGGCTAAAATGGGCCGCCCTAGTGGTCCAATTAAAACCTGGGCCCGCGCTAGCCAAATTGCGCCTGAATTTGTCGGTTTTACCTTTCAAGTCCACAACGGTCATAAATTCATTGATGTCTACGTCACCGAAGACATGGTCGGTCACCGTTTAGGCGAATTCTCGCCTACCAGAACCTTTAAAGGCCATGGTCGCGTCGTCAAACGGGTGATCGAAAAGACATAAAAAAACTATGCCAGCTGTTACCAAAAAAACTACCAAAACTACTGCCAAGCCAGTCACCAAAAAGACGGCAGCTCCCCAGGTGCTTCCTCCGGCTCCGGTTGCTCCGGTGGCGACCTCTGCCGAAATTCGCTTCCGCAACAACAATTTACTCATATCTCCCCGAAAGTTACGCCTCTTAGCTAACGTGGTTAAAACTCTGGTCCCCGCTGAAGCCTTACTCCGCCTTAAATTTACTAATTCCAAATCTGCCCGTATCTTGGTAAAATCGATCCAATCGGCTGTTAATGATGCTACCCGCAATCATGGTTTGCTCGAAAGTTCTCTTCGTTTCCGTTCTATTCGTGTTGACGAAGGCCAAAAAATTAAGCGGATGGATAAGTCACACGGCTCCCGTTTTAACCGTGGGGTGATCATCAAACGTCACAGTCGATTAGAAATTATGTTAACAGGCCAAAAACAATAATATGGGTCAAAAAATTAATCCGGTCGGTTTTCGACTTGAACAAATAAAATCCGGTCCCCAATGGCAATCTGCCTGGTTTGCCTCGAAGAAAAAATATCCCCAATTAGTGGTTGAGGACAAAAAGATTCGGGACTTCATCAGCAAAAAGCTTTATAGTGCCGGTATTGTGGCCATCCGCATTGAACGCTCGGTTAAAAAAATCAAAATTATTTTAGTGGTCAGCCGTCCCGGCTTGGTCATCGGTCGCGGTGGCAAAGAATTGGAACAACTCAAGAAAGATATCATCAAGATCATCGGTAAAGGTGTCAAGCAAAGTGTTGATGTCCAGGTTGAAGAATGGAAACAGCCGGATTTATCTGCTAAGCTGATTGCCGAAAAAATTGCCTATCAATTAACCAAAAGAACTCCTTATCGCCGGGCAGTCTTATCCGCTATGGAACGGTCCATCTCCGCTGGTGCCAAAGGGATTAAAGTGATTCTTTCCGGCCGGATCAATGGTGCTGAAATTGGCCGCCGCGAAAAATTTTCTCAAGGTACCGTCCCTCTTTCCACTCTCAAATCACGTCTCGATTACCACGAATGCCCCAGCCTTACCAGATCCGGTTACATCGGTGTTAAAGTTTATCTTTGCTTGTCATAACTTTATAAACTACTATGTTACAACCATCCCGAACTAAATACCGTAAAGCCTTCCGGGGGCGCATGAGCGGCCTCTCCAAGGGTTTTACCGTCAACTTTGGCGAATATGGCCTTAAGGCTATAGAGTGTGGCTGGGTCACTGCTAATCAAATTGAGGCGGCCCGCCGGGCTATTGCCCATTTTACTCGCCGCAATGGCCGGATGTGGGTCCGTATTTTCCCGGATAAACCCATCACCGAAAAAGGTGCTGGAGCCCCCTTAGGTGCCGGCAAGGGTGACGTCAAAGGTTATGTATCCGTGGTTAAGCCTGGTCGGGTCATGTTTGAAATCAGCGGTGTTTCCGAATCTGATGCTCACGAAGCTCTTCGTTTAGCCTCAGCCAAATTACCAGTCGTTGCCAAAATTATCAAAAGATAATCCTCACCTAATATGAAAAAGAATGATAAAATTGCTCTGCGCCAAAAATCAACTGACGAACTTCAGGCTGCTTTGCGGGAAACCCAACAGAAATTAGCCGAATCCCGAGTTAGATTTTCCAATGGTGCTCTCAAAGACAGCTCCGTCTTTAAAAAATTGCGCTATCAAATTAGCTTAATTACAGCGTTAATCAATCAAAAATGACCGCTACTAAAAACGGGAAACAATTTGTCGGCTTAGTCACCTCTGATAAGATGCAGGGGACTATTGCTGTCTCGGTCAAATTTTCTCATCGCCACCCTAAATATAAAAAGGTTATCGGCAAAGTCACTAAGATCTACGCCGATAACAACTTAAAAGCTACAGCCGGCGATACCGTTCGGGTCCAAGAAACCCGGCCAATTAGCAAAACCAAACGGTTTACGACATTAGAAATTGTTAAAAAAGCAGCATGATCCAGCTAAGAAGTATTATTAAACCAGCGGATAACTGCGGTGCTAAGCGATTGCAAATCGTTCATGTTTATACTGGTCACCATCACAAAAAGGCGAGTATTGGTGATGTCGTTCTGGCCGTGGTAAAAGATGCTAACCCCTTAGGTTTGGTCAAGAAAAAAGAAAAAGTAAAAATGGTCATCGTCCGGACTAAAAAAGAAGTCCGCCGCAAAGATGGCTCTTATATCCGTTTCAGTGATAATGCGGGAGTGGCCATTGATAGCCAGAATAATCCTCGCGGCACTCGTATTTTTGGACCAATCGCCCGCGAAATTAAGGATTTAGGCTTTGCTAAAATCGCTTCTATGGCCAAGGAGGTCTATTAATTATGAAAATCATCAAAGGTGATACCGTTACCATTACTACCGGCAAAGACAAGGGCCGCACTGGAGCCGTATTGGCCGTCTTCCCCAAAGAAAATACTATAGTGGTCAAAGACCTCAACATCTTTAAAAAACACCTTAAATCTCAACAGGGCCAAAAGGGGGGCATTATCGAAAAAGAACGTCCTATTTTAGCCTCCAAGGTGGCTGTCGTCTGTCCCAGCTGCAAAAAGTTAACCCGCATTGGTTATCAAATTAACAAAGCTAGTGGTAAAGAGCGGATTTGCCGCAAATGCAAAGCCTTATTGCCTAGCGCTACCAAATAATTATGCTTAAAAGTACCATCATCCAAGAGGTTCAAACTCATTTGGGTAAAGAACTCCACCAAAAAAATATTTTTGCTTTACCACGCCTTAAAAAAGTGGTCATTAATTATCGGGTTCCCGATGCCCGTGAAAGCCAAGAAGCTCTCCATACCGCCGAAACGGAAATTATGGCCATTACTGGTCAAAAACCTCAATTATGTCGGGCTAAAAAGGCGATTTCTAGCTTTAAAGTCCGCCAGGGTGACCCCTTAGCCCTCAAAGTTACTCTTCGTGGTCAACGGATGTATGATTTTGTCGAAAAACTTTTTAATTTGGTCCTGCCCCGCTTGCGCGATTTTAAGGGCATGCCCAACACCGCCTTTGATCGTGAAGGTAATTATTCCTTGACCATCAAAGACCAGACTTATTTCCCCGAAATTGATCTAGATAAAGTCAATAAAATCCGCTCTGTGGAGATCACCCTTTCCCTATCTGCCTCTTCTCAAAGTGAAGCAAAAATGTTATTATCCGCCCTAGGTTTCCCGTTTGAGAAAGCCTAAAATTAAATAATATGGCTAATAAAGCAAAAATAGCTCGCGAAAAAAAGACACTTAAACATAAAGTGCAATATCACAACCGCTGTCAGCTCTGCGGTCGTCCTCATGCCTATATTCGCTTCTTTGGCTTATGCCGTCTTTGCTTTAGAAAATTAGCCCATGCTGGGGCCCTTCCAGGAGTTAAAAAGTCTAGTTGGTAAACCTATGATTACAAGTCCCGTTGCCGATCTTCTCATCCGAATTAAAAATGCTTACCGGGCTAATCGGAAAGTCGTCACTACTCCTCAGTCCAAATTCAATACTGCCATTACCGAAATGCTTAAAAAGCATGGTTTTATTAACGACTTCGAAGTTAAAGACGGTCAACTAGAAATCAAGTTAGCCTATGACCGTTCTGCTCCCAAGCTTACGGGTCTCCGTTTAATCTCGACTCCCGGCCGCCGGATTTACGAAAACGCTCTCCATCTTCCCTGGGGCCAGAATAGCCGCTCCCTTATTATTGTTTCCACCTCTAAAGGTTTAATGTCCCAACGAGAAGCCGTCAAAGCTCACCTTGGCGGTGAAATTATTGCGGAAATATACTAACTATGTCACGAATCGGTCGTCAACTAATCACTATTCCCCAAGGTGTTACCGTCAATGTTACCGGATCCCAAGTCGCCGTTAAAGGGCCCAAAGGTGAATTGCATCTTGATCTTCCTTCCCGAATTGCCGCTGAAATCAAAGAGGGCAAAATTTCCGTGTCCCGTACTGGTGAAGACAAAGTCACCCGCTCCCGCCATGGTGCCATCCGGGCTTTGCTTAATAACATGGTCGCCGGTGTTGTTACTCCCTGGAAAAAAGAGTTAGAAATCCGCGGTACTGGTTACAAAGCGGTAGCTAATGGCAATAAGCTGACTGTGACCGCTGGTTATATCCACCCAGTCGTCATTAATGCTCCGGCCGGAATCCTGTTTCAAGTTGCCGAAGATACCAAGATTACTGTTACCGGTTGTGATAAAATTATTGTCGGTCAAGTTGCTAGTAATGTCCGCAAGATCAAACCCCCTGAACCTTATAAAGGTAAGGGCATTCGGTATCTTAACGAAATTATTAAGTTAAAAGCTGGCAAGACTGCGAAAGCCTAATTATGATTAGTCAAAATACCAAATTACGCCGTCTCAAAAGAGTTCGTGGTAAGCTCATGGGCAACTTAGGCGTCCCTCGCTTGTCGGTTTTCCGCTCCAATAAAAACATTTGGGCGCAAATTATTGATGACCAACATGGGCGCACCATCGTCACCGCTTCTACCAAGAACGTTGCCACCAAAGGCACTAAAACCGAAAAGGCCACTGCCGTTGGCGCCGCCATTGCTGCTGCTGCTTTAAAATTACATGTTAAAAAAGTCCGTTTTGATCGGGGTCTTTTCCGTTATCATGGTCGGGTGAAAGCCCTGGCCGAAGGTGCCCGTTCTAATGGTTTGCAATTCTAAATTCTATGCCGATTTCTGAAATTACCATCGATAAAAAGTTTTCCAAAGAGAAAGAGAACGAATTTATAGACAAAGTCGTTCAAATCAAACGCGTCTCTAACAAAACCAAAGGCGGCAATCAAATTTCCTTTACCGCCCTAGTCGTCTCCGGTGATAAGAAAAATCGGGTCGGAGTCGGACTCGGCAAAGCCAAAAGTGTCGCTGATGCTATTGCCAAGGCCACCAAAAAAGCCCGCAAAGACATGATTACTATTCCGGTGGTCAACGGGACTATTCCCCACAGCGTTCTAACCAAATATAAAGCCGCTCGGGTTTTAATCCGTCCTGGTAAATCCGGTTCCGGTCTCATTGCCGGTGGTCCGGTTCGGGCCGTCGTCGAAGTCGCCGGTATCAAAGATATTGTTTCCAAAATTATTGGTACCAAAAACAAATCATTAAATGTTTGGGCTACTCTCCAGGCATTATCCAGTTTACGAAAATAACCCCTATGGTCACCCTTTCCTCTCTACCTAAAACAGTTGCCAAAAGTCAGAAGCGCGTCGGTCGCGGTTATGGCTCCGGTGTCGGCGGCCACACTACCGGCCGGGGAGCCAAAGGTGATAAAGTCCGCGGGACCAACAAGCTCACCTTTGATGGTTCCAAAATCAAAAAATCCTGGATTAAGCGGACTCCATTCCTCCGGGGTAAACATCGGATTTTAGCCAAAGTAAAACCGTTTGCTGTTTCTTTAACTCAGATTGATGTCTGGTTTAAAGCCAATGACACCATTACCGTCAAAGACTTGCAAAAGAAACTTCATGAAAATTATACCGCCTTCAAAATATTGAGTGCTCCTAAATTTGATAAAACCTTAACCTTTAAGGGTCTTGTTGTCTCCACGAAAGCTAAGGATCAAATTATCGCTGCAGGTGGTAAAATCGAGTCATGAACCGGGTCACCCAGCTCCTTTCGTTATACACCGAAGGGTTAAAAACCCCTCTCCTTCGAAAAAAAGTTTTCATCACTGTCGGAATTCTGATCCTCTTCCGTTTGATTGCCCACATTCCTGTTCCCGGCGTTAACTTAACTCTTTTGCGCCAGTTCTTTGCTCAAAACCAACTTTTATCTTTGCTGGACATTTTTTCCGGCGGCACCTTGGCTAATTTTTCTATTGCCGCTCTGGGCTTAAATCCTTACATCAACGCGTCAGTCATGTTGCAGCTCTTTACTATGGTTAGTCCCAAGTTAGAAGAGTTAAGCAAAGAAGGGGAGTACGGCCGGGCTAAAATGAATCAGTATACTCGGATTTTGACTGTCCCCTTGGCTATAGTCCAATCATTGGGAATGTACGGCATTTTACATTCACAAAAAATAATCCCTACCTTACCGCCATTATTAATCGTGGCTCTGGTGGCTAGCATGGTCGCCGGCACCATGGTAATGATTTTCTTGGGTGAACAGATTAACCTTTATGGCGTCGGTAATGGTATTTCGGTGATCATTTTTGCCGGTATCATTTCCCGCTTACCTATTTCCATTTTTCAAACCCTACAAATTTCTGACTTTTCTAATCCTCAAACCCTGTTCAATATTCTTCTTTTTGCCGGCTTAGCTATTTTATTAATCGGTGGAATTGTCATGGTCGAAGAAGCGGTTTTACGCATTCCCGTCAATTATGCCCGCCGCGCCCAAACCACTTATTTGCCGATTAAAATCGATACTGCTGGGGTGATGCCGATTATCTTTGCTGTTTCCTTGGCGACCGCTCCTTCTTTAATTGGTCAATTTGTCAGTAAGCTGCCCCAGCCCGCCATTGCCCACTTGGGTACGGTTGTCTCCCAGATTTTTAGTACCCGGAGTTATGTCTATTCCGCTTTTTATTTCTTAATGGTGGTCGCTTTTACTTTCTTTTATACTTCAGTGGTTTTTAAACCCAAAGATGTAGCCGAAGAACTGCGTAAATCTGGAGGTTTCATCCCTGGTATCCGTCCCGGAATCGCCACCGAAAAACGTCTCCAATATTTGGTTAATCGCGTTATGATCATCGGAGGTGTCTTTTTAGGTTTGATTGCCGTTGTTCCTTCCATATTGCAAAACATTACTGGTGTGGCTTCTTTAACTATCGGCGGCACCTCTGTTCTGATCGTCGTTTCGGTGATTATTGAGTTGACCCGTAAAATTGAAAACGTGGTCCAAATGTACCGTTACGAGAAAATATCATATTAGTTAGACGTTAGAAACTAGTCATTATGTCATTAAACCTATTTATCATCGGACCATCCGGCTGCGGCAAATCTACTCAAGCCAAATTAATTGCTGAAAAATATCATCTGAGCCACCTATCCATGGGCCAATTATTACGGGACAAAATTGGCAGCGATTCTCCTCTGGGTAAAAAACTTAAATTTTACGTTGATCAGGGTATCTGGGTTCCCGATGACCTAATATTCGAGATTTTATTACTCGAACTAAATAAGTTGCACAACGAGAATTTTATTGTTGATGGCTTCCCTCGGGTTTTAAACCAGGGCAAGTTTATTGAACATTACTTAACAGAGTTGCAAAAACCTTTATCCCTGATTATTCACCTTGACGTCACTTTTGAAGAAATCATGACCCGCCGCGCCCGCCTCGGCCAAAAATTCCAAGATGCCGCCCGTACTGACAACACCCCCGAGGCCGTCGCCAAACGCCAGGCTTCCTATAATGACACCATCAATCCTATCAAAGAATACTTTTCCTCTAGCGGCAAGCTTTTTGACGTCGACGGTAATCGCCCGGTGGACCCCATTTTTCAGGACATTTGTCAAAAAATCAACGAAATGCGCTAAGATGTTTATATGAACTATAAACATTTGTCATTGGCCTTTTTAGGTACTGCTGTTGTTTTGTGTTTAATATACGCCGCTTTTATTTTAGGAAAAAACCTCGCTGTTGCTCCTAGCAACCCCGTTGTCGTCCGCCAATCCAGCCCGACCGCAATCCCCACAGCTGTTCCCACTCTGTCCCTTTGGCAAACCTACAAAAACGAAAAATATGGTTTTGAACTCCAATATCCCGCCGGCTATCAGGTGGGTACTTTAAATCAAGCAGCCGATAAGACCATGCCTTCAACAATATTTTCTGTTACTAAAAACTTCACTTTCCCCAATACGGTTCTCCGCTCCGATGCCAGCTTTATAGTCGCAGTTATCCCTAGTCTGTCGACAGTTCAGAAGTGTTATACCAGTAGCGATACCAATGCCCCGCTAACCAAGTCCGTTACCATTTCCGGCCAAAAACTTTATTATCCGCCCCGGTCGACCACGGGTGCGGCCGGAACGCACCTGACTCGTCAGGAATATAAGCTGTTTTATCAGGGTCAGTGCCTCGGCATTACTGAAGAATATACCGCCAGCAGTGATTGGAACCGCCCCGCTGATTTTAGTCTTAGTGATTCGACCCAATCTACCGTCTTTACCACCCTTGACCAAGTCTTGCATACCTTAAAATTTACTACTCCCATTCCCATGGGTGATTCTTCACAAAGTTCCTGGAAAACTTATTCCAATCCCGTCTTAAACCTCTCCTTTCAATATCCAGCCGATTTTACTATCCAACATGGTTCTGGCTTTCTTTTGTACCCCAATAAAGATTTCACCATCTCCATCTATAGTGAGGAAACTAACCTCTCACCTACCGGTTGGATTAAACTTAAAAACAAGTGTCCTGATTGGGGAACGACCTCTTCTTGCACTGTTTATTCTCCTGGTCCCTTACCGAATTCGCTCAAATTCGAGTCCCTTAACCGCCAATACGGTGCTTACGATTATGTAGTTAAAACAACTGATAAAATTATCGATATTTCCCTCGGTACTGTTGAACCGGGAAACTTAACTTCCGAAGCTAAACAACTTTTTAACCAAATAATCGCCACTCTTAAATTTACCTCTAATGATTAATTACCGACACCTTACCCTGGCCTTTATTTTTACTGCCTTTTTACTCTCAGCTATTTACGTTGCCAATTTCATCCGCCCCACCGATATCGCTCATCTTCCCACCCCTGCCCCTCAACCCACCGTCATTCCCACCTCCGTCCCCACCGGTCCTGGCGGGTGGTCCGCTTTTCGCAATGACCGTTTCGAATATCAGCTTCAATATCCCACCGCCTCCGCTTATACTGTTTCCGACTCGACCGTTAGCTTCACCAATCTGGCCCCCAGCTTCAACATTACCGATTTTGGCCAATCCACCTCTCCCGACCCCCTGTATGACTCTAATTGCGGCACTTCGCTGACCGACTCCACCGTTGTTGACCGCCCAGTTACCGTTGGTAGCCTATCCGGACGCTACTTAGTCCAAAAAGAAGGGGTTCTCAACCTCTTTCATTACTGCCTCGTCAGCCCCAAAAATCATCTCATTGTCATTAAAATTACCTATGATAAGCCCCAACTACCCAGCCTTATTACGAAAGTAATCGATTCTTTCAGGTTTACTGCTGACGTGCCCCCGGTGGTTATTTTGGCGCCCCCTGTTGGCTCCAAAGTTACTTCTCCCTTAACCGTCACCGGAACGGCTCCTCGAGGTTGGACCTTTGAAGGCGTTTTAAGAATATATGTTGAAGATAGCCGCCATCAACCCCTGGCCGGGGGACCTATTTATACCAAGTTAGCCCCGGAAAGTGATACTACCGTCAGCTTTAGCACGACTCTTAAGTTCATCCCCAAATCTGCTTCCGGTTATGTTACTATTAAAAACGATAATCCCAGTGGTTTGCCACAAAATGACAAATCCTACTCCATTCCGATTAAATTTATTACTAATTAAACCTAAATGCCACAAGAACCAACTGTCAAAGGTCAGATTACTGAAAGCCTCCCAAACGCCATGTTTCGGGTGCGCCTGGCCGACGGTCGCGAAATAATCGCGATGTTAGCCGGAAAGTTACGCTTAAATCACATTAGGGTCATCCCCGGGGACAATGTCTCCTTGGTACTCAGCCCTCAGGGGGATCGGGGTCGGATCGTCTATCGGGGGTAAATTCAATTTCCTCTTTGATTTAGAGGCATTCTTAGGTTACAATAGCAAAGCCTTTTTTTATGAAAGTCGTCTCAAGTATTAAACGCCGGTGCAAAAACTGTAAGGTGGTCATCCGCCGCGGTACTCGCCGGATTATCTGTTCAACCAAGAAGCACACCCAAAAGCAAGGGTAATTTTATGAGAATTGCTGGTGTCGATATTCCCGATAACGAACGAGCCGAAATCGGTTTAACCCGCTTTTACGGTATTGGTCGTACCAATGTCAAATTACTGGCCAAAAATGCCGGAATTGGGCTTAACACCCGAATCAAGGATTTAAGCCGCGACGACGTTAGTTCTCTCATGAAAGCCCTGGAAGGATTTAAAGTTGAAGGTGATCTTAAAAAAGAAATCCGCGAAAACATCGATCGGCTGAAGGCCATTCGCAGTTATCGTGGCTTTCGTCATATGATGAGCCTACCCGTCCGTGGACAACGGACCAAGAGTAACGCCCGGACCCGCAAGGGTAAAAAGAAGACCGTCGGTTCGCTTACCAAGGAAGCCTGGGCCAAAATCGAAGCCGCCCAAACTCCCGCGGCTGCCGCTACTGCTCCCGCTGCTCCAACTAAACCGGCTGCTCCCACCAAATAATTAATCAAATTTTATGGATCAAGTAAAAGAAAATACCGCCAATAAAATAGTTAAGAAAAAGACGTACCAAAGCATTGCTGAGGGTCGTTTGTACGTTAAATCCACCTTCAACAATACCATCGTTTCGGTTACCGATGCCAAGGGTAATGCTCTTTGCTGGTCCAGTTCCGGTCATGCCGGGTTTAAAGGTGCCCGCAAGTCCACTCCTTATGCCGCCACTACTGCTATCGAAAAAACTCTTGAAGAGGCCAAGAAATATGGCATCAAGAAATTATCGGTTTACCTTAAAGGTCCGGGGGTTGGTCGTGATGCTGCCCTAAGGTTTCTTCGCACCAAAAAAGATTTTGATGTCGACCTGGTTGCTGACGTTACCGCTATTCCTTTCAATGGTCCCCGTCCGCCTAAACAAAGGAGAATATAAATACCCATATGGCAAGAATGCTTGTTGATGCAAAATGTCGTTTATGCCGCGCTAGCGGCGAAAAATTATACCTTAAGGGGGCTCGCTGTTTGTCTCCTAAGTGTCCCATGGAAAAGAAGGCCACCCCTCCGGGAATGCATGGTCCCAAAGGTTCCAAAAAGACCACCGACTTTGGTGTCCAATTACGCGCTAAGCAAAAAGCCAAGCGCATCTATGGCATCCTCGAAAAACAATTCAAAAATTACTATCTTAAAGCCAAAACCATGAAAGGAAAAGTTGGCGACAACCTGCTCTCCCTCCTTGAAAGGCGTTTAGACAATACTGTTTACGCTTTGGGTTTAGGCCTTTCCCGGTCTCATTCCCGCCAGTTAGTCCTGCATAAATCAGTTTTAGTTAATGGTAAAGTCGTCAACATCCCTTCTTATCAGGTAAAGGTTGGTGATGTTATCACCTTGGGGAGCAAGGCTCAGACAGATAATAACCTTAGCCGTTTCCGTGACAAGGACTATAAGTCGCCCCTGTGGTTAGAGGTTGACAAAACCAGAATTTCTGGCAAAATTACCGCATTCCCGTCTCGGGATGACGTTACTAATGAAATTAATGAAAATTTAATAATTGAATATTATTCAAGGTAAAAAAAAGGAGTCACATGCTCGACACGAGTAAGTTTCATGTTAAAACAGTCAAGCAAACCGCTACTTACGGTAAGTTTGAGATGAGTCCCTTAGTTGGCGGATTTGGCCACACCATTGGTAACAGCCTTCGTCGTACTCTTCTAATTACCATTCCAGGCGCGGCCATTACCCGGGTCAAATTTGATGGTGCCAACCACCTGTTTACTACTCTTCCGGGAATCAAAGAAGATTTAGTTGAAGTTTCTCTTAACCTTAAAAAAGTCCGTTTTACTTACAACCAAAACGAACCTATTAGCTTGGTTCTCGATAAAAAAGGGCCGGGAGTCGTCACCGCCGGTGATATCCAAGATACCACTACCTGCAAAGTAGCAAATCCGGATCAGGTCATTGCTACTTTAGCCGACCACAAATCCAACCTGCACATCGATCTGACCATCGAAAGGGGAGTGGGTTATTCCATGGCTAAGGAACAAAAAACTGATGTTATCGGTGAAATCATTCTTGATGCTACATTCACCCCGGTGACTAAAGTTAATTATCAGGTTGAGCCTACCCGTTTAGGTAAAAAAAGTAATTACGATAAATTAACCGTCGAAATTTGGACTGATGGCTCAGTGGAACCGTTAACTTCTCTTAAATTAGCTACCAAAGACTTAATTTCCTCCTTATCTCAAATCGCCGATCCTAAGGAATTTGAAGAGGAAGTTGTCGCTATATCCACCGGTCCTGTTTCTCAAGGCTCCGACATCTCTATTGAGGAAATCGAATTACCTCTCCGGGTAATCAATGCTCTCAAGAAAGCCGGCTATTACAATATCGAAACTTTGATGAAGGCTGGTCGTTTGGAAGTTAGTAAAGCCAAAAATGTCGGTGAAAAATCACTCAAAATTATAGATTCATGGTTAAAGGAACGAGGTTTTGCCTGGAAATAAGCTCGGTAATTCTTATGCGTCATCGTAATTTTGGTAAAAAACTTGGTCGTAATCATAACCAGCGGCAGGCTTTATTTAAAACTCTGGCCCGCCAACTGTTTACTTATGGGGCCCTGGAAACTACGGCGGCTAAATCGGCTGCAGTCCGTCCTTATGTCGACAAATTAGCCCATAAAATCCTTCGCCAAGACCTAATCAGTTATCGGGATGTTGATGCCGCTTTCCAAGATCGTCAGCTTGTTAACCAATTAATGACCCAATTCTCGGCTGCTTTTGCTGGTCACCAAGGTGCTTTCCTCAAGGAAGAAAAAATTAAGCGCCGCCAGGGTGATGATGCTCTCATCGTCAAACTCTCTTTTGTTAAACCCTTCAAGTTACAGTTAGTCGAATCCAAGAAAACTCCAGAGCCGAAGAAAACTGTCGAAAAAAAACCCAAAACAGTTAAAGAAAAGGAAACTGCTAAATGAAACCTACTACTTTAGTCCAATCAGGTAAAAACATTCAGCGTCAGTGGCATCTGGTTGATGCCAGCTCCGAAACCTTAGGCCGGGTGGCGACCAAAATTGCCGCTCTGTTAATTGGCAAAGATAAACCTGGTTTTTCTTACCATCTCGACCAGGGCGATTATGTCGTGGCTGTTAATACTGACGAGATCCAATCCACCGGCCGTAAACTGCGCCAAAAAATTTATCACTTCCATTCAGCTTATGCTGGCAATATGAAGGAATTTTCCCTTCAGGAAATGCTTCAAAAAGATTCCCGCCAGGTACTCTATCACGCTGTCTTGGGCATGATCCCCAAAAACCGTCTTCGTGATCAACGGATGGCCAGGCTGAAACTTTTTCCCACCGCCCAACATAGTTATCAAGATAAGTTAAAGAAAGAATAACATGCCAAAAACTACCGCCAAAAAAGATCATTATACTTTTGCTGTTGGCCGGCGCAAATCCGCTATCGCTACGGTCAAACTTTTCCCGGGGAAAGGGGAATCTAAAGTCAACAATCAATCGGTTGATAAATATTTTTCGGCTGTCTTTTATCACCAACAATATAACAAGCCCTTTGAGGTTACTCATACCGCCGATAAGTTCTATTATTCCGCTTCTGTTTCCGGTGGCGGTAAAAACGGCCAAATCGAAGCTTTAACAGTGGCTTTATCCCGGGCTCTAAAAGAAGCCAGTTCCGAATATACCGCTCCCTTGCGAGCCGCCTCTTTAGTGACCATCGACGCCCGCGTCCGCGAACGCCGCAAAATTGGTACTGGCGGTAAAGCTCGTCGTGCTAAGCAATCACCAAAGCGTTAATCAGCAATCTCCTAACCTGCGTTCTAGCCTATCTTTAATTAACCTTTGCCAGGTCCGCGAGGCTCGAGTTAGCATCCTCAGGTGTTTTCTGTCTTCTTTTAATTCTTCGTTTTGGGAGTTCAACCGCTGCAATTTTTCTTTTATGAATTCATCTATTTCCATATCCTCCTTTAGTATACCTCAACTCATAAATTTGAAGTAGTACATATAAATTATGTATAATTCAGCCTATGTATCACGACTTGCCTATCGGGCCGAAAGCCCCCAAATTAGTTAATGCGGTAATCGAGATCTCTAAAGGATCTCATAATAAATATGAATTCGATCAAAAATATGGCGTTATCCGTCTCGACCGGGTCCTCCATTCCCCATTCTTTTATCCCGTTGATTACGGCTATATTCCCGAAACTCACGCCGCTGACGGTGACCACCTGGATATTATGATTTACAACGAATCAGTGCTTATCCCCGGCTGTCTCGTGACTGCCCGGCCGGTCGGCGTTCTCTTAATGGAAGATGAGAATGGAGAAGATGAAAAAATCTTGGCTGTGGCTCAAAAAAATCCCCTACAGCACCATATTCATAACCTCAAAGATATCCCGCCGCATTTCCTAAAAGAAGTTTCTCATTTTTTTACTGAATATAAACGCCTCGAAATCGGCAAGCATGTTAAGGTCAAATCCTGGAAAGATGTGGAAACTGCTTATAAAGTCATTTCCCGGTCTTACGAGCAGTATAAAAGTAATGATAAGATTACCTAAGGAGGTAATTTATGGCCAAAACTAAAGTTGGAGTGGTCACTCACTACTTTGACAAGATTGGCGTTGCTGTTCTAAAAGTCACTCAAGGGACAGTCAGGGTCGGCGATACGATTCAAATTGGTGAAGATGAACAGGGCTTTTCCCAAGTCGTCGACTCCATGCAGGTTGATCATGCCAGTGTTTCCACTGCTAAAAAAGGCGACGAGGTCGGCCTGAAGGTCAGCCAGCCCGCCAAACATCACGAAAACGTCTATAAAGCATAGAACTTTAACTCCTACTAAAATACTGAGATAATTAGTAAGGGAGGTGATGTGATGGCTGCTAAATTGATCGGCCACATTGTCCGTTACTTAAATCAATACAGTGTTGGACTGGTGGATATTACCGAGGACGAGATTTTAAGTTTAGGGGATACAGTCGAGATCGGTAATGGTTACACTCAAAAAGTGTCCTATTTAGAGGTTAACCGCCGGGCGGTTAACCAGGCGCGTCGGGGGGATGTGGCTGCTCTGAAAGTCGACCGCCAAGTCTCCGAAGGTGACATGGTTTATAAACTGTAATCTTATTTGTCGGGGATACTGGATTCGAACCAGCAACCTCACGCACCCCATACGTGCGCGCTAGCCAATTGCGCCAATCCCCGAATAAAAAAGGGTGTTTTTAAACACTCGTATTGTACCAATCCGGCCATTCATTTACCAGTTTAAATAAAAAATAAATATCTTCGGCTTTTCTTCGGTTTTCCCCCTTGACGTAATGGTAGGGAATTGCTTTAATAATGTGCACCTCGATTATTTTATTTAAGTGTGTAAAGGAGTTCTCTATGGGTCGTCCACCGAAAATAGTTACCAATAGTCCTGTCGTTAATCAAAACAATAGTTCCGTTACTTCAAAAAAATTAGAAGCTGTCAAAATTGCCATGCAGCAAATCACCAAAGCTTATGGTGAAGGCTCCATTATGCGCATGGGCCAGGTCGATCAAACTAAAGGTATCGATGTGGTGGCCACTGGCTGTTTACCCCTTGATCTCGCCCTCGGCGTTGGCGGTATTCCCCGCGGCCGAATTACCGAGATCTTTGGGCCGGAAGCCTCAGGGAAAACTACCGTTTGCTTGCATACCGTTGCCGAAGCCCAAAAAGCCGGCGGCACCGCCGCTTTTATTGACGCGGAGCACGCTCTGGACCCTCAACGGGCGGCTACTATCGGCGTTAATTTAGATGATTTGCTCATTTCCCAGCCGGATAGCGGTGAACAAGCATTGCAAATCGTGGAAACGTTAGTCCGTTCTAATGCCGTCGACGTCATCGTCATCGATTCTGTCGCCGCCTTGGTTCCCAAAGCGGAAATCGAAGGCGAAATGGGGGATGCCATGGTTGGTGTCCAGGCCCGGTTAATGTCCCAGGCCTTACGTAAATTAACGGGCGCTATCTCCAAATCTAATTGTGCTGTCATCTTTACTAACCAGCTACGCCAAAAGATCGGCATTATGTTTGGCAATCCCGAGACCACTCCCGGTGGACTCGCTATGAAATTCTACGCTTCTGTCCGGATCGATGTTCGTAAAATTGCCAATATTAAGACCAGTGCGGGTGATATTATTGGTTCCCAGCACCGGGCCCGAATCGTCAAAAATAAAATTGCGCCGCCTTTTAAAGAAGCCGAGTTTGACATTATGAATACCGAAGGTATCTCGATTACTGGAGGTTTGGTCGACTTGGGTGTCCAATACGGGGTTATCTCTAAGTCTGGTTCTTTCTTTAAATATAAAGACGAACCCATTGGCCAAGGCCGGGAAACTGCCAAAGCCTACCTTAAAGACCACCCAGTGCTGATGAAGGAAGTTCGGGAAAAAATTTGGGCCAATGCTCACAATCCTGAATTAATCAAAACCCTCCAAGCCGCTGGAGATATGGGCAATGCCAACAATAGCGAAGCTTAAATCCCTCCCCTCGGGCCATTCCTGTTGGGTGGAGTTTTCCAATCAGAAACTATTGCGGCTTCCCTTGGACCTGGTGGTTAAAGAACATTTAACCACCGGTCTCCAACTCTCTTTACCCCGTTACCGCCGCTTACTCCGTAAAAGTATCCGTTATCGTTTAAAAGAATATGCCCTCAATCAAATTGCCTTATCCCCCAAAACCGAATTCCTCCTCCGGCAAAAGCTCAAACTGTTTTGCCTCAAACACCATCTTCAAGCTTCCCGAACCATTGAGTTTGTGGTTAAGATAGTCAAAGGCCATGGTTTTTTGGATAATGAAAAATTTGTCAATCATTATCTGGCTAAATTTCCACGAAAATCATTAGCTATGCTCAAGTTTGAACTGGCTGCCAAAGGCGTTCCCCGGCCGGTAATTGATTCCTTGGTTCGGGTGGATCCGGCATCTTCGCGACAAGCTATTTTTGCCATTTTACGCCGTCGTCACGCCACCTCTCAAAGTCTTGGTGATCTTCGAGAAAAAAACCGTATCCTAAGCGCTATTTTACGAAAAGGTTTTACCCTAGATGAGGCCAAATCTGCCATTGACGAATACCTTAATTCTGCATATAATAAACTACCCTAATTTAACGTTTACTTTATTAATTACATTCTTAAACCCAACGCCAACTATGTCACCTACCTTGTCAATTTTCCCGTGTTTTCGAGTTGATTAAGGGCGTCTGGTCAAGAATGAGGAGGTTTTATGTTCAATTTTCTTACTTCAGTTAAGAGTTTATTTGGCACGTCTCCTGTATCTCTACCTAAAGAGACTAATAATGCTAAAGAATCCGACAATGAATCTGATTCGGTTAAAAATCGGGCTGTTTTTGTCTCTACTAAAACCAAACCTACGGCTAAAAGCAAACCAGCGGCTCCTGCTATCAAAGCTCCCGTAGTTGATCAGGCGGTCGTCGATCGGGTTCTGGAAAACGCTAAAAGAATCGAATCCGAAGCCAAAATTAAAGAAAAAGAAATTTTTCAGCGGTTATCGTCGCTCGATGAAAAAGAACGCTACCTCATCCAAAAAGAAAAAACTGTTGACCAGATCACAACTGATCTTAAATCAAAGCAAGAATCCATTGAAGAGCTTTATCGCAAGCAATTAGAAAAGCTCGAGCAAATTTCCGGTTTAGATGTGGAAAAAGCCAAGCAGCTTATTCTCTCCAGCACCGAAAAAAAAATGGCTTCTTGGATCGCCAAAAAGGTGGCTGAAGCCAAAGACTCAATCAAGCAGCAGGAAGACGAAATTTCCAAGGAAGTTCTCGTGGATGCTATCCGCCATGCCGTGACTGATTATGTGGCTGAATATACCGTCTCTACCATCAGCCTAGCCGATGAAAAGGTTAAAGGCAAAATTATCGGAAAGGAAGGCCGTAATATCCGTGCCTTCGAAAAGGCTACCGGAGTTGAGCTGGAACTTGACGAAAGTAATGATATCCGCATTTCCTCATTTGATTCAGTGCGGCGGGAAGTTGCTCGTATTGCCCTGGAAAAACTGATCAAAGATGGCCGTATCCAACCGATGCGCATTGAACAATTAGTGGCCCAAACTAAAAACGAGATGGATAAGATCCTGCTAACCGAAGGTAAACGGATTTGCCAAGAAGTCGGTGTCTTTAATCTGCCAATTGATCTGATTAAATTTATCGGGAAATACAAATACCGCTTCTCCTATGGCCAAAATTTGGCTCTCCATACTATCGAGGCTACCAAAATTGCCACTAACATCGCCTACGAATTACGTGCTGATGTTAACACCGTTAAGTTGGGAGCCCTACTTCATGACATCGGCAAAGTGATTACCGATCAAGAGGGAACCCATATTGATTTAGGAGTTGACCTCTTGCGCCAATACAAAATTTCCGAAAAGGTTATTGCCTGTGTTGCCGAACATCATGAGGGCCAGGAATTCTCTAGTCCCGAGTCAGTTATCGTCTACATTGGCGATGCTGCCTCTGGTGCCCGGCCTGGCGCCCGTTACGAAGTCCATGAAGAATACCTGAAACGTATGAAAAACATTGAAGAAATTGCCAAATCGTTCCCCGGAGTTATCAGTGTCGCTGCTTACCAGGCTGGGCGTGAGGTGATGGTAATCGTGGAACCATCCATAGTAAACGACAACGAACTCACGGTCTTAAGCCAAAACATTGCCGAGAAACTCGACGAAGAGGCCAAATGGGCTGGCCAAATAAGAGTCACTTGCGTTCGGGAGTCAAGAAGCAGTAGCATCATATTAGGCAGTAAGATCAGTAAAAATGCGGTAAAAGGCACCGCTTAATGCTTGCTAATGCCGTTTTTTCCACTAGAATAAAAAGTGAATTATAAATTTAGTCAAATGTATGACCAAAAAAGATCTCATCGAAGTTGTAGCTCAAAAAGCTAAACTCAGCAAAAAAGCAGCCAAGGGTGCTGTTGAAACCTTTTTAAATGAAATCATGAAATCCCTTTCAGGTGGCGAAGTCGTGAAGCTATCCGGTTTCGGAACCTTCAAGACCAAAATGTTTAAGGGTAAGACCATCAAAGCCATCGGTTCTAAGGAAGCCAAGAAAATCGTTGCCCGCCGCATGCCCCGCTATATTCCCGGTACCAAGATCAAGAAAATGGTCAAGTAATTCCAGTTTATTGTCTAGGTGAAACTCCTCCGTCTCGGAGGAGTTTTTGGTTTTATATCCAGAGTGAAATATATCATAGTACATAACTTCTCTATCCCATACAATAAAGATACCTAATTGTTCAATTCGGGAGGTGAAGAAGATGAGGAAAAAGCCCCTCTTAGTCAAAAAGGACAAAGACTCCGATATCCCGAAGATTGTGATTATCAGGTATAACGGTGGTAACGGTAACCACTCCGATGGCAGCGAATCTCGGGAATAGGAATGATAAAATACCTTCATGTCATTATCTATCGGTATTGTTGGCCTTCCCAACGTTGGCAAATCAACGCTTTTTAATGCCATATTGGGCAAACAGGTTGCTGATGCCAGTAATTACCCGTTTTGTACTATCGACCCCAACGTGGGGGTGGTGGAGGTCCCTGATGTCAAACTTCCCGTTTTGGCCAATATCGTCAAGACTGAAAAAATCGTCCCGGCCGCTGTCCAGTTTGTCGATATCGCCGGTCTCGTTAAGGGTGCCTCCCAGGGTGAGGGGTTAGGGAATAAATTTTTAACCAATATTCGTGATTGCGATGCTATATGTCATGTCATTCGGGCTTTTTCCGACCCCAATATTATTAAAGAAGGCTCGGTTAATCCTCAAGGCGATTTTGAAGTCATCTGCGCTGAATTAATTATCAAGGACTTAGAGACCATCGATAAATACCTCGATAGCAGCAAAAATAATCCCAAGGAAAAAACTTCCAAAAAATTCCTTTTAGCCCAACTCCTCAAAACCGAACTGGAAAAAGGGGTTTTGGCGATTAACATTAATCTCGACGATGACCAAAAAGCTCTCCTCAGGGAATTCTTTCTCCTCACTGCTAAGCCTTATTTCCTTGTGGCCAATGTTGATGAGGACACTTATACCAATATTCGTAACTGGAAATTAAATATTAGTCACTTTGATAAAGTCGTTCCGGTCTGTGCCAAAATTGAATTTGAACTTTCTGAACTCCCCCCGGCTGACCAGAAAAAATACCTCCAGGAACTGGGCATGGAGCACTCCGGTCTGGAACGGGTGATTCAAAAAGCTTATGAGACCCTTGGTCTGCAATCCTACTATACCGCCGGAGTCAAGGAAGCCCGGGCCTGGACGATTCACCAGGGAGACCGTGCCCCTCAGGCTGCCGGTGTCATTCACACTGATTTTGAAAGGGGATTCATTATGGCCGATATTGTCTCCTATGAGGACTTTGTCGCTTACCATGGCTGGCTTGGTGCCAAAACTGCCGGTAAGTTACGCCAGGAAGGCAAAGATTATATTATGAAGCCCGACGATATTGTTGAATTTAAATTTAATGTTTAAATTCTGTCATTTCCAACAAACTTCTTATCATTTCTGGTCCCACCGCTACCGGCAAAACCGCTCTCGCCGCCGATTTTGCCCGACGTTTTAATGGTGAACTAATTTCCGCTGATTCACGCCAAATTTACTTGGGATTGAACATCGGTACCGGCAAAGATCACCCCACGGGAACGCCGATCCATCTCGTTGACCTCTTAACCCCACATCAAAGCTTTTCCGCCGCCGAATTCCGTACTCTCGCCCTCCAGCAAATCAAACGCTTATGGCGTCTCAATAAGCTTCCGATTGTCGTTGGCGGTACGGGTCAGTATGTCGATGCCATTCTCCATCCCCAAGAAACATATTCCGTCAAACCTAATCCCATTCTCCGAAAGAGTCTCAACCGTCTGCCGCTCGCCATGCTCCAAAACACTCTTCGCCTAGTTGACAGCCCCACCTATGCTGCCTTGAACAATTCTGACCTGCACAACCCTCATCGCCTTATCCGAAAAATCGAACTCCGTCTTCACAATCTCTCTCACCCTTCCTTTCTTCCCAAAATAATTTCCCTGAAACAACCCAAATTTGATACCCTTCATTTTGTCCTCACTGCCCCCCGGCCCTTTCTCTACCAAAGAATCGACCGGCGACTCCATCAACGGCTTGAAAGGGGATTATTAGATGAGATTGCCGAAATCCTAAAAGATTATTCCTGGTCCGACCCGGGCCTCAATACGATCGCCTACCAGGAATTTAAGCCTTACTTTACCCACTCCGCCACATTAGAATCTGCCCTTAAGCATTGGCAACTTGACGAGCACCACTATTGCAAGCGTCAGCTTACTTGGCTGAAACGTATAAAAAATGCAGTACTTATCGATATATCGAAGAAAGACTATAAGAAAAAGATGGGAAAGATAGCCGTAAATTGGTATAATTGTAGGTAATGAATGAAGTTGCCCCCCCAATTTCTTTTACTAAAAAACTACATCAATTCTTCAACCGTTATCGGTCCTATCCTTATAAAAAAGGAGAGATAATTTTACGGGCCCAAGATTCCCCTTCTGGAGTTTATTACATTGAACAAGGTTTTATCCGCGTTTATTCTTTTACCGAAGATGGTGAAGAAAACCTTCATCTTATCTATAAAGAAGGTGAGATCTTTCCTTTGGTGTGGGTTTATACTAACAGCGATCTCCGGTTTAATTATGAGGCGATGACCGATGTTGTTTTGTGGCGGGCCAACAAGGAGGACTTTATCCGTTTTGTCGATACTACCGATTCTGTAGCGGCTGAATTGATTCGCTATATTATGCGTGGGTTCGATATTTACTCTGATCGGGTGGATAACCTTTCGCTGCGCCATTCTTATGCTCGTTTAATTTCCCGGTTGTTGTTCTTGGCCAAAAACCACGGTAAAAGTCTGGGGGATAAAATCACCTTCGAAATCCCGATTACTCAAAAAGATCTCGCTTCAGCGATTAATGCTACCCGGGAGACTGTCAACAAAAATCTTAATACCCTCAAAAAGAAGAAGCTGATCACTATCAACAAAAAATCCATAACTATCCGTCAACCAAATGAGTTAGAAAAAGAGCTGATCGAACTCTACTGAACCGTTGTGAAATAACTCACACTATTTAAGTAATAGTTTATATAGATATTCTTTTAGCTTAACGATAGACTAATATTGCCTTATTAATTTAGAGCATGACAAGGAGGTGAAGATTATGGCGACGAAAGGTAGGGGTTTTGCTTCGATGGACGAAGACAAACTCAGAGAAATTTCCCGTAAGGGTGGCAAGGCCAGCCATAGTGGCCGGGGTAGAAGTTCCCATCGGTAACGATATTCTACCCGGTTAATAGTTTAGAGGTGAGGAGGTGAAATTTATGGCTACTAGTTCCCGTGGATTTGCTTCAATGGACAAGGCTCGGCAAAGAGAAATATCCCGCAAGGGAGGGTTGAATAGTCACAAGAATGACCGCAACCGTGCCATGGACGAAGATAACGAATAATTAATTCTTAGAAACGCCCCCGGTATCCGCCAACTGGCGGAGGGGGCTTTTTTAAAGCAAAAATTAAGGAAAGCTCCCTAATTTGATACAATATGCCATGAGACCGGTTCGAGTGGAGATTTCTTGGAAAACAATCATCTTTACCACCTGTTTTTTTATTGGCTTGGCTCTTTTATGGCAGTTGCGCTCTCTTATCCTCACCGTCTTTGTTTGTTTTGTCTTTATGGAAGCGCTTAATCCCACCATCGTCAAGCTGGAGAGGCTGCGCTTGCCGCGGCCTTTAGCCATCTTCCTAATCTATGCCATGGTCATTATCCTCATTTCTTTTGCCGTTGCCGGTATTGTTCCTATTATCATCGAACAAACCACCTCATTAATCACCACTTTACCCAATACCCTTAATTCCATCAATTTTTACGGCATTAAAGCCTCTGACCTTTATTCTCAATTTCGTATCTTAGACACTTTGCCGGGGGAAATAGCCAAAACCACCGTTTCCATCTTTTCCAACTTTCTTTCAGCTATCGTTCTGTTGGTGGTTACCTTTTATCTCCTTTTGGAGCGGAAAAACTTCCCGAAATACGGCCGTAAGTTGTTAGGGGAAGACCGGAACGCTATTTTTGTCTATATTATCGAACAGCTCGAAGACCGACTCGGCAGGTGGGTCAGTGCCGAAATCATTTTAATGAGCATTATTGGTCTGCTTTCTTATTTTGGATATGTGCTGCTTAACTTACGTTATGCCCTCATTTTAGCCTTATTAGCCGGTCTTTTGGAAATTATTCCTAACATTGGTCCGGTTATTACGGCTGTTCTGACCGCCATGGTCGCTCTTACTATTTCTCCGGTTACCGCCCTCTTGACTATCGGCTGGGGAATCCTTGTCCACCAACTGGAAAACAACTTTATAACCCCTAAAATCATGAAAGAAACCACCGGCATCAATCCTCTGATTACCATCCTCGCAATTACTGCTGGTGCTCAGCTTAGCGGGATTATCGGTGCTATCTTAGCCGTCCCCGTATTCATTACTATCGAAGTCATTTTTAAGACATTAATGGAAACAAGACAGAGAGGTCGATAAGCTGGATTCTGTTTATGGGCCATCTATCTTTTCTCCTTACCTGGAGCTGCCAAAAGCTAGGTCATAACGCTCCATCTTAGGATTTCCACGGGAAGGTTGCTCGTTTCACCCTCAGCTTGCCGTAGCTCCTTGCGGAGGCAGCTCGCTTACTCGTCTCTGTAGCAGAGCCTTAAGCTCACGCCTAACCGTACCTGTTTCGGTTCCCTGCTTTTTGTGGTCCAGACTTTCCTGTCCGAAAAATTTCGGACTAGGCCCTTCGGCCTCTCTGTTCAATTTTACCCTAAAAGTGCCGCATCAGAAGCGGATAAGATCTTGAACATTTTGGTACCGGTTTCTGGATCGACTGCTTGAGCTGCTACCCGACCATTCTTGAGAGTGACTTTCTGGACTTTGGAAACGTCGACTTCGACAGCCTTGCGGGCTTTGACGGAATAAAATTTAATCGTTGCCATGAAATTCTCACCCCCTTGTGTGAAATAAAGAAATAAAAGTTGGATTCAAGAGGGCATAAATTACCACAATGGCAATCAGTGCCGTGAAACTTAAAAGTAGACTCTTTATTAGGTCTTGTTTTATCCATTCCACCTCATTTACTTGCGTACTTTCCAATAGTTTTGTTTTATCAATCATAAGCTTCTCAAAGGCAGTATAGCATAATCTCTGTTACAATAAAGCTATCATGAACCTGGCTGTCCTGTTATTGTTGCTTGTCAATCTTTTTTGGACACTTTATTTAACTTATCTCTTTGTCCGGAAGAAAGGTAATACCGCTAGCGTAAGCACCTCGGAAACCGCTGCCAATTTTACTAAAATTCACCTCGTCCGCTTTAACCCCTTTGAAGAACTGGGTGGCGATCAAAGTTTTATCCTGGTATTATTGGATAGCCACTTAAGCGGAGTTATCATTACTTCACTCCACGCTAAGGAAGCGACCCGTGTCTATGCCAAACCGGTCAAAAATGGTCAGGCACAGGATGTTGTCTTATCAAAAGAGGAAAAAGTCGCCCTCGCTAAAGCCATTAAAAATTAAAGACTTATGAACCTTAAATCGAAAACAATATTTATTTATTTAGGAGTTTTCCTCCTTCTTTTTGGTGCTTCTTACGCTGTCTTTTCGTTTATTTCTCCAGTTGTCAGTGAAATTGCTAATCCTAATCCCAACAATAATTCCCAAAACGCTACCCCGACCGCTGCCGCCAAGACTGGTATTCTCACCTTTGAAGGTCCCAAGGTCGCTGCTTGTCCACTAAACGGCGAGCTGTATACCAAAGACGAGCAGAACATCTGGCAAACCCGGCGCCCACTGGTAGTCATGATTGAAAACCACAAAGATGCCCGGCCCCAATCCGGCCTTTCCAATGCCGACGTTGTTTATGAAGCCGTGGCCGAAGGCGGTATTACCCGGTTTATGGGTGTTTTCTATTGCGGGGCTGTTAAGGGCTCGACTCAAAAATACGATGTCGGCCCAGTCCGTTCTGCTCGGACTTACTTTCTCGATTTGGCTTCCGAATATGCTGATGTACCTTTATACACCCATGTCGGCGGTGCCAACTGTAGTGCTGCCACTCCTGGCGGTCCCTGTACCACCAACAAAAAAGCTTTAGCCTTGGAGCAGATTGATCAGTATGGCTGGACTAAGAAGGGGGCTTGGGGTGATATGAACGAATTCTCCCTTTCCTACAGCATTTGCCGCCGGGAATATGAACGCACCGGCACTGTTAAAGACACTGAACATACCATGTATTGTTCCACTCCCCAGTTGTGGAATATGGCGGCTAACCGCGGCTTGACAAACATTACCACAGCCACTAATACTCCCTGGAACAAAAACTTCCGCTCTTGGGCTTTTAATGCCACTGACCAAACTGTGGCTGGCGGTCCGAGCACTATTAGCTTTGACTTCTGGCCAGGGTACAAAGATTACTCAGTATCCTGGAAATATGATGCCGCTTCTAACTCTTATGTCCGCTCCAATGGCGGTCAGCCTCATATTGATTTCGATACCGGCAAGCCCTTAACGACTAAGAATTTGGTTATCGAATATGCCAAGGAAACCCGTAATATCGATGAGCATATGCACAACCTTTACGATGTGGTGGGTACCGGCAAGGGTGTCCTTTTACAAAATGGTGCTCCCGCTCAAGAGATCACCTGGTCCAAGCCCAACCGCACTGCCCGGACAATTTTCCGTGATAAAAACAACAAAGAGGTTAATTTCGTTCCTGGCCCGATTTGGATTGAAATCCTCCCCCTGGGGAATCCGGTTAATTATGAAAGCTAGCAGCAGCTTGCGGTCCCTGATTGTTTCCGGGACACGGCTCAAAATAATTCACCAGTTGTTTTATTTTCCGAACGAAATTCGTTATGTTCGGGAATTGGTCCGTGGTACCGGTGAGGAAATTAATTCTGTCCGCCGGGAACTTTCCAATCTCAAAGAAAGTAATGTTGTCGAATCCGAAGTCCGGGGTAACCGTCTATATTACTGGGCTAACCCCAGCAGCTCTCTTTACGATGACCTTCTCCTCTTAACCCACAAAAGCTCCGGACTGGGAGCCAAATTGGCCAATAATAAGGTTCGTTTGGGTAAGCTCAAGTATGTTCTTTACAGCCGTGACTTCATTTGTAATAACCAAAAGAAAACGGGTACCGTCGACATTATTTTTGTCGGCAATCCTACCCTTAAAGTGATTGAAAGCCTAATCAAAGCCGAGGAAGAACGCCGTGGGCGGGAAATCAATTACATGGTCATGGACAAGCAGGAACTTATTTTACGTAAGACCCGCCGTGATCCTTTTATTATCGACTTTTTCCTTTCCTATCCGGCTGTTATAATTGGCTCGAGCTCTAGTTTGTCGAATATTGAATAATGTTCAAACGAAAAATTATTAAAACGGGCAACAGCTTGTGTGTCACTATCCCTTTTCGGGTAGCCTCCGATTTAGATATCAAAGAAGGGGATATCGCCTTACTCAGGGTCAATAAATCCCACTCCCGGGTGACCTATCTTTTTCCCGGGCATCCCAAACAGTTATCACTGATCGAATCTGATAAAAAACATTAACTTATGAAGCTCAGCCGTACTAAAAAACTTTTCTGGCTCATTTTGGGCATTACCCTCTTAACCGCGGTTATCGATATGCCCAAAGTCTTACCGCTTAAATTCCGCCTCGGACCGCTTAAAATCGATCATACTCTTTACCGGCCTGATTTTGCCATTAACTTAGGCAGTACCCAAATCAAAAAAAGTTTAGACCTCAAATATGGCTTGGATCTAGCCGGCGGCGCTCAGTTGGTTTTTGAAGCCGACACTTCCAAGCTCAAGCCCGGCGATATTCCTGATGCCTTAAATTCCCTCAAAGATAATATCGAACGCCGGGTTAATCTCTTTGGTGTGAGCGAGGCCAGTGTCCAGCTTTCCCACGAAAACAATTCCAACCGTTTAATTGTGGAGCTTCCGGGCGTAGCCAATGTCAACGATGCCATTGCTCTCATCGGCCAAACCGCCAAACTGGATTTCAAAGGTGAAGTTAATCTTCCCAAAGAGGCCACGGCATCGGCCACTATCTACGATCTTTTTGCTAAAGACTATGGCTTAACTGGGGGTAACCTCGTCAAAGCCGCCGTCACCTATGATCCCAACACCTCCCAGCCGGAAGTTTCTTTGGAATTCAATGCTGATGGTGCCAAGAAATTCGCTACCGCCACCAAAGATATGTTAGGGAAAAGGATTGCTATTTTCTTGGACGACCAGCTTATTTCCTATCCCACGGTCAATTCCGAAATCCCCGACGGCAAAGCCGTCATTCAGGGTAACTTTGATGTCAAGACTGCCAAAGCTTTAGCCGCCCAGTTGAACGCTGGCGCTCTCCCGGTGCCGATTAAAATGATTCAGCAGACTCAAGTTGGTGCTACGCTGGGCAAGGATTCCATTACCAAAGGAGTTACCGCTGGCCTAGTTGGCCTGACTATAGTTGCCGTTTTTATGGTTGCTAATTACGGGATTTTAGGCCTTATTGCCGATCTTGGTTTATTAATTTATGGACTTATCACCCTGGCGCTTTATAAACTTATCCCGGTAACCCTTACCTTTCCCGGCATCGTTGGCTTTATCCTTTCTATCGGTATGGCCGTTGACGGCAATATTCTGATTTTTGAACGCTTTAAAGAAGAAATTCACCGCGGCCGGCCTTGGATTCAGGCTATGGAGCTGGGCTTTACCCGTGCCTGGAATTCCATTCGTGATGCTAACGGTTGCACCATCATCACTGGTCTTATTCTCTTTAATCCCTTTAACTGGTCGTTTTTAAATTCTTCGGGTCTAGTCCGCGGTTTTGCCATCACCCTTATTTTGGGCATTCTCATTGGTCTATTTACTTCGATAGTCGTCACCCGCACCTTCCTGCGCTTATTTATTGCTAATCGGAAAGCCCAATAATTGTATGAACTACCTCAATATCATGAAATTCCGCCCGCTCTTTTATGCTCTTTCCGGCTTCCTGATTGCCTTGTCACTTTTTTCCATTGCCAAATGGGGTTTCCGGCCTTCAATTGATTTTAAAGGTGGGACCATTTATCAAATTAAACTGCCCCATATTTCTGACCAGTCAAAAGTGGTTTCGGTCTTTAGAAGCAACAATATTCCTATAAGCTCCATTTCTAGTGCCGGGGAGAATGCTTATCTTGTCAAATTCATTAATATCAGCCAACCTCAAAAACTTAAGCTCGATGAAAGTTTAAAAAAACTCGATAAGGACTTCCAATCCCTCCAGTTTGAAACCCTGGGCCCGAGTTTAGGCAAGGAATTATTGCAGAAAACTCTTTTTGCCGTCCTGCTTTCCGCCATCGCCCTCCTCGTTTTTATTGGTACCCGCTTCAGCGACTTTACTTTTGGCACCGGTGCCATTGTGGCTATGTTTCATGACGCCATCATCTTGATTGGTAGCTTTTCGCTGTTGGGCCACTTTTTGGGTGCCGAGTTGGATGCTCTTTTCGTCACGGCGCTGTTAACTACCCTATCAGCATCAGTTCACGATACCGTAGTCACCTTTGACCGCATTCGCGAACTGAAACGCCAAAAGTACCAAATTGAATGGGTCGAATTAGTTAACCAGGCAGTTACGGAAACCATTGTTCGTTCTTTTAACACTTCGATGACGGTGGTGATCATGCTTTTCGCCTTAGTGGTTTTGGGTGGTTCCACCACCCGCTGGTTTGCCCTCGCCCTTTTGATCGGTGTCGTCTGCGGCACCTATTCTTCTACCGGTGTGGCAATTCCGGTGGTTTTAGCTCTCAAAAAGTGGCAAGCTGGCCGTCACTCCAAAACCAAAAACCCTGCTCCTAAAGTAACTTCCAAATCTCCACCAGCCCGCGCCGCTGTTTCCCACCGTAGTAACCTATAAAGGCAAAAAAATCCGCCAGGGACAAAATTTCTTTCGTATCCTGACGGACTATCACTTAACTAAACTGCGGATCTCTCCATCCACCACTCCGGCTTCGGCTCGGGCAACGTCTCGAGTCCCACAGCCTCAGCCAACTGTTCCAGCCACAACTGTGAACCAACATAGGGTGCCGTCGGAGGGTAATGCCGCTCCTGTTGATATTGATCCCGCCAGCTCGGTAGAATCGGAATTCCGCCCAGTTGCAAGATGTGGTTGAGCTCATCTTTTTGAGCGTCGTATTTGAGTTGTTCGGCTCGAAGCGCTTTGTGTACCTCGCAACACTCCCAGGTCAAATAGAGTAGGTTACATCCTGGTAACGGTTGTCGTATCGGTCGTGTCCGTTCCAGGAACTCAAAATACTCCTTAATAAATGTCTCGACTCTCAGTTTCAGGTCACCGCTCATTTTTAATGCTCCTTTTCTTGGGCTTCTAATAGCCATTCGGGCTTACCGAGCGGGTCAATGCCGCTCACTTCCATCAGCTTCAGATACCAGCCGATACTCATCACATTCGTTTTGTCCTCCGAATAGGGGTTTGGACCGGTCTCTTCGCCAGCCATAAACCGTCGTGCATAGTCCAGTTGGACCGCGTAGCGGACACCGTTAATGCCCAGCAGCGCGTTCAGGCCGTCCGCTCGGGCGCACAGTATCATCCAATCCCGGGCCAGCGCCTTATGTTTGTCACAACACTTCATTTCATACCACAACTCTCTGTCACAATTCGGTCCTGGGACATTCTCGGTTACCAATCGGTCATAATGGGTGAACAGATCAGCGAAAAACTTGCGAACCAACTCCTGTTCTTGTGTATCTATAGTCATTTCTTTGCTCCTGATAATTTTTCATTTCAATCCGCAGTTTGTTAAGGTCCAAAAAGTCCCAATAACGCCTTTTAGCCGCTAAGGCTTAAATTGTTATTTCTGGGGAATTATACACCAATTACAAACAATAAATCCGCCAGGGACAAAATTTCTTTTCCTCCTCTGGCGGATTTAGGTTCTTCAAAAGACTTGGGACATTGTGTTTATTTTATTTCTATTTCTGCCAAAGATACTCCGCTAGCCTCTGCCAGACGCACAATCCATGACGAAGTCATGACGAAATCAGCTAGGGAATCGCCGTCATACACTGGTGGGTCGACACCTTTTTCCACTGCCTGGCGATAAGCATTCGAAAAAGCCATGGGTATCGCCCCCAACTTTAAGCAGTCATTGAGAACATCAGCCCGCACTGTCAGCTCCGTATAGGTTCTGGCCAAATTCCGGTGCCGTTCACAGCAATTCCAGTTCTGGAACAAAGCCCGGTCGCAATCCCGCCAGGGAAAATTTATTTTGTCCCTGACGCCGATAAAAGCGAAATAGTCGACCAAAAATTGCCTCGCTGTCTCTTGTACTCCTCTGTTCATTAAGCTCCTTGTGGTTGTTGAAACTTTCGGCCGCTGTCCATCCCTAGTCTGTCAAAGAACCTTTCGCTCCTTACAGTCTTCAGCCGCAATGGCTGATTCTGTCGCCATATTATAATTATACTTCAAGAACTTTCTCTGATTTCAATTTCACTTCCTTGTAGTAGCGCTTCACAAATTAATTCTCCCGCTTTTTCCCCACCCACAAAAGGCTGATACATTCTGGCATTCTCATTCGTCTGCCCCGCAAACCGAGTCATGATTACCCCTGTCGGCCGGTGATAAAGCGGCCCATGGGCATAAAACACCCCGACGATTTCCTTGCTCCCGTCATGATCCAACGGTATCGCCGGCTTAAAAATAAACTCCCCGAACATAGGCCCAGATTATAACAGTTTCCATTGCATCTGGGAATGCTTCAGCGTATACTTCCTGCTAATCAGGAGTAAGAGTATCGATAGCCATACGTCTTTACGCCTATTTATTGTCTTTTTCGCTCTTTGACAGAAGGAAAGAATTAAGGAGTTTTATGTTAACCCCCGACAATTTCAACGGTATTTTTTACTCGCCTCAAACCGGATCCGACAACATCTTTAGTTACCAAGAAGCCTTTGTCGACGAAATCTCCGATCGCGAGGATGGTCTGTTTTTGTCTCTTGGCGCCTATGTCGATTTGGTCATCAACGGCTATGCCGAGTTAGCTAATAAGATTTTCTACAAAACCAAAGAGGTTTGGCCGGACATCGACTGGACCAGGGTCGAGAAGGTCTTACAAGATGTCCACGAATTGTCCTTTCGGCAGCCCGATAACTGGCGGCACGAAGTATACGAAATGGTCTCTTACAGCTTCTTAGGGGCTAAACATCAAGTCCCGGAAACTTATCGCAGTTTCTACTTTGATCCCGAAACAGTCAAGGTAATCTTTGCCCTTCGCGGTCAAATTGTGACGATTAACCATGAGCATTTCCCTGATTCCTATACCATGCCAATACGGGTACTAGTTGATTGTGACCTTAACCACGAAACCGAACTGGCTACTGAAATCTCTGACATGCTCTCTTTTTACCAACCCGATGCCGATTGGCTTTTCATCGCCCATTTTCGTCAAATCGCCCAGAGTATGGCCGAATTATCCTTATCCCGTCAAGTTAAACCACTCTTTATTTTTAAGATGGATGACGTAGTGAGCGTAGTGTCATTGTGAGTCTGCCTTTGGCCCGGGGAGTCAATCTTTATTTCAAACTTCCCGGGCATTCTTTCCTTCTGTTATTTATTTTCTTTTTATCCGGCAGAGCAATTCTGTATCTTCCACTGTTACCCCGCAGCCCCGATAAAGTTGCAATTCGGTAATTCCCCATTCATCCGTGTGCGTAAAAACAACGCCTTCGGTATCCATATTAGTCCCTAAGACGTTAAAGCGGACAGTTAGGGGATTAAGCACCCATTCTTCGTTAACCATTTCATGAGTTATTCCCATAAATCTTTGGCCTAATATCGGTAAAATTTCTCTTAACCTATCCTGTGGGTAATAACCATCATCTTTGGCATCAATGGTTAAGTCACTCAATGTTCCTTTCCGGTTTTCGACATGAATTTCTAGGCTCATAATATAATTTTAGCACCCCTAAGTCCTCGTCCGGATCTGTATTCCTTTATCTTGGGCTCGTTAACCGTTAATAAGTTCTCGCTTAAATATTCCTGCTTTCTAGTTTTTGTAACAGCACCTCTCGCTCGTTTAAGCTGGGATCCCTTTCCACTTCAGCAAAAATGTCATTCAAAATTTGGCCGACTTTTGGTCCCGGTTTAATCCCCAACACCCTCATCACATCGTGGCCGTCAATTTTTAGGTCCTTAACACTGAATGGCTGCTTTTGTACTTCCACTACCCGGTTTTTGAAATCCTCCAATCGCCAGCTGCTTTCTTTGGCGCCACTTCCTAACCGGTCCGCTCGCCGCAGCGACAGCATCTCATTCACCAATTCTGGCGTTACGTGGCGAATAAACCGCCGCACCGCGCTGTCCGTTTGGCTCTCGGCAGTACTAAACATGTGCCATCTCACCAGACGGAACAATTGGTCCATCTCTTTGTTTGATAATCTTAGCCTTTTGCCGACCGCCGCTGCCATTCTGGCCCCGACGACTTCGTGGTTATGAAATGTCCGGGCTTCCCCTTCGCCCTTCATCACTCTTGGCTTGGCCACATCGTGCAGCAGCACTGCCAATCTGGTCACCGGGTCATGGCTGTCGGTATTCTGCAGGGCATTGATACTGTGGGTCCAGACATCGTAAATATGGTGGCCTTTTTGCGACACGCCATATCCTTCTAATAGTTCGGGCAAAATCATTTGTAAGACTCCGGTGTTCTTCATCAGGGTCAAAGCAATCGCTGGTTGGTCGCCGGCTAATAGCTTAAACAGCTCATCCCGCACTCGTTCCGCCGAAATGTTTTCGAGCAAAGGAGCCTTCTTTTCCGCTGCCAATAAAGTTTTCTCTTCGATCATGAATCCCAACTGGGCTGCCATCCGGAAAGCCTTCAAAATCCGCAGCGCATCCTCTTGGAACCGTTCCTCCGGATCCCGCACTGCCCGGACCAGTTTGTTCTTGATATCCTCTTGGCCGCCAAACACGTCGACTAAATCCGGTTTCCCCTGAGCCTGCCGCCAGGCCATGGCATTAACTGTAAAGTCCCGCCGGCTCAAGTCCTCCTCAATTGTTTTACCCCACTGAATTTCTGACGGGTGCCGGAAGTCGCCGTAGCCTTTTTCTGAGCGGTAAGTGGTAATTTCAAAAATTTCTTTATCTTTACTCACCACCCTAAACGTTCCGAATTCGTTATTATAAAAGCCGCTTTTCGGGAAGGCCTTTTGCATCTCCTCGGGTGTCAAATTGGTGGCAAAATCCCAATCATAAATTTCCCGGCCGATTATCAGATCCCGCACCGCTCCGCCGACTATATAAATTTCTCCTCCCGCTTTCTCCACTTTTTCCATTAAGTCGGTCACTTTCTTGGGAATTTTGAAATCCATACCTGATTGTAACAAAAAATCTTCATCTTTCTCCCTGTTTCATTAATCCCCAAATTACATCTTTACCGGTTTGTCTTCCCAAGTGAACAGCGCGCCCACCGATTGGTTTTTGGCAATCCGCCGGATCACCTTGGCCAAGAGCGGTCCCAACGAGATCACGGTCATTTTATGATTTAATTTTTCTGCCGGAATATCAATCGAATTAGTCAGGAGCAGCCGGTCCACGTGCCCGTTGCCTACCTTTTCTTTGCTGTCACCCGATAGCGCTCCATGGGTAATGCAAACAATCACTTCTTTCGCCCCAAATTTTTTAAGTGTTTCGGCGGCAGCGCAAATTGACCCGCCGGTACTGATTACATCGTCAAGCAGAATAACTCGCTTGCCCTCGACTTCGCCCACCACGTGGGCTACCTCCGACTGGTCATGGGCCCGACGGACCTTATCAATAATTGCCAATTTTAGCCCCAACATATCCGCCATCTTATTAGCCCGTTTCACTCCGCCCATATCCGGGGAGACGATCACCGCGTCAGATAGCAGTTTATGGCTCTTTAAGTATTTAGCAAATAGGGGATAAGCCAAAAAATGGTCCACCGGGATATCATAAAATCCCTGGATCTGATCGGCATGCAGGTCAAATGTCAATAATCGGTCCGCCCCGGCTTTGGTGATTAAATTAGCCACCAGCTTCGAGCTAATCGCTTCCCGGGAACTTACCTTCCGGTCTTGTCGGCTATAGCACAAGTAAGGGCAGACCAAATTAATCCGTCCCACCGACGCCCGCCGCAGGGCATCGATCATAATTAAAGTTTCCATTAGGTGGTCATTAGCCGGGGCATTCAGGCTCTGGATGACATAAACATCATCCCCACGCACCTTTTCTTTAATCCGGACATAAATTTCCCCGTCCGAAAAATGTCTAATATCTACGGGAGTTAAGGGAGCCTTTAACAATTGGCTGATTTCCTGGGCGAGTTGAGGGTGGGAACTACCGGCAATAAGTTGCACACCTTTCATCCACGAAAATTATACCCATCCTTCTTACTTTGTAAACCGGTCATTTTTAATATTTGACACTTTTACCCAATCCTGCTACTATTTCCTTTCAAAAGGATAAAGACATTTGCGTCCTTATCTTGGTCGTCTGTCGTACGTTGACAATCAGCGGAAAAATTATAAGGAGATTGAGATGACTAAAGAGAAAGTAAGACCGAACGTTTTTGAGCTACCGCGGATCATCGGCTATATCCTCGCTATTCTTGGCGGTATTGTCGCCATCGGTTTGGCTTTAACCGTCACCCATAATGCCAGTCCTCTTTGGGCTATCATCCTGGTGATCTGGGGTCTGGAACGAGTCGCCATAGTTAGTGTCCGCCGTCCCTGGATGCCGGCTCTTCGCGGTTTAGTCCTGGGTGTTGGCTACGCCTTACTTGGCGTCGTGGCTGTCTATTTACAAAACGCTTACGTCCTTTGGGGCATGATCCTGGTGAACTGGTTAGCCGAAGCTTTGGTTTAAGGAGTTTTTAATGAAAATCACTCTCTTTATGGTCGGTTCGATTATGTGTGTTCTCGCCGCAGTTGGAATTTTTGTCTACGGCCTCCTCGACTTGCCAAAGTTGTTTTTGGTAGTCCCGATGGCTTTGGCTGTTGTCGGTTTTGTTATGCAGTTGATTAACCTTATTCAGGTTCGTCCTAGCAAAACCCTGCCGCCGCGCTGGCCGTACTAATTTAACCTTCCGCTGTTCCACGTTTTAGCCCCGGGGCTTCAGGCATTTTGCCTTTTCCTGAAGTTCACGGGGCTTTTAATTTCTAAGCCTGTTTGGCGTCTTCCTCCCGCATCCGGTCTATCCAGTCCTTTATCACCATCCCGGTTCGCCGCGGTCCAGTCATGGCGGGTATCTCCAAAATCCGAGCTTTAGGCAAAAACTGATTTATAATTGGGTCCAAATCTTCTCGCTTTTCGCTGTAGGCAATATAATAGCTGTTCGGATCCACCCGTAATATTATCTTATCCCGGTAAGGCAGTGGCAGCGCCCCTGCGGGGATATCTTCCAGTAGTGTCTGGTAATCATGAGCCCGGACAAAACGGTCACGTTTAGCTAATTCAGCTTGGATATCATCTCTACTTGGTATTTCTCCCATATATAATTATACTAAAATAGTAGGAGATTATATCTGTGGTAACGATTTGACAACAACAACCACAAAATTTTAAAATATATCCATGCTCAAAGGATTTCGGGATTTTATCTTTCGCGGCAATGTCGTCGATCTGGCGGTAGCTGTCGTTATTGGGGCGGCCTTCAGCAATATTGTTAATTCTCTGGTAAAGGATTTAATCACCCCGCTAATTGCGGCTATCGGAGGTAACCGGGATTTTTCCAATATTTATTTCACCATCCACAATAGCCGTTTTATGGTTGGCGATTTTCTCAATTCCCTCATTTCCTTTTTGATCGTTTCCTCGGTCATCTACTTCTTTATCGTCATGCCCATGAACAAGTTTGTTAACTTAATCCGTCAAGGTCAAAATGTCGATCCCGCTGAAAAAACTTGCCCCGAGTGTTTATCCCAAATTCCCGCTAAGGCCAAGCGTTGTAAATTTTGTACTGCTCCCCAAAAGAAATAAGCCTATAATTTTGACTTCGAATCAATAATTCGGTACAATAATCCCGTTAATTTCGCACATTCATATTTGAAGGTAAATAAGGAGAATAAGCTATGGTCGACCTTACCATTAAAGTCGATCCCTATGGGGTAGTCGCCAAAATGGATCCCGTCGAACGTCGCCGCTTATTGATTCATCTTCTGGGCGAATTTGTTGGGTCGGAGACTTTAGATTCAACCGAACTGCAAACGGTTCGCCGGGCTGTTCGCCTCATCAACGCCCACGCTCAATACCGTTTTTCGACAACCAATATCGGCCTGTCAGACGAGATCTTAAGGAAACTTAATTGGGACTAAAATGTCCAAGTTTAGGAGGAATCATGCCCCGCAAACAGAAGATCGTTGGTCCGATAAGTCCGGAACAAGTTGCTGAACTCAAAGCCGGTTCGGTACCTCAAGAGGTTTTCGACGCGTTCAACGATTTGATCCTCGAGAAAATTAACGAAGGTCATGCCTCTTTTACTCTCAAAGAGGTCGTCGCTCGGATGACTTCTAAAGGATTAGATGAAAAGGACATCTTCAACAAAGGTTGGCTGAATATTGAGCCGGCCTATCGCAAAAAGGGTTGGAAAGTTGGCTTCGAAAGGCCAGCTCCCGATGAAACGTATGACAGTTATTTTACCTTTGACCTACCTAAGAAGGCCGATTCTTAGCCTTCTGCAAGCACCGTAAGGTGAATCACGTCCGAAGCTATGGCGATATCGCATCGTCCGAAAAAAGCTGCTTTGGGCAGACTCAATCACCCCAAGGTGCTTTTTTCGTTTCTTAGGCGTAAATAATCCCATAACATTTGACTTTATTGTCCCAAAGTATATAATAGCCAGGATGTAAAAAATAGTGCCCAGTGTTGACTGTAACACTCTGGCGCTGTTTTGTACTTTAACATTCTGGTGTGAATCTCTTTTTCCCTTTGCTACCGCCTTTATAACGACTCATCTCGTTGTCATGGCGGTAGTAAATATGGAAAGAGAGGTAATTTATGAAAATCATTTTCCGCCCCGTAAAAGGTCTCGAGATTTTACCCATAGCCCTTGGCGGATTTCTGGTTGTGGTCTCATTTTCGCTGACTCAATTATGGCCTATAGCAATTATATTATTGCTCTATGGGCTTGGCGCTTATATCGTCAACAATCTCCCTAAGCTGTCCTTTTTGGATTCTTGGATCCCCCTAAAGGACAAAAGCCTCCAGGTTAGCTTTTCCCTAAACGAGTTAATCGTTTGGAATAAGCGCGCCAAAGAGCTTAAGGATCCGGTTCTGAGGGAGGTACTTCACAAAGCCCTTAGTTCTGTTTCCGAGATACGTTTTCAGTACCAGCATCTTGAACCACAACGCCAGCAGTTTTGGGAACGCTACTTAACTGAAGCAGACAAAGCTTTGGATCTGGTATGGAGAGCCTTAAGCCGGGCAATGGTGGTCAAAACTGCCAATGCCACTGCTTTCCAGGAGCTGCTCCAAGCTGCTTCTAGTGCGCTTTCCGAAGTTGAGTCTTTTTCCCAAAAGATGGCCGAAGCCACTACGGATATCGACCTAACCGCCATTAGCCGTGGTTTAGCAGATTCTCAAGCAGCCAGAGAGTTGCTTGAAGATCGGATTAGTTTGCTTAAGGAAGTACAGATGTACGAAAGGAGTAAGTAGTCATGGACGAAAATACCAGTCTCGGTAAGGCCATCGGCCTGTGGATCGTCATCGCTTTCGTTGTGGTCATCGTCGGCGGCATCATTGCTATCGGCTTTGGCTTGCTGGAATCGCCGTTGCAGAATCTGCATTGGCAGGCCTTCCAGAAGTCCGACGTCAACATTCAAGGCCTACAGACAACCCTCTCGCAAGAGATGGCCAATTATGCCGACTTTGACACCAAAATTGCCTTATATAAGGGCAACAAGGATGTCGTCCCCGGTCTCTGTGGTCAACAGAAAGAGCTACTACGGATGTTCTATGAGAACGTTGACAAACTGACGGCGGCTGATTCCAACTCCGTTCCCCAATCGGTCAAGGACTTTGTCAAAGATCACCCGCGTAATTCCGTTAATCCAGCTTGTTCGGAACAATAACCCATCTGTCACTCGGAGGTATAAACATGTTCGACCTAACTCTTCGTCAGCTTATCGGCAAGTTCAAGTTTGCTTTCATCGTTCTGGCCATTCTGGTCCCCATGGCGTTTGCCGCCTGCTCCAGCAGTTCTTCGGTGGTCGAAGAGCAGCGTGCCGTCAACCAGCAGCAAGAGGCAGCCCAAGGACGGGTTCCCCAGCCGGTAATGAAGAATTACCTGGAGCGCTACTTGATGGCCGAGCTCTACAAGGCGCGGGATAATGCCGTCGCTACTTGGAGTTATATCCAGAGCCCCTACACCGGCAAGATCCTCTGGCAGTGCGCTTCCATCGGCTTTCCGATCCCCGGCGGCACCCAGTTGACCAACCCCGAGCAGTACTACTCATCGGGTGGTGTCTTGCCGCAAGCAGAACCCAACGGCCTCTATACCCCGGCTACTTCCGCGGGAACATATGTGATGTGCGTCAACAAGGACGGCACCATTAGTCCCCAATATAAGGAGCCAGCAGTCGAGACCTCAATGTGCCCCATCGAAGAGGTCAACGGTGAGGTCCGTTGCATCGAAGGTACTAAACCCTCGCTCAAGATCGACCTCTCCAAGAACACCGGCCAGTAAGTCAATCACACCAGAATTAAGAACGGTTGGAAGGCCCTGCCTTTCACTTTGGCCTTCCGCCGTTCTTATCTATTTTTCCCTGAAGTTGTTATACTGATTTCATGAAATTACCCGATTCGTGGACCACGGTGACCCCTTTTTCCAAAGCCTTTGCTTTTACCTTGTTTATCCTTTTACCCTTTTTTGCTTTTTACCTGGGCTCACAGTATCAACAGCTTAAAGATACTCCCGCTCCGGTGATTGTTAGGATCACTCAGCTAACCACCCCCACCCCCGCCCCGGCTCGCGACCAGTCCTTAATCTGCGGTCCAATGCCGGTCGAATTATTTACAACCGCCAAGTTTGAGCAGCTTACCGGGCCATTATGGTCGCCCGATTGCCGCCACATTGCTTGGGGTCGAAGGATAAGTACCCCGAGCCGCTTTACCGGCCCCAACCCCCGCGATGGTATTTTCGTATATACCGAGAAAACCGGCAAAACCCAACGCGTATACCAACCCCAGGGCGCCGAGGCCGTCGAATTCACCGGTTGGCTGGATTCCCAAAATCTGCATTTCACCAAAAACAGTCAGCCCCCGGCCTATACTTTGGACCTAGCGACAGGTGCGGTTGCTCCCTGAGTTGTGCTACACTACCCCAGTTCGATAGAAGCCTTTAATTGCGAGACTTTTTATCCGATGTATTCGTACTTTAAGAAACAGGACTATAAAGAAGGAGGATCCGGATGCAGTTGCTTAAACAGCCCCAAACCGAACAGGAATATTGGGAGTGCCTCTATTCCTTAGGTAGCAGCCTTTATGCCACCGAGCACGACTTATGTGATGGCCGTATTGACGATCCCGATGGTGAGGTAGCCCGCGACCAGTCTCAGGGTTACGAAATCGGTCGGCGTTTGATCAGCGAGGCTTGTGATAAGTTTGGCCTCATCCACCCTAACGATATTCCCCGTAATACCACCGGACAGTTGCCGCCCCTACCTCCGGGTAAGAAGATGTACTTTAACGACTGGCTGCAGGCCAAAAGACGGGAGTGGCTAACTCTGGAATACCACAAAACGATTTGTTCCGGTTGCATTCTTAGTGAAGGTTTGGAAGAATTCATTCTGCGTGAAGGGGGTATCTGTTGTTCACTGAGTCATAGTTTAGGGATACTGGTTCATTCCGATACCTGCGATTTGGTCGAGCCCATTTGGGATGACCATTGGAGCCGGCGGCGCTTGCTGACCAACATCCGCGCCCGTGGCGGTCAGGCCGCAGTCATTGTTTTCAGGCAAAAGGAGGCCGAACTCAAAACCGCGGCTAAAAATACCTAGTTTATAGTTTGTGAATATGTTCTCGGGCACTTAAGTCCGCACCCCGCTTAAGTGCCATTTTTATATCTCCCAATTAAGAAGTGGACTTAACCAACCTCGCCGGCCGATGTACACCCTTTGACGGGCTATAAAATCGATTCCAGTTAAATTCGCCACCTCCATGGCAATTGAGCGTGTCGTTCCGTCAATAAGATAAGGCAACCGACTCAACCTTCCCCGCACCATAATTAGATTCGGCAGGCTCTTTCCCTCCTCCAGCTCATCAATAAAATAACGAATATTGTTGATGTAACGGTGTTCCGGCAGTTCTCCTTTTTTCTGAAGTTCAATAAATGTCCGGGCAATATCTTCCAAATTATCAACTCTACCATAAGCCATCAGCAGGTGGTCCGGGTGATCCTTGGGCAGGTCGGGCGAATAGTAAGGTCGTGCCTTGGCGAGTAAATTGTTGGTTAGCGGAACTTCTTGCCAAGTATTTACCTTATTAACTAATTCATGAAACTGCTTTGTTCCCTGCGGGCTCAGCTGATAGTAATGATCAACGACTGTTTTTTTAGCCACCCTCTTTCCTTCTTTCATAAACAGATACAATTATACTATGAGTTTTGCGTATCAAATCTTGATACCAAAAACCCCTCCGATTTGGAGGGGTTTAGTTTAAGTTTTTTAAGAAAAAACTTATGCCTTATTAGAACGCTCAGGACGAGGTAGAGCTTCCTTAACAACAATGTTGCGGCCCATTTGGTCGCTGTTGTTTAGTTCGGCAATTGCTTTGGCGGCATCTTCATCAGATGAAAATTCCACAAATCCGAATCCGCGGCTGCGGCCGGTCATCTTGTCTTTGACGATGTTGGCCGAGGTTACTTGGCCGTAAGCAGAAAAAACTTGTAACAAATTGTCATCGGTCATTGCAAAAGGCAAGTTGCCGACAAAAAGATTCTTAGCCATTAAGTCTCCTTATAAAATAAAATTAACAAGACATCACGCTGCATTAGGGAAATAAAAAGGGGAATATAAAAAATCTCTTTAAATTTACTTTATGCTTCGTGTAATCTTTGATGCCGGCCGCTGGCTAAAGCCGCCTTTATCTGATCCCTATTATAGCAAATACCTCGGAAAAATGGTACAAGTAGCTGTTTTTGGCTGACCAGGATACAATAAGTGGGTGCCCAAAATTGAGAGCCGAGTCCATCAGGTGATTGACCGCGAGACTACTAAAAATGAATTACTTTCGATTCTCTTAAAGAACCGCAATGTTTCGTCGTCGGCTGCTGACACCTTTTTCCATCCCACCCACCCTAAAGCCCTCACGCCAACGGAGTTCGGTTTAAGCGCCCCGGCCCTAGGAGCAGCCAAAGATAGCCTTAAATCTGCCTTGACCTCCAAATCAAAAATCCTCATTTATGGCGATTATGACGTCGATGGCTTAACCTCGACGGCCATAATGTGGCAGACTCTTACCCAGCTTGGGGCCAACGTCCTGCCTTTTATCCCTCACCGGGAAAAAGATGGTTACGGTTTCCGTTATCAGTCATTACGCCGCTTCGAAGATTCTAAAAAGACCCATTTTGACATGGTAATTACCGTTGATAACGGGATTGTCGCCCACCAGGAACTCGCCAAGTTAGTTGCCGACGGTCGGCAAGTTATCGTCGTGGACCACCATTTGCCCGATGGCGAGCAGGACCCGGCCATTAATATCGTTCATTCTACCCAAGTATCCGGTAGTATTCTTTCCTGGGTTGTGGCCCACTCCCTCGACCCCAACGCCGATTTAGGTTTAGCCGCACTCGGTGCTGTTGCCGATTGTGTTCCCTTGCTGGGTGTTAACCGCAGCGTGGTGGTCTATGGCCTGCAATCACTGCGCCTTAATCCTAATATCGGCCTTAAAAAGCTCATGGAAATTAGCCGCTGCCGTCAGGATTCGCTCTCGACTTACGATTTGGGATTTATCCTCGGGCCAAGGCTGAATGCTGTTGGCCGCCTCTCTGATCCCACTGATGCCCTCCGGCTACTGTGTAGCCCCAACCTGGCTACTGCGGCCAAATACGCCCGTGTTTTGGAGGATTTTAATCGCGACCGCCAATTGCTCCAAGGTGAACACTTGGAAGAAGCCGAAAAAATGGTCAAAGAAAACCAAAATAAAGTCATCGTGATTGCCAGTCCTAAGTTTAGTCCGGGAATTATCGGTCTGGTCGCTGGGCGCCTCTTAGAAAAATATCATTTGCCTAGTGTGGTGATAAGTATTGAAGATAGTTTTGCCAAAGGTTCTTGCCGTTCTATCCAGGGTCTCAATATTATCGACCTTCTTCGGAGTATGGAGGATCTCTTTATGGACCTTGGCGGCCATGCCGCCGCGGCAGGGTTTACCATTGCCACCAAAAATATTCCGGAATTGCAAAAACGACTGGCTCACGTCTTAAATAAAAAATTGTCCGCTACCGAGTTGGAACCCGTCATCGAGGTTGACGCCCGCATGAAACTTTCGGCTGTCAATCTTAAGAATATTGACTATATTAAAACTCTGGAACCCTTCGGCGTGGGTAATCCTGAACCGTTGTTTGCCTTTGAAAAGGTCCAAATCCGTTCCAAGCGTCTGCTGGGCCAGACTGGCGATCATCTTCGTCTTAATCTCGATGATCCCGAAACTAAAACTATTGAAAACACTTCCACCACGGCCATCGCTTTTAAGAAAGGGGATATGTACGACCAATTACACGATGGCGATGTGGTCGATATTGTTGCCCGTCTCGAGGCCAATGTCTGGCAGCATCAAAGTTACCCTCAACTGGTAGTGAAAGAAATCATTAAAGGTATATAATATCTTCCATAAAGCGTCTTAGTGGCCAACAACCACGAAGCTGCGGGAAGAAAAGCTCATCACTCATTAGAACCCGACGGAGGCAAAACCGTACCAGACTGGCTGCGTGTGTCGTTTATCGGAGCACGTTTAATTCTCCTTACGACACGTGTATTATTAATTTATTGCCTCTATGCTACCAAGAACACGTGCCCTTGAAGCTCTCCAAAAAATCGGTGAGAGTATTATTTTAAAAGGCTGGGTTGCCAATATCCGGGACCACGGCCAAATAATCTTTATCGAGTTACGCGATTGGACCGGGATCATCCAAATTGTGGTTGATAAGTCTGTTGCCCCAGTCGCTTTTAAAATTGCCTCTAGCTTGGGCAAAGAATGGGTGGTGGCAATTGAGGGTGAAGTCAAAAAACGGGAGCCTGCTTTTGTCAATAAAAATTTAACTACTGGTGAAATTGAAGTCGCCGCTACCGAAATCCAAGTTTTAAACCAATCAAAAGTCTTGCCTTTTCCTTTGGATACCGATGGCCGGGAACTCGACGAAAACTTACGCCTAAAATACCGATTTATTGATTTACGCCGGGAACGCTTGGGGCAGATCATCCGTCTGCGCCATCGCTATACCATGGCTATCCGCAATTGGATGGACCAACACGGATTTACCGACGTCGTCACCCCGGTGTTAACCAGCTCTTCTCCCGAAGGTGCCCGGGATTTCATTATTCCTTCCCGGATCCACAAAGGCAGGTTTTACGTTTTGCCCCAAGCCCCCCAACAATTTAAGCAGCTTTTGATGGTTGGTGGCGTTGACCGTTATTACCAAATTGCTCCTTGTTTTCGTGATGAAGATCCGCGGGCCGACCGCCATTACGGTGCTTTTTACCAAATCGATGTCGAGATTTCTTTCCCTACCATTGACGAAATCTTAGGTGTGGCCGAAAACTTGGTCAATGACACCTTTAAAACCGTTGCTCCCCAAAAGAAAATCAAACAATTTCCCTTCCCCCGGATTTCCTATCTTGAGGCGGTAGATAAGTACGGCACTGATAAGCCTGATACCCGCTTCGAGTTGTTCCTAAAAGATCTTACCGAAGTCGTCAAGGGTAACACTGAATTTGGCATCTTTAATAATGCTGAATCGGTCAAGGCAATGGTCGCTCCGGGTTGTGCCACTTGGTCCAAAACCGAGCTGGAAAGAATGGAAAAATTTGCCAAAGAAAAAGGCGCCAAAGGCCTCATCAATCTCAAGGTGACTGCCGCGGGTCTCGAGGGCAATACCGCCAAATTCTTGACCCCCGCTGTCCAACAAGACATCATCAAAGCCGCTGGAGCCAGGGCAGGGGATTTGCTCTTGATTGCCGCCGGCAAAAAGTCCGAGGTTAATAAGGTTTTGGGAGCTGTCCGCCTCCGTCTGGGCGAAATATTGAAATTGGCCGATCCCAATGAGTTAGCTTTTATCTTCGTCACTGATTTTCCTTTTTATGAAATTAACGAAGAAGGAAAATTGGACTTTGGCCACAATCCTTTCTCCATGCCCCAGGGCGGCATGAAAGCTTTTGCGGTCGATGATCCCTTAAAGATTCGGAGCTTCCAATACGACCTTGCCTGCAACGGCTACGAACTAATGTCTGGGTCCATCCGTAATCACGAGCCGGAAACCTTAGTCAAAGCCTTTGAAGTTGTAGGCTATGATCGGGCCGAAGTCTTGCGGCGTTTTGGCGGCATGTATAACGCCTTCCAGTATGGCGCCCCGCCCCATGGTGGTTTTGCCATCGGTATTGATCGCTTGTTTATGATCCTCATTGACGAGCCCAACATCCGTGATGTCTACGCCTTCCCGCTCAACAGTAACGGTGTTGATGTCCTAATGAATGCCCCGAGTCCCGTCTACCCCAAACAGCTCGAGGAATGCGGCATTATGCTTCGCCCCGACCTGGAGCCTGAAGAAGAAGAGACCAAAGAAGCGGCCTAGTTCTGTTATCATGAAATCAGTCGATTTTATTAAAATTGGTGTGCCCCACCATTGGCCATTATGCGCAAACTAACGCCTAAAATTCATTGGTCAATTGTCATCCTGGTCATCTTGTTGCTTTCCGGCCTTCTCCCCACTACTAAAATGTGGAGTTTTCCCGTTCTGGTCAACATACCCCCAGCGATTAAGGGTAATCCCTTGCTTGATAATTTTCAGCACCCCCCGGTTCCCGTGGTCAAAGCCGCTGATTTACCCGCTCTTCAGGCTAGTTCTTATATAGTCTTAGATAAAACGACCAACGCCATTATTATCGCCAAAAATCCCCATTCCCGGATTTATCCGGCTTCCACCACCAAGTTAGCCACCGTCTTAACCGCCCTAAATACCTTTCCCCTCGACAAGGTCATTACTATCAAAGATCCCTATAAGGATGGTCAAATTATGAAACTGGAACCGGGCGAAAAAATCACCGTCCGCTCCTTGGTTTCCGCCCTTCTCATTTATTCTGCCAACGACTCTGCCCACGCCCTGGCTGACCATTTTGCCGGCGGCGAACCCGCTTTTGTCACGGCCATGAATAGTCTGATGGCTAAATATAATCTGACCGATACCCACTTCGTCGATGTCGACGGCATGCATCAGCCGGACCATTATTCTACGGTCTACGACCTGGGGCAGCTCGGGCGCTTAGCCGCCAAAAACCCTATTGTTCGGGAAACAGTCAAGATCCCCAAGCTGACCGTCACCGACTTGTCAGGCAATATTTCCCATCCCCTAACCACTACCGATGAACTCTTAGGCGTTGTTCCCGAAATTGAAGGTTTAAAAACCGGCTGGACTCCCGAGGCTGGCGGATGTTTTATTGGCTTGGTCAACATTAATAACCACGAGTTGGTTACCGTGGTGGCTGCCTCGGCAGACCGCTTTGGGGATACTAAACTGCTGATTGATTGGCTAAAAAATAATCTTTCTTATCATGATTATTCTGGTGATACCATTGAATCGGCGACCGCTGGCAAATAAGCTACAAAATTATTATCACCCTCAAAGACGTAAATTGGTTGCATGAAATTAGTCAGTGTGGCCGGCTCAAAATAGGCCAAATATATTTTGCGTACGGTTGTGCTGGTGGTATCCCCCTGGGCCAGAAAATACATGCCGTTTTGCACATCAGCCCAGGCTTGTTGCGGTGTCACAATTGGGTAAGTTGAAAATGACTGCCGGTCAATGGGGGAGTAGCTGTAGTTCACCTGAACAATGCGTTTCGTTTCCACCGCCGAGCCGCTGATTAAAAAAGATACCGAAGCTGTTTTTGGGTCAGCAGGCATGATCGCCATCCCGTCATCAGTCGCTTTCCGGAAAATGTCCACTTTCACCAGATCAGCATCCGACAACGAATCCGCTGCGGTTAAGCCACTAAAGCCAATTTTTAAATAACTGAATTTGTAAGTGCCGTCGTCCAGGTCAGGGGATAATTTATTGGCCCGTTGCAAAAAAGTTTTAGCGGCATTGGTGGCTTCGGCATTGGTTGGCATATGGTCGGGGTTTTGCAGCAACTGGTCTTTTTCAAAGGGGTATTTAAACAGAAAACTGCCGTCTAGAACATTCATGGTAAAAGTCAGATTATTGCTGGCGTTAGTCCACTGGTAAACCCCCGTCTTGGTTTCTATCGCCTGGTCGGTAAACCCCAAAGATTTGGCAGTCACGTAGCCGTCGTCCAAAGCAGTTAAAGTATTCACCGGCTTATAAACCACATATACCTTGGCTTGGTCACTATATTTCGGGAAGCTGTCATTAGGTAATTCCAAACTCAATTGAACCTTCGGTGTGTCCTTGGATGGAAAAACAATTTTTGGCAGTTTTCCGTACCGGACTGTTGGCGGCACATAAGGCGGGTGGGCCTTTAAGTAAGCGGCAATCGCCGTTGATACCCCCCATTGGAGCACAATCAGTAAAATTAAGCCTACACCCCCGAATTTAATGATATTTCTAGCCCAATATCCCGTAACGGTTAAGCTCGCCATAAAGTAATTGTAAACTAAGTCCTACGTCTCTGCTTAATCAACTTGAAAATAGTCCAAAACGGCCTATAATACTCGAGTTTACTGAAATTGGCACATTTAAAAAGGAAGGTTTAGAAATGAATACTCGCAACCCGCGTCATGTGGTCGTTCTCGTGGTCACCATTCTTGCCCTCGTGGCATCAACAGTCCTCGCTGCCTGCGGCGGAATACAAGGTGCTCAAGCCGTTCGTGACGGTAAGATCTTTGATTGGGTTTCCAACTGGGAACCGCGGCCGAATGGCTATGACGTCATTTGGTTTAGGTTTGACCCGGTCGCGGGATACTGCACCAACAACCAGGATACTAAGGAATTGGCAGAATATTACGCGTTAAACAACGTCTACGTCCTCAGCCATTACGAGACAATCAACTTCGGTGCATCCGACGGTAGCTTCCTTGGTTCTGGCTGTCCCAACGACGTCCAGAATGGAAGCGGGAACAATCCCGTCTACCGCCTTACCTGTATCGAGGTCGCTAACCCTAAGGACCCGGCCAATGCCAACATCCGCAACCCCGGTTGCGAAAAAGTCGGCGACTCCTATCGGCAAAAGATAGATAAGTAAAAATCGGTAAACAACCTTCCGGCAACGGCTTTTAATAATTTTGTCAGTTCGCTGACATTTATTGTTTGAAGTTCGATGCCGGAAGGATTAGTTAAACTTCTCCTAAAATTAAACTACCTCTTTTTGTTATAATCGCTTTGCCACAAGAAATCGCTTGATCATTTGCTGAGCAACTCGCTTTTTTTGGCAGTTCTTTAACAGCTAATGGTTTATCTTTCTATAATCTTGGCTACTAATCATAGTATCCAAAATTTCGCCGGTTATTGGAGGCAAGATTATAAAAAAATTCCCGTGTTCGAATGTGAATAATTGGTACCAGTATTTTTGCGAGGATAACAATGAAAGACAAAATGAAACGTAGGCTTCCCCTGATCGTCTCCGTCGCCGTCGTTTTCGCCCTTCTGGTGAGCATTGCCGCTTCTGGTAACTCGCTGCATGCTGCTTCACCATTAACGAGCGTCCTTGTCCGTAATGGTTTAGCTCAACCACTCACTTTAACCTACAACTATTTCGCCTATCTGCCGATTATTGGCAACCGCATGGGTTTACGCGGGCCGGTCGGCGCCGAAATGGATGGCGGATTTACCGACGGTAACGGTATGCAGTTCTTCGAGAAAAGTCACTATACTATCACCCGTTACGCCGGGGTCCAGTGGGAGCAAATCGAGGCCACCAAAGGCACCTATAATTGGGATGCCACCACTGATTCCAGTTTAATCCGTGCCCATAATGATGGCGCCGACACGCTCCTCATTATTCGAGGTGTTCCCACCTGGGCGCGTCCTGTCACCGACACCACCAAATTGTGCGGACCGATTGACGCCAGCCACTATGCCGATTTTGCCAACTTTGTTGATGCCGTAGTGGCTCGTTACTTGCCCTATACCCAATTCTTTGAGTTGGGTAACGAGCCGGATGTCGATCCCTATTACATTGGATTACCAAACGGACTGCCAAACGATGGCACCATTGGTTGTTGGGGTAATCCCAACGATACGTCCTGGGGTGGTGCTGGCGCCTATGTCAATATGCTTAAAGTCGTCACTCCCCAGGTAAAAGCTGATCACCCCACCGCCAAATTCCTAAATGGAGGCTTATTGTTCGGCAACAATCCGGACACCTGCACGGGCGACAATGTCGCTAAATTTGCCAAGGGTCTCATTACACTCGGTAGTTTGGACTATCTTGATGGCTTTTCTTATCATGGATATACCTATTGGAACTACACACCCAACGGTACGTTCTTGGAAAAACAAAAGCCAAGCGGTTGCGGTTGGAATGCCAGTCCGACTATCCCCAAGATTCAAACCATAACTTCCTGGTTAAAGGCCACTATCAATCAATACGCGCCGGCTCACAATGGCATTCCGCTCTACTTGACGGAAAATGCCATGGTCAGTTACCAGGCCTATGTCATGCCCCCCAGCGATCAGTTACGGGTTGTCCAAAGTTACTACGCCGCCATTTCCACCGGTTTTGCGGTCTACCACAACCTGTCGGGCATCATCTATTGGCGCATGGAACCGTCGCAGATGTACCACTTCAATACCGAGCTCTTGGATAACTCTGGCTCAGTCCTTTATCCAAACAAGGTCTACACCGCCCTGCTTACCTCTAATGGGAACATGGTGGGTTATCCGGTTATCGGTTGGGACAGCAACCAAAGTCAAGCCGGTGTTTCCATCTTAAAGTTTGATCGTGGAACTCTGGGGCAACTCTGGTTGGTCTGGAATAGCAACGGCGACAACGCTGTCCCGTTGACGTACACCCTATCAGTCACGCCAACCGCCATGTGGGATGTCTGGAACAATCCGCTTCCGCCCACCAAGTCGATTTACCTCAACGATCCTTATCGGGCGCTCTATATAAAACCATAGGAAATACTATTGAATCGATAAACCATTAAGCCGGGGACTCTCACTATGAGAAATAGTTCTAGTGAGAGTTCCTCTTGTTCTTAGTCAATCCCGCGTAATGCTAAAATAAGCTCATGGTTGTCCGCACTCGAATGGCCCCCTCGCCGACAGGGGAGTATCACATTGGCCATCTCCGTACTCTCCTTTATAACTTTGCTCTGGCGCGCCAAAATAGCGGTCAGTTTATTATTCGTATCGAAGATACCGACCAAAAACGTTTCGTTCCGGGCGCTACCGAAAAAATTTTACAGGTCATCAAAGATTACGGTCTCTCCTGGGACGAAGGTCCCGATATTGGCGGTCCCTATGCCCCCTATATCCAGACCCAACGTCTCCCTCTTTACCAAAAATATATTCAGGAACTACTTGACCGTAGTCACGCCTACTACTGCTTTTGCTCCGAAGAGCGTCTGACCAAAATGCGGGCTACCCAAACTGCACTCCACCAGATTCCCAAATACGACCGTCTTTGTTTGAAATTAACACCACAAGAAGTCAAAGAAAAATTAGCTGCCGGTACTCCTCATGTCGTCCGTCTTCGCGTTCCCGACAACGAAGTCATTACCTTCACCGATGCTGTCCGTGGCGAAATCAAAATTAACACCAACGAAATTGATGATCAGGTTTTGATTAAATCCGACGGCATCCCCACCTATCACTTTGCTGCGGCGGTCGATGACCATTTAATGAATATTACCCATGTCCTTCGGGGTGACGAATGGATTACCTCGACTCCCAAAGCTATTTTAATTTACCGTTATCTTGGCTGGGAAGTGCCAACCTATGCTCATCTTACCATCTTTTTGGACCCTAGTGGCCAGGGGAAGATGAGCAAACGCCGTGGTTCTGTTTCCGCCCGCAGTTTTCTTGAAGCCGGGTATTTACCCGAAGCCATGCTTAATTTCCTCATGCTATTGGGCTGGAACCCGGGTACCGAACAGGAAATTTTCAGCCTTGATGATTTTATCAAGCAGTTTTCCTTAACCCATCTTCACAAAAAACAACCAGTCTTCGATGTCACCAAGCTCGATTATCTTAACGGGGTCTACATCCGTCGTAAAACCGATGAAGAGCTTGCCAAACTCTTGGCTCCTTTTGTCCCCAAAATCTCTCTTGATAAACTAATAAAAATTGTCCCGCTAATTAAAGAACGCTTGACCAAGCTTTCGGAGGCCACCGCCCTACTCACTTTTGTTACCGAGGAAGTCCGCCCTTCAGTCGAAGATCTAACCAACAACGGTAAAATCGACAAATCGATAGCCATCAATATGTTGTCTCAATCCACCAAAGTCGTTAACGAAACCGACGTAACCAAAACGGATGAACTTAAAAATAAACTAATGGAACTAATTAAATCCCAGGAGTGGAAAACCGGTGATTTCTTTATGGTTTTCCGGGTGGCTGTCACCGGCTCCCGTATTACGCCCCCGATTGTCGAGTCTTTGGCCTTCTTAGAGCCAGCAACGATAATCGACCGCTTACAAAAAGCCCAAGATTTATTGTAATGTTTTTTTTAATTTTCTTAGTATTATCACTCTTATGTAAGCCGGCTCTGGCTCAGGCTAACGATATTCATATTAATCGTTATTGGCCGAATTATCCCGGTGGCGATGCTTTAATTAATATACCTGATAATCAAAGTTACGTCGAAGTAATTAATAGCGGGTCCGACAATATTGATCTTTCATCTTATTATCTTACTGATAGCACCTCTAATAATTCCATGCACTTATACGGCTCTCTTGCTGGGGGAAATAAAGCGATATTTCATTTCCAAAATTATCTCAACCATTCTGGCGACACGGTTAATCTGAAAAACGATACTATAAGTATTAACCCTCCAGAAAGCTTGAGCTACTGTACTGGGTCTTGTTCGGGAACTGATACTACTAACATGCTTTGTGTTTATTTACCTCCTGGTAGTAGTTCTTGGCAAGGAAGCGCAAATGTTGATATTTGCTACATCGCTTCTATTTTTCCCACTCCAACTATTACTTCCTTACCAACTGCTACGCCTACCGTTGCCCCATCCGTCACTCCTCAACTAACTACTATCCCCACCTCAGCAGCCAACAATACCCCCACCCCAACAATTCCTCTTCCTAGTAATACCCCGTTTCCGGATCCTAGCCTAACCGTCGATCCACTACCCTTAACCCTTAAAATAGGTCAGAACTATACCGTAAATTTCCATTTAAATAATGCTATAGTTGGTCGCAATTATGTCATTAAGGGTTTTGGGGGTACCAATAATAACGGAATTGAAAATCAAAATGGTACTACTTGGTTGTATAGCAATACCGACCTAGATTCTTACAAACAATTTAATGCAGCATCTTCATCGTTTAGTTCGTCAATAACTATAACTGTCAACCCTAGTCAGATACCTCAATCAATAAACATTGCTTTTAAACCCATTGATATGAGTGATGGTCAAAAATCTTACGCACAAACCTCTATGCAAACGGTGACCGTCATTGCCGCCGACCCCACCGCTGCCCCCACTTCGGCAGCCACAGCTATTCCCACCCCCACTGCCGCACCCAGGCTGGTAAAGCGAACCTCGGCTGTCAGTATTTTGCCCTTTATTTTTATTTTTGTCGGCGGCATTCTCCTGTGTGTCCCCTTTGTTATTGCTAAAATAAAAAAATGAAGTTCCTCCGTTGGCTCCCGGCTCTCATCTGGATGGCGGTCATTTTTCACTTTTCCAGTGTCCAAACCACCGGTGTCACCGGCACCCATGCCATCCGTTTCCTTTCCATCTATTGGCAGCGGTTCATCATCCTTAAGTTCTTTCATTTAGCTGAATATGGAATACTGTTTACGTTATTATTTATAGCTACCAACAGTTCCAAAAAATCATTCCTTTTCGGTTACCTTTACGCCCTGTCCGACGAATTTCACCAACGTTTTACGCCCGGTCGTACTAGCAAATTCTCCGATACCTTAATCGATTTACTTGGCCTTACTTTAGGCTGTTTATTTTATCTTCGCTTTTTAAAACCACACATTCTTATTTACTACCGCTCCATTTTGACAAGCAGACAAAAGAATTGATCACCCTTTTTTCCGGTGACAGTCAGCAACCCCTCTTCCAAGGTCACGTTCCCTTGACCAACTATCCGCAGGCCCCGTTTGCCAAAATTAACTTCCGCTTCCATCCCTTCGGTCAGTCCGATCGATAATCCCGAATGGATTGCCAGTGTTCCTTGCTCGGCTCGGCCTTCTATTATCCCCAGGGCCTTAATCGCTTTGTCACCCAGCTCCACATCTTCCAAACGTCCGTCGTCTCCCAGCTGCAATTTATGCCAGCTGATTTCCCCTGTTTCCGGGTTAGCCAGGCTCACCGGCATCTCGCTTTTGGCCCCTTGGCTCACTGCCAGCAGCAATTCGTTGTCGGCGTTTTGAACATTGGCGTCTCCTGAAATGGTGATATTCTTCCCTAATATCCGGCAGGCTAGCAAGCCGTTAACTCCGAAGAAAACCTTAAAAGGGTTGGCTGCCTCCACTTGGACTGCCGGCTTATGGTTCAATTCTGTTGCTGCCGTTTTTAAAGAATTTCCTGTTTCCTTAAAATTGAGTTTTTCGCTCAGTCGATCATTCATATACTAATTATAAGGGATCCGGTAAATAGGTTTTTCTCCGTTTAAGCTTTTGCAAAATACGCTATACTGGTTTTGTGAGTCTCAAGCACCGTTTACATCTTCTTTTTCTGCCACACGAGAAAAATAATCACCGCGCCTTTTTATTGCAGCCCTCATTTTTGGCAATTTTAATTGCTTTCTATCTTCTCAACCAATCGATTCTGCGTTCACTGGCAACCATCAAGCCTGGAGTCTTGGGCTATTCTTCCGAAATTACCATCGCTAAGGTTTATCAGGCCACAAATGCCGAACGCCGGGCTGCCGGTCTGCCCGCTTTAAAATATAGCTCCACTTTAACCCAATCGGCAACCGCCAAAGCTGACGATATGTTTGCTCATAATTACTGGGCCCACAATTCTCCCCAAGGCAAAACCCCCTGGGATTTCTTTCGGTCAGTCGGCTACCAGTATTCCATCGCCGGGGAAAATTTGGCCAAAGACTTTTATGACACCGACTCTATGATGAAAGCCTGGATGAATTCTCCCACCCACAAGGCCAATATTTTAAACGCCAAATACCAGGAAATTGGGATCGGCGTCGTTAACGGGACTCTTAATGGTATAGAGACCACCCTTGTCGTTCAACATTTTGGCACTCCCTTAGTTGCCCCTGTGGCGACTAAAGACAATTCTTCCAAAGTCGAAATCCCCGATATTGCCGCCCCAATTCCCGAGCCAGAAGTGCTCGCCAGTGCCGCTCCGGTCATCAACCCCACCAGCGTCTCCAAAGTCTTGGGAGCTATCATGTTTAGTATCATTTTGCTCCTGCTGATTATCGATGCCGTGGTTACTCTCAAAAATAAAACCCACCGGGTAGCCGGTTCCAATGCTGGGCATATCTCATTTTTAATTATTATCTTTATCTTGCTACTTTTTTCTCAACAGGGGAGGATCTTCTAACTTATGGTTTGGCATGAAATTAAACACCATCCTTTCAGTTTTACCCTCCTTTTTATCGGCTTAATTCTCTTTTTATTGCTGTTCTTTTATTTTTATTTTGACCCCCATTTACAGCGCCGCGTCATTTATGGCGCCGGCGTCTTTTATTTTTTGTGGAGTTTGTTGCACCATTACCAAAAAGGCGATTTGCAATTTTCCCTCGTGATTGAATATTTAGTTGTCGCCCTCTTTGGCGCTTTGCTTCTGACCGGCACCTTATTCTAAATCCCGCTACTCCTTTTCATCTGTTCTTTTTGCCACGCTTTAATCTTTTGAGGATCTCCGCCCACGAGTATCTCGGGAACCTTAAGTCCCAAAAAGTCACGGGGGCGCGTGTACTGTGGATATTCAGGCACTCGCCTGATTTTGCCCTCGATCTCAACTGCGCTATAACTTTCAGACTTGTTTGACTCATCTTTGCCTAAAACTCCCGGCAGTAATCGGGTCACGCTGTCCATGACCACCATCGCCGGCAGCTCGCCTCCGGTTAATATATAACGGCCGATGGAGATTTCTTCGTCGACCATGTAATCATGTATTCTTTGATCAAAACCTTCATAATGTCCGCAGATTAAAGTGATTTCTTCCAGCCTACTTAATTCTTCCGCTTTCTTTTGGGTAAAAACTTTTCCCCCCGCCGTTATTAAAATAATTCTTTTATTCTTCCCGGCCTTTCTTTTTTTGGGATTAGTTATTTGAAACGGGACAATAATTTCCTTTAAAGCGTTATAGACCGGTTCCGGCCGGATAAGCATTCCCACATCACCGCCAAATGGCCGGTCGTCAACCATGCCGTAACTATCTAGTGCCCAGTCGCGAAGGTTATAAAGCTGAAGGTCAATAATCTTATTTTCTCTGGCCCGTTTCATCATACTTTCCGCAAAAGGGGAGTCAAACATCTGTGGGAAAAGAGTAATCACGTTAAACTGCATATCCGTATTTTACCCTTTGTTCTCTATTTTTCCCAATTTCCGGGCCAGGGTCACAGCCTCACTTAGCTCCCGCTTTACCTCCTCCACGCCCTTTTCCCAAAAAGCACTGGCCTCAATATCAATTCCGGTTTTAGCAAAAATATTCTTCGGCGACTCTGACGTTCCCGCAGCTAAAAAGGCCTTCACCTTTTTAACAAAGGCTTTATCTTGCCGTACCGAATTTTGCAGCGATTTGGAAATTAACTGGCCGCTGGCATAAGAGTAAACATAAAAGTAGCGGCGAATGTGTCCCCAATAGATCCACCAATTTTGGCTCCCCGGCGACTGTTCCACTGCCGGTCCCATGTACGCCGCCATCCGTTTTTGGAACCATTCTCCAATCTCTTTTTTTGATAAATATCCTTTTTGCCGGTAGTTTTTGTGCAGGTCTTGTTCAAATTGAAAACAGGCTACCTGACGCCAAATCGATTGAATGTCATTGTCGATTTTATTCATTAACATGGTGAGTTTAGTTTCCTCGTCTGCCCCCTGCGCGAGCCTCTGGTTAACAAAATCCTCGAAAAAAGTACTGGCCACTTCGGCCGTTGAAGTCGGTGTTCCCCAGGTTAACCCATTTTGTTCCCTTTTCATCAACTCATTATTAATTCCGTGTCCGGCCTCGTGGGCCAGCGTCGTCACATCCCGGGAGCTGTCAGTCCAATTTAGGAGAATGTATGTCGGGTACAATCTGGTAAAACCGGCGCAAAATGCCCCATTCGCCTTACCGGGTTTGGGGTAAACGTCAACTAATCCCTGGCTAATAAAACCGTCGAATATTTGACTGAATTCCGGATCTAATCCTTGAAATGTTTGGGTTACCAACTCCACTCCTTTTTCGAAAGAATATCGTTGCTGGTTATCGCCGTAACTCAGGTTTCGCTCATGATACTGTAATTTTGGCAACTTAAATAGTTGTGCCTTTAGTTGGTAAAACTGTTGTGGAATCTCATTGTGACGGCTGACCACTGCCGTCAAACTGTCCACCACTCCCGGTTCAATATCATCCGCCAACAGTCTCATTGTTTCCGGCCGTGGCGCTTTCCGCAAATTGTCGTTGACTTTCTTATCTTCGAGAACCGAATTTAACTCAATTTCCGCTACCTCTTCGTATTTTGCCAATATTTCATTAAATAATTCTGCCGCCCGGTCGCGCTCCGGCTTCTTGTGGCTGCGCATGTCGCTTAAAAGCACCTCTATGGTTTTGCCTTCCCGAGTTTCTTTTGACAAAAGTTCGTTGGTCATCGATACCCAGTTTTCCCTGGCCGGTTTATCTTTTAGCGTTAAAATATTTTCCTCAGCCTCACTCAAAAGATACTTACTTTCGGCAAAAAGCTGCTCTAAATAATGATGATATTTTGCCAATGGAGCCGCTGCCAAAAATATTTTCTGTTGTGCTCCCGGGATTTTGGCTAGGTTGTGGTTAAAAAATCGGAGCTTATTTAGCATTTGTTTGACCACATCATCAATCTTGGTATTCATCGCCTTGATGGCCGGATTAGATTGATCCAGTTCCTGCTGCAACCAATAGCTGTAGCCGGTTTTGCCCCCACCCGCCCACCGGCTGGCAAAAGCTTCCCACTCATCCAGCGCCTCTCGAAGTTTGCGGGAATCTTTTAAATAACTTTTATCTTTTTTCCATTTGCTGAAAAATGCCTCACCAGCCTGCCGGTAACTAGCCAACTCTTCTTCCACCGCTATCTTGCCTAACTGTCCCAGGTTCCATTTGGTGATTAGTTCATTCATAGTTAATTATAGCCGAACACTAGATTAATCCTTATAATAAGCTAATGAAAAACCAACCCCCGATCGCTGTTGTCGTAATTCCTACTTATAATGAAGCCGGAAGCATCGGCAAAATGATTGATTATCTGGAAACTAAAACATTTCCGACTATCAAAAATTGGCAACTTAAAGTCCTAGTCGTTGATGGCCACTCACCCGATGGCACTGGCAAAATTGTCAGCGAAAAAGCAAAAAAATATACTGGGGTTCACCTCTTTGAAGAAACTAGTAAGGATGGTATCGGGGCTGCCTACCTAAAAGGTTTTAAATATGCCATGCAGGAATTGAAAGCTGATGCGGTTTTTGAATTTGATGCCGATTTTCAGCATCCTCCGGAGATGATTGTGGCAATGCTAAAAGAAATTGATAATGGTTATGATTATGTCATTGGTTCCAGAAAAATAGCTGGTGGTTCAAACCCCAAAGGTTGGGGTTTCAAGCGTGTTTTCTTTAGTGAAGCCGGTGGATTGACGGCTCGTTTCCTTTTATTCTTTCCTTTCAAAAAATTTTTTACGGTCACTGATCCTACTACCGGCTTAAAAGTCACCCGGGTTAAAGGTTTTTTGGACCACCTCAATTTAGACTTCAAGCATCTGTATACCCGCAGTTTTGCCTATAAAATGCAGCTTCTTTTTGAAACACTCAAACTGGGAGCCAAATATAAAGAGGTGCCGCTTGAATTTCAGGTTCGGACAACTGACCAATCAAAAATCGAGCAAAATGCGATTATTGACGGTATCCGTGTCTGTGCCCTAACTCGCTGGCATGATACCACCACCCAAAAATTCATAAAGTTTGGCGTCGTCGGATTCATCGGCTTAATCATCAATATTGTATTTGGGCATACCTTTAAATTAGCCTTAGCCTCCACTACTTTGGCTGTCAGCGTCGTTAACGGAGTGGCCAATGGTTTAGCGGCTGAACTATCAATTATTTCCAATTTTATTTGGAATAACCTGTGGACCTTTTCCCAAGAGAAAATTACCACAGCCTCTTCTCTGGTCTCCAAGTTTGTTACCTTCAATATCTCTTCGGTGATCACCGGTATTCTCATTCCTTCGACGGTTATTGCTTTGTTAACCGCTCTTTTTGGCGACCATTTCTTAATTTACCAATTAATTGCCATCTTTTTTCTCACCATTCCGCTTAACTGGCTGGTTTATAACAAGATTATCTGGAACAAAAAAACTAAATGATTGCCTCAATTCTTTACCTGCTCGGCCTGGGATTTATCGTCTTTGTCCTCAATTTGTTCCCCGCTTTTATGCCGCCCACCTGGATGGTCCTGGCCTTTTTTTATGTCCGTGACGATTTGACGCTCGTGCCCACCGTTCTGGTTGGGGCGGGTTGTGCTGCCCTTGGCCGCTTCACCCTGGCATGGGCCACCAACCGTTATTTTAAGCCCCTCCTGTCTCCCCAAAAACAGAAATCACTTTATCAGGTTGGTAAGCTAATTAATCAAAAACGTTCCATTACTTTACCGCTTCTGATGTTGTTTTATGCCTTTTCGCCGATCCCTTCAAACCAGTTTTTTATTGCCGCCGGTTTAGTCGGAGCCGATTTACCTTTTATTGCCTTTTCCTTCTTTTTGGGGCGCCTTTTAAGTTATAGCTTTTGGGTGACCGTTGCCGACCACGCCGTCAGCAATCTTGATGATATCTTTATCCGCCACCTACGCAACCCCGAGACTTATTTCATGGAAATCATCAGCTTCATCGTGCTCTATATCGTCATCCACTTCCTTATCAACCGGGCCCTTAACACCCAATCCAAAAAGGCTTAAGTAAACACCCGAGGTATAATCAACAGATGCCTTCCATCCGTTACCTCCTGGTTATTGGGCTTGCTTTAATCGGCGTCTCTCTGGCGTCGCTTGCCTATTTCAGCCTCCGCGCCTGGCAGACCATTAGTGTCACCCCCCGCCGTTCGCCTGTGCCCCAGCCAACCTCTGTTTTACCCACCCCCACTCCCGATCCTAACCGTCCCTTTTCTATCCTTCTTTTGGGTTACGGCGGCGGTGTCCACGAAGGCGGAAAGTTAACTGACTCCATCATGTTGGTCAGGGTCGACCCGCACGCCCAAAAAACCACTCTCATTTCCATTCCCCGTGATTTATGGGTTCCCTTACCCCTGGAAACGGGCACTACCACCTGGACCAAAATAAACGCTGCTTATCCTTATGGTTTGGATGACCGTCAGTTCCCCCGCAAACCGGTGGAATTTACCGGTCCGGCCGGCGGCGGTATGTTGGCTAAATACATTATGACCCAGGTTACCGGTATCCCCGTTGATTATTTTGTGGCCGTGGATTTTGCCGGCTTCCAAAAAGTAATCGATAATTTAGGCGGGATTACGGTCAATGTGGACAAAACCTTTGATGATCCTTTCTATCCGCTCGATACCGGCACCACCGACTCTTGCGGCAAAACCCCCGAGGAAATCGCCGCTCTCACCGCCACCATGTCCGGACAAAAACTCGAAGAGCAATTCCCCTGCCGTTATGAAGTTCTCCATTTTGTCAAAGGCCTTCAAACCATGGACGGGGCGACCGCTCTTAAATTTGCCCGCTCCCGTCACTCTCCGACTGATGGTGGCGATTTTAACCGGGCCCGCCGCCAACGCCTGGTTTTGGAAGCCGTCAAAGACAAGGTGGTGAATATTAACTTCATTTCCCAAATTATTCCCACCATTCAAACCTTGTCTTATCACATTCAAACTGACCTGGATTTAGCTTCTCTGGAAAAACTCCTCAGCCGCTTTTCCGAATTTAGCCAATACCAGGTTACCCAAATTGCCCTGACGGATCAAAACATTTTAGTTGATGCCAAAACTCCCGAAGGTCAATTCATCCTTGATCCTCGGGCCGGCCGGGGAGAGTGGCAGGAAATCAAAGAAGCCATCACTAATCCGGCACTCCTAACTCCTACCCCTACGGCGACGCCATCTGCTAGAATGAAGTAATGGTTAAAAATGCCGTTCGCTTTTTAGGTCTATTCATCGCCCTCTTTTTAATCATCCACCAACCTTTAGCCGAGGCCCAAAACACTGCTTCTATTGTTTTATCTGTCGATAATGGCCTTCCCAAACGGGTCGTTGAATACTCTTCTACTCAAGATCCGCTAATTGAATATTCTGCCATCAACACCTCCGGCTCGGGGACCCTTGAAATTTATCGGGCCACTCTGGATGATTTATTAACTTACCTCACCCACGACAGCAAGTATCAGCAGCTCCATCCTTCCGTCGATACTACCAAACTTACCCCCCTGACTTCCTTCACAGTTGACCTGAATTCTAACCGGCAAAGTAAAAGTCTGCCGCTTGATAAAAGTGGTATCTATTATTTACGCCTAAAATTGGGTGATTTAACTAGTGAAACCTTTGCCGTCCGTTCTACTTTTGGCAGTCTTGCCCGCGAAGCCAAAGATACCTTTGTCGTATGGAACCAGGATTTCACCACCCACCGGTCATTAACCTCGGGCACGGTCATGCTTTATAGTCTCAATGGCAGCGCCAATGTTGTCGGTACTGCCAGTTTCGATGGTGATGGTGTTGCCTCGCTGCCGCTGCGCGCCGATGCTGATCTGGCTGTGGTTGCCGCCAACGATTCTTTCTCGGTCATCCCTTTTAATATCAAGTCCTTGGGTAATGAGTACTTTTGGCTTTCTTACAACCAACGTGCTGCTGCCAGCCGCTATTTCCTATTTACCGACCGCCCGATTTACCGCCCCGGGGATACCGTCAAATTTAAGGCTGTTATCCGTGATGATGATGACGCCCGTTATTCCTTGCCTTCGGGACCCGTCCTGGTCAAATTATTTAAAGATTGGAATACCGATCATCCCCTTAACTCCCAAACGCTCACTCTCGATAACTATGGTTCGGTTAACGGCACCGTCAAAATTCCGGCCGATTATTCTTCAGGGCTTTATTCTCTCCTGCTTAGCCGATCCGGCTATGAAACCAGCGGAGATAATTATGCGGCTAATAACCAAATTTCTTTTCGCGTCGAAAACTACCGCAAACCCGATTACACTCTCAGCGCCGTTTCCGCTACCGCCGACCTTGTTCGCGGCGATACGGCCACTGTTCAGATTAAAGGCGAATATTTTTCCGGTTATCCTCTCAAAAATGTCAAACTAACTTATAAGGTTTATGCCGCGGACTACGGTTACTTTGATGGGGAAACTTATTATCCTAACAATGGCAATTATTATTACCATTCCTGGAGCGGCGATGTTATCAAAGAAGGCGAGGTTACTTTTAATGACCAGGGGTTAGCTACCGTCAACATTAAAACCAATGAAAATGACTCCAAAGGTCATTCTCAAAGCTTTTATATCGAATTTGATTATGCCGATGCCACCGGTAACTCTACCCTAACCGGCCTAAACGTTTTAGTTCGTGCCGGTGAATTTGGTATATACCGCTTCGGTGACGTTTACTCCGGCAAACCCGGTGAAAAAATCAGCCTTCCCATTGTTTATAAATCTTTCCGGGACAACGTTTCTTTAGCCCATCCGCTTTCGGTCAATATTACCCGCCATTGGTGGGAAAAATATCACGATGATAATAATAAATATGACCAGTACCGGGAAAACACCGAAAATGCCGGCCAGTTTACTCTTGATGTCCCCGGCTCCGGTGAAACTCTACTCAGTTTCACTCCCTCGGCCGAAGGCAGTTACCAAGTTAAAACCTCGACTACCGACGCCCGCGGCAACTATATCGAAAAAATCTTTTATTTATGGATCAGTCAAGATGCCGCCCGTTTCGATAGCAGTTATAGTTTAGTCACTAATCTTACCATTAACACCGATAAAAAATCTTATCTTCCCGGCCAAACGGTTACTGCCAAAATTACCTCGGCTACTCCCGACCGCGACATTTTCTTTGCCGTTGAACGTGGTTACCAGGACCGCTATCAAATTGTTCATCTTAACGGTTCTGCCACCACTATCCAACTGCCTTTGGCCGACCACGATTTGCCCAATGTTTATTTAACTGTCCGATCTTTTGGCTCCGACCGCCTCGATGCTGACGGCCATAACGTTTCCATTTCCACTGACTCCAAAAAAGCCTTCTTCAAAATCACCACCGATAAGTCCTCTTATGGCCCCGGCGACGAGGTCACAGCCCAGATTACTTCCACTGATCTGGCTGGAAAGCCGGTTCCGGCTACCATGGCTTTGTGGGCTGTTGACAAGGCTATCTTTGAACTCTCCGATAAGAATTACGGCAGTATTTTTGATGCCTTTTGGAGCGAGCGCTATGACGGTACCTTAGAAGACAACTCCCTAGAGGGCTTATACAACGGCGGCGCCGAAAAAGGCGGTTGTTTCTTAGCTGGCACCAAAATCACCCTGGCTGACGGCACCTCCAAAAACATCGAAGATATTAAAATCGGTGACACAGTCCTGTCCCGGGCTGCATCGAATGGTCCCAATACTCCGCAAAAAGTTACTGCCCTGCACCACACCTCGGCTCCCGGCTACGTCATTCTCAATGGTACCCTCCGTTTAACCCCCAACCACCTATTAATGGTCAACCGCCGTTGGCAGCAGGCCGGTTCGGTGCGCGTCGGTGATCTTTTAAGCGATGTCAGCGGACAGCCGATTAAGGTTAATTCTGTCGAATGGCAAACCGGGCAGGTTCCGGTTTATAACTTTACCGTTGACGAGGCTCATACTTATTTTGCCGATTCCGTCTTGGTCCACAACGACAAAGGTGATGGTGATGCCCGGGCCCATTTTGATGATACCGCCTACTGGAACCCCACCGTGGTCACCGACAATAACGGCATTGCCACCGTCAAGTTTAAACTGCCTGACAATTTAACCACTTGGGTTATCACTACCATCGGCGCCTCCACCGACACCAAAGTCGGTGATGCCTTTACCGAAATCAAAACCTCCAAAGAACTGGTTATCCGGCCGGTTTTGCCTAACATCCTCCGCCTTGGTGATGAAATTCTCGTGTCGGCCTTAGTCAACAACTACACCAGCCAGGATTTAGTCGTCGATGCTTCTTTAAAGACCGACGCCGGGGAACTGGTTGAATCAAGCAATACCTCTCGGGTATCGGTCAAGGCCGGGGAATACACTGAAGTCGGTTGGAAATACAATATAAATAAAGACCAATCGACCGCCTCTTTTGACTTCATCGCCAAAGATGACGCTCATCACCAAGACGAAGTGATTACCAGTTTACCGGTCCGCCCTTTTGGCTACTGGCAGCCAACCTCGCAATTTAAAGCCGATAATCTTACTTTCCTGGTCGATAAACCCGACTCCATTGATCCCAAAAAATCTGTTTTAACCCTCGACCTCAGCTCCACCCTTTTTGGCAGTCTGCCGTCTGCCATGCGCTATTTGGTTAATTACCCTTATGGTTGTGTCGAGCAAACCACCAGCGCCTTAGTCCCCAAAATTTTAGCCCAAAAATATGCTACTCAGTTTGGGGACTCTCTACAGGATTTAACCCCCAAGCATGGTATTGACGAGGGTGTTTCCAAACTAAAAGAATTGCAGCAGCCGGATGGCGGCTGGAGTTGGTGGCACGGCTCCTCAAATGATTTCGTCACCGCCTATGTCGTCGAAGTGCTTAATGACGCCCGGGCGGCCGGATTCACCGTGGATGATTCTTTGTTGGCTCAAGCCCAAAGCTATCTCCTCAGCGGCTACGACAGTCTTCCGGTCGAGGCCAAGGTCACCCGGGCTTACGGCTTATCTTTTTACGGCTCTGGCAGCCAAAAAATTATTGATCAGGATCTTGGTAAACTGCCCGATGACTTACTGAGTCTCGCTGTGATTACTAACTTAAAGAATGGTCTTCAAGACTCTCAGCGCAACGGTCTTAGTCTGCTTCTTTCCCGGGCCAAAAGAACCGATACTACCCTTTACTGGTCTGCCAGTTCGGTCGACAAATTCGGTTCTGCTGATGCCTCCACTGCTTTGGCCATTCGCGCCCTGACTTTGGCCGGAAACCATGACCAGGACATCGCCTCGGCTCTTAACTATTTGGTTCGACACCGCAGTTTTGATTATTGGTCCAACACCTTTGCCACCTCTGAAGTGCTTAAAGCAGTCTTGGGCTACCAGCGGACGCTAACACCGGCGACCAATTATACTGTCACCCTCGATGGCCGCCAGATTTCCACTGGCAGTTTTTCGGCTACCAAAACCAGTGTAACTGTTACCTTAGATCCCTCCCAAGTGAAGCCGGGTAGCCGGTTGCTCGTTAGCAAGTCTGGGACCGATCCGCTTTACGCTACATTCAACCAAAAATGGTGGGTCAACTCGCGTGAAGCAGCCAGCGTCAATCACGGTTTTGCCATCACCAAAAAATATGAAAACGCCAAAGGCGCCAATTACAACCTCTCCCCCGGCGACTTGGTTAAAGTCACTTTAACCATTAATCCCGCCGATTCCAGTCTGGTGGATTATGGGGTCATCGAAGACCATCTCCCGTCCGGACTGGTGCCGGTTATCACCACCCTAAAAAATTCGACGCAAGACCTTCAGGCCAACACCTGGGCTAACGAATACACCGAAAACGGCGTCCAAATTCCCTTTTATCAGTCCACTACCTCTTATACCTATTACGCCCGGGTGGTCAATCCCGGTAATTTTATTGCCCCGCCCGCCTTTGTCACCCTGATGTATCATCCTGAAGTTTGGGGCCGGTCCGCCTTTGTTCCGGTAACTGTCGATACCAACATCCACCTCTCACCCTTAAGCTCCTTAGGGCCCATCACCCGCCAACTTAATTATCAGCAACTTTTAATTACTGTTGCGGTCCTGCTGGCCGCGCTACTCTTAATCAGTGTTATCCTCATTGGCCGCCATCGGGCTCCGCCTCTACCTCCTACTGCTTAGCTTTTTAGGTTTAAACCAAGCACTGCCTCAAACTGTTATCCGGGGTGCCGTTATCCCTCATCATGAAGTGGCCGTTGAATTCATCAGGGATCTTGGTCGCCGCTTGGCTCCCCAATCACCGCCTCGGATTTTTATTATTAGCCCCAATCACCAGGAAATTGGCCTTGGCCCGGTCTTAACTGACCAGCCGCTTTTTGCTGATGTCGCCCGAGTCGACCCGGCGACCATTGCCCAAGAACATGGTTATCAGGTTCCCAAAAAAATTCTCTCGGAATTTCTTCCCCACACCCAATTCATACCCCTGGTCGTCAGTTCCCACCTTGACTCGGCGACTCAAGACCAATTAGTCCAAGAATTATCTTTAACCTTAGCTGAACGGGATGTACTGGTGACCTCCACTGATTTTTCCCATTACCGGAACCTAGCCACTGCCGATGCCAAAGACCAGGTTACCCAAAAGCTGATTCAGGACCGCAATTACGCCGAAATCCTGAAATTAAACAATGACTACCTTGATTCTCCCCGTTCCTTAGAAATTCTTATGAAGACTATGGCAACCAAGGGAATCACTACCCCGGACTTTGTGAATCATAGCAATTCCGCCATCATATCGGCGGACCCTGGTTCGTTATCGACCACCAGCTATTTTGAAATTTTGTACCGGGCTAATTTAGGTACTTCCGCAAAAACCCTAAGCTTTTAACCCAGGCTCTTTGGGCGGCCTCGGGGTTATATGTCGCTGGATTATTTTCATTAAAAAAAGCATGACCGGTATCAGGATATACCACCGCCTCAAAATTAATATGGTACTTATTCATGGCCCCCGATAGGGCTTCTAAGCGCTTCATTAGTGCCGTATCCTCGGTCCCGTAGAAGGCCAGTACCGGGCATTTAATATTTTTTACCTGGGAAAGGGGAGTTGGGGCATATCCGTAAAATGGCACCGCGGCTTTTAAAAGCGGTTGCTTCACCGCCAGGTTAAAACAACAACTACCGCCAAAGCAAAAGCCCATGACGCCGATCTTGTCATTTACCTCTGGCAGGGACATTAAATAGTGGAAACATTTATTTAGCTTCCGCCTGATCTTATTAGAAAAATTCACCGTGCTGCTGTATTCAATTGCCCCCCGTAGTTTTTTTTGCGCTTCACTCCGGTCGCTGGTTTCATTGAGCTCCTTCGTTACTTCCGGCCCTACCAATCTAGCCATCTTCGTTCCATAAAGCAGATCCGGAGCCAACACCACGAAGTTTTCTCGGGCTAACCTCATGGCAGTTGCCTTTATTTGCTCGTTTAAACCCCAAATTTCATGGACCAAAATTATGCCGGGGACCTTTTTAGCGGTCTCCGGAATCTCCAATATCGCGGGCATTCCATCAACTAATACTTGGGCAGTCATAGTTCAGTATAGCAATTTTTTGTATAATTAAACATGCCCACAGTTTTGCTGAAAGAAAATTGGGAGGTCAAAGATGAGCGCCTAATACTCGATTCAGTCTATCCGGATTTTATGGCAGTGATCGCCGCGGTTAACCAGATTGCCGCTATCGCCCAGGAGCTCAATCACCATCCGGACTTATTGGTTCACGATTACAAACAATTGAGGATCACTATTTACAGTCACGACTCTGACACTCTCACGGACCGTGATTACCAGTTAGCCCAAAAGATCGAGCAGGCTCTGTTTCCTTAGGATTTTTGGTCAACCGATTCCAAAAATATCCGCTTGGAAAACCCACCCCGTTTCAGCCGTTTCTCCACTCTCCGGGTTTCGATATCGGCCATCGATAAGCCGTGAGCTTCGGCTGTCGCCCGGACCAGCTCGAGAATATCAGCCAATTCATCGGCCAAAACTTCCACCGATGCCGCTTTGACTTCCTCGGCCTCTTCCACCAACTTTTGCCCCAGCTGTCTCCTAAATTCCTCCTTTTCCAAGGTTCGGATATGAGGTATTTTCCGGTCTTTGGTAATAATTTCCGGAATCCGGTCCCTCACTAGCTTGTTGTATACAATTGTTTCCATACCAAATTATAGCCCATAGTATCCACAAAATAAAAGTATACTATCCCCGGAAATTACCGCGACTATAGCCTTCCTGCCAATCATATGCTTACTAATTCTATTTCCCGCTCGTCATCTTCCACAGCGTTCCCGCTGCCGTTAGTAAACAGGCGCCGTTTAAAGCCGCCAAAATTTCCAAATGGCTGTTTAGGCCATCGATTACCAATAATATTACTCCCGTAATGTACCCCACCAAAAAAGTCTTTTCTAAGCCTTTATGCTTCGGTTTGATGCTCATAAATTGGTAAAACCAAGCCACGGCAATAATCAACAGTCCGAGTACCGACAGCATAATTTAATTAATGGTTAATACTTCAGTATGCTCGGTTTTCCGCCTCTTTGCAACGCTAAATTTATCCCGATTGCCTTTCTTGTGGTAAGATATCGCGTCTAAGGATTTTCAGGCAATTTGCGCCTAAATAAGCCTTTCGTACCTTAATAACTTACGACAAATTTTAAAAAAAGGAGTTTTACCATGGAACCGGCTGAACAAGCCCATCTGATTGCCTCGCTCGAACTGTATTTAGGCATTGCTATCGCCGTCATCATCGTGCTCGCCTTCTTGCTTTATCGCCGTCGTCATGTCGCCTCTAATCCCTCCACTTCCTCTCAACCCTGGGACCCGGCTCCGGCTCCCGCCGAACCCGAGCCAAACATTCATTTAGGTGAGAATTTTTACACCCATGTCGACCAGCTGATCATCAAAGAGCTGCGAGCTAATCTTCAAGTTATCGTTGAGCCCGAACGGACCGACAATGTCGCCGTGTCTATCGAAGGCCCCAAGAGTGCTGTGGAAGCTTTAAAGCTTAACCAAAACGGCGGTCAACTAACCGTTTCTTCTCCGGTACCGAATCTTCGTGATATCTCTATCCATGCAGGCATCTCCATTAGCGACCTTCGGGTTAGCATCGGCCGTGGCTATTTCACCCGGCTTCCGGATATTACTATTCGTTTGTCACCCAACGTTAAACTCTCTTTGTCCCAAACAGAAGGCACTGCCAATATCGGCGACCTTGGTAACGAAGTTAGGATTAACTGGGAGTCTGATGATCCTCTGGTCTTGGGCAATATCACTCATCTCAAGTTGACCACTGAAAGTGATGGTTCCGTCCAGGTCGGGCAGGTTAGCTCTTTCTTCGCTCTCGAGTCCAATGGTAATGGTGATGTCACCGTCGTTTCTCTCGACACCCCCCACACTCCCGTCGAAATCACCCTCAATGATGACGGCTCGTTTAACGTCGGGCACATTGCCGCCGACTCCCTTAAGGTGACTCTCAACAGTAACGGTAGCTGCCACACTGATTCTGTAGAGACTCCCGCGGGTGTTGTTTACGTGGCTATTAATGACGATGGTAACTGTGAGTTGGGTGATGTTCGTTGCCTGTCCTTTGGCTATAACTGTCAAGGTGATGGTAATTTAACCACTAAGTCAATAACCGGCGCCGAAGGTATCGAGTTGGTGTTGGCTGATGATGGTAATTTCCAATCCGGTTTGATCGCTGGCGGGTATTTGACCATCGATTCTAGTGCTTACGGAGAAATCAATATTGAATCAGTTTCGGTTTCCGGTTTTATCACTGTCTCCGTTAACGAGATCTCCTGTGATCTGGGTACTGTCGCCTGTGAATCGTTTTCCTTGGTTTCCGAGGGTGATGGTGACATCAATCTTCAGTCATTAACTGCCAACGGCAATGTTAATATCACCCTCAAGGACGATGCCAATTGTCGCCTCGGTTCCCTGACCGCCGGCTCGGTAAAGTTCGCCTCTATTGGCGATGGCGATCTCTTCGCCACCTCCATTAGTACCCGGATTGGTGAAGTCCACATGACTTTAAGCGACGATGGTGGAGCTACTGTCGGCTCAGTCATTAGTTCGGCCTTACGCTTGATACTCACCGGTGATGGCGCCGCCAGTTTCGACTCACTAAACTGCCACGTTCTTAATTTCGAAGTCAACGACGACGGTGGAGTCAAAATTATCAAGACCACCGCCTACACTGTCGACATCAAGATGAACGGCTATGGCGACATCGACCTTGGCTCTGGGGAGGTCGCCAACGATCTTCGGGTGGCCAATGATGCTGATGCTAACTTTAACTTCGACGGTACTGCCCAAAATGCCCATTTAACCACTCAGAGTGGCGGCAGTATCTTTGTCCATCAGGTCACTAATACGCCTTTAATGAGACGCCGCGGTGATGGAGAAATTACGGTAGCCAATTGGTCCTAAAAATTTTGTCGTTAGTTAAATACGCGCCCTCGCTTGACTGGATTTACCCACAAAAGCGAGGGCTTTTTTTACTTGGTTTTCAACAGAATATCACCTGGTAAGAATGGTTTGAAATTTCCCATCCGGCATCTAATAACTTTATCCCACCCGTTTACCTTCATATTTCGTAGGACCGTTTCTGGTTCCTTTTCAAGCTTCTTGACCTCCTCTGCATTCATTACTCGGCCACCATAATAAAACATAGGAGATACATTTAATCGGTCGCTCTTTAGCCTTATACCCACAACTTCCAAAGACTTAACATCAAAGAATCGGAATGCATAGACACCTTCTGGTACCTCAACCTCGTACTCATCCCGGTTAGTTACTTCTTTGGTAGTATGTTCGTCGAAAAATACCCCAACGTAATAAAATTCCACATAAGATCGCGTCGTGCAGGGTTCATAAAGTTCATTGGCCTCCGCCAACAGTTCGACTCCTTCAGCATAACTCCTTTTACTGCCTTGCTGCGAAATTACGTCTAATTTTATATAAACGCCTGTAGTTCCCGGATCACCGACAACAGTGGCTGTCGCCTCGACGCGGTAGTCATACATGCCCGCTTTATATAGAACTCGATCGCCATTTTTAAGTTTCCTCAGTCCTTCGTACCCGACTTGGCTGTTCACTTGATCCTCCTAAAAAATTAGAAAAGTTCTGTTGTTAACCTTTCAAGGTGCCCGAAATCTAGTAAGTAACAAAAAAGCGCCGCAAAAAACGCTAGTTTATTTATCCTACGGCCAAATTATACCAGAACTATATGGAAACAAGAGTTACCCCGCAAGGATTCGAACCTCAATTCTCGCGTTCAGAGCGCGATGTCCTACCATTAGACGACGGGGTAGATTCGTCCAATTGTACCAATATGCTTCTTTATTTTCCAACTTAATCTTACTATAGTAAAAAGTGGATTGCTTGGTGGTAGTCCATTTATGACGCGTCTTTTTAATATATTTAGATCCAGTAAACTACTCTTTTATCTCTTAAACTTTGTTTTTACCCTCATTATTTTTGCTCACCCCGCTTTGGCCGACCGCACCTGGGATGGGGGAGCCGGGGTTGGGGATACCCGGTGGTCTAACCCAGTTAACTGGTCCGGCGATAGTTTACCCGGCCCTAGTGATGTGGCTATTTTTGATTCAACTTCCGGCACCAAAAATGCCAATATCGGCACTTCTATTTCCGTCAAAGGCATCCAGTTATCGGCCGGCTACTCCGGCACCATTAACGTCTCCGCCGGAGTTTCAAATACGATTGTGCTTGGCAGTTCCGGTTATTCCCAGGCTTCGGGGGCTTTTAACGCCAACAATGCCAATATCGGTGACAGCGCCTCTTTTAACATTTCTGGCGGCACCTTTACCCCCACTTCGGCCACGACAACCGTCACTAACAATTTTACAGTTACCAACTCGCCGACCCTAAACGCCCATTTTGGCAACCTCACCTTTGTTGGCAACCTCTCTATCGGTGTGACCTGCGGCAATGCGATTTTTGATGCTGTTACCTTAAATAAAAGCCCTGGTGTTGGGACTATCAACTTCAACTCCCAGTGTAATATCCCCATTTCGGGCACCAATCCCTCCTCTACGGGCCTGATTACTAACAATGGTGTTATAAGCGTCACTGGCAATTGGAATTTAATCGGCACTTACACCGGCAATGTCGGCGCCTCGTTGACCGTCACCGGTACCGGCATTTCTTTGCCCACCGGTCTCTGGCAGGGGAACATGACTTTTAATTCGGGTACTGTCTTTGTCGCCAATAGTCTGACTAATATGGTTGTCGGCGGCGCTCTCAATAATTCCGCTAATGTTTTGCCTAATAATTTGGACCTTACTTTTTACGGCAGCCAGGATGGCTCAGTCACCTGTGGCAACGCCATCTTCCATTCCGTCGCTATTAATAAAACTGCTACCGGCTACTACTTTACGGTCGGGGCCGGTTGCACCATTCCTCTGGCGGGCACCAATCCCGCCATTGGCGGTAGTTTAACCAATAATGGCAACGTCGGGGTGACCGGGAACCTAAGTCTTACCGGAGCTTATGCTGGTAATTCGGGAGCAATTCTAACCACCACCGGCACCGGTATTACCGTGGGTACTGACTTGACGATCAATACCGGCACCAGCTTCCCAACGGGCTTAGATATCACCTTTAATGGCAATAGTAGCGGCACCTTAACCTGCGGTAATGCCACCTTTAATACTGTCACCATAAACAAGTCAACCACCGCGTCCCAAACCATTAGTAATGGCTGCAATATTACTATCGGCGGCACCAACCCCTCCTCCTCCACTCATGATGTTTACAACCACGGCATCATCAATGTCAATGGTAACTGGACGGTGAGTACGGCTTATGTCGGTTATGGCGACGGGGTTCTCAACATGACCGGCGATACCTTTAATGTCGGTTGGAATATGACCCTTAATAGCGGCACCTCCTTGCCGTCCACCCTAAAAACACTTACTGTCGGTGGCGATTTAAATAATTCTGGTAATGCTCTCCCTCCGAATCTTGATGTTACTTTCAATACTGGCAATTCCGGCAGTGTCACCTGCGGTAATGCGGCTTTTAATTCAGTGGCTATTAGTAAAACTACTTCCTCCAGCATCACTTTTAATTCCGGTTGCACCATCCCCTTAGGTGGCACCAATCCTTCAACCACTGCCCATGATATCTATAACTATGGCACTATTAATGCTAATGGTAATTGGACGACCACTACATCATATACTGGTTATTCCGGCAGTTCCTTAAATCTCACTGGTTCCAATTTTGCTATCGGTTATAACTTGGTTTTTAATTCCGGTGCCGGTCTCTCCGCTCCGGCATTAACCTCAATTAACGTCGGCGGCGACTTGAATAATACTGGTAACGTTCTTCCGAATGGTCTTGATGTGGTTCTGGACCATAGCTATGGTGGTACGACTACCTGCGGTAATGCGACTTTTAATTCCGTCACTATCAACCGCAGCGGTTCCATCACCGACACCATTGGTGCCGGTTGTATCATTCCCTTAGGCGGTACCAACCCTTCCACTTCCGGCAATATTGTTAATAATGGACGAATCGATGTCACCGGCACCTGGTCGGTGGGTGGTTATTATACTGGCAACTCCGGCAGTATCCTTAATATGACCGGTAACAGTTTAACCACCGGTTCGGATATTACCTTAAACAGCGGTTCCTCGATGCCTGCCAATCTTAATTCACTCACCGTGGGCGGAGTTTTAAATAATGCCGCCAATATTCTCTCCGATGGTATCGATCTTACCTTGAATAGTAACGGCAGCGTTAACCTAACGCCAGGCTCCGCCCGTTATAATTCTTTTACTGTTAATAAAGGCATTTCTTCTTATTCCATCACTCTTACTTCCAACTTCTCGACCGGCAATTTTACTCTTACCCGGGGTACCATCGCTAATCCATCCTCACCTTATATTCTCAATATTGCCGGCAACTTTTCCGAAGACTCCGGAACTACCCTGGGTGGGGCGAACTTAACCTTAAATTTTAATGGCTCGGGCACTCAAACTTTAAGCAAAACTGCCGGAACTTTTGTCTCCAAACTTAATATCGGATCCTCCGGTACAGTTCAGCTCTTAACTACCTTTGCTACTTCCGGTCAAACCTGTATAGTTCAGTCGGGTATTTTTGATCTTAACGGTCAAAACTTCACTTGCGGTTCAACTTTTACAGTTCAAAATGGCGGTAACCTGAGGCTTATCGGTAGTGAAACCGTCACCACCCCCACCCTAAACGCCGGTTCTAATGTTTTATATGTCGGTATTAGTAACGGTTTAGTCGATAAATATACTATCAACAATTGGAGCTATTCCAACCTCACTGTTGGCATGACTGAGCCCGGCGATGAATTAACCTCCCAAAGTTTTGGAAACACTAATAATCTGGAAGCCTATTGGAATCTTGATGAGGTGGGTACCACGGCAGTTAATAGTGTCTTGGGGGCCACAAATAATGGCAAAGCTATCGGTACGACTATTATTGCCGGCCAAATTAACAATGCCCGCTCTTTTAATGGTACCTCTGACTATATTTCCGGACTTTCTTCGCCCGATAGCACTCTCACTAACTGGACCATGACTGCCTGGGTCAAACTTAACTCGACCAATCAGGCCGGCCTGATTGCTTATAATGGCAACGATAGTGGAGGATATGGCCTAGCCGTCAGTGGTACGGGCGGTGCCAATGGTAACACCTATATGGTCTTGCTGGGTGGAGTTAATTGGTATAGCAGCGGCACCACCCTCCCCTCAACTAGCCCCTGGTATTTTTTAGCGATTACCCGGGACACCAGTACCATCCGGTTTTATGTTAACGGTTCGGCTTCTCCGAATACTTATATCAATGCTCCCAAAACAATCACCTCGAGTTTATTCTCGATTGGCGCCGAATACGATACTAATAACAATCCTTACCGTTATTTTAATGGATCCATCGATGATGTCCGTTATTATAATCGTACCCTTTCTTCATCTGAAATTAGCCAGCTCTATGCTTATGACGGCACTCCGGTGGCGGCTGTCACCGTGGGTAATAATCTAAACATTACCTCAGGTACTATGGTTTCTCCGGCTACCCTGACAGTCAATGGTAACTTTAATAATAATGCCACTTTTAACGCTAATTCCGGTACAGTGAACTTAAACGGTGGTAATCAAACCATTACTGGAGCCAGTACCTTTTACAATTTGACTAAGACCGTCTCTTCCGGCTCCACCCTGACCTTTCCCTCATCGACAACTCAGACTATTACTAATGCCATCACCTTAACTGGTACCAATGGTAATTTACTTTCCCTGGCCTCTTCCAATCCCGGTACTCAGTGGAACATTGCCCTCCCGGCTAGCCGCACTTTGGACTATCTAGTAGTGGCTGATTCCCGCAATACCGGTGCCGTCGTTGACCAAACCGGCCTCCACTTAACCAATGGCGGAAATACTACTAATTGGGGCTTTAATAATCCCCCCAGTGCCACAGTGCCTTCAAGTATTTCCCAAGCTACCGATGGCTCCGGCTTAGTCACCTTTTCTACCCAAGTCTCTGACCCGGATAATAATTCCACTAAAATCAAGGTCGAATATTCCGATGACGGCGGTTCCACTTGGTATACACCTCACTTAATTTCTGCCACTCCCGATAGTGGCAGTGCTGACCTAAGTTCGGCCGCCTACCAAATTGGTTCCACCGATGCCATTGATACTAATGGGGGAGCCGTCACTTTATCTTTGGTTTGGGACACTCAATCTGCACTCAACGGTCATGGAGTATTAAGCGGTCTCAATAGCACGGTTCGCCTTCGGGTGACTCCCAATGATAATTCTACCGATGGCTCACCAGCCTCGACGACTAACTTTATGGTTGACAACCAAGCACCCTCGGGACCCTCTAACCTGGCCTCTTCCACCCATACCTCTTCTGTTTGGTCCAATAACAACCAGATTCATTTTACCTGGACCGCCGCTTCGGATGGCAGCGGCATTGGTCTTTCTGGTTATGCCTATATCATCGACACCTCACCCACTACCGACCCCACTTCTGTCCCCAATTTGGGCAGTGTTACTACTCTGACTTCGTCTACCCTGCCGAGTGCCAGTAGTTATTATCTCCACCTTAAGCCTGTCGACAATAATGGCAATTGGGGCAGCCCCGTGGCCTATGGCCCCTTCTTAATTGACACCATTTCTCCAGCCAACCCCGGTGTCCCGGTCATCGATTCTCCTACTGCATCTAACCAGCCTCCAGTCACCTGGACCGATTCCACCGACACTCTCTCGGGCTTAGCTGACCCGGCCTACACCTTAGCCTGGACCACTGATCCTGATTTTGTTCTTGGCATTCAAACCACTGGAGTTGGCCTGACCGCCTTTACTCCCACGGCCACCTTAGCCGATGGTACCTGGTATTTCAAAGTTAGGGCTGCCGACGCTGCCGGTAACACTACCCCCTACACTTCGGCCGCAAGTGTCGTAGTTGACACCACCCCGCCCACTACTCCCGGTACTCCCGGCACTACCACCCCCACCAATAGCACCACCCAAAGCTGGAACTGGAGTACCTCCACCGATGCCATTACTGCGGTAGTCGGTTACTTGTGGCGGACTACCGGCTCGGCCGTGACCATGGGTACCACCACCCTGACCAATTTGGTTACCAATTTAGGTGAAGGGGTTTATAACTTTTACGTTCGGGCCATGGATTCAGTTGGTAACTTAAGTGTTGAATCCCTAAAGGGCGTTTTAACTGTCGATCGGACAGCTCCCCTCATTAGCTCGATTATCGCCACCCCGGCCAATATTGGCGTCACCATCACCTGGACCACTTCCGAAGGCGCTTCTTCGCGAATTAATTATGGCTTAACTAACAGTTATGGGGTTACTACTCCCACTACTGATGTGAGCCCCCGAGTTACCTCTCATACGGTTTCCATCCCCAATCTCGTTTCCTGTGTTACTTATCACTATCAAGTGGTTTCTACTGATGCTGCCGGTAACAGCCGCTCCAGTAGCGATCAGTCTTTCACTACCTCGGGGTGCGTCGGTTCAGCCGCTATCAATTCCGAGAACGACCAAACCATTACTGTTCCCGCTGGCGGTGGTCTGAATTTGATAGCGCAAAACACCGGCTTAGCCCTTACCGTTCCCGAGTCTTTTTCCGATACCGACACCCACTTCCAAATCAAGCAGCTGGAGAAAACCGCCTTTATTGCCGCCGCTTCATCTCCTGATGGTTTTTCGGCGATTGGCAATTATATTTATGATCTTAAGGCCTTAGTTGACGTCAACACCTTAGAATCTATCTTTGATCATCCGCTAACTATCACCATCGCCTATGAACCCGGTGAAATCTCCGGAATTGACGAATCAACCTTGACCATCTACCGTTACGATGAGCCTGCCTGGACCCAGTTGTCCAACTGTACCCTGGATACCACGGTGCATACCGTTACCTGCAATACCGATCACTTTTCTGTTTTCACTTTGGTCGGCCAGCAGCCCACGCCTCCCGCTCCGACACCCACCGCCGCTCCGGCTCCCTCTTCTCCTGATAGCTCCGCGTTAGCCACCTCCTCTCCA
>JAMCSD010000007.1 GCA_023380755.1 Patescibacteria group bacterium
AGATGAGGGATTGTTGCCCTTCGCTCATTACTGGTATCGCCTTATTAACCACTACCAATCCCTCATCTACCACCCGCATTCCCTGGTTTATTTCTCCATTCACCCCCCAATCCATTAAGGTTCCCTCCATCACTCTTATTTTTCCCAAAGCATCTGTGGTCGTTGCGGTCGCCTTTTGCCAATTCTGCTGCTGGATACTTTTTTCAATCGTTTGCACGCTGACTGCTACCTGCCATACTTGCCACGCCACCCACCCCATCACCGCCACTCCGGCTATCACCATCCCCACCGTTACCCCCAAAAGCACCTTCCCCCAGCTTACCCCGCTTCTCCTTTTTGGTGTTGTTACTAAATTTGTTACCTGTACGGTCGCTACTGGTTTCGTCGGTTCAATATTTTTTGTTGCCATTATCTTCGGCACCGTTTCTTGTTTCGGTATTTCTTCAGGTTTTGCTTCTTCTTCCTCCACCAGCTCCCCTTCTTCCTCTTCCTCTACGGGTGTTGTCGGTAAAATAATTGGTCGTACCCAGGCCAGCTTTCCTTCTTCCTTTTTTTCTACTTTTTCCTTCTCTTTTTCTTCCTTTTTCTCTGTTTTTCTTGTCTCCTCTTCCGCTACCACTTCATAGGGTAACTTTTTCTTTTCGACCACTTCTTCCACTACATATTTTCTTGCTGCTTCTTCTACCGTTTTTATCTGCGATGGTTTTTTTCTGCCGACTTCGTCGGCAATAGTAAAAAAATATTGTAGTGTTTCTTCAATGCTTTCCTGAAATGCCCTGGTCGGCACCCACCTTAACTTACTCCAGCTTTCTTCCACTGTTTCCCTTTCTATTTCTATCCGTTCCCCTTCTCTTTGCACTTCCTCCTTAGTCATCTTTGCTTCGCGTCTCAGAATCTTTCCTACCTCCTCAGTCTCCATCTCTGCCCCCGCATACACCAATCTCTCCTCCCCTGTTCCCGACAAAAAACAAGCCCGCAGGGCTGCTTCTACCACGTCCTCTACTGCTACTGGTCGGACTGTTTTTGTTTTGGGGAGAGTAAGTGGCTTATTTAACACCGCCGAAACTATTAGACTTCCCACCCAGCTGCACTCTAAATCCATTTCCACCCCATATACCTCATACACCTCAAATATCCGCCAATTAACCCGCAGGGCTGTTAAGCTATTTTCCAATGTTCTCGTATTTTTCTCCTGGTCTATGAGTAACACTTCCAACTTAGCTCCGTCTGTTGCTGCCTTTTTCCACGCAGCTGTTTCTTGCCTTAGGTCAAAGACATAGGCCACCGTTTCTTCCACCTCATTTACTCCACTCCTTAGTTCAAATCTTTTATCACTTTGTAAGTCCCCCGCCTCTTCTCCCACCCCAATTACCGCCATATCTTTTTCCAATAGCGCTCGAGTAATCGCTTTAGCCACAAAATGGTCAATTCCGACCACCAGGGCCACCGGCAGGCCAATATCCATCATCCTATTCTAAAGCAAATATGCTTCTTTAGGCTGGGTGCGGCAATAATTCGGTTATATTGCGGTTATTATTTTAATGGTTCACCATAATTCCCAAATTGTACATACGAAAGGTTTTACTTATGGGGCTAGGGACGTGAAAAAGGTTAGTATTTTTATGGGGGATTTAGGTTCAAAATAGGGATGTCTATCTTTAAAAAAATGTCCGGACAGCTCTCTTAGGCCGTTTTAATATCCGGCAAAATTGTCAGTATAGTCAGTAGGGAACTAGAACAAATTCTTGTCCTAAAAGCCGATTTTCCAGCTAGTTAAGGCCCACATTAATCCTTCTGAAGCCACGGTCATCCATGCCCCTGCTAAAATCCCGTAAATTGGGATTAATAACACGTTACCCACCACGTTGGTAATTAGGACTGTGATCCCGAAAATTAACATTAGTTTTTGCTTTCCCCGGGATATCAGCCAAAAGCCGTTCAAGTGGTTGAGGTAGGAAAAAAATAAGGCCACAATTAGTACCCGTAAGACTCCCACCGAAGCTTGATATTGCCCGTGGCTTAAAATGTCGATTGCCCATGGTGCCAACATATATACCAGCGGTGCCCCCAATAGGATCATTCCCAATACCAGCCAGCGGCTTTTTCGGTAAATTTGCCCCTGATCCTTGTCTTGAGATAGCAGGGGAAAGACGCTGGCCATGAAAAAATAGGCCGGCATTATCAGGTTGCTGTAAATCTTGTACGCCAAACCGTACCAGGCTACCGGTTCCACCCCCCAATAATGTCGGATTAACATTGAGTCTACCGCCTTATCATAACCGGTAAACAGCAACAAATATAATCCCATCGGCCACGATTCTCGCAGCAATTTTTTCAACAGATGGCTATCCCAGCTAATTTTTATTCCCTTAAAGAAATCTTTCACCGTCAGCCAGCCGACTGCCACACTAATCCACCTGGCAACCAGATAGGCCACCATCACCTGAAGCAGATTAAAGCTGCTGGCATTCATTAACAGCCACACCACAAACAATAAGGGAAAGAGGACGTCAATTATTGTCTTCACTTCAAGCTTCAAGCGGTATTGCCACAAGATTTCCAAGCTGCCCGCTACCGAAGTTCCCCACAACATCAATAAGGCCGCCATCGCCTCGCCGCGGATTCCTTCAAAGCCGCTGTAAACCAGGCTGAATATTGTCCCAACTCCAAACATGACTGCCGCCAAAAATAGCCGTAATTCAAACAGTTGTACCCAAATCTTTTGTTGTTTTTCCTTTCCGGCTTGCACCATTTCCCGGACTCCAATTACTCGAGTCCCCAAATCCGCTGCGGCATCAAACAATAAGAAAATTGAGGTTATCAGGGTAAAATTACCATATCCTTTCACCCCTAAGGTCCCTGTTAACAGTCTAATAGTTTCTAAGCTAATTAAGGTCGTCACTGCTTTTCCGGCAATCTGCACTCCCGTCGATTGGATCGTCTTTCTCAGCATTCCTTATTGTATTACACTCCACACTACTATCCCTAACCACCAGTTTTGGGGCAGCGTCCACCAGTAGTGGTCCACCAAACTGGTTACCAGAATTACTACCCCCATATAAATCTCGGCTTTATTTATGCATCTCCACTTATTTATCACTTCCCTTTTTATTATCCCTATTAATGCCAGTACCCCTGCTAATCCTAGTTCTGATAACCAGAGTAGGGGAATATTATGGACTGGTTGCAGCCAAAAAATCCCGTTTTTATCTCGGTACTCCGGTAATTTCACTAAAAAATTTTGTAATCCCACTCCCAAGATCGGGGAGCCTTCCCACATGCGTACAGCTGCCCGACCCAGTTCTAGTCTTTTTTGAATTCCTTCGCTATCCCATCCTCCCAGCCACCCTTGCCCCAGCCACCAACCCGCCCCCAACCCCATACCCAACAGTATTGTTTTCCACTTCTTACTTATTCTTAACTCATAAATGACATACCCCGCCGTCAGCAGCCAAATCATCCGGCTGCCGCTTATCATTATCCCTAATCCCGCCATTCCTGTCACCACCCAATACCACCAATTCTTTCTCTTAATCGTTTCTTGCCATAACAGCCACCCCACCAACAAAAACCCTGCCAAGCTGTTTGGATGTGAAAAACTCCCGTAAGCCCGAATAAATTCACTTCCTCCCACTGCCAGCTTTGCAATTCCCGGCGTTGCTCCGGAAAAGCTTCTTTCTCCCAGCCAATAAAATATTCCTTGAACACTCCCGCCCTGTATCACTTGCCTCCAGCCTAATCCCGTTTCCAATATTATCCATCCTGGAATTATCCACTTCAAAAACTGCCTCACTCTTAACCGCTGTTTGCTTAAAACCACTACCGTTACCACCCCTTGACCAATCCTTAACCATTTCCCTCCCGCTTCCCAGGGTGCCGTTGCCGCCAGGGTATTAATTATCGCTATCCCAATTGCCAACCATAAATATTTATTATTAATTATTCTCTTCCCGCTCGAAATTAGAAATTTGGCATTACTTAGTACTAATCCTATCCACACCATGTCTAGCAAATATAGAGTCGGGGAGAGGTAGTCCACTCTAATTCCCATCACCTTACTCCATTCCGGCCACCAGTGGTATCCCAGTTGGGTTGGAATTAGCAATAAAAACAAAAATAATAGTCCCTCAGCCATCACACCAATACTATCTCACATTACCCTTAATCATTAAAAATTAATCCTTGGTCACTCACTCAATGGTTTCACCACAATATGCCTTTCTTCCCCTTCACCTTCCGATTCGGAACTTATGCCTTCCGTATTGACTAGTACCATATGGCAAATCCTTCTTTCAAACGAGCTCATCGGTGCCAAAGGCACGGCTCTTTTTTCTTTAATTGCCCTTTCGGCAGCCGCCAACGCCACCTTTTCCAGTCGGCTCTTTTGTTCTTGGCGGTAACTGTTGACGTCTAAAAGCACTCTCACCCAGCTTTCTAATTTCTTTTTAACCATTAATGCCAAAATTAATTGCACCGCTGCCAAATTCTTTCCCCGAAAACCGATTAATCCTCCTGGATTATTAACTTGGACACTGACTAGTACTTGTTCTTCGCCTCCCTCATTTTCCATGTCTTCCACGTAGGCATTTTCCACTTCGATATTAATTTTTCCTAATAGTTCGCAGGTTAAATCAAGAATTATTTGGTTGCGTTCTTTGTGATCCATAACGGCTATTGTATCATGCTCTTGCCCGCTTTAGCGCAAAAGAACCGTCTACTTTTATATTTCTTTATTCAACCTTTCTCCCACCACCTGTTGGCCAATCATTACCACTGAATTCACAAACCAGTAGAGGAGTATCCCCAATGAAAAATTCCATCCAATCACTAAAGTCATCAGCGGCATAAAGTACAGTGATTGAGTTCTCATTGCCGCCATCATATCGTCTTCTTTATCTTCTGTCGCCTTGGTTGCCGCTGCCTCATTAATTCCTTTGGCTTGTGCCGGCATCATTAATCTTGCCGATAAATATTGGGCAATCGCTGATCCTACCAGTAACACTATGGGTAACAGCATCGCCACCATCGACTTACTTGCAAATGCCGCTGCCGGCGTCATTCCCAAGTTTGATCCCATAAACGACAAATCAAACTTGAACCCGTCATGCACTTGTAAAAAGGGGAGTAGCTGGCTATTTACTTCCGCCATCGTTCCTTTGCCGTGTGAAAAGTTCGTCACTAAATTAAAGGCGGAAAAGAATAAAATTAGCACCACGATTTGCAATAACTGCGGTAAACATCCCGACATCGGGTTAATCCCATATTCCTTATATAATTCCATTTGGGCTGCTGCCAGCTTTTGTTTATCATCTTTAAACTTTTCTTGTAGTTTCTTCATCCTTGGTGCTATTTTTCGCATCACTTTGGCTGACTTCAAGCTTGGCAGCACCAGCGGGAAGAGGAGTATTCTTAACAGTACTGTCACAATTACCACCGACCACCCCAGGTTCCCCACCAGGTAATAAAAGCCAAATAAAGCGTTCACAAAAGGTGCTATCAGCAAATTCATTATTTTCCTTTATCCTTCAACATTAAACTTTGACTAGTTATTTTAGCAGATCAACTCCGCTTCCACCCCACGGATGGCATCGCCCCACTCGCTTTAATCCTAACCATAACCCTCTTACCACCCCATATTTCTCTACTGCTTGGTATGTATATTCTGAGCAACTGGGCACAAACCGGCACCCGTATCCCCGGGAAATATATTTTTTGTACCCTAGTAGCATTTTCATCACTACCTTTTTCATACTTTAGTCAATTTTTCCACCTCTTTTTCTATTATTATCCGTTTTTCCCCGACAATTCTCGGCTTCACTAGTAATATCATCCGGATCCCTTTGGGCAGCTGATCTAAACTTTTTCTCAATTCTTCCGCTAATATCCGTCTTATTTTATTCCTTACTACTGCTTTTTTCGATATCTTCCGTGATATCACTATTCCAAACTTCTTTTCTTCATCCGGCAATATTAGTCTAATTTGGCCAAAAAGAGGGGAGTGGACCAATTTTCCCTCCTTTTTAACTTGCCAGAATTCTTTTCGTTGGCTGATCCGGTTCTTTTTCTTTAACACTCTTTATTTTACTGCTTCTTCTCTTTATTTTTTCTTTACTGCCACTGTCAATCGCTTTCTGCCTTTAGCTCGACGGCGTTTCAAGACATTTCGTCCGTCATGATTGCTCATCCGTTCCAGGAATCCGTGGACCCGGGCCCGTTTTATTTTTTTTGGTTGAAAGGTTCTTTTCATAGCCGTTATTCTACCATAATCTCCCGATTTTCTAGCTTACTTGTTTTTTTTAAAACTCCTTTTTTGATCTCTTTCCTTTTGTGGAAAACTCATGTAAAGTTATCTTAATCCCTGTCTGATTTTAACCTCCCCCTTGATAAAGCTTTAGCCTATTCATTCATTAAATATCTCATTAATGACGCTTGACCAAATTTGGAAGAATGTCAAAGAAGAACTTCGGATTTGCATGGCTCCGGCTGTCTTTCAAACCTTTGCTGCCAAAACTGAGCTCCTTATTCTCCAAGAGGATAAAGCGACTATTGGCTGCCCCAATGCCTACATGGTCGACATCAATCATAAACGTTACTACCAGCTTTTCCAGGCTGCTCTCGATCACCAAACCCAACACCGCAACACCCTTGAGTTTATTATCCAGGAGCCCCTCCGGGTGGACACCGATCCTAAACCCATTGGCCCGCTCTTCTCTCCACCTCCGTACGAGACAAAAGCTGGCTTGCCCGCCGAAGCGGGAGCGAAGGCGGGCCTCCATCCCAAGTACACTTTTGAAAACCTGATTGTCGGCAATTCTAACAATTTTGCCTACGCTGCCGCTCAAGGCATTGTTAAAAATCCTGGCCTTTCTTACAATCCCTTTTTTATTTGGGGCGGTGTCGGGGTAGGGAAGACCCATCTTATGCAGGCCATTGGCCACGAGCTGCTTAAAAATAATCCCGCTCTCAAGGTTAAGTATTTTCCGGCCGAAACCTTTGGTAACGAACTTATTGCCGCCCTTCGTGGTAAAACTATCAGCCAGTTTAAGGAAAAATATCGCAATCTTGATTGTTTTCTGGTTGACGACATCCAGTTTATTGCCGGTAAAGAATACATTCAGGAGGAATTTTTTCACACCTTCAATGCTCTTCATCTGGCCGGTAAACAAGTCGTCCTTACTTCCGACCGCAAGCCCAGTGAAATCGATCACCTCGAAGATCGCCTCGTTTCCCGTTTTATGGGCGGCTTAACTGTCGATATTCAGCCGCCCGATTATGAAATGCGGGTCGCCATTATCAAACAAAAAGCCGAAGAACAGCGGATTTCTCTTCAAGATGAAGCCGTCCATTATTTAGCCGAAAACATTGTTTCCAATATCCGCGACATTCAGGGCCGTCTTCAACAGCTCATTGTTCAGGCCCAAGCCGGTCACCTTGAAAACCTCACCCTCGAGTTCGTTCAAGGTGTTTTAGCTCCCAATTCTGTCTCTCCTGCCTATACTTTATCCAATAACAATCTCACCCCCCGTCATATTATTTCCGTTTGTGCCAAACACTTCAACATTAAAACAGGGGAGTTATGTGGTAACAGCCGCAAAAAAGAACTGGTTACTGCCCGCCATATTACTGCTTATCTTCTTTTAAATGAAATTAATCTCCCCTTAGAAGAGGTTGGTCGCCTTTTAGGCGGTCGCGATCACACCAGCATTATGCATGCCCGTGACAAGATATCCACTACGCTTTCCACTAACCCCCAGTTGCAGCAACTTATCAACCAGATCAAGAGTACTTTTTAATCCATTTCATTATTTATCCACAATTTTTAGTGACTTATCCACTAACTTTTCCACAGTTGTTTTTTCCTTTTCCCCCAAAGCTAACCCAAAGCCTAGCTCCACTTATAAGACAAAATTTGCCGTTATTTCCTATCTTAACGTCTTATAATACTAATCAACACCCTTTTTAGAACTCCTACAACCATATTTCCTTATTCTTTATTCCTAATTTCTCCTTCCCCGTTTTTTCTTCACTTTTCCTCACCCCCTATAAACATTACTGCTATTTCGTATCCCAAACTTATTTTAGTTAAGACCCCTTTCCGCTTCGCTTTACCTTCGCCTGATTGAGCTTAAAAATGATAAGATAGGTCATGCATTTTTCTCTCTTACAGGAAAACTTTGCTCCGGCTTTATCGCATGTTTCTCGATTCGTTGCCACCAAGGCTCAGCTGCCTATTTTGAGTAATCTCTTAGTTACCACCGAATCTGGTCGGATTAAACTTTCGGCCACCAATCTTGAACTTGGCGTTAACTACTGGCTCGGAGCCAAAATTGACCAAGAGGGGAGTATCACTATCCCTGCCAAGGAAATTACTGAATTCATTTCCTATTTACCTGCCGGTATTCTTGATGTCAGCCTTAATGAAAATAACTTGCTCCACATTAAAGCTGCCAAAGCCGAGTCCACCTTTGCCGCTGCTCCCGCCACTGATTTTCCCCAACTGCCCCCGCTCGATAATGATCATGCTCTCGAATTTGATGCCTCCGAGTTAATTACTAGTATTAATCAAGTTTCCTTTGCTGCTGCCACCGATGACACCCGCCCTGTTTTAACAGCCATCCTCTGGCAGCTTACTGCTACCGATTTCACCATGATCGCCACTGATGGTTTCCGTCTTTCTGTTAAGAAGAGTCATTTAGAAAAACCCCTCCCTTTGGCTGCCGACCAGACTCTTACTTATCTTGTTCCGGCTCGGTCTTTAATTGAGGTCACTAAACTTGCCAAGACTGCTAAAACCATTCGGGCTGGTGCCACCAGTGATGAACACCAGTTTTTGTTCGTTCTCGACGATATTGAGCTAGTCTCTCGCCTTTTGGAAGGGGACTTCCCTCCTTACCAGCGGATACTTCCTGAAGCCTCCAATACCAAAATAACCCTCGATAAAGCGGAGTTGGACGAAGCCGTCAAGATGAGTTCTGTTTTTGCTCGCGAATCCGCTAATGTGGTTAAATGGAAAATCTCGGCCGATAAGATTGAATTGTCCTCCAATGCTCCTCAAGTCGGTCAAAACCGGGTGGAACTGGAAGCCAAAATTGCTGGCGATCCCCTCGAAATTGCCTTTAATTACAAATTCTTAGCCGATTTCTTGACGGTTGTCAAAGGCAAGCAGATTACTGTTGAGTTGAATCAGCCGCTTACTCCTGGTCTCTTTCGTGATTCCGCTAATCCTGACTTTACCCACATCATTATGCCGGTCCGCATCCAAGACTAAAATCCTTTAAAAGATTATCTCCATTCTAAACTATGAGTTTTTGCCTCCACTCCGTGACTCTCCATCCAGGCCTTAATCGCTACTGCTGCCTGGGCCTTGGTTGCTCCCTGCAATCTAATAATTAACACTCCTTCTTGAAGGTAATTTTCGACCAAAAACCCTTTTCCTTGGTAGGGAAGGTATCGCCATAGTGGCATTAGCTTATCTGCAATCATTTCGTAGTTTGCCCCCGGTTTATCTTGATCCGAGACTGGGGCTATCGTCGGCATTGCTGTCGGCGATATTATTGGTGTCGGGTTAGTTATTTCTCGGAGTGGGCTTAAAGGTTTATAAAAATATTTTACTGAAAACAAGGTTCCCCCCACAAAACTCAAGCAAAGTATTAATTGATACCTTTTAATAAAATCCGCCACCAAATAGTCTAGCAAATTCCTTTTTTTACCTTGTCACTCCGAAGGCTAGGGTTAAGGTTATCGGTCCTCCCGATAACACTCCGTTCCCCGCTGCAATCACTGCCGGCACTATTGTCCCTTCCTTAGCGCTGTACACGTTTCCTAGTGTTGCCATGGTAATACTGGCTTGGGTTAGGCTGCTCTCAAAGTCTCCCACAAAATTTACTCCGTTAACATCGAGAACTGTGGCTTTTTCCCCTTGAACTTGGCCTTTATCTATTGTCTGTTTTTCCGTGGTTTTAGTAATTTCCACTGGCGGAATAGTCGCCATTATCTTAATCAGTATGCCGTTTCTTTGGTACACTGCCGCCACTGCCGGCCCTTTGTCGGTTTTAAGAACACTACCATTAAAACTCCAATCATAATTAAAGGAAACGTAATCTGCCTCTGCTTCATTAGTGTTATCAAACTGGGATTCATTGATTGTTAAGTAGGCCATTTGCCCCTTTTGGTAATTCATTCCTTTAGGTAAGGGGAGGATGGTTCCTAGTAACGTACTCAGTTGTGCCTCAATTATTTGGCTATCTAGTTTGCTCGAACTTGGTGTTGGCGCCGCCGCCATCAGGTTTCTACTGTAGTTTAATAGCTGTTCGTTTTGATATACCAATAAACTGGTCTGTTTTTCCGTGTCATTTGCATAATAAATATTCCCCGTGGGATCACTATTCACGTTTCCACTAATATTCAACACGCTGCTTATTTTTTCCACCCATCCCGTGGTCACTGCCTGTTTCTTTCCTTGGTAAATTGGTAAATTAGTGGGCAGATCTGGCACTCCAATTTGCCATGTAATTTTTTGTGGGCTTTGTAATAGTGGTGCTTTCGTAATTGGTATTTCCGCTGGTGTTGGCCTTTCTGGTGTCCCGGTTATCACCCTTTCCTGTTCCGCTATTTTTCCTGATCTTTGTTGGTTTGTCAGCCACCATCCCAACCCCACACTTCCCGCCACTAGCAATATCGCTATCACCACTAGTAGTCTTTTATTATTTTTCATATTTAAGTTTACGGCACCGAAACATTACACATATTAAATGGATTGGAATTCACGCACCCCACCGGAATTGCTTTTGGCAGGTATTGATTAATGTCTCCCAATACTCCGCCGACAATTTCATAATGGACATGCGTTCCTGTCGAGTTCCCGGTGGAATCCATATAGCCAATCACGTCTCCGGTATTCACTGCTTGACCGCACTTGTTTGCAAAGGCCGCCATGTGTCCATATCGGGTCTTAAAGACTCTATTTTGGTCCACCCCGTTTACTGTCAATTTACATTCCCCTCCAATTACATCTATATAATTTCCGTAACCTCCGTTATAGTCCACGGTGTCTACTAGACACACCGCTACTCCCGGGTGTGTTGCCACAATTGGTGTCATTGGCGCCGCATCAATGTCAATTGCCTCGGCTGAACTTCCTTGGTGGGTTCCGATTGAATGTGGTCCCGTATACACTATCCCTGGGCCATTAATCGGCCACCCCGATGGGCAGCCGGGTGGTATCGGCCCGTTAAAATAGGTTACTCCGATTCCTACCCCCACTGTTCCGGCATTTTCTGCTCCTCCCATTCCTATTGGCCTTCCCGGTGTAAATCTGGCGGCTAAATTTGTCGACTGGTACAAAGAAAATCCTTGTATCCCTCCTAGTGTCCCTACTAATATTGGTGCTAGGGGTAGCAAACTTACTCCGCCTAGTAATGCCGGTATTGATACGATTGCCGCACCTAGTCCCACCATTCCTGCCATTAGCATTCCCGGTAGCCCCTTAATCCCCATATCCTCCAAACCTTTCTTCATGTCTCCCAGGATATTAATTCCCAGGCTGTCTAATAACCCGCCAATCACTTGTAATGGTTTCTTGATGATATTAACGAGGTCGGGGATAAACATCACCACCGTCGCCACTTGCCCTACTATTGGCGCTGCTTGTAAGCCCACTGCAATCCCCAGTTTACCTAATACCCACGTCCCGCCTTTAATTACTGCCTTCCCGGCAGTACTTTCGACTACCCGGCCTCCTACAAATCGCAGTGCACCCTTCATTCCCGTCCTTCCCATTATTCCAATCACCAAAGCTCCTGCTGTATCAATAGTCAATCCGTTAGTGGCGATTGAGAATACTGCTTGCCCCAAAGGACTTTGCACTGTTCCAAAAAACTTTTGGATCCATCCGACTTTCTTTAGTCCGCTTACGCCTCCTTCTAAGCGTTTGATTCCGGCAATCGACACTACTCCGGGTATCTTTTGGCCAAAATTACTTGTTTGTAGCCGTTTTAAGAGTTTGTTTAACCTGGGGTCAAGTTTTTCAAATAAATCAAAAGAATTTTTTAATGCTCTGACTCTTGAGGATAATGATTCCAGGTTGGTAATGTTTGGGCTAATATTTCCAAAGTTTTCCTTCAATTTTTGGTATTCGCCCGCTGACATGGTTGTTATTCTGGTGGTGGCGCTTATTTTCCAGAATGCGTCTCGGTATTGTTGTGCCGATCTTTCCTCCTTGCCTTCTCTTTGTTGTTCGGTAACTTTTGCCTGGTTTACCGCGTTACCAACTTCAAACGTATTCAAAGCATTATTTTTAGCGCTAAAAACTCGGGCCACCGTATTCCCAAAGGCTGCCGCCTCATTCACTGCCATTTTCGGATTTTGCGCCAGCACTTGTCCTACCAATTCATTTCTGACCCCATGATCCACGTAAGTTGCCGCTGCTGCCGGGTCTTGGCTGATTACTTCCGACACTTGTCCTAAGGAATTTTCAATTATTCCCCCATTTCCTGCGAAATCTACCTTCGCCGCCTTTTTTACTTCACTCACAATCATCCCCACACTCATGTCACCCTCTAAAATGGCCTGTTTAAAGGCTTCTTTGGTGACTACCTTCAATTCTTCTCTTTTTTTTGGACTTTCCAGCTGGGCTGCCTCAATTTTAGTTAGTGTTGGATTGTCTTCCCGTCTGTTGTTTTCCGGTAATTGGTTAATTAGATGATCAACAATTTTGTCAATTTTCCTGTCTACTAACAAGTCCTGGGTTGTTTCCGCCAATACGGTTTCTGCTGTACTAATTAATTTCTTTTTATCTTCACCTTTTATCCCTTCCTGGTTCGCCACCTCGTTGAGGGCTTTATAAACTTCAGCACTTGCCTCTTGGACCGCTTCCTCAATTCTCACCTCTCCTTTTTGGCTCACTTGCTCGATTATTTTTTCTCCTACCACTTCCGCGCTTGCTTCCGCCACTCCCTCTAATCCTTGTTCTTTTACTGTCGCTTCTACTCGCACCTGTTCCGCTGCAATTTTGTCCGCCAGCTTCATTGCTTCTGGCCTTTCCACTCCCTTTTCTTGTAGTTTTTTTAGGTCTTCTTGATAAAATTCCTGCTGTTTTTGCACAAACTCTCGTACCCAGTGCCCGTGTCGGTCGGCCATCATTGCCGATGCCTTTTTTACATCCCCTTTAAATTCCTCTAAATACGCCTCATATTCATCTACTAAAGCTTCCAGGTCTGCCGGCTTCCCTTGGATTTCTTTGTCCTTTTCCCTGCTTTCTTCAATTTCTTCCTTTTCTTTAACTTCCTCTTCTTCTTTTTCCTTTTTTTGTTTTTCTACTTCGTTTGCTTTTGCTATCTCTTCTAAGGTGGTCTCCTCATTGTATATTCCATTTTTAATGGCCTCATCAATTATTTTTTCGACTCCTTGCGGGTTATTAATATAACCAGCAAAGTATCGTGCATTTCCTTGTCGTTCCAAGATTAAGTAAATTGCCCTGCCCAGAGTTCCATTGCCGGTCACTGGTATTACCTGCAGATGTCTAAGACTCTTTAGTGTTTCCCGTACCTCTCCAATTGTGGCATATTTCTGATCATTGATGTGTAACCTTCCTCTCTTGGATGATTCCACCTCATCTATCGATTGTCTCGCCATTACCTCAAATTATACCCTGACCAAATAGTTCATCATAGCTATTCTTTTGGGGAGTCTGCGGTGTTTTTGGTGTATTGCTCGCTATATTCGCCGCTGCGGCTGGTGTTTGTGTCTTTGTTTCTGTGGCTACTTCCACCTTCACCTCTCGTAACGGATTCTTGCTATCTGCTAAAGGTTTATTTTGTGGCGGTTGGCTTACCGGCATTGGCTGTGGATTCACTTTATTTATTATCGGTGGGATTGGCTTTGATAATACCGTGCTGCTGGTGGTGCTTTTTACCCCTCCCGCCGTGCTAGCCGGAGGACTTAATTTTAGTGTCCCGGTTGTCTGTGGTGTTTTTGGTAGTGCCGGTAATGGTGGCAGTGGTGGCAATTTTACTGCCTTCGGTGTCTCGTTTGATTTAAATAAATCAGCATATTTCGGCAGGCTGTTAAAAGTGGAGAACGTTCCGTTTAGTTTTTTCTTGGTCTCTTCTTCTTTTTTCTTTTGCTCTTGCTCTACCTTTTGTTTCTCTTCGTGTGCCTTTAATGCCTCTTTTTCTTGAGCCTCCATCGCTTCAATCCGTTTTTTTAATGCTGCTTCTGGCGCTTCCACTACCTCCACTTTTGGTGCCTCAAACCGCTGATTTGCCTCCGTCTTTTCTTTTGGTATCACTGCAGGCACTGGCGCTTCTGTTGGTGCCACTGTTAATTTTTGCGGTTCGCTGACTGTTTTTACTTCCATCTTTTCATTTGGTGCTGCTGCTGGCTGTTGTGGTTGGGTTGGGGTAGTGCTTATTGCTGGCGCTGTGGGGGCTACGGGTGTTGGCGGCGGATTAGTGGGAGTGGTTTTACTTGCCAACCCTTGTTTCGCCTGCTTCAGCTTCATGATTTCTTCTGGGTTAGAAGTGATTAATTTGTGTTCGTCGGGGCTCGCTACCACCCGAATTGCTACATGGTTTTGTCCGGCAAAGAATATCCCTTCACCCTTTTCGGCTGAGAGCAATAATTGTTTTTCACCTTCAGACAGATAAAATACTTCTCCCACTTTATCGATGGCGGCGCTGTGTTGCTTTAATAGTATTTGGATGGAGGAATTGGTCACGATTTCTTTGCCATAAGCTGTTTCCAGGAAATCATCCACGTCTTGTGTGATTGTTGTTACCCCCAAATAATATTTCCGGCCTCTTTTGACAATTCCTCGCAGGAATGATGCCGAATCTTCATATTGCATCATGTACCACGCCTCATCGACTACCAAAATCCGCTTTTTCAATTCTCGTTTTACGATCGTCCAAATGTAATCTAGAATAATATGCATTGCCACTGGCCGTAACGTCTCTTCTAGGTTCCGGATTCCAAATACCACAAAATTACTATCCAAATTTACTGTTGTTTTTTGGTTAAAGATTCCCGCAAATGACCCTTTAATGTATTTTTCGAATCTGGCCACCAGCATTTGTGCTTTCGGGTCTTCCATTCCCATTAGCGATTTATATAAGTCTTCTACTAATGGTGGTTCTCGTTTTTGCGATTCTGGGTCAGGCGTAATCCCTTTTTGTTTGTAAGCATCCATAATCGCCCGATCCAAAATTGATTCTTCCATTGGGTCCATCGAGCCAATCATGACCTTAAATAGTTTATGAAGTGCCAAGATTTTACTATTTAAGGCGTTTTCTCCTTCTTCTTCGACTAGAGATAGGTCAAATGGATTAATCTTTGATGCTTCTCCGTAACCAAATGCTATATATTGTCCGCCCACCGCCTCGGCTAAGTCCCGGTATTCGTTTTCTGGATCAATCACAATAATTTCTGTCCCCAGCATTAACGAGCGCAATGCTTCCAATTTAATCATGTATGACTTTCCAGCTCCGGCCGTGGCAAAGACTACCGAATTGTAATTTTGCATTGAAAACCGGTCAAAGATAACTAAGGAGCCATTGTGTTCATTGATCCCGAACATTACCCCCTTATCGTCTGACAAGTCCGATGACACAAACGGGAAAGTTGTCGCCAATGAGGTCGTATCCATATTGCGGGTAATTTTAAGCCGGTCGCTGCAAATCGGCAGGGTGGTGGCAAACCCTTCTTCCATTTGCAGTGTTGCCTTTTTACTAATGATCATCAGTGCTCCTAAAGCCGATTCCAAATTCTTGGTTATCCGATTAACTTCCTCCTTCGTGTAGGCTGACACCGTGATATATAACCCGAACTGAAAAAATCTTTCCTCCCCTTTAACCAAATCTGCTTGGAGGTTGAGTGCGTCCTCGAGTTTTGCTTGGGTGGCTGGATTCACAATTTTGCCCCGTTGGATATCTGTGGTTAATTCCGCCTCCATTTCTGCAATTTTCCGCCTTAAGTCGTCCAAAATTTCCTTACCGTCAGTTGGATAAACATACATTGAGATTGATAAGGATGCGTCAAAATTAATCAGTGTTGACAGCCAATTAATGTTTACAAACCGTGGATATCCGGCCACGAATAAAGTTCGGTAATATTTGTTGTCAATTCTGATAAAGTCAAAATCCACCTCTAGGGCAGTTGGGGCAATAATATCCTTCGTTGACACCAATCCCTCCACAAATGGTCTTACTCCTTGGCCTTGTTCAGTTGTTGGCGCCGTCGTTGGGGCCGTGGTTGCTGCTGCTTCTTCCTTTTTGGTTTTTTTTAAATTAAATAATCCCATATTATTTTGTTGGTGGTGTTAACTTAGTCGTTGTGATCGGTGTGTTAAATTCTAAGCTTTGGATCTTTTGTTGTGGTGCTGACTCTTCATTATATATTCGGTACATTAACTGGATTAACTCCTTAGTTGATAATGGCTTCACCTCTAATCCCAATCGCGCAAACAACCGCATAATATGGTCTCGTCTTGGTTCCAAGCTGGCCTTCGCCTTATCTAAAATATATTCTTTTGTAAACGGCAGGCTGGTTGGCGCTGGCTTCGGCAAGAATGGTAGTCCGCTAGCAAATGTGTTTTGACCGGTAGCCGATTTTAACCCTAACTCTAATATTGAAAATGACACCGCAATATAAAATGATTTTGATAACACATCATTTTTTTGCACCATTTCTTCAATAAACTTTCGGTAATTCTTGATTCGCTCCTTAAGTAGGGGATTATTCCCCGGTTTTTCTTCAAAAGATTGTAAGTAATTCATGTATGAAGTGATATCTTTTGCTGTTGAGTGAATAATAATTTGCACCGGAAAGTTTAGGGAGTTTAATATCCCGCCATAAGCAAACACTAAAGCTGATTGTTCTTTCTCTGATAATAGGTCAAAATTGACCGAGGAAATTTGCATTATCAGGGCGCACGAGCCGTCCTTCAGAATTACAATCCCATCCACAATGTCTTCTATTGGTAGATGGTCTTGGGTCGTACCCTTAATTGCCATTTTTAGAGGATCAGTCGCCATAGCTTTTCTCTTTTTATCATACCGTAATTTCTATTCACTAATCACTAGTCACTAATTACTAATTAAGCCATTGCTTGAATTTTAATTGGCTGCATTATTTTTCCGGCTAACTGAACGTTCACATTATTGAACTTAAAACCGCCTTTTTCCGGAATAATTAAATATGTCCCGTTTGCCAGTTGGGTTGCTGTCTTAAACTGTCCCAATGTGTTAGTCTTTAAGACTCGCACTGAATTACCTTCGTTATCTTGGATTTCAATAATGGCATCTTCCACGATTTTGCCTTCTTTATCTGTCACCATTCCCACTAAAACGTTGGCGACATCTGGTGTATCCGGCATGGGGATAGCTCCAAACACAGCTGTCCCCGTTGCTTGTGCCTTGGCTGTTTTTAAGTTCAAATCCAATTTTTGATTCCTCCAATCCTCTGATTTAACCTCCCCCCCCATCTCTTTATTTGCTGTTTCTGGCTGTGGTGCCTTTACTGCTTCCAATCCCGGAACTAACTCTTCTGCTTTTTGGGTTCTGGGCTCTTCTAACTCCACTTCATCGTGGTGTTTTACTGATGGTAGGGAAGCAATAAATTCTTCCACCCTTTTCTCATCCTTTTGGGGAATTTCTTCATCCTTCTCTTCATTTAGGATTTCCAACCTCTTAGTTCTGTCGATTTCTAGCCAATTTTTTTCCGGTCTCTTTTTCCAGATATAAATTGTCGGTGAATAAATACTTTTTATAAATGAAAATATCCATGTTTCCAATGGTCGGTCCTGAAAGGGAACGAACGCCATTGCTAATCCAGTTGAAGCCGACACCAACATTAAGGGCCATTTAATAAAAAATACTAGGTGTGAAGTGTTTAGTAACAAGGCAATAATAATTCCCCCTGCTGCTTTCCCAAATTGCTTTAGCGTCATGTCTCCGACGAGCTTAAACTCGTAGGAAGTAATTTGTTGTGGAATCGGGTGCTGTTCCATTAGTTTAATTTTACAGTATGAAGTAAAACCGAAAAAGTCCAAGGATAAGAGTCAGGCATATTAGTAACCCCAGACTTTTTCGGTCAACTTAATTTACACTAAAGCCATTTGCTGCCGGCTCCGGTGTCGGTATGCCCACAATGACTTCCAGTATTCCGCCATTTTCTTCTTCCATTTCTTCATCGCTCTTCCAGCCCACCGTCTTTACCACCAATTGGTCATTCGCAAACACTCCATCCATCTTACACACCTGGCATAGAGGCATTTCTTTGCCATTGAGTGTCAGGGCCAACTTTCGCCTTCCTATAGGGCACTCGCTTTCGCTTTTATCATCTTGAGTCTCGTTTCCGTTTCTCAACAGTTTTGCCAATACCTCAACCAATTTCCTTCCTGACATCGGCAGTTCCCTTATTTGCATCTCTCCGTTTTCAATCTTCACCGCAACGTTTGTTTTTTGAGTTTGTCTCCACGCCAAAAAAGCGCTTGTTAGCAGATCGCCGGCATCTGCCATTCCTATTGCCCCCAATGTTCTCATCGCCTCTGGGATAAATCCCATGATTATTTCATTCGGCAAATTCATGAACTCTTCCACCAACCTCTCCATTCGAATCTGGGTATTTCTGTCCATTAGTCTCCTTTCCTTGGACTTAAAAATTCACTCTTCAAGCTTCCCTTACGCCTTGTAAGCTTACTTTCAGAGTGACTCACACCCTTTTAATGTACCCTTTGGAACCTTTTCCCAAAGAGACTTATAATATAACACTGTCGGGGGATTGTCAAAAATTACTCTTAAATATCCGAGGAAAAAGAATTCCTAAAGTAAGCCTTCCAGGCATTTTGGAAGGCTTACTTCCTCTAAAATCAATTGTCGTTCCCGTCAGCCTCGGCTTGTGGCCAAATCACCACATGGTCACCTTCTATTAACCCCACCCGGCACAACGTACAACACCCCACCGTCTCATCGTTCAGAATAAAATCAGCCTTAATCTTGCCCAACCGGCAACCTTTGCAATCATCTCGATTAACACTTGTCGGTTCTGGTCTATGTATTCCGGCTTGTTCCGCTAAATCGCGAATTAAATAGCGGCCAGCCATTGGCAAATGAAGTCTTCGTTGGGTCAAATCCGCGACGCTCACCCAGACGGGTACCACCTTCATTCGGCGCCAAGATTGAAACATTTCTCCAGCTAAAACCTCATCATTTAGAGACTTATGGTCAGAATTTCGTAAAACCGCCGGGGCAAATGGCACAAGATCAGCTGCCGATAATTCACTCATCAGGTCAACCTGTCGCTTCATTCGGCTTGCGATATCCATCTTTATTTCGCTCCTTTTTCCTCGGACCAAATTATCTTTGCCGTTTCCTCGCTTGGAGCGCTGTGCTCCGGAGGTTGTCCGGCCTCTAACATAGTCCGAATGACTATGTTAACGTGCATTTTCTGGGAAAAACCCAGTGTCCCTCATCATATCGTTTCTGTCCTTTTCTGTCAAGAAAATCCGTTGCCTTTCTTCTCGATGGTAAACTTGACTATGGGTAAACTCCTTATTATTGATTCTCACGCTATTGCTCATCGGGCCTATCATTCTATTCCCCCTTTAACCCACAATGGCCAGGTCGTTAACGTACTTTATGGTTTTTATTCCATGTTGCTTTCTGCCGTTAAAGAGCTTCACCCTCGGTATGTTATCGTTTGCTCCGATTCCCCTGGGCCGACCTTTCGCAACACTGAATTTTTGGGTTATCGTTCCAAACGGGCCATTCCTGACCATGATTTGATATCTCAGTTTCCCTTATTGGATGACAGCCTTAAAAAGGCCGATTTGCCCCTCTTTGCTGTCGGCGGTTATGAAGCCGACGATCTCATTGCTACTGTTACTCACCAAGCCCTCCGTAAAGTTGGTCGGAAATCCCAACGTCATCTAGTTAATGAAGTCATCATTATTACTGGCGACAAGGATTTAATGCAGTTGGTTACCCCTCAAGTCAAGCTTTTCATGCCGATTCATGGCCTTTCTGAAACCAAGCTTTTCGGCCCTGCCGAGGTCCGGGAAAAATTAGGCGTTCGTCCCGATCAGGTGGTGGACCTTAAGGCCCTTGTTGGTGACAATTCGGATTGTTATCCCGGTGTTCCTGGCATTGGTCCCAAGACGGCCGTCAATCTTCTTGAAAAATACCAAACTCTCGACCATATTTATCAACATCTGGATGTTATCGATGGCACCGCCAAAGACAAACTCCTCCGTGCCAAGGAAGACGCCTATCTTTCCCAGCGCCTAGCCCAGTTAGTTACCGACATCCCTTTGGTTAAGTTTAAGCTTGCTTCTGCTCGTTGGCACCAAAATCGCCTCCAAAAATTAGCCGCAGTTTTTAACGACTATGGCTTTCGTTCCCTCGTCTCCCGACTAGAGAATCATCACGGGTTAGCAAAATCCACCAAAAAGAAACCTAATTCCGTTGACCCCAACCAAGGATCTCTATTTTAAAAATTTAAAAATAAAAACGTTGAAAATTGCCTTAGTTCACGACTATTTAAAAGAAATTGGCGGTGCCGAGCGTGTCCTTGAGGCTCTTTCCGATCTTTATCCTGATGCCCCCATCTTTACCACCCTTTACCAGCCTTCTGCTTTTGGCCCCCATCGCGCCCGCCTGGAAAAGAAGTGGGGGAGTCGGGTCCATCAAAGCTTTTTCCGCTTTATTCCTTTTGCTCCTAAACTCATTAGCCCGCTCCGCCTTTTGTCTCCTTGGGCTTTCAAACAATTTAACTTTTCTGATTTTGATCTTATCATCACTTCCGCTACTGGCGCCTATTTTCCTAATGCCTTGAACAAAAAAAGTGCTCGTCTGGTGTGTTACTGCCACACGCCACCGCGTTATCTTTATGGTCTTCCCACTGCCCGCAACATCAAAAAATACCCTTTAGCTAACGCCCTAGCCGAAGTTGTCAATCACTTTTTGCGCCTTCTTGATTTTCATTGGGCTCAAAACGTCGACCAGTTTATTGCCAATTCCCACACCACCGCCGCTCGCATCCAAAAATTTTATCGTCGTGATTCCGTTGTTATCAATCCGCCGGTGGATACACCAAAACAAGCGAAGGATGATTTTTTAGAATCGCAGCGAACGCGAGTCAACGAGCCCGAAGGTAGCGAGCATCACAAAAAATCACCTGAGCAACTTCCTTTTTATGTAACCGGTGGCCGCCTTGCCCGGGCCAAACGCTTTGACGTCGCCATTGAGGCCTGCAACCAACTTAATGTTCCCCTCAAAGTTTATGGCCGTGATTTTGCCGGCACCGAAGCCGAGCTTAAAAAACTTTCTGGTCCTACCATCGAGTTTTTAGGGGAGATCGACGATAGCACTAAATATCAACTTTTATCCCAAGCCCGGGCTTTTCTTTTCCCTTCCGATCACGAAGATTTTGGCATTGCTCCGGTTGAGGCTCTGGCTGTTGGTTGCCCGGTGGTGGCCTACCGCAGTGGGGGAGCCACTGAGACTATTTTGGACGGCAAAACCGGCGTCTTTTTTGACGAGCTCACCCCGGCCGCTTGTGCCGCCGCTATCCAGAAATTAGCTAAACTGAAAATTAAACCTGCCGATTGTGAGCACCAAGCTGCCAATTTTTCCTCTGAAAAGTTCGCCCAAAAAATAAAGTCTACTATCCACAAATATGAATCCTAATCTTATTTTAATGTGTGGACTTTCTTTCTCCGGTAAATCATACTTAGCCCAGAAAATATCCGCTTATTTGGACGCTGATATCATTTCTCTTGACCAAATTAATCAAGAAAGGGGATTAAATAGCAACCAATTTATTCCGGTCGAAGAATGGGAAAAAACTTCTCAAATAACCCGCACTCGCTTAAAAGAAACCCTAACCCGCGGTAAAAATGTCATCATTGACGATACCAATCCATTATTAAAGCTTCGTCGTCGATTTCGAAAAGTAGCTGATGATTTAGGGCTCCAAACAGTTGTTGTTTATCTCGATATTCCTTTGGAAGTTATCCATGAAAGAATCAAAAATAATAAACAGACCAAACAACGTCACCTAGCCCCTTCTTTTACCCTCGATAATTTAATCAAAATGTTTGAGGTGCCAAGAGTTCCCGAAGAAAATGTGATTGTCTATAAAAACGATACCAATCTTGAAGACTGGCTCAAAACTAATTTCTAATTATTAACTTTGCCTTGTAATATTCCACGCTACACAATTTCGTGCAAACTGTTTTAAGGATCCGCATTTAATTACTATCGCTTCTGGTGAAAATACTGCCGCATAC
>JAMCSD010000008.1 GCA_023380755.1 Patescibacteria group bacterium
CGGACAAAGCCATTGATCTAGTGGATGAGGCGGCATCGGGACTGCGGATACAAATGGAATCATCACCAGCCGAAATTGACCTGCTAATCCGGAAGGTGCGGCAACTGGAAATTGAACAAAAAGCACGAAAAAAAGAGAAGAGTGGCGGAGCCGCGGAACGGCTGGCCCAAATTGAAAAAGAAATGGCCAACGAAAAAGAGGCCCTAAAAAACCTGGAACTAAGGTGGAAAAACCAAAAAGAAGTGATGGAAAATGTGCAAAAACAACGCGAGCTAATTGATAAACTGCGAGCGGAACTGGAGTCAGCCGAACGGAGCCTAGAGTTGGACCGAGCCGCAGAAATTAAGTATGGACGGATCCCCGAGGCGCAAAAGAAATTAACAGAGGCAGAAAAAGCGTGGAAGGAAATCCCAGAAGAAGAACGGCTAATTAGGCAAGAAGTGACCGAAGAAGACATTGCCAAGGTGGTATCGCGGTGGACAGGAATCCCAGCCACGAAGATGCTAAAAAGCGAAACTGACAAGCTAAAAACTTTGGAGGAGATCTTAGTAAGGCGGGTGGTAGGCCAGAACGAAGCAATCAAAGCAGTGGCCAACGCGGTGCGCCGATCGAGACTGAAACTGGGAGAAGCCAGCCGACCGATTGCCACCTTCTTATTCTTGGGACCAACCGGAGTGGGAAAAACGGAAACAGCCAAAGCTTTGGCAGAACAGTTATTTAATGACGAACGGGCACTGGTGCGGATTGATATGAGCGAATACAGCGAACAACACACCGTAGCCCGGCTGATCGGCTCGCCACCCGGGTATGTGGGCTACGATGAGGGCGGTCAATTAACCGAAGCCGTACGGCGACGGCCTTACACCGTGGTCCTCTTGGACGAAATTGAAAAAGCCAGTCAGCAAATTTTTAACGTTTTTTTGCAGGTCTTTGACGAGGGGCGACTGACGGACGGCAAGGGTAGGACGGTGGACTTTACCAACACGGTAATTATCATGACGTCGAATTTGCCCGAGGTGGAGGTGACGAAAGTGTTCCGGCCGGAATTCTTAAACCGGATTGACCAAATCATCATCTTTAACAGTCTCAGCGAAAAGCAATTAGTGACTATTGTGGATATTCAACTGGCCCAGGTAATTACCCGGCTAAAGGAACAAAATATTGTGCTGTCGGTTACAGAAAAGGCGAAAAAATACCTGGCGGAAAAGGGCTATGACCCGGTTTTTGGGGCAAGACCGCTAAAGCGCCTGATCCAAAATGAGCTACTGGACCAAGTGGCCTTGTTAATGCTGGACCAGGAAAGCAACGAGCCGTTGGGGATGGTCGCCGACGTGAAGGCGGGAAAACTGGTGGTTAACTTGGTAGATTAAGATATAGTAACTACTATTGTTTATGTGGTAGTTTGGTTTTATAATAGTTCTATGGCAGAATATGGAAAAAGACCATCATGGCAATGGATTGTACTTTATCTAATAATCGGAGGAGTGATTTATTATGGTGTTTACTATTTCTTTTTAAGAAAAAATAATACTTATGGCGGAGCAAATACATATGGTTCGGCGACTCCAATGGCAACCACTGCCCCGACTAATTCAAGCGTAGTGAATGTAAAAAATGATCCGAATAAAGGGAGCCGATTAGTGAGCAGCACAGGTATGGCTTTATATGTTTTTGATAACGATAAAAAAGACATGAGTACTTGTACGGGAACATGCGCAACTACCTGGCCACCTTATACGGTAGGGACAATGACCCCTGGCAGCTTGCCAACAGGAGTGATAGTCATTAAGCGCAGTGATGGCAGCCAGCAGTATGCCTATCAAAATCGGCCGCTTTATTTTTATTTTAAGGATAAAGATTCGGGTGACATATACGGAGACGGGATTGGAGGGGTATGGCACTTGGCAAAACCGTAAAGGTATTGATGACGGAATTTGTGACCCACAACGTCAAACGGTTTATAGTGGAGAAGCCGGAAGGATACGTGTTTACACCGGGCCAAGCGACTGACGTGGCGATCAATAAGCCAGAATGGAAAGAGGCCAGGCGGCCGTTTACTTTTACCTCGTTAACTGCCGATCGGGTACTGGAATTTACCATTAAGGGATACCCGGAACGCCACGGAGTGACCGAGGCGCTCCACCAACTAGAAGCGGGAGAGGAGCTCATTTTAAGCGAGCCATTCGGAACAATTCAATACAAATCAGAAGGGGTATTTATTGCCGGCGGAGCGGGAATAACCCCATTTATTGCTATTTTTCGGGAACTATTTCAAGAAAATAGAATCGAGGGTAACCGGCTAATATTTTCCAACCAGACGGCAGCAGATATAATTTTAGAAAAAGAATTAAAGTTTTATTTTAATAAACCGGGGCAGTTATTATTGACATTAACCAGCGAAAAGAACCCGGCATATCTTCAGGAAAGAATTACGAAAGATTTTTTAGAGGAATACATTACGAATTGGGCACAACCATTTTATTTATGCGGACCACCAGCCTTCACAAAGGACATTAAGCAGGCATTGGTGGAATTAGGGGCACCAGTGGAAGAACTGGTTTTCGAAAAATGAACTTAAGGACACTCGGTTATATGCTGATTTTGGGCAAACCCTTGATGATGTATTTAGGAATTTTGACTATTTCTTCGTTCTTAACCACGGCGCTGGTCGGGTTTCTTAATTACAAAGGCAACCATGTAATCCCCTTTAAGTGGCATCCGAGGCTGGCAGCACTATCAATAACGCTGGCGATTATCCATGGGATATTGGGAATATTAGCCTATTTTTAAGTTGGGGTGGGATAGGGTAAAATAGCGTGACCCTGTGCCCATAGTTAAATGGATAGAATGCGGGCCTCCGAAGCCTGTGATTCGGGTTCGACTCCCGATGGGCACACCCAACGGGATGACCTGTGTCTCAAATTGACGTATAGATGTAAACATAGGGCTAATATATTGGTTTGAATAACCAGGAAAGCCCCACGATAGTCCAGAGGGGAAGATCGAACTTAGGAGCACTTTTGCTTGCCCTAAATCTGATTCCTGATAGGTTTTTCCCAGATCACTAAATTTGTCTTTGATAAAACTAACAATTGATTCTAAGTTGTATTTATCCAATAAGGCGTCATCTTTTGAAATTTGAGCGCTCGTTATTTGTTCTTCTATCATCTTGTTTTGCTCTTTAAACATTTCATCGCTGTAGATACCATTCAAATTTTTTTCAATTAAAGATTGTCTTAGAACGCGCAATCGTTTTATTTCTCCATCAGCTTCATCTCTTCTTTTTTGAAGATTAGCCACCCGCTTATAGTATGTTTTTCTAAGTAAAGAGATAAAGGCATCCAAACATCCTTTAGATGGTGTTATTGTTTGCAAAAGTTTAACCGTTGAAAAATCGAGTTCATAAGCCTTAACTGAAGGAGTTCCACATCTTTTATGGCAAAGGTAATAAGCATATTGATGATACTTACTCCAACCTCCGGTAAAAGCTGCACCACATTTACCACACTTAACAATTCTCCGTAAAGGAAAATCGGGATTGTCTCTATATCTCCGGACTAATGGTATTGCGATGCTGGTATTTCTTCCGTCAATTATAGCCTGGACTTTATAATACTGCGCTTCTGTAATCATGGGAATATGCTGGCCTCTTACTTCTTCAGGGTAATTTTCTGATGTTAATTTACCCATATAAAATTTATTTCTAAATAGTCGACTAGCTGTCTGAGGGCGCAGTAAGTACTCTTTTCCCCTAACTGTTTGCCGTAGACCTAACTTATTCATTATTTCGGCCATTTCTGAAAGTGTTTTCTTTCCGGTGGCAATTATTTCCCACGCTTCTTTCATCTTGTCCCAATATTTAGAATCTTTAACTACGTATCCATTTTGGCTTTTATATCCTAAAGGGGCAGTCCCATTAGTTAATCCAGCTAAAAAACGACTTCTCATACCATTTTTTGTTCTTTCGCTTCGAACGTCATTATCCAATTGAGCGAAGCCAGCTAGCATAGTTTCTACAAGCTTTTCTGTTGGGCTATTTCCAGTTGGCTCAGTAGCCGAAATGAGCGTGATATTGTTTTCAGTTAATTTCTTTCTTATGGCTAAATAATCAGATGTCTGGCGTGACATTCGATCCAAGCGATAAACGATTACTGCATCAACATTCTTTTTATTTTTACGGCAATATTCGAGAAGATCAATAAGCACTGGTCTTCCGGTTATAGTTTTAGCGGACTTACCTTCTTCTCGAAATATTTTTACGACCTCCAATCCTCGACGCTGAGCTTCTTTAAGACAGATATCTTGTTGAGTATCCAAAGAAAAGTTATCTACTTGTTCTTCTGATGATACACGTAAATAAATTACTGCTTTTGTGATTTCTGTTTTGCTTGTTGTTTGCATATTATTTTTCACTTAATAACTCGATTAACGTCTTACCTCCAAAAACATTCTTTTCAAATTCACAAAGCCAAGTATCAATAAGATATTGAAAATCAGTAATAATGGATTCAAGTTGCTCATCCGACAGGGTTTGAGCTGAATCCCCTAGCGTTCTTTTAATCCCAACAATTTTATTTTCTTCAGAAGATATTGGAAATATATTATTTAGAGTCGACTCAATCACACTCATGTTGTCAGAGTTTTTAGGCGTAATAATTTGTTGTAACTGTAGTGTTTCCATAACTATCTCGATGAAGATAGTATATATCTTTATAGAGATAGTGTCAATAAGTTTGGCTTAAGTTACTGCTATTTAAGATCTGTATTTTGGTATATACTCGCTTACCGCCTTTTCTAACGATAAAATTGTTAAAAGGTACCTGCTTGAAAATACACTACTATGAGCAGGACGCCACTACAATTTATATTCACTGATTTTCATTCTCTTTGGCCTGTAAACATTCCTTATTATTCCTATGCTCTCTATCTCACTAAAATTTTATCTATAGTAATTTTTATCCTAAGCATAGTTTTTGTTATACGAGGCTTGATCAAACTATTGTTGTTTTGGAAAAAAGTACGAGAGAAACAGGTATTGCTTGAAATACTTCCTTTAAGAAAAACCGAGCAAATTCCCTATACTACCCAGCAACTATTTTTACTAATACACGGTTTGGCTAAACAACGGTCGTGGTTTCAAAGAATTATTAATGAAACCAAAAACTATTCTTTTGAGATCGTTTCTTCCAAAGAAGAAGGAATTCGATATTTAATTCGTGTAAATGAAGAGGATGCCACTATCGTTAAACACGAGCTTCTTGCCTACTTATCAGGAATGACAATAAAGGAAGTAAACGATTACGTAAACCCTCTACAAAATATTAAAGACTCCTCAATTATTGAGTTTACTTTTACTAACCATTTTGCTTTTCCATTAAAAAGCCAAAGCTCGTTGGAAAATCATGACCCCATTGCTTACTTAACTGGAGCAATGACTAAATTGGAACCGAAGGAATTAGTTACCTTTCAGGTAGTTACGACGCCACTTCAAAAATCTTCGACCAAGGATATTCAAACGGTAACCAGCTTGATCTATCGAAACAAGGAACTTTTTACTAATCTTAAAAATTTAAAGAATGGGCACGCTTTACAACCCGTTTTTAAGATGATTCTATTTTTATTTCTCAACCTTCTATTTCTACCAGTTGGAGTACTTATATTTGTTTTTTCTGAGGGTAAAGAAGGTCCTTTTTTATCATCTCTTTTAAGCGAACGACAAAGAAAGGTTGATAATGTGTATCAGCAAGAGTTGGAAAAGCAGGTCAAAAGCAAACTAGACCAACAGTTATTCAATACAACGATTAGATTGCTTGTAACTAGCCCCAGCAAATCTAGAAGAAGTTCAAGAATTAAAGGGATAGTAGCTTCTTTGTCTTCGTACACTAACTCTAGCTACCAGGCATTAAGAAGAAAGCGAATACTCAATGTTTTATTAGTAAAGCGATTGCATTTCTTTTTATTTAAAAATCGTTTGCATGGACTAACCAATAATCCAATTTTATCGGTCATGGAAATTGCAGACATTTACCACTTACCTTTTACCAGCACTACTAAAACTGAGGACTTAGTAAAACAACAAAGCAAGGAATTACCTGCTCCTTTAACCTTGAAACAGTCTAAGGATTTGGATGTTTACTTTGGTCAAAATACATACGGTGGTACAACAACAAAAATTGGTCTGAACGTAGATGAAAGAAGACGGCACATGTATATAATCGGAGCAACGGGAACCGGTAAATCGACCTTACTTTCATCCATGATTAAACAGGATATCGAACACAACAAAGGTTTGGCGATTATCGATCCTCATGGCGACCTAATAGATAAGATACTTAATCTTATTCCGGATAACCGAATTAATAATGTGGTTTACTTCAACCCGGATGATATTGCTAACCCCATAGCTTTAAATTTATTAGAACTGACTCCGGGTTTAAGTGATGACGACGCATTGAGGGAAAAAGAGTTTATTGCTGAAAGTATTATTTCACTGTTCCATAAGCTGTATCCATCAAATTATGCGCCAAGGATGGAATATATATTGCGTAATACTATTTATACGGCGTTCACTATTCCTAACGCGACGTTGTTTACGGTTTACAAGCTGCTTTCAAATACGCCATACCAAAAAGGTGTGACTAACTTTTTGGATGATGAAAATCTTAAAGATTTCTGGACCTACGAATTCGGTAAAGCAGGTGATTATCAAAAGGTTCAAATGATTTCACCGGTTACTAATAAAATTGGACGATTTCTATTTTCTCCGACAGCAAAGCGGATTTTGGAACAGCCAAAATCTTCAATTAATTTTGATGACATAATGGATTCAGGCAAAATTCTATTATGTAATCTTTCCAAGGGAAAACTTGGTGAAGATACCTCTGAATTGTTTGGAATAATGCTGATGACTAAAATCCAATTGGCAGCATTAAAGAGAGCCAGGGTTGATGATGTGCATCGAAAAGATTTCTATCTTTATGTAGATGAATTCCAAAACTTTGCCACTCCGGCGTTTGCTCAAATCTTATCCGAGGCACGAAAATATCGACTAAATGCTATCTTGGCACACCAAACTACTGCCCAATTGGAAGACAAATCACTGATAAACATTACGTTGGCTAATACTGGAACTGTTATTTGTTTTCGAACGGCTAATCCAGACGACGAAAGATTGCTATTGCCACAGTTTTATCCTTATGTAACTCAGGGAGAAATTGCCAGCCTTCCCTCTTTTCATTTCTACATTAAGATTAATGCGTTAACTTCCGAGGAGCCCTTTTCCGGAGAAACTGTTCCTCTAACTATTACGATTAATAAAGACAGAGTTGGAAAAGTAATCGCAGCATCACAAGCTAATTATTCAAAACCGTACGTAAACAATAAATCACAAACACGACTTATTAAAAGGATAACTAGACAGACTTCTAAAATCCATTAACATATGAAAAAAGTACTGCTTTTTAGGACTCAGAGCGCTGCGCTAATAATTTGTTACTTAAAGCCTATATTTAGGAAATTTATGGTTAAATATTCTCCCCTTCTCTTTCTAAAGAAAGAAGAAGTGAAAAAGGCCGCATCACCCCACGCATTACCTTACTAATATGACTATCACAACCATAACTCATTCTATTACCAAACAACAACTCTCCATACTCCACCATCTCCTCCGGTTTCGCTTCCTGACTCGTATTCAAATTCAAACACTTCTTAACCATAAACACCCCGGACAAATCAACAAATGGCTGAAAAATTTATCTGACAAACACCTAATCTATAAAATCTATGATAAAACATTTCCTGATAATACTAAACCGGCTGTCTATTGCTTGGATAAAAAATGTATAACTTTCTTAAATCAACAAAATGAAATAGATTCGTTGTTGATAAAACGAATTTATAAAGATAAAAAAAGAACGAAACGCTTTATTAATCATTCAATTGTAATTGCTAACTTATTTATAAAAGTTTCAGAACAGTTTAATGATAATAATGGAAAACTATATTTTTATACGAAAACGGATTTATTTAACTATGATTTTTTGTTAAAACCGTTTCCAGACATTTATGTTGCCTCAGAACATAATAAGGAAACCAAGCGATATTTCATTGAAGTACTCAATAGCGATATTCCGCGTTTTGTATTAAGAAACAGAATTAAAAACTATATTGAATATTATTTAAGTAATCAATGGCAATTGAATACATCGTATTCTTTTCCAGAAATAGTATTCTATTGCACCAACGATTTAACAATAAAATTTCTGGATAAATTTATCGAAAAAACTTTAATAAGTGAAGGTGGACCGCAGATTAATTTTTTAATTGTAAAAGAACTACCGCTGCTCTGAACAACGGTAGTTAAAAAACTAGGCTTTCCTTACTTCCGATAGCCGACACGGCTTGAAAAAGCGGTCCCGTTCAATCGGTAAACCTAATTTACCCCTGACTGATTGAAGTTCAGCAAGGCTAAAATAACCAAGTTCCTCTTCAAAACCATCAACCAGCCCAAAAAAGGTATCAGTCCCATCAAACTCAATCGCGTACCAGGTCCAACTGGAATCTGGCGTAAAGAACTTACACCATACCATGGGATCCTTTTCGTTTTCACTACTATAGAGTTGCGGCAGTTTTTGCTTTAACTCCTCAGTTAACAACTGCATGTTTATTCACCCCCTTTAATAAATCTATAATCTGGAAAGAACTCATTTGTCCTGTCCATTAAGAAAGGGCATGGGGTGAAAAGCAGCTGTCAAAAGTTTTTCGAAACGAAGTGGAGAAAAAGGATCGTCAGACCCACCTTTTGACGGGTGATTTGAACCCCATATAATGAAAAAGCAGGACAGGACAAAGTATTGGAGTGTATTATTGGGGTATGAAGACGAGAGAAAACAACAATAAATTTATCTATATGGGGATATTTTTAGTTTTATTGATCCTTGTTATTTTTATATTCTTTACCAAACAAAAGCCTGCTCAATTAGTTTCAACTAATGACCAAAATATCCAAAGAATAAAGGAACTGAGTGAAGCTAGTTTAAGTTCCGCTGGGTATCCAGATGAGAAGAGTGCCACTGAGGCCAGGAAAGAAATTTGCCAGCTTACGGCTCGACCACAAGCTGAACGAGATAAGGCAGTGGCGGCGATTCGAAGCTTAGTTGGTGACGCTCAGGTCTCAGTTAACTACAGTTGTAGCGATGCTTTTTATGACACCATAGATGATAAATTAGTAGCGGCACGAACGGAAACTTTCAGCGTGGGACAAAATACGTTTCTGGTCAATCCGACCACTAACCATGTGATCCAAGCTTCCTATAGAGACATCACCAACGACAAAAAGATCTTCACCAAAAGTGAAATTGAGAATTTAGCCAAAGAATTTATTACGAGCCATGCCTCAGCTTTGGGGGCAATAAATTTAGATAGCTATTCACATGAAAGTAACCAAAAAGGGAACATGGACGCAAATTATTTCTTTACTTGGAAAGGACCTAAGCAAACCGTGACTCTTGACCCCCCGGCGGTGACGTGTAGCAAAGATATCGCTAAAACCACCAAAGGTATTTATTATCAAGCCGACGGAACACCCTGTTTTAAAACGTATGAAGAAGTCCGACAACCTCTAATTCAAATGACTTTTAATAACCACGGTCAGCTGTTGAATTATGCCAATTCTTTTGAGGGTGATATCGGTCGAGAAATTAGTTTTTAAACACTTAGATTTTTTTTAATTGCGGCGCGTAGCGCCACTCGAAGAGTGAAGAATCTATAACTGCCTATAAAAGTTCCAACAAGTTAGGGTATAAGTGTTTGACTTAGCTTTAGCTTTTTGTTATAACGATTCTAACTATAAAATTGTGTAAAAAACTGTATCTTTTGGGATACTGAAACAATTTTTTATACCTGCCACTTTTATAAGTTTGTATAAAGGCGTCTCGTATGAAAAAGATAATGGTACTTTCCATTCCTTTGGTTACTTTCCTTCTTATGGCCTCACCGGCTTTGGCGGCCTCGGCTGATGTGACCAAGATCCAAACCTTCATCCAAAGCGTGATCCAGGTACTGGTCACTCTGGCAGGTTTAATCGCTGCGGGCTTTTTTGTCTGGGGAGGAATCGGCTATATTACCAGTTCGGGTAATCCTGAAGCCTTAGACCGATCAAAGAAAACGATTCTTTACTCGGCCATCGGTTTGGCGGTTGTCCTGGGTGCCTTCGTGCTTTCCAACGTCGTGACCCAGCTTGCTACCGGAGCTTTTGGTGGAGCAACCCAATAAAGGACCTTATGTCCTTACGGAGAGTCATTACTGTTGCGGTGGGATTATTCGGCATTAGTATTGTGGCCTCTCCACCTGTTTTGGCTGTCACTACAGCATCTGAAATTACTGCCTATACCACTGATACACTCACGATTATTACAGCCATTGCTGGAGTAGCCACTGTTTTCTTTTTAATTAAAGCCGGTTATCAATATTTAACATCCAGCGGAAATCCACAATCGCTGATTGCTGCCAAACAAACGATTCGTAATGCTTTAATTGGCTTAGTAATCGTTTTAGCGTCCGGAGTTTTAATTTCACTTTTTAACAATGCTTTGTCCTCTACTACCGCAACCGGGATTTCACTGGCGGTTAACATTGCTCCGCTTGATTCAGTCAAACCGAGTGATGGATTAACACAGGTGTTGATTGATGCCGTTTCGGCGTTTATTCAAAACATCGTGGAAAGTGCTACCAAACCAATTGTTGACGGCATTTTAGGATATCTGACGACCACGCCAAACTTACTATCAAACCAAGTAATTGTTAATTTTTGGTTGGTATCTTTGGGAATTGTTGATTCCTTATTCGTAGTAGTCGCGGCTTTGTTGGGACTTCATTTAATGAGTGCCGACACTTTCGGCTTTGAAGAAGTGGAATTGAAACAGGTATTACCTCGACTTGGTTTATTCTTTTTAGGAGCAAACGTTTCTTTATTTTTAGCCGATTACGCCATCGTTACTTGTAATGCTTTGGTTAATGCTGTTTTAAATTCCACCGGCGGTTTAAGTCATTCGTGGGTGGTTAATACGATCAATCCAACTACTTTAATAACTGGAACGACGCCTTTAATAACACTTATCTTTTTAATCATCTTTCTGATAGTCGCGATAGTATTACTTTTCATGTATATCACCAGATTAATTTTTATTTCGCTAGGGGCGGTATTAGCCCCTTTCATCTTTCTTTTGTGGACGATTCCCAAACTGTCGGACTTTGCCGAGATCGCTACTAAATCATATATAGTGGCGGTATTTATGGTTTTTGTTCATGTGGTTATTATCCAATTAGCGGCCTCATTTCTAGCCTTACCAGAACAATCAAATAATTCCTTAATTTCGATAGCAGTGGCTATCGGCCTATTTCTAACCCTTCTTAAGGTACCTTCATTGATGACCCATATGATGTTTTATACGTCTGGTAACGGAAAGTTGAAAAAGTTAGGTGGACAAATAATTAATGTTATTACTGCCGACAATTCTTCCTCGGCTTCTAGGTCTACTGCCGTGGCCAGGCAGACAACAAAAATTTCTAAAAAGGTGGTGCACTCATGAGAACGACTGTTATCCCAGCACAAATTACGACTGTAGAAGACAAGATTGCCGGAAACTTGAATTTAACTCAGATATTTATTCTGATGGTTCCGATTTTTTGGACGACAATTCTATTTGCGTTCTTGCCACCGGTAATGAAATTAGCCTGGTATAAGTTGCCGCTGATTGGGATTGTATTTTTGGTTTGTTTAATTTTGTCTTTACGGGTCAAAGGCAGAGTGGTATTAAATTGGCTTTTAATTCTTTTACGATTCAACTTCCGGCCAATGTTTTTTATTTTTGATAAGAATGATAACTATTTGCGAGATATAGAAAATCCAGTAAAAGAAACAAAAAGTAAATCGAAAGCAATAATGAAAGTGAACATTTCGAATAAAAAAGAAAAAGAATTAGCCGAAGTTGAATCGGTGAAGTTACTACATGCCATTAGTGATCAAAATACGACTTTAAGTTTTAAGTTAGGGAAACAAGGAGGGCTCCATGTGGCTTTTGAGCAAATCAAAAAATAAAATCAGTTCACGGCGCCAAATTCAGATAAAAGAAGTCAAAGATGACATCTTGGTGCTGCCTAATCACGAGTATCGAGTATTATTGGAAACATCCTCGATTAATTTTGAATTGAAAAGCGAAGATGAACAGGATGTTTTAATCGACAGCTTCCAAAACTTTTTAAATTCCCTACCCTGTCAACTGCAAATACTCGTTCGTGTTCGAGAAGTTGATATTGATCGCTATTTGCAGGAAATTTCGTTGAGTAAAAAGACAGAAAAAGAAAAAGCCTATAGGAATCAGATCGATAATTACTGTGATTTCATAACTAATTTGGTAGCGGGAAATAAGATCCTGTCGCGAAAGTTTTATATCGTTATTCCTTACCGACATGTTGACAAAAATAAAGATTTTCAGTTGGTAAAAGAACAACTAAGACTCTTAACCGATATCGTGGTGCGGGGTTTAGAGAAGTTGGGAATGAAGGCTAGAACTCTAAATAGTCTCGAAATCTTGGACTTGTTTTACAGTTTTTATAACACCGAGCAAATAAAGACGCAAACTTTAAAAGGTGAAACTTTACAAAAGTTAATGGAGAACAATTATGTTTAACCTCAAGTCTCGCCTGGAAAAACTAAAACTAAGTGGAAAAAGAAAACGGAAACTGACAAAAATTAATACCCCTAAAAAGGCGGTTAATTTCTATTTTGGCGAGCAAGACCAGGTGGATCTTATATCTTATTCCGGTTTAAACGAACAATCGAGTTACTTACAGATTGGTGACCGTTTTGTGCGGACTTTGTTTATCTCCGGCTATCCGTATGTGGCTTCGACAGGATGGCTATCAATGCTTATTAATTTCAACCATAATATCGATATTGCCTATCACATCGAGCAAGTCGACCCACTGTTGGCGTTACCCAAACTTAACCGAAAAATAACAGAATTGGAATCAACTAAGCGGAACATGGTCAAAGACGGTAAAGTGGTGGGTTCGGAAATTACCGATCCTCTGGAATCAGCTATGGAGCTGAAAGATAAGATTTTGCGCGGTCAGGAAAAGTTGTTCCAGATTTCAATTTATATGACTATTTCTGCAGATTCTCTGTCTGAATTACAAAAATTAACGACTCTTTTGGAAACAGTGATGTCGACTCGGATGTTTTATATTAAGACAGCGACTTTCCAACAAGTCGAAGGACTACAATCGATTTTGCCACGCGGCGAAAACTTATTGGATCAAAAACGAAACTTGGACAGCTCATCGGCAGCACTTACCTTTCCCTTTGTATCGTCTGAATTAGTTCAAGAATCGGGAATATTGTATGGCATCAACCGATCAAATAATTCATTAGTTATTATTGATCGTTTTTCGCTAACCAATGCCAATAGTATTATTTTTGCTCAATCTGGCAGCGGCAAAAGCTATACAGCCAAAGTCGAAATCTTGCGCCAGCTAATGCAGGGAACAAGAGTAATTGTGGTTGATCCCGAGCGGGAATATAAGCAGTTATCGGCTTCGGTTGATGGCACCTATATTCAGTTATCATCCAAATCAAAAGAGAAGATTAACCCCTTTGATTTTTCGACGACAACTGTTACTGGCGAAAACGGCTTATCGGAACACATTCAAGATTTAACGGAAATCATTTCACTAATGGTTGGCGGATTGTCATCAGAAGAAAAAGCGGTGGTAGATAAAGCCATAATATTAACTTATAAAGAATTTGGTTATACCTTGAATGGGAAAAGTAAAGCTAAAAAGAAACAGGAATTTCCACTGCTGAAAGATTTTTATAAAACTTTAAAAAAACTTAAGCAAAAAGATTTATGTGATCGACTGGAACGGTTTGTCAAAGGGTCGCTATCATCGGTGTTTGACTCCCAAACCAACATTGAATTGGATAATCGATTGGTGGTCTTTGATATTAAAGACTTAAATGAGTCTTTACGGCCAATAATGATGTTAACAATTGCTAACTTTGTTAATTCCCAGGTTAAATCTCATCCTCAAAAAAGAATCCTGGTTATCGATGAAGGGTGGATATTGCTACAACAAGAAGAGAGCGCTCGATTTATTTCTGGTTTAGTTCGGAGAGCAAGGAAATATTATTTAGGAGTCACCATCATTTCCCAACAGGCGAACGATTTCTTAAGTTCCGAATATGGACGAGCTATTGCTTCTCAATCATCATTACGCGTATTAATGAAGCAGGATACAACCACGATTAAAAAAGTTGCCGAAGAGTTCCATTTAAGCGGCTATGAGCAACATTTTTTATTAACATGCGATCGGGGTGAGGCGCTCATTATTGCCGATCAAAACCACGTGGCGTTGAAAGTCGTGGCTTCGGAAAAAGAACACCCTCTGTTGACGACCGATCCGAGGGAAATTTACAGCTAACTATGGCTGTGCCAATTGGAACTATATTTACCTTATGGTCTTTTCGTAAAGAATTTAAGATCGTTATAACTGCCTTTTTAGTAGTGTTGCTTTTACCAGTAGTAGCCGTCATTATCTTGACTCAAACAGGTATCAATATTGTGTCGGATAAACTTGCAACGGTTGACTCAACGACAAATTCTGTTGAAATTCATGATCCAGCCAGCGGTGAGGTGATAACAACGATAACTTCTCCGATGGTGTGGCCGGTTAAAGGAGTTGTTTCTTTAGGCTTTGGTGTCCCGCATCTTCCCTACCAGTTGTTTCATACTGGTATTGATATCGCCAACCCGGAAAGAAAAATCGGGGATGATATCACCCCGTTTATGGATGGGACCGTAACATATGCTGGACAAACGGCGATTGGCTACGGAAAGCATGTAATTATTGATCACGGAAATAATGTCACTTCGTTATACGGCCACTTAGATAAAATCCTTGTTTATAAAGGTGAAAAAGTGAAAATTGGAGATGTGATCGGCAAAGAAGGAACTACCGGCCGGTCGACCGGGCCGCATTTACATTTTCAAATTAATGTTTATGGAATTCCGGTTAATCCAAGAACGTTTGTAGGGCAAACTGGACCTTAAGATTGTAAAGCTGTGGTTGTCACATTTAAAGATGGTTTGTAAAACCCAGAGGTTACTGTTTCGTCAATTTCTTTTGAAATCTCTTCTGTTTTTACAAGTACTTTTATTAGTTTCTGATAAAACTCAATTTCTGTAGCAGTAAGTTTTTTTCCTTTTCGATCTTTTAACCATTTTTGCAAAGGTTGATAGCCACCAATAGTCATATTCCATGTCGTTTGAGATACGTTCCCAAAATATTGCTTATCGTTAATGTGTATTCTGTTATCTATGAATTTATAATCACTAATAATATCAGTACCAATAATCGGAAAACTAGAAATAAAATTGCTTAGTTCTTCGTCCCTCATTAAGTGTAATTCTCTTAGTTTTTTTCCTTTTTCAGCCAATTGCCAAAATTGTTCCTTATTTTGCGGGTATGGAATTCTTGGATAGTCAATTTTTATAAATTCACTATATCTGTTTAAATATGTTTTTGAATATAAATAGGCATAAATATAATCTAAAATATCGACTTCGTTTGCTTCTCCTGCTTTTTTTATTATTTTTTCTAATAAAGTTTCATTAAGGTTTAAAGTCTTAGTACCATCCTCATGGTATAGATAAAGCGGAAAGAAACGTACATTATCAAAAGGGGAAATTCCATCTTTGTCAACGATTTTGTCAGATAATAAGAAATTGTTCACATTTCCTCGTCTAGAATTTCTGACTAACAACAATGCGATATTATCTCGAAGCATGTTAAGCATTAAAGGGGATCTTGGATAAGCCATAAAACCTTTAGCTTTCCCAGAGTAATACGTATATCTAAAATCAAATGGATGATACAAAATCTTCGTAATTTGACCTGCGGAGTTGACGATATCTTCTTTTGCGGTTCTAACTGTCCAATCTCTTCCATCAGCTGGTAATTTGTAATTCGTTCTTAATTGCTCTACATCCAGATTGGCAAAATCTTTTATTACGGACTGAACTTCTTCTTCCTTGAATTTATATACCAAACTGTCTCTTTTAGTTTGAATACCAGAATTAAATTTAATAAAAAGTTCATTGAGACTAAACCCGTTTTTATATTCGTCTGTCAAATCGAAATCTTTAGGCACAAAAAAATAATTTGGTTTTGTTGGATTTAACTTATTCCAATTAGTAGTTGATAATTTAAGAGTGGATAATTGTTGAAATTTTGATTTTTGTTTCCCATAGATTTCGGAATGAAATACTTCTGTATTTTTCTTACTACCATTATTTCTTTTAACAAAAATGTTAATAGAAACCCCTTGTTGTATTGAAAATACATTTTCGTCCTTTCCTCCATCTGGAGACCTCTCTTTCTTTTTGCTATTACCATGTAAATCTAAAATATAGATTTCATCAAAGCTTTCTAATAGATGCTTTCTCATTTGGCGGTGAGTTATGCCATCAATAAATGAGTTGTTAGTTATCATTGCAACTATGCCTTCTCCATTTTTCGAAATTAGTTCTTCCGAAAAGCGAATAAACTTTATGTAATCATCATCTAAATTAATTTTTCTTTCATTTAAGTTTTTCTTGTAATCTTTAATCAAGTTCAAAATATAGTCACTTTTATTATTTGAGTTTATGGAATAAGGTGGGTTTCCGATTATTACCATAATAGGTTTATGATGTTTAATTTCAGATGCTGCCTGTGCTTCTTTGCTGATTGCTTCTTGCAATCCAAAGCTTAATAAATCTAGCTGTCTTTTAATACCTTCTTCGAGGGTATTGGTTAGATAAATGCCTAATCTTCTACTAAATTCTTTATCATATCCGAGTTCTTTTAGTGTTAAAGCTAATTTTAAATGGGCGATAGTGTATGGAGCCATCATTAATTCAAAGCCGTATAGACGCGGTATTAAATCTTCTTCAACATAACTACTCCACAACCCTTCTTGCCCCTTAAAATTATTTTCATAAATATATTTAATTAGTTCGTTCAAAAAAGTGGCTGTTCCAACCGCAGGGTCTAAAATTTGTACTCGATGCAAACTTTCTTTAACCTTACTACCATGTAGAAAAACTGATCTCGTTAAATACGAATTGTCTGCAAGCCCTTTAGATAAATCGAATCTTGTTTTTATAATTTCGTCGACACTTCTTACTATATATCTCACCACAGGGATCGGCGTGTAGTAAGCCCCCATTTTCTTCTTAAGCTCAGGATCATACTCTTTTAAGAAGTCTTCATAGAAATGAATGATGGGATCCTTAATTGGAGTTTCATTCTCAAAAAGAGTTCCTTGTTTATAGTGATGTTTAATAATTGTTTTTATATCTGAAACTTCAAACACAGCGCAAAGTTCGTCAACAATATAAGCCAATCTTTTGTCAAATTGGGAACCTGCAATATGATCAAAAAACTGCCTTAAGAAAGGATTACTTGCAGGAACTAGATCCCTAGCTTCTTGTCGTGTAAAACTATCTAGCGTTTTATCATGAAAACGAGCAATAAATAATCCATATACTAAAGTTTGAGCGTACATATCAGCAAACTTCTCGACACTTAAATCGTGTACTAATAAATCTTTGATAACAGCATACATTTTTTCAATTTCTACATTTCTTTCATCCTCTTCTCTTTTTAGAAAAATATTTATATTTTCTCGAATACGTCGAGCTTTTCCACCCATAATTTCAGACAACCTAACGGCACTTTTAATTTTTTCCGGAGGACTTTGGAGGAAATTTTTTAATTCTTCCCAAAGTAAAACTAAATTATCTTCATCTGTTTCTATCCGACCATATTCTAAATGACCAATTCTAATGGAAAAATACCGTTCACCGTTCTTGAAGAATCTAAAATCGAGACCATTAGTTAACACTAAGTTTGAATAACCCAAATATCTTCTTAGCTGTTCGCCTTTCTCAATAGTATCTAGATCAACATCAATATCTTTAGATTCACCGTACCCACGAATTAATAATCTATTTTGTATATCTTGTAAAACAAAGTCGGGATTGCCGTGCTCTGAACGCTTAGGATCATTAATTGCGATTACTAATCCAGTTGCTTCAAAAAGTGATTTTAAGGCAGGTCGATATGCGTGTTCTTTAGCTATTCCTGAACTTAGCTGTCGCTGTAATTCAGATATATAGGCATGAACATCCATGAGCTATTTTATCAACAAATAACCTATCGGTTAACATTTATGCTAGTTTGCCTTAAATGCTGTTACAATTCAGCTATGTACACGACAGCTTCCAAGCTTTATGACTTTTTACAGTGTGAGCATAAAGTGTGGCGGGATGTGTATGGTCCACAAGCGGAAAAAGACCCTGAGACAAATCCCTTTGTTCAACTTTTATGGGATAAAGGTGTGTCGCGCGAAAAGGAAGTAATTGAAAAGATAGGAGCTTTTGTAAATATAAAAGAACTAGAACCTAGTAAACAGATTGGAGCAACTTTAGAAGCCATGAAGAACCAGGTTCCTTTAATCTATCAAGGTGTGATCCAATATGGTGATTTACGAGGGATTCCTGACTTATTACGCTTGAATTCTGACGGTACCTATATACCGATTGATATTAAAAGCGGTATGGGCTATGAGGGAGTCGACGATATGGGAGGAGAAAGTGAGCCTAAATATAAAAAACATTATGCAGCTCAATTATGTTTATATGTGGAAGTTTTAGAGCATTTAGGTTTTGCTCACAAACATGAAGCAATTATTTACGATATTGCCAGTAATGAGGTTCTGTATGACTTAGACCAGCCAATAGGTCCCAGAACTCCTCAAAGTTGGTGGCAATTTTACCAACAGTTAAAGCTAGAGGTCGGCCAGCTATTAGCAGATGAGCTTCAAAATACACCAGCTTATTCCGGAAAGTGTAAGTTGTGTCCCTGGTATAACAGTTGTAAAAAATGGTGTAAGGAAACGCATGACTTAACCAATATATTTTATGTAGGCAGGACCGCCAGAGATACAATCTTGTCAGATTTAAATGTCAATAAACTTGAGGAGGTAGATTCAATTGATATTGATGCGGTACTAGAGCAAAAGAAAAAAGATAAAAGCTTTTTAAAAAATATTGGTAAAGATACATTAGAAAAAATTAAGCAGAGAACCAGGGTTTTTAACCAAATCAAAACACCGCTTTTATACCAAGAGTTCAATTTCCCCAATACTTCCTATGAACTATATTTTGATATCGAGGATGATCCAACTCAAGCTTTGGTCTATCTTCATGGAGTTTACGAGCGGTCACCTCAAGGAGAGAGATACCTGTCGTTTGTAGCAAAAGCAAATACTCGGGAAGCGGAAAAGGTGGCTTGGAAAGAATTTGTTGATTACGTTCGCAGTTTACCAGAAAACGATTACACACTTTATTACTATTCTCCCCATGAGAAGACGACCTATCGGCATATGCGAACGCTGTTTCCGGATGTTATTTCCGAAGAGGAGTTGGAAAAGCTCTTTAGCAAAGAACGGGCAATTGATTTGTATATCGATGTGATTTTAAAACTGACTGACTGGCCGCTTTCGAGCTATTCATTAAAAGAAATTGCTCGTTATTTAAATTTCAGTTGGCGAGACAAAACGCCATCAGGAGCTTTATCAATACAATGGTATAACGAATATTTAGCCGACAAAGATCCGGTAAAATTACAGCGTATCTTGGATTACAATGAGGATGACTGCAAGGCAACAATGGTAATTAAGGATTTTTTGATAAAACAAGCTGTGAGTCGTCTGTTACCTGTTACAATTTAGTATTCTTTAGTATTTTTAATTTATCCTAAAGTAACAATGAAAACAGTAAAAGTAACTATCCAAGATGAAAATACACTTTTGTTGCTAGAAGATGGTCAAAAAGGTGATGTTATCGACCTCAAATCGATTCATGAAACCGATATAGATAAGTCTTCAATTAATGAATTAATTAAATCAATTAAAAATGCTGAGTTTAAAGCTCAACTAGATTCGGCCAAGAAAGCCATAGAAGAGAAGAAAGAGCTTGAAGCTAAACTAAAAGAAAAAGATATTTATGACAGAGCAAAAGAGGCTCTCAATAAGAAAGAACAGGAAATTACAGTCCTAAATACAAAAATTGAGAACATTGCTAAACAGGTTGAATCCGACACCAAGCTTAAAGCATTAGAAGAGAAAAAATCTATAGAAGACGAATATCAAAAAAAGCTAGCTGGGAAGGATGTTGAAATCCAAGATATAAAGCACAAGAAGGAACTAAATGAACAGATATTGCAAGACAAGCTTAAAGCAAGTGAAACTGCTTTAGTATCTCTAAAAGAAATGCGATCAAAAATGAGCACTAAGATGATTGGTGAATCATTGGAGGTTCATTGCGAAAATGAATTCAATAAAATTCGACCGATTGCTTTTCCTAAAGCTCAATTTGGTAAGGATAATCAGGTATCCTCTTCCGGATCAAAAGGAGATTATGTTTATAGAGAGTTTGACGATGATGGAAATGAAATTCTTTCCATTATGTTCGAAATGAAGAACGAAGATGGTGCTACGGCAACTAAGCATAAAAATAAAGATTTTTTCAGAGAATTGGACAAAGATCGTCGAGAAAAGAAATGCGAATTTGCAGTTCTTGTCAGCTTGCTGGAGAGAGACAATGAATACTATGATGACATAGTAACTGTATCTGATTATCCGAATATGTACGCAATTAGGCCACAACATTTTATTACCACCATTGGTTTCTTGCGCCAAGGTAGTCTAAAATCTCAAGAATTACGAAAGACTATTTTGGCTCTTAAAAATCAAAACATCGATGTCACTAACTTTGAGGCTAATATGACTGCTTTCAAAGAGGCGTTTTCAAGAAATTATAATTTAGCTGCTACACAATTTAGCACTGCCATAGAAGAAATTGATAAGACAATAGACCACCTAAATAAAGTCAAAGAAAACTTACTTAAATCAGATAACAACTTAAGACTGGCTAACAACAAGGCGTCGGAGTTAACAATAAAAAGGTTGACTGCTAATAGTCCAAGTGTTGCCATGGCTTTCGAGGATAGTGCCAGGCAATAATTATTAAATTACCCCATCAATATATCCACTTCTTCGGGTTTCACGCCTAATATCCCGTTTAATATCCTAATAGTTACTTCTGTCGCCAAATCCACGTCGGTCAAGAAATTTGCACTTATCACGAGTGAATCATCTTTCGGTTCTCTTACCCCGCTACCCGGCCCTACCGAATAATACAAACTAGTTTTAGTCCGGTTAGTTTCAGGAAAAAGCGCGTCTTTTGTCCTTTTAAAACCATAACTTTTTAAGAGATCAATAATTTCTTGTTTGTAAATTGCCAGTCCATTTTTTGGAAGCATTGGAAAATCCAAATATAAAATATTCTTTCGGGTCCAAAATTGAACAAAACGAGGATCTTCTTCATTAATTAAAAAAATTATATGATTACAACCATCCGTCGCTTGCCTGAGGCTGTAATTTATAAATTCTTTATAAGAATGCTTTGCTCTATAGCTAAATATCCTTTGGTAGATCACCTGAACAAGATCATAATGTTGAATCATCTGTAATCGAATTTTTCCGTCACTATATTTTATGGTTATATGTTTTCGATAAAAATCGCTCATTAACCACGCCGCCCACAACTTGGGAAAATGTTTATCCACAAGATACCCCACATAATCAGTCAGACTCCAACCTTTCACTTACTCAGTATAACAGTGCTATTCTTAATTAATGACATCCTATAACGTAAGTACAATTGACCAAGAAGGAAGAGATGTTTTATTTGATGAAGTGGTCAGGCTGGTAATAGAAACTGGCAAAGCCAGTGCTTCACTTATTCAAAGAAGATTAAATATTGGTTATGCCAGGTCAGCAAGATTACTTGACGAACTAGAACAAGCTGGAATTATCAGTCCCAGCAATGGCGCTGAGCCAAGAGAAATCTTAGTTCCTCATGGTAATAAGGATGATAGTAACTTTGTTATTCAAAACTTACCCCAACCAGTGATAAAAGAAATTCCAAAGTTAAAGTGGAAGAAGACTGTCGATGTCAACACTGACGGGATGATTTTGGAATTGGGTGTTGATGAAAAAGGGTCGGTAGTTAATTTGGATCTGAAAAAATATGGAAATATTTTACTGGTCGGGTCGCAGTTTACAGCTTTGTCGCAGCTAGTGAACCAATTTATTACCAGAAAGGTTCAGGAGAAATCGCCGGATCAATTAAAGCTAATTTTAGTAGATGGCTTAGTTTTACAGCTGGAAATACCACAAGGAGCACCCCACTTGTTAACCCCCCTATTAAGAGACGGAGATAAAGTCAATTCGGCTTTAAAGTGGGTACTGTCTGAAATTAATAGACGGTCAAAAGAAGAAAACATGGCGGAAACAAATGCTGACATATTAGTGGTGATTCATGGCTTTAATGAATTGGTATTTTTCCCCGACGGGGTTGAGGAAATGTTAGCAAGAATTATGAAAGTGGGCCGAGAATTAGGAATTTATGTACTATTGACGGTTGATTATATTGATTCGAGATTGAACAAAAGTATTATTGCCAACAACGCGGCTAGGATGGTTTTTCGTCCAACCACAAAGCAAATGGCTCGAAGGAGCGGTATCTTTGAATCAATTAAACTAGAGAAACCGAATGAAGCAATTTTGGAAACAATGTTTGAGGGGAAGAAGAAAATTACTGTAAAAGAAGTTGATACTAAAGAGATATTTTCAGCTATCTTTGAAAATGAAAAATAATCCGGTACCATCTGAAACTGATACGACGCCACCAAAAGACTATCCTCAGACGTTCGATGAACTGTACAAGCTATGTACCAATGTTCTCATCAACGGGAATGAAGAACAGGTGGCGAAAATGTGGAAGACAATCAACAGGACTGACGGCATTTGGAATTGGATTCGAGTAAAAATAATAACTGATTGTTACGAACAGGCGGATGCTAAAGGTAAGGAAGAATTCAGTCTAATTGCTATGGAAAAACACTTAAAGTCAGGTAATGCTGTCCAGCTTAAAGAAGAGTTTGTCGACAGTGAAACGGGGATTAGGTATAGGCAATATAAATTCAGGGGTGGCCGACCCTATAGAATCCCTATTGCTACCGAAGGTATGGATAAGCACGCATACCATACTGCTATGAATAAAAAGTTTATAGGTGACTGCATAGAGCAGGTTAGCGGTGGCGAAGACAAAGTTACAATAATTCCTTTAGACAACGAAGAAAAGGTTAAAGCTTATAATGATGGCATATTTTATGAAAAATATTTCTGGAATAAAGAAGGAAAAACTGCACCCAAAAGAAGAGCAATCAAAAGAAAAAGTTAAAATTGATCTATTTGCCGATCAACTAGCTAGATTGTTTATTGAACAGGCGCTTTGGATGAGAAAGAATAAACCTAAGAAGTGATTATTTCTTTAATTCGTCCACTTCTTTAATCACCATTCTGGCAAAAATCCGCATCATATCGGCTAAAGTCTCAGCTTGCTTAACTGTTGCGTTTGGATCTGTCTTTTGAAGACTTTTTAGGGCAGAATCGACTACTTTTTTTCTATTTTTCTCAACCAGGGCAAAACGAAAGGTGTCAACTGATATGCCTCTATATTTTTCTACCAATTCTTTGTAATTAGTTGAGGCAGCCATGTCTTTCCAAAAGACGGTATCCGCCAAGTCTTTTAAATTGACTTTTTTAGATTTATTCATGACAGATATTATATATCTTTCGGCATGAATTGGAAATTTCCTTATGTTATAGTACGCCTATATGTCTACTTTATACTTCCCTCCATCGACTTTGGATAAAATGGCCCAGAAAGGAATTACCGAGGCGGATATCTATGATGTCTTTAATAAGGGCGAACACGGAGTAACACCAGATGCGAAGGTAGTAGTAAGAAAATATAATGGTTACGAAATTGGCTGTTTTTACGGTCCGACAAATAAGGTAAGCTTTGATTATATTGTGATTGCTACTTGGAAAAGAGACCGTCGCTAAGTTATTGAGTCGCTTTTTTGATTAAAGCTTTTACCTTAACAATGACTTTCACCACTTCTTCATGGTCCATCATTGAGACATGACCATATTTTGAATTTTGCTCAAGCCAGTCGTACATCTTTTTGCGCTCTTCCTTAATCTTATAATTCCAAACTTTTTTCAAAAGACGATGCAAGGCGCTTCGGGCATGGCGGGTTTTTTCATCTGCAGGAAAACCTAAAGGAATCCCCTGAGCATCAGCGCTGTGATTGGTTTTACATTGAGGATAATTGAGGCAGCGATAATAGAATCCAAATCGTCCTTTTTCTAAGCCCATCGGCGAGTGACAAACCGGACAAATGACTAAATTTTTTTGCTTCCTCATTTTTAGCCTACTAATCTTAACCTTGATATATTACCTAATTATAGGTGTATTATAGTACAAAACCTATAACTATGGATAAAATACTCTACAATAAAAGCACAGTGGAGACGACTAACCAGGAAATTGTAAGAAAAATGGTCATTGAAAGGGATAACCGGAAGTGTGTTGAATGTGGAAGCACTGAGGAATTAAACGTACATCATGTTTTGCCGGAAAAATATGGCGGGAAATACGTTCCCGATAACTTAATTACTTTGTGTCGAACCTGCCATTCAAGTAAGCATATTGAATATCAAACTGGTCTATTTGCCACCACTGTCTATAAAGTAGCTAATCTTTTCCGAAGCATGCTTAAGCTTCCTCTGCTACGGGACTACAGTTACATCCTTTTTCTTTTGACTTCCCAAAAAACATTCCGGACCAAACAAAAAGAAATTATTGATGAGGTGATGAAAGGGAGAGATGTCCTAGCAGTCATGCCAACCGGATCAGGAAAATCCATCTGCTTTCAAATTCCGGGGATATTATTGGAAAATCAAACTTTAGTCATCACCCCTCTGAAAGCGTTAATGAAAGATCAAGTGGAAAGCTTATGGCAAAAAAGAATTCCGGCTACTTTCATTAATAGCGATTTAGATAAATCGGAAAAAGAGCGGCGCCTCAACTTTATTTCTCAAAAATTGTTCCGTTTTATCTATGTGGCGCCGGAACAATTTTTTGATAAAGATTCAGACTACCAACTTAAGTTAAAACATGCCCTGCTTGAAAATAAATATGATTTATTAGTGATTGATGAGGCCCATTGTGTTGATAAATGGGGAAGAAGTTTTCGTCCGTCCTATGCCTTACTGAATAATTTACGTACAGCAATCGGAAACCCACGAACCATCGCTTTAACAGCTTCAGCCTCCAAGCGGGCTCAAAAAACTATAGTAGACTCTCTTGGTTTAAAGAAGCCATCGGTTTATGTAACTGGATTTTTCCGCCCAGAAATTACTTTAGAGACGAAATTCTTTAGCGGCGGCAAAGAGGCCGTCATTGAGGAAAAAATAAAACATATCACTCAGATAATTGGGCAAAATCCTGATCAAAAGATAATTATTTTCGTTCCGACGATCAAAATTGGCAACTTGCTTTGGAAAGGATTAGTTAAAAATGACGTTAATACCGAGTTTTTTTCCAGTAAATCTCATATAGAAGATAAAATCAGAATGCAGGATGAGTATAAAGGAGTAATTAAATCTAAGCTGAAAGTGCTCATTTGCACATCGGCCTTTGGTATGGGGGTTAATATTCGCGACATTCGGATAGCAATTCACTGGAATTTAACTGAAAACATTGAAGATTACTATCAACAAATGGGGCGGATTGGTCGCGACGGCTTAAAATCTCGCGCCATCTTGTTGTATGCTCCCGATGACGAAAGATTGATCCGGTACATTACGAATAAGGCCCTCGAGAATAATCCTAAAAAACTATCAATACAAGAAAAAAATACAATCAGAAAAATTGAGGAGCAAGAACTTCAAACCATACTGCAATACATTAGGACTAATAATAAGTGGAGATTTATCTTAGATTATTTCGGTGAATATCTTGTCGTGAGTTGGATAAAAAGATTACTGAACAGTCGAATCTTCCGATTCTTCTTGAATAAGACAAGCTAGGGAATTTACTGCGATGGTATACTATCTCTATATGGGTACCAGTGAGCAAATAGGTAGAAAGGTTAAAGAAATTCGTGAAAAAGCGAATCTCACCCAAGCACAGGTAGCTGATAAGGCAGGTATTCATGTCAATTACTTCGCCCGTTTGGAACGAGGAGAAGTCAACCCTTCGGCTGATATTTTGGAAAAAATCGCTAAAGCGCTTAAAGTCGCCTCGTCAGATATATTACCCTTCTAGATAAGTACGCTTGTTTAAGTTTGGATAGTTGCTATTTTTCTCAGAAAATGTGTCAATTATAGTAATGTCAAAATGGATTACTAAGCAAGATATTCTTGATTTAATCAAAGGAAAGCATTTTAAAACCGAAGATGAGTTTCGAGATTTTTTAGCTCCGCAATTAGTGAAGTTATTGGGCGTAAAAAGCAGCCAGATAGTAACAGAATCAGACACAACAAGCTTTGATTCAACCCTTTCTAATCGGGCCGATATTGTAGTAAGAACCGATGATCAATTTCAAAAAGCCATTATCGTAATCGAATTAAAACTCAGAAACAGTATCGAGAAATATAAAAATGGTGATTATTTAGACGCAGACAAACAGTTACATAAGTATTGCCAAGACACTCGAGCTCCCTACGGAATCTTGCTAACCGACGACTTTTGCGCGATTTATAAAAACAAATACTTCTCTTACAACCAGAAACCAAAACGAGAGAAAACTAATCGGATACCAAGCGTTGACCGGATTGAAGATACCATGGCTTTTTATGCGCTGCTTGATTTTCTGTTGTATAAAAAATCGATGAAATATTTATTAATAATGGTCATGGGCTTAGCTACTTGCGGACCTGTTTTTCATGCTGTAACTACTGCTTTTGGATGGACAGTTACATTAATTTCAGCGTTTATTATTGGGTTAGTAGCAACTGCAGTGCTGGTGGTCTTGGCTCTTGTTTTTAAGATTTTTGATTAAACCTTAATCTCCATCGAAATTCGTCGCTCAAAGAAGCTAAGTTTGGAAGTGGTTGATGATAATAATATAGATATTAAAGGGAAATATTGTAACTAACAGAATCATATCTAGGTTATGATTTAAGATAACTTTGTTTATAGGATAGTAGATTTACTGGACAGGTAGTAAAATACCGATTATATAGGTGGAAACAGTGAATATCAATACAATTAAAGAAAATATTGGCTTTTTATCGATACAGTGCACTAACAACACAATTATTTGTGGATTCTTGCTAATTTTTACAGTTTTGGCATCATTATCTTTATTTATTTTTACGGTTTTCGCTGTGAAGTTTCTTTTTAAAAAAATAGGTACCCTAAAAAATTATGTCGTTAGATATATGAATAGCTATGGAGACGACAAGCTATGGTTAGCTACCTTAAAAAGAATAGGAGGATGGAACTTTGGTAAAGTTTTATATTTTGAATATTTACAACAAAAGCTAATTTTTCCAATAAAACAAATATATTATCCATCAGCTGTTTCCCTAATATCAACGATTCTCGTTGCCGTAACAATCTTCTTTTTTCCTTTTGGTAATATTGATGGAAAAGAATATTCAACTTATATAGAAAGTAATTATTATCAAAATTTTTTTACTATTCATGCAGGCATAGGAGCAATAATTTTGGCCTTTCTAATATTAGTTGCTGAATCATCTGATCTGGGTAAAAATTACAACAAGGCTAGACTGATCCTAAAAGAAACCCTACTATTTCCTTTATCTGTCTTTGAGATATCAAGTCTTTTTCTTTTAATAATTAGTCACAATACCTATGCAGGCTACTTAAGTATTCTAATTGTTGGATTATTAACTATATGGGCTATATGTAGCGTAATAAGATTATTTATAAACAGGTACATTTTTCTGGAAAAGGAAAAGGATCTTGTGAACGATATGTTTTCAAAACGGCTTGATCAGGCAGTAAAGGAACGTATAGCAACAAATACGTTGCTTGAATATTTTGAAAAATCGAAATATGCGATAGATTATTCATATTTTCGACCATCAAACGAAAACTATAAAGCATTATCTACAACAAAAAGAGGTTTATTGAGTGATGTTCACCTTAAAAAACTTGAAAGGATATTGTCTGATATTGAGAGAGAAGCAAATTTACTTCATTTGAGCATAAGAAAGGAATCAAAAAAGGAAAAGAAGGCAGACAAACTATCAAAACTTGTAAACATTCAAGATAATACGTCCTTATCTTCTGTTGAACTGTCTGTTTTAAAACTTGTGGGAGGTAAGGTAACCGATGATAGTAGCGAGATTATTTCAATACCTAAAAAACTGTATGAAAACGTAAAATTAAGAAAACGTATCCAAGAATCTTTAGGGTCCATATTTAAAATTACGTCTGAAGACTCTACCGAGAAGGAAATACGTCTTGAACTTGATGAAACAAAAGACAAAGCGTTCTCAGCAATTCGAGAATCAAAAGTTGGAGTGCTGGGCTCAGTAATGGAGGTATATGTAGGGCTTATAGGACAGTTTCTAAATACATTTCAAGCATATGGAGGTGGATATACATCTGAGGCGGCAAGAAAAGAGAGAAACTCTTTGTTCGGCGGATGGCCGTATGTAAGGTGGATAAGAGAAGATCTACATGACATAATTACGGAAGCAATTAGAAGTGAAAATGATAAGTTGGTACGGGAAGTTGCGCACATTCCGTCAAAAATAATGTATTTGGCCTATACCAAGAAAGATCATCTAATTTTTCAAGAATTTGCATCTTTTCAATCGATACTTTATTGGGAAACAAAAAATGTTAAGAACAAAGTTTTAAGAAAATTCCTTATTGATCGTACTTCGAGGTATCTAAAGGAGTTCGTAGATTACCCATTAGTGCGAGATATTGAAAACACGGACATTTCTTTGGGCGACATAGCACAAATAAAAGACTTTGTTTTTGAAATATTGCAAAATTATAAGAACCTTTTCAAAATAGCTTTCGATCGCAAGCATATTTATACTTTTGAGAAGTTTTTGATCAGTTCTCAGGAGATATTTAAGAGATTTGAACCATCAAAAGGTTATCGGCAGACTGATATAGAATTACGGTTAAAAGTTCAAGGTATCTCAGACCAACAGAAGCAAGAACTGTCGTTGGAACTTGATAAATTGAAGTTGTTAACAGAAGTGGAAGAAGCAGTAAAACAAAAGAAAAGAGAGTTAATTTTTGGTATGTCAGCATGGTGTTTACATAAAATTGAGAAAACTGGTTTTAAGGAAGATGAATTGCTAAAAGTGTGGCAAATGTTATTTAAGTATTTACCTAAAGATTTCGATAGTGCATTTAAAACATATTTATCATCAAGCTCTCGTGATACTCAATCGTTTTGGGGTTGGGACTGGTGGGAGTTGGAAGAAAAACGAGGTAAAAGTGACGGAGTGTTGTCAACAACAATAGATATTGATGGGAAATTAAATACGTTATTTGCAATATTAATATTAAAGATTGCTAACGGAAAAACTGTAGATCAATTCAATGTATCAGGTTTAATTATTCCCAGGGACATAAGTTTTTATTTTGATGGTGAAAATTCAGCTGTAATCTCAATAATTAACAAGATAATGTCCAATCAAGCAGAATGGAAGAATATTGTTTCTGCAGAGGAAATAAATGCAAACATTACTGTTAAACAAATATTAGCCATTCTTGTTCAAAGATGGAAAGATGAAGAAAAAAATAGGTTGATAATGGCCCGTGTAGATCAAGGAAAAGTCCAGGAATTTATTAATAATTTTGTCGATGCTTATGATAGTGAAATTTGTTTAAGGAGATTGTTGTTAATTAATGGATCTATGTCGAAGACCTTATCTTTCACAAAAAGTAAGAGATATTGGGGTTTTAATGAAATTCAAGACAAGGAACCTTTTTTAACTTTTGGGGATGTTGATTATGGAGACTGGGGTGAACATTACGGCAGAGGATTGGCAGAAAGTGAGGACAGTATTATTTTCAAAAAAATCAGGTCAGGTTCCACTAGAGGTAATAAAAGTAATTCTATAACCGAGGCAGTAAACCAAGCGATTAATACACTAAATAGTAATGGATATAAACCAAAAATAATGTTTACTACTTTCCATTTAGGTGAATGGAGGCGAGCTACGTTTAATGAAACTGAGTTTGTGCCAGTATGGAAGGTGACAAATAACGAGTATAGTAAAATACCTAACTTCATGGGAATATATAAGTTGAGAAGACGGCAGATACCAATATTTCGTATTTGGTTAAACGAGGGTAAAAAGGAGGTCCCAGAAGTAATTGTTACTGATCTTAAGAAACATATATTGCTGGATCAACATTATCCCTATTCTAATAAAACAGAACAATTAGATATGTTTCAAAAAGATAATCTTGCCTTTAAAGTTATTGATCTATCTGATGATTTAAATAAGACTTATAGAAAGAAGCTGATAAAAGATAATCCAAATTGGTTAAGTAGCCAGACAGATAAAGAGTCTTACCTTAAACAAAAAGTTGTTGTTCATATTAAAGAAAAGTTTAAATTAACTATCCTTGACCGGAAAGCGTCGATTAGGGTATCTATTCCGCATAATGATTAGATTGAATTTATCGTAGCTAGGTAGTTTCCATCAGCCGATTAAAATGGGCCAGAATGTCCAAAAGGGGTTCATGTGAAAGGGCAGCGCCACGGCTAGATGGGATACCGAAATTGATAAACTTTTGTAAGTCCTGTTTCTTTAGTTCAAATAATTATTACTATCCTTGTGGGCAGAAGACCGCGAGGGTAAACTTTTATGAAGGGACTTCGTTTTTGCCTTTTCGGGATAAACGAGCATAAGTTTGTTAATCCAAGGCAGAAAAAGTTCGATAGAAAGTGCATTGGGGACACCAAAGGTGAGTCATGTTTGGGACTGTTATTAATAGTTTGGTGACACTGGGAAATGCAGTGGTTCGAAAAGGGTTCGACTCCCGATAGGCTGATCTGAAAAACAGATGGGGCTTTAGGCTTTATAATACTTACATGTGGGAAGATTTTTTATCAGATAACTATCCAAAGCCAACTGTCTTTACGGATACTGCACAAATTTGTCTAAATGGGGATGTAATAAATGATTCAACAAATAGATCACCTCAGTTAAACAAGAAATTTTGCCCCAAGTGTGGTGAGCCAACTATTACCAAATGTCCAGAATGTGGAAAAGAGATTGCTGGTGAAATTCATTATTCTAATGTTTTTGGAGCGCATTCTTTTAAGCGGCCGGCGTTTTGTATTGAATGTGGTAAACCCTACCCTTGGACGATTAGAAAATTGAAGTCGGTAAAAGAACTAGCCTCTGAGATAGACGAGTTAACTCCAGAAGAGCACAAAACACTAGATAAAAGTATTGATGAAATAACAAAAGACGATACACAAGCTCAAGTAGGAGCCATGCGAATTAAAAAAATAATGTCTAGAATTGGAAACGCTGCTAGTGAAATACTCCAAAAGACTATTGTTGATGTTGCGAGCGAAACTGCGAAAAAGGTTATTCTTGGAAGATAATATATGATTGATATGTGTGTTTCGATTTTTCTACTATATAGGTTTTTTTTTATAGGCTAGCTTCGTAGTTGGGATTTTATTACTCGAGGGAGTGCTATAATCGGTTGTTTTCTCAATAATTACATGTTTTATGAAAAAAGTTAAAATTACATTCGGGTATTTATATCTTCCACTTATATTTATTGCTACTGGTCTTATATTAAATTATTTTGATAATCAGCTAAAAATTCCATTTATTCGAGGATTTGTAAATTCAAATTTATTGAACCCTCTTATTACAGTTTTAGTTGGTTCAATTGCGTATGTTTTATATAAAAAGCAAAAAGATGATTATAAAACTGATGCTGCTAATGTAATTTTACTTGAAATTGAAAACGCAGAAAAAATGTTGAAAAAGGCATCGGAAAGTTTAGCAATTGGTACTACCAAACTGCATATAGTTCCTGAAAAGAATTTTGTTATGCAAACTGAAAGTTGGAGCAAATATAGATATCTTTTTGTAAGAGATTTTACCCAAACTGAATGGGATGCAGTTTCTGATTTTTACAATAAATGTCATTTATTTGATCAAGCAATTATGGACAATGATTCATATTTAGAAAAAGATATGGACCTAATAAGGGAAAATGCCCACAAATATATAGCTAAATTTATTAGTAATTCCGCAATCGAACTTGCATCTGCAAATAATGAAGATACAAACATGAAACAACAAAAAATTGAGAAAATAATGAAGAGTTTGAAGGAAGTAAGAATTCGTTTTAATGAGTTATACATTGATTCTGAAGATAAATTTCTTTATTCACCTCGCAAAGCGCAAAATGATGCTATTTTTTATATAGAAAATTTAAATTCTGATTTATCACTAACTACCGTAGGAAAAAAGTTACGAGAATTAGCCGGGTTGTAGTTTTTGTTTAGATTTAATAGGTTTCAAAATTCATTATTGGGTTCTTCAAAGGCGACTCGCAACCGTTCCAACCAAGCTAAAGTCTGTCCGAACTGTTGAACTGAAGGCACACTTTTTGTTGACAAGCTATTGCTTGGGCAGCTGGTCGGGAGCGTATTTGCTAAAATCGGATCCCTGAGGGAGGGTTTGGAACAGCTTTTGCAGCTCAGCCGGATCGGCAAACTTGACATTAGACGGGAGAGCAAGATCGGCAGGCGAAAGAGTAGCAGGCGAACAATGGTAATCATATTTGGCATTAACGTCGACGGAGGAAGATGGACCGGCAGGAGCAGAAGAAGTCGGAGCCGGGGTAAGAGAAGTATCGAAATCTTGCGGTAATTTCATTTTGATGCCGCTTTCGGGGGCGTTATCCGACCAGGAATATAAAAAAGTACCATCACTGATCGCATAGACATTTTGGGTACCTTGGGCGTTAGTAACTTTAGAAGATTCCTTGAATTTTTTGCCCTGGATCAAGAGTTCACCAGTAGTTTTTTCATTATTGTCGTTTGATTCCCAAGTACATTTTTGAGCCACACCCGAGGCCAAGAGATCCTTAAGGGACTGGGCTAAGGGCTTGGCAGTGGGAGCCGGAGAATTGGAAGAAGAGGGGGTGGTAGAGGTAGTTGGTAGTGAACAAGCCGAAAGTAAAAAGGCGGAAACAAGGAGGAGGCCAAGTGAAGTTTTCATCAGATGGTTAACTAATATTATAATCATTGTAGCAAGATTAAAACGAGAGGGAAAACTATTGCTTTTGAAAGTGAATGGTAGCTATAATGATGTTAAAGTGGCTATTAAAAGGAAGAAAGTAAAGGGAACCAGAAAGGGGCAATCGTTGTTGATCGGATTAGCATTGTTTGTCATTATGGCGGCCTTGTGGGTGGGATTTTTATACAAAAGAGAAGGGAAGGTGGAAGGGACCAGCACTAACCAAATTTACTGGGGAGCATATATTGACGGCAGCACTTACGGCCCAGGGTATGGCACCGCTCCCTGGGACAGCAACACGTGGAATTTATTTGAACAACATGCCGGGAAAAGGGTGTCGATTATTCACTGGGGACAGCCGTGGTATATGTCCACCAGCTGGCCATATGGCTACTACCCGTTCGTGGCCGGTCTAGGGACAACAGCCCGGGCCCACGGCGCTATCCCGATGATTGATTGGGGGTCATTTGACCCGGCTTTGGGGGCACAACAATCATCCTTTGCATTGCGCAACATTGTTAACGGCGCCAGCTACAGCTATGGGGGACAGACGTTTGATAATTATGTGACTAATTGGGCGAAAGCGGCCAAGGCCTGGGGGCATCCATTTTTCTTAAGATTTGATTGGGAGATGAACGGCTGGTGGCAATTCCCATGGGCGACAGCCAAAGACCCAAACACGGGGGTAACGATCAACAACAACACACCGGCAGACTTTGTCGCTGCCTGGCAACATATCCATAATATTTTTACGAGCGTCGGAGCGACCAATGCCTCGTGGGTATGGTGTCCGAACATCAGCAGTACATACTCGGTTCCCCTAGCGCAACTTTATCCGGGAGACAATTATGTGGATTGGATTTGCCTGGACGGCTACAACAAGGATGTAAAGTATTGGCAAACATTTGCCCAAGTATTTGGGGGAAGCAGTTACAACGGCTACCACAACAGTTATAATGAAATTACCTCGCTGACAACTAAGCCCTTAATGATCGGAGAATTCGCCTCGGATGAAGCCGGAGACGGCGGGACAGCCAAGGCGAACTGGATAACGGATGCCTTTTTGACGCAAATGCCAAACTATTTTCCGCGGATTAAGGCAGTGGTGTGGTTTAATTGGAACTCGGATAGCGGAAGTTCATATGTAATTGAATCAACGTCAACAGCCCAAAATGCCTTGGCGAGCGCGATAGCCTCGTCATACTTTGCCACTAATACTTTTGGAAGCCTAAACCAATCACCGATACCGATAATTTCAGTAGCCCTGCCAACAGCCACGGCAACACCGGGGCCAACGGTGGCAGTAAGCCCGACGACGACACCACAACCACAACCGACGCTGGCACCAACAGCGACACCAACAGTGCAGCCACAACCAATAACCGGAGTGACGGCGACACCAACGAGCGCCAAGTATTGCTGTAAATGGAACGGGAAAAAGGCCTGTATCAAATGGTGCCAATAAGGCAAAAGACTGGTAAAATCTAACGCATGGATGAAAAGCTGACAAAAATAAAAGAGGACCTCTATTATGACGAACGGTCAGCGGGAGGGATAGTGTTTAAGCGGGAGAACGGCCAGGTCAGGTGGCTTCTGATTAAAGTGATGGCCAGCAGCCGATACCGAAACCGCCACGGCCAACGAATGGTTTATAAGTTTCCCAAAGGACATTTAAAAAGCGGAGAGTTTTTAAAAACAGCCGCGCTGCGGGAAGCCGAAGAAGAAGGCAAGGTGAAGGCAGAAATTGTGGCCAAGATAGGGTCGAACAACTATGTTTTTTATGACAAATTGAAGAAAAGAAAAATCATTAAAAAGGTGACTTTCTTTTTAATGGAATACCGGGGGCAAAGCGACAGCCGATACACAGATGCGGAAATGATTGTGGGCCGGGAGTGGCTCAGTTACGAACAGGCCAATTTGGCCCTGGCTTACGACTCAGAAAAAGTTCTCCTAAAAAAAGCAAAAATGAGGCTGAAATAAATGGTGCTGTTTTACGGCGGAACAATAGTCGGTTTACTGTTAACCGGATGGTACTTTGGAGTCAAAGCCAAGGGGCAACACCTGCTGGCGGTGACAGGGATAATGATTGTAATTTACAGGGTGTTTACGGCGTTAACCCTGCGATTCTTCGGTCCCCTGCCCGGCTGGTATGACGAGAGGGTCAGAAAGGTGGAACATTGGGAGCTGGGAATAGGGTTGGTGATTTTGGGGATACTCGCGGGGAAGAGAATAAGTAAAAAATTACAAATGACGATTTTGGGAATGGGGTGCGGGATGCTAATCGACGAAATTTCGGAATATGCCGGGTGGTTTCACCTGGAATTGCCGGCGCATTTTCGAGACAGTATCCAGGATATAGTACTAATTAGCGCCAGCTACGTGTTGTTTGCGGCGCTATACCGCTTAACCTCGGAAAGGTGGAAAGGGATGATAAAATAGTGAGTAAATTGGAGGGATCGGATAGTGGTTCATTCCACACGCTTGGAAAGCGTGCGGCCTAAACAGCCTCGGGGGTTCGAATCCCCCTCCCTCCGCCAGACGGGATACCCCCATCCGGAAATGACTGTATTTGCCTATATGATGGGCTAATGGTGGGGTTTTACGATAAAGTATTGGAATAATTGGGTTTTGCTTCAAAACAGTGAAGAGGGAGACGGGATACGAACCCTTAAAGTCTTATAATTAATTAAGTGTTTTACTGAAAATAAATGACAGACCAAGAAATAGGTCGGCTAGTTGGCAAAGTGTTAGAGGTTCGGCAGCAAAAGGCGGTTAGAATTGGATCGGTTAGTTTTTTAGAGATTTACAAAGTCGAGAGAAACAGAAATATCCTCTCCGACTTTGGCGCCATAGGGATCGACTTCGAGTAAAATGCTGGCTGGATCCTAGGAAAAAGAATAGCCGTAATAAAGATTGGAATAGCTGAGCCAATTTTTGGGAATAGCAAAATAAAAGCTTTGGAAATAAACGACTAGGCTGAAAACAAGGGCGGAGAGTGCAAAAAGTACCAAAGCTATTTTTAAGCGTGTTTTCGACATAATTTATCTTAGCATACGCTAATAAATGAAAGCAGACTATTACTTTAAAATAAGATAGATTGGCAGAATAGGCTGAAGATAGCCTTAAATATCCTATATCTTTTCTTGGAATTTTAGGATAAAATATAGAGTCTAAGAATTTATTATTAATCAAGGATGAGGAAATATGGCAAAAAAGTTGTACGTTGGTGGTTTACCTTTTGAGACTACTGAGGAGGCTCTTCGAGCCGCGTTTGGACAAGCGGGTACCGTAACGTTAGTTACTATCATCAAAGATAAATTTTCAGGACGGTCGAAAGGATTTGGTTTTGTAGAAATGGCGACCGACGAAGAAGCACAGGCAGCAATTGCTATGTGGAACGAGAAAGAATTTGAGGGAAGAACTCTTAAAGTCAACGAGGCACGGCCGATGGAAGACAGACCGCAACGGCGAGAGCCTTTTTCCCGAGGGCCACGGAATAATGGTGGCCGTTTTGGAAATCGTAATAGGTTTTAAGATTTGACTTGTTAGCTGTTTGGAGGAGTAGTATGGACCATAATTATGTGGCCGGAGATTATATTATTGATAATGCCTATATTTACGAAATAACGTCTGTAACCTTTGATGGCGGCAAAAAGGGTAACGAGGCATTAATACATTACAAACCAATTCGAGGCACCGATAAAGTCTTTACGGCATCCATTCCAGAGAAAAACTTCGGCAAAGTAGGTTTGCGAAAACTATTAAACCCGGAGGATATCAACGTCATTTTATGTAAGCTTACGGCAAATATAGAGCGGTATTCCTATAATGCTCAGGAAACGAAGGAGATACTTTATCTTAACGAACCAGCAAATGTAATGGTTCCGTTGAAGTACCTATGGAAGTGTGGAGATAAATTAGCTAAAACCGACACGGATATACGGGAGGAAATGATCCAACATTTGTGTATGGAAATTGCTTTTGTGACTAAACAGACAACCGAAGTCGTTCGGGCAAAGATTGAGAAAATTCTGAATAAATAGCTAAAATATGATATACTACCCAGATTTAGTTTAGGCAAAGAATCATAGTCTGCCCATATTACTTGAATATTTTTATTAGATAAGGGCATATTAATCCTGCCGCGGCAGGATGCCAATATTTAATAAAAATATGTATAAAGGTAAGTATTCGGGTGGTTTTCGGAATTTTAAGCATTTCGGGAAGAGGCCTCAAAAAAAACGGGTGGGTTTCCGGAGCGATATAAACCAATCGTTTTACGTCAAAAAAGCAGCAGAATTCACCAAAATTGAAGAAGGGGTAACAATTCATCAGTTTAATGACTTCGGATTTGAGCCGCAGCTGGTGGAGAATATTAAAGCCAAGGGGTATGTGAAACCGACCGAAATCCAAGACAAAGTGATCCCCCATATCCGGCAAAACCAAGATGTATTGGGGATTGCCAATACGGGAACCGGCAAGACGGCGGCCTATATTCTGCCACTGATCAACAAAATTTTACTTAATCCGAACGAAAGAGTAATTATTTTAGCGCCAACGAGAGAATTGGCCATCCAAATTAAGGAAGAATTGCGGTCGTTTACCTGGGGAATGAATGTTTATGTGGCTTTAGCCATTGGAGGCGCCTTTATCCGGGAGCAGATTATTAAAATTCGGCGCGGCCCGCATGTCATTATTGGCACTCCGGGACGGATTATGGACCTGGGGAAAAGAAGAGTGATTGATTTTGGCAGCTTGTCGACCGTCGTTTTGGATGAGGTCGACCGGATGTTGGACATGGGGTTCATTGGCGATATTAAAGCCATTGTGGACCAGACACCAAAGGGCCGACAAACACTATTTTTCTCGGCGACTCTAGATAAAAAGGTTGAACCATTGGCAAACGCCTTCCTGAATAACCCGATCAAAGTATCAACCAAGATTCAGGACAGCTCGTCCCATGTGGAACAAAATATCGTACGGGTGCCCCGGCAACAAAAAGAGGCGAAACTGCACCAATTAGTGGCCCAACCAGATTTCAAAAAGGTGCTGGTATTTGGATCAACGCAGATGATTGTGGACAAACTATCGGCCAACTTAATCCAAAACGGATTTAAAGCCCAAGGATTACACGGCGGAAAACGGCAACACCAGCGGCAACAGATTGTAAGAAATTTTAGAGAAAACCAAATCACCATTTTGGTAGCGACCGATGTGGCCGCCCGGGGCTTGGACATTGCGGATATTACCCATGTCATTAATTATGACGAGCCCAATAATTATGATGACTATGTGCACCGGATCGGCAGAACAGGACGGGGAAACAGCAAGGGCTTCGCCCTGACTTTTGTGGAGTAAAGTAGCAAATTTCGGTTTATAATGGGGTAGATGGAGAGGGGTCGGATTGAGAGAACGATAGTGTTGACCACAGGGTTGGAGGTAATTCCGGATGATATAACTTGTATCTTGTGCGGCGGACCGGTGGAAAGACGATTTGTGGAGATGGAATTGGCGATAGACTCAATTCGGGTAAGACTCCCCCACACGGCGGGTTATGTTTGCCCAAAAGATGAGTTGGAATATGTGAGTGATGAGGCTTTGATGGAGGCTTACCAAGCAATGGAGGTGATTGCCCGGGAAACCGGACAAGGGCGAACGGTGGAAGTGATCCAAGAACACCTGCGCACGCAAAAAAAGATAATGGAGAAATTTGGCAGAGGAAAAGCGGGAAAATAAAACTATTTAGCGAAGGTGGAGGAACTTAAGTAGGTCGAAGCGCGGGGATTTAGGGGAAGGTCGGACGACAATTTCAAAAGGAATATGGTGAGCCAATAAGTCAGCGACAACCCGCTGGGTCATTTCCTGACTAAGTTGAGCCACGCGAGCTTCCTGCTCGGGCGTCAAAACAATATAGGCGGGATGCTCTTTGGTGGCGGGAACAATTGGCATAAGTGAATAATAACATTTTTTATGGGGAACGAAGGAGGCTGGGCTCCTGGAGCAATTCGGTAGAAGAAATGGTTTTACCATACATCACCGGGAAGGTGAATTTGAGAAGCAGCTCCTGAAGCTGCTGGCGGACAGGGACATCGGTGGTTTCGACAAGGTCGGCAAGAATGACAAAATTAAAACCCTGAGAAAAACCACTAACGATAGAAGCCAGAACGCAACCATCGGTGAAAATGCCGGTAACAATCACATATTGGATTCCCCTTTTTCGAAACTCGTGGGTAATTTGAAGGTCGGAAAAAGCATCATAGGTATTTTTGGTAAAGACAAGATCAGTAGGTTGGGGTTTGACCCCATAAAATTGTTGGTCGAAACCGGTAGGGTCGTCAGAATAGTAGGTAGCAGCGGGATCGGTATAGAGTTCGTTAAGGTTAGCCGGAAGATGGGCTTGATCCCACGGGGTAATGGTGGTGAAAACAATGAGACCGCCAACTTTTTGGCGGTAGGCAGCTAAAAATTGCTCAAGACGAGGGATCATCTCCCGGATTTGGGTAAAGTGGATGTGCCATTCGGGAGTTTCGCAGTTAAGATGGGCACAAGAATTGACGGGGTCGATAACTAAAAGGGCGGTATTGTTTTGGTTCATGTTTGGGTAGATTTTCATATGTTATATGATAACATTTGATCCCATAAAGATCTCTTTTTTTAAGTGATGAGTTGTGATTAGCTATTGATAGTTAAATGACTGAGGTGGTATCTTGCCAACAAAGATTTGTGGAAAGATACCGGGCCGCCTACTCCCTGCAACCAACTTACTACCTATTAGGACACGAGCCGCTACCAGCAACTTCATCAGTAAATTTTTGCCGATCGCGAACAGCTTTGCTGGATGCCCTGCTGACCACACAACCGGACACGATTACCTTTCCCCACGCGCTTTTAGCAGAATATGTAACAGCTTTATCCTTAGAACCACTGTTGACCCCGTGGGACCACCGTGTTGACTTAGCCCCACAGTCGCTGGAGCACGGCAGGGGGCAAAGAGGAGTGGACCTGTTAATCCGCAATGCGGAAGATAAAATAATGCTAGGGATTGACGTGAAGTTGAAAAGCAACCGGTCGAGACATAACCAAAACGGCGGTGCCTGGCTAGACAACCTGAAAGCACCATACATTAATCTGACGCTGGGAAATTGGGAAGTAGTAACCCGGGAAGGAGCGGGGGTAAAGGGGTGGCTAATTAACTGCGTCCTGCCCAATGTTCCCGAGAGCGGCAAAATCCCCCACCTTGACGAACTGCGGGCTTTTTTGGTACCGCGGATAAAAAATAGTCTAGTAAGCCAGCTGGAAATATCCCGATCGGGCCATCCCCACCCGTGGTATCACTTACCAGAATCAAGACAAGAAAGAATTGTGTACCGACAAAAACTGGAGGGAATGATTGAAATTTTTGGGCAAATTGAAGCAAGAAGAAGAAAAGATTATAATTAATTAATGAAACTATTGGTAATATTTGATTCGATGTATGGCAATACGAAGATAATCGCCGAAACAGTGGCTAAAGAACTAGGAAAGGAGGCGAAGGTTAAACAGGCCGAAGAAATAGGTAATAAGGATTGGGAAGGAGTCAGGGCAGTGGTAGTGGGCAGCCCAATTAACGGCTGGAAACCGTCGGTCAAGATGGAAGCGTTTTTAAACGGCCTTAAACAAGGACAATTAAACGGGATGAAGGCGGCAGCTTTTGACACGCGAATTAATTTTATTTTCCATGGGGACGCGGCAAAAAAAATCGAAAAAAAATTGCGAGCGGCGGGGGCAGAAATTGTAGCGGCGCCAGGGAATTTCTTTGTGAAAGGAACAGAAGGCCCGCTAGCGGAAGGAGAAATAGATAAGGCTAAAGTTTGGACGAAATCTTTTAAAGCAAAAATCTAGGAAGAAGAAAGATTTTAAAAAGATGAGGGTTGAGTTTATACTAGGGCGTGAGGCGATGTCGGGAATTTATTACAGGCTCAGTGGGGGTAATGTACAGCGGCAAGTCAGAATGGCTAATCCGACAAGCAAGAGCAGCAGAAGCGGTGGGCGAAGTGGTGTTGTTTGTGAAACCGGCAGTAGACAACCGTTTTGGACCAACAGAGGCCCGGAGCCGGTCAGGGAGCTGGCATGAAGCGGTAGCGGTAACAAATTCGATGGAAATTGCGGAATTATATGAAAGGAGCGTGGAAAAACCACATTTAGTGGCGATTGATGAGGTGCAATTTTTTGACCCGAAAATCGTGGAGGTGGTGCTTTATTTGGCGGAAGAATGCGGCTGCCAAACGGCTTATTCGGGATTAAACACCGATTTTCGCGGCAACCCGTTTGGACCAATCCAGGGACTAATGGCGGTTTCGACAGACTTAAATATTATGACGGCCAGGTGCACAGCCCATGTCAACAATGGGGACAAGCGGAAATGCGGAGCACGAGCTCATTATACCCAACGGCTGATTAATGGCCAACCTGCACCGTATGAGAGTGAAATTATTGTGATTGATCACTTAGGGAAGACAGAAGTAACTTATGAAGCGCGGTGCGCCGACCACTGGAGTGTGCCAGGAATGCCAAAAAGACTGGTAAAGGGATAAAGGGAAGGAAACTAGTATCTTGTAGCAGAAGGAGGTCTTTGTTATGATGAACCATTACTTATTCAGTAGGAGCTGAAATGAATGAGGGCATTTTGGATTACATGAGCAAAGACCATGACCGGTTAGATAAAATTTATCAAGAATTTCAAAAGGTACGAGAGAAAGACAAAGAAGAAGCACGGGATTTATTTCATGAATTTAAAACCGGATTACAACGGCATATTATTTGGGAGGAAGACATTCTCTTTCCCCTATTTGAAGAAAAGACAGAAGCAAAAGAAAACGGACCAACCGAGGTGATGCGACAAGAGCACCGAGAGATTAAAGAAGTACTGGAAAAGATTCATGACGAAGTGCGGCAGGGAACGGGCGGCCAAAAGTTAGATAAGGAATTGTATGGAATATTGGAAGAACATAACAGAAAAGAGGAAATGATCCTTTACCCCTGGATCGACCGAGCCATTAGTGAGAAAGAGGCCAAAGAAATTTTTGTAAAGATGAAGCAAATTGCCCCGGAAAGGTACAATCATTGCTGTTAAGGAGTGGGGCGAAGAGTGGGAACAATTAACGCGGATTATCCGTATGTTAGCGGTGAAGCTTTATAACAACTACAGAACTTATAGTAAAATAGGGGGTTCAGTAAACTTTACAGAAAGCCTGTAAATAGTGGACTGAGGCACACTAACAATTTGGTTGAGAACAAGGAGTAAGGACATGGAGAGGGTAACTCTTAGCGCGTGCATTCAAAAACTAATTGCCCTGGGGGTATCAGTCGAATTGATTCTGCAGATAACAAAGACGCGACCAGATGCTTTAGGCGAATGGTTAGGGGAAGTCAGAGAGCCATCAGGGGAAACACTGATACGAATGCTGTGGCTGTGCTGGCAGTATGATCTCTACCCAGGACGGTTAATGCCAAACGAAATTATCCGTGGACTGGCAACGATAATTGCCTGTGACCTGCTGCCGCCAGTAGAAATCAGTAAAACAATAGGATTCCCAACTGAGACGCCGAAAGCAAACGCCAACCAAGGATTGTTTGGTTATCTTTTGGGCCGGACCGGGAAAATGTTGCCCGAACGGGAAGAAAGAGCCCAAAGCTTAATCCGTTATTATCGAGAGCGATTCCCACCAAAACCCTCGGTAACGCCCCGACCAGAAAAAGTGAACGGGTCAAGGAGTGCTTACGCCGCGGACCTGGTGATTAAATTAGCAGAAGTACTCAAACCACTTTTAGAGGCCGATGAACCAGGTGAACGGGAAAAATTCCGCCGCCGGATTCAACAAAACGGAGAAGACACTCTGTTTGAGGCGAGCAACATGCTGTCGGCGGTGTGTTCCGAAAGTGCCAGAAAGGAATGGCGGAGATCAAGCAGAAGGAGATAACAGAGATGGACACGACAACTACCCTACAGTTCGGGTTTGACACCAGAAATATTGTCAATATCTTGGCCGGCGAATACCCCACACTGAAGGACATCATCCGAGAAGGAGCGCAAAACGGGATTGATGCCGGCGCCACACGACTGATGATCGTGCTGAACCACAAAGACAGACGGGTAGACGTGATGGATAACGGTAAAGGGGCATCTTTTGAGGAAATTAGAGCCAAGTTTTTACAAATCGGGAAGACGAATAAATCAGGGAATGTCTATGGAATGTTTGGAGTGGGATTGCTAAGCCCGATTGGGAAATGTAAGAAGGTGTTTTTTACCAGCCGCACCAAAGGGGACCATGCGTTCTATGATCTGGTGATCGACGAAAAGGAACTGCAAAAAAGCATGGGGGTACCGCAAATTGCCGTAAGGCCATCAACAGCTGACGCCGGCAAGGAATGGTGGACCACCCGGGTGACAATGTTGGGAATTAAAGAGGACCATTACACCTGCAGATTCCCAACGCCTCAGGAAATCGAATCGGAAATCATTTCCAACTTCAACGTCGGCTTGGAACGTAATAAGACAGACGTGGTGATCATTGTAATTAGCGAGCATGGGATTGCCGAAAAAGCGTATACCTTTAAGGCGAGGCCTTATGGGGGCGAACCGCTACCAGAGACAGAGATCAGCGACGACAGCAAACGAGGCGGGAAAGCACTTTTCCGGCTATTTGTGGTCCGATCACGACGCGGCGGCCGAGGAGTGAGTGTGGGAAATAGGGTAAACCCATCGCGAATTCGGTGGACGGATTTTGTCCGACATATGAGCCAGGAGCAGTTATCGAGCGATCTGTCTAAGGCGCTGTCGAAAGAAAGCGGCTTTTTTGAAGGAGAAATCCTGACATCAGCACTCGCGTTCTTAAATGTGGACCGGCAAACATTTAAGATGAGTGACCAACTGCTAGAATTCCTGGTGGCGATCGAGAAATGGTGGCAAACTATCGGAAAGGAGATATATGAGGAGGCGATCGAAGAAGGCCGAGACCAGGTCTACCAAGTGAGCATGTTAAATGTCTTAAGGGATGTCCAAAACACCATCCTGAAAGATGATGAGACGAGGAAGGCGCTGTACCAGGAGCTCTCGGCGATGATGAGGACAGGAACCGTGGGTGACAGCCACGCCCGAGTGCCGCGAAAAAATTTAGTCGGAGATCAACCGGATAAGTCGCTGGCAACACTGGGCGGACCGATAAAGCCGAAAAGCAATACCTACCAAGGGCACGAGATATCGGACAGACCGAAGGCCAAACAGGGAGATGTGACCACATCAGCTTTGGGGCCGATGGGCCGAAAACGACGGATCGTCAAAGATGACGGAACGGGATTGCAAATGGAAGTGGCGACGATGGCCGGAAGTTCGCTAGCATATGAGTTCATCCCGGAAATGGCATTGATCAGGATTAACAGCCGACACCCGGATTTTGCGCGGTGTGAAGACAAGAGTGATCGGGTGCTGACGCAATACATGGCCTTAATCGCCCAAGACGTTATCCTGAAGATCATTACCAGATCCCTGGAAGATGACAAGACAAACCGGATGCTGGATATGAAACGAGCGATGGCAGTCAGATCGCTGACGATGTCGCCACTGTTTAACCAGGGGGCATTGTTATCGCAAGCCCGGGAAGAGAGGGAAAAGAAAGAAAAGAAATAAAAGTTCTCAACCAGAAGATACGCCTCCTGGGCTAACAGGCAAAGGGGGCGTATCGACTTATCTTAAAATAAATTATGGTACGGCTATTTTTCCCACCAAAAACATTGGAAAAAATGAAGGCGATGGGGATCGCAGAGGCAGATATCGAGGATGTGTTTAATAAAGGCCAGCACGGAGTAAGCAAAGGCAATAAGATGGCAATTCGAAAATATAATGGTTACGAAATCGGAATTTTTTATGTTATGGCGACTTTTGGCCCTTATGATTATGCAGTGGTGGCGGTATGGAAGCGGGAGAGGGGTTAATCAACGAAGGCTCTTGGCAGCATAGACGAAAGTAAGAATCAAAACGACAGCGGCTATAAGATAGGGAGAACGGATCCCAAGGGCGCTATAAAAGAAAGTACCAGTTATGGGGCCGATTAAGCGAGCCAGACTGCCAACAGATTGACTGGTACCCATGATATTCCCCTGCTCGGTGTCGGGGGTTAATTTGGAAATTAAACCAGCAAGTACCGGACCGGAAAGGTTGTTACTGACAGCAAGAATAGTAACCGCCAAAATAAGAATGAAAATAGTCGAACTATAGGCAATTAGAACTAGGGAAAGGGCCATACCAACCAGAGAGAAAACAATAATCTGATTCTCGGACAGCCAAGAAAGGATTTTTTTGAGGAAAAAAAGCTGTAAGAGTATGCCGACAATGCCCAAGTAGGCGAAGAGGAAGCCGTTAGCAGCGGCATCGAGACCCAGGGAATGCTGAGTAAAAAGAGCAAAGGTACCCTGCATCAGAGAAAAGGCTAACATCGTTAAAAAGGAAATGGTGAGCAAGAGACCAACTTCAGGATGGGTAAGGGCATCAATAAAGTCTTGAAAGTTAAAAACCAATTTAGGCTTCGGGGAGCGGTTAGCAGATGAATGACTTTCCCGGCGGGACTCGGGAAGGAAAAAATAGGTTAACAAGGTGGCAACGAGAGCGGCAAAGGCGGCCACAAAGGCGGGAACAGCATAACCGTAGCGGGAAAGAAAACCACCCAAAGCCGGGCCAAGGATAAAACCGAGACTAAAGGCAGCCATCATTACCCCCATGCTTTGAGTACGATTTTCCTTGGTGGTAACATCGGCAATATAGGCTTGAGCGGTGGAAATGTTGCCACCAGAGGCGCCATCGACAATCCGTGCCAAAAAGAGAACGGGGACAGACTTGGCCAGACCTAATAACAAAAAAGAAAGGGTGGTGCCGCCAATAGAAAACAACAAAATGGGGCGGCGGCCATATTTATCGGATAACTCCCCTAAGATAGGCGAAGATAGTAACTGAAAGAGGGAGTAGGCGGCAGAAATCAGGCCAATAGTGAGAGGGCCAGCGCCAAAGCTTTCGACATAATAAGGTAAAAGGGGCAAGATGATGCCAAAACCCAAGAGATTGACAAAAATGATCAAAAAAATAATCCAGAGTCTTTTATCGGCCATATATGGGAAAAGGTAAATAAGGGCTTAGAAGTTTAACACGTCAATTGCCGACATGGGAAGGAATGGGGTATACTAATATTATATTAGTAGTAGTTACTTTTTGACAGGAGGGCTATATGAGATTGTTGGCACTACTACTGCTTTCATGGATTTTGACCACGGGCCAAGGCCTGTTCACCCAACTACAAACAACACCTTACAATCCAAAAAATAATGAGGCAGTAGTCAAAACAATTAGTGACCAGTCTTCAGCAGTAGTAATGATTAGAGGGTTTGGGATGAGCCCATCGCGAATGAGATTATGGCGAAGCGGTGATTCGATTGTCCAATCAACCGAGGGAACAGGATTTATTATTGACAGTTCGGGGACAATTCTGACCAATAAACACGTGGTCGATAATTCGGGAGAAACTTACTCGGTAATTACCAGCAACGGATTGAGGTATTCGGTGGTATCGATTAACCGGGATCCGAGTAATGATGTGGCGGTGGTAAAAATTAACCCAAATGAACACCAGGGAGAAGCGCTAAAAGCATTAAGCTTAGGAGATTCAGATAATATTCAGGTGGGAGAGCAGGTGGTGGCCATGGGAGATGATCCGGGAAATACCTCGCCAACAATTTTAAGCGGTTTTATTATTGGGCGAGGAGACACGATAGTGGCGGAAGATTACCAGAGTAGTAATTCGGAAAAACTGTCTAACGTGATTGAAACCGATTTGGGATTAGTCCCGGGAAATTCGGGCAGCCCACTCTTGAATCAATCAGGAAAAGTGATCGGAATTAACACGGCAATATCGGGGGGACTGGAAACCATGAGTTTTGCCATACCGATTAATGCAGTAAAGGATTTTGTAAAAAACAATCAATAGCAGTTGTAATAAAAAATTCAGTTGGGACGTATTAATAGGTTATTAATTAAATTTTATTATGAAATTAAGACAATGGATATTAAGTGGAGTGTTAATGATGCCAGTGCTGGCACTCCCCTGGCAGGTTCAGGCGTGGAACAATAAAACCACAGTCCATAATAGGCTGCAGAGTAATGAAGAAACTAGGGAAAGAAAGATAGCGGCAACCCGGAGAGCGCGAATAATCAACCCCAGTCGCCGGGGAACCCTAAGTAATATTGACGGAACAACGCTAATATTGACAGCAACTGACGGAAAAACATATACGGTAAATATTAATAGTAATACGGTCTTAAGAAGGAGATTTGGAGGACTCTCCAATTTGGGTGAATTTAGTAATGGCGACCAATTGCTGGTAATGGGACCAGTAGACACAACGAATAAGACAATTACAGCCCGGACAATATGGGATAATTCAATCCAAAAGTTCAACGGAACCTTTTTGGGAACAGTGACTCCAATCGATAATACCAGCTTTACATTAAGCTCAGCCAAAAGGGGCGAGCAAAAGGTGGTTTTTGAGACGAATATCAAGTTTGTAAACAGCCAAGGCAAGATGATGGCGGCAACCGACATTAAGGCAAACGACAAGGTCCGAGTGTCGGGATTATGGGACAGCAAACATAAGCAAATCACGGAAGTAAAGACAGTACGAGATTTATCGTCCTAACGGTTAGAGTTGGTGCTGACAAAAACCGGCAGTTTATTCTGCCGGTTTTTTAAGGAATTAGTTATTTGTAGTACTCGCGAATTTGGAAGAGAATCCACAAAGAAAGAGCGGTGGAGATAAGAAAGCTAACAATATTGAGGGAAACTAAGTTGTAAACAGCATTCAGTAAGGCAGCATAATAAGCCAGGTTCCAACCAGAGCGGCGACGTTTAATTAAGCCGGGAACGGCAAGAGCCTCCAGGACCAGAGTGATAATCAAGAAGACAACGGAAAAGGAGAAGTGGAGGCCAGAAGAAACACCACCGTAGTAACTAACAGGAGCAAGAAGAGCACTGACGCCGAGAACGAAAAGAAGGCCAGGCAAAGAAAGAAGGAGAATTATTAAGGTAATATAAGGACCATATTTAACGATCGCTTCCTTAACATTGGTGGGAAGAGCCGGGGCCTTGCGAAGGAAAAGGTCTTCTAAAAAATTGTTGGCTTGGGAGACAGTAGCATTGAGATCATTTGAACTAGTGTTAGATGGTTTGGCGGCTTTAGCCGTAGTTTTTGTTGATTTTTCCATAGCCAATTATGGCACAGTAATTTAGTAGGAGTCAAGTCAGGGGGAGTTAGAACGAAAAAAGTCGAGGTCGCGATTAAGAGCTTGGGTCCAATGTTTGGCTAAATCATGATTATCGTTAGGGTAGGAATAAAAAGTAACCGGAAGACGGGAGGCTTGGAGACTTTCAGCCAGTTGCTGACCCCAGACATAAGGGACGACGGGGTCAGTAGGACTGTGATGGATGATAATCGGAGCGTGAAGCTTGCCAAGGTGACTAGAAGAAGAAAATTGGGCGGCCCCATAAGTATCCAATAAGTGGTCGAGTGTATCGGAAAAATTGGGGGTTAAAGTTTCGTAGGGGTGTTTAGCACTCATAAAATAGGTCAGATTGAGGGGATAGGTGGTGACAGCCGGAGCCCATAAAGAAAGACCTTTAATGTCCGGGGAGACTTCGGCCACCAAAAGACTGACATCGGCACCCATGGAGTGACCATAGAGAAATATCCGCTGAGGATTAGCAGAAGGAAGGCTGGGAATACCAGAAAGGAGATTGAGGACATCAACGGCATATTGCTGATGGCTAATAGCCGCGGAAATGGAACCCTGAGACTGATCGTGGCCACGATAATCGGGCTTGAGGACTAAAAAGCCATGAGAGGCGTAAAAATTAACAGTATTGCGGTAAGAATCCGGGGTGGAATAAAGACGGGGAGTAATGTGGCCATGATTGACAATAATGACCGGCCAGCCGTTAACTGGAGGTTTGCCCGCGGGGATAACCATGAGAGCATAAAGCATAAGATTTTCAGAATGATAAGAGAGCAAATAGGAACGGAGGGTGGCGGAGGAACTTAATTGTTTTTCAACAGTTAAAGGGTTATGGGGCGTGACGTGAGTTAGGAGGCGGCTCTGACCATAGGGGTGATCAGGGGGAAGATGAACTTCCTCAATCCGTTCGGGAATGACAAAAGTACGATAGAGGGTGTAAATTAAGCCGGCGGTTAACAGGAGTACCAGGAGTTTCCACACAAATAATTATATAGCTACCTGACGGTTAGAGTACCAACCATACCCATTTGCCGGTGGCTGTCGACCGGACAATAAAACTGATAAGTACCGGGTTTATCGGCAACAAAAGAAATAGTGTCATTTTGACCGTCGGAAACCAGTTGGCTTTGAACATTAAATTCATCGATAGCAAAACCATGGGGACCGCCGGCACCATTAAGAGTAATCTGAACCGTATCACCATGATTAACAGTAATTTGGTTGGGAGTAAACTGATAATTACTGGCAGCAATGGTAAATTTGCGAACCATACCGGTGGTGGCGGGAGAGGTTTGGTTGAAAGTGGCGGGAAGAGTGCTTAAAGGAACAATAGTAACGGCGGGTGTCAGGCTGGTAATGGGAGTCGGGGTAACGGTGCCGGTGACGGTGACAACCGGCTGGACCACGGTAGGATTAGGAATGACGCGGCGACCAAAAACGACAGCTAAAACAATAATAACGACCAACAGAGCGACGATAAACAAACCATTATTACCCATAACTATCTCCTATTAAATCCGTATTAGTTAAATAATTCTACCACAAATTAGACCAATCGGGAGAGTAGTGGTAAGGTTTTAAAGAGACGGACTAAGGTAAAAGAGAGAATGATGGTGCTTAAAATGGTGAGCACGAACCAATAATAAGGATGGGTTGATAAAAGACTGGCAAAGGGATGAACAAGAAGGAAGATGTCAATAATAGCCGGATGGATAAGGTAAACCCCCATAGTAAGATTGGCAAGTTTGTCGAGGGGAAAGATTTTAAGAATACTTAAAAAGGATGAAGGTGCCCGGATGAGAAAGAAAAAGATAATCAAAGAAGGAATAGCAGTAAGAAGGGAGAGGCGGTGACTTAAAAAAGCACCCTGATCAGTAAGGCCAAACCGGGAAATAAAGTGGTAATCACCAACGGTAGCGAGGAATAAGCAAAGAGGAATCAGAAGAAGCAGCCAGCGGGAAGTCCCCCACTGCCGCCGAGAGGCCCAAATCCCAGCCAAGTAATAGCCGATGTACAAGATGAACCAAGTTGGCAGCTGGTTTAGCTGAGGCCACCAGAACCAGGTGGTGGCAATTAAATAGGCATTGGACAAAAATAAAAGAACGGGAACAAGAAGAGTAAAAATGGGCTTAGTAATGACTTTTTGAAGGAGAGGGGTAATCAAATAGAGACCAAGAATTAAATCAAGAAAATAGAGATGGTAATAAGTGCCACCATTGTAAAAACGTTCAAAGAATTCCGAAAGATCAAGAACGCGAGCGCCGGTAAGCTTATCTAAAAGATAATAGATGATGTTCCAGGCGAGGAAAGGCAGGAGAAGACGATTTAAGCGGCGGCGATAAAAATCTTTGACATTAATTAAGCGACGGGAATTGAGTAATAGATAGCCGCTAATCATAACAAACAAGGGAGTACCAAAACGAGGAATTTGATTGAGAACCATGAAGGGCAGCCAAGAGGGATTATCGATCTTTCCAAAAAGTTTATAGAGAGGATCAGAAGCATGAATAGTAACAATGGCTACGGCTGACAAAAGCCGGATGAGGTCGATTTGGTAGAGATGTTCTTTGGTGGGAAGATTTTCGGAGGTCACAAGGAACTCTATAAGAGAGAGGTGAGAAGCAGCTGAGAGCTTAGGCTTGGATCTTCTCGAAAAGATAACTGCCAAGAATTAAGAGAAGAGTGGTTAAGGTGAGGAGAAGGAAAAGATCGAAGGTAACACCAAAACGAGAAACATTAATCAGTGTATCACGGAAACCGTCAACACCATAAGTCAGGGGGTCAATTTTGGCAATAAAGGCAATGAGGGGCGGCAAACCCTGAAGGGGAAAAAGGGCACCAGAAAGGAAATAAATGGGCATAATCAAAAAATTGATAATCACCTGAAAACCCTGCATATCTTCTAATAAAGAAGCAATAATGGTTCCCAGAGAAGTAAAGAAAACGGCGACCAAAAACATGAAGATGAAAGCCAGGGGGAGAAGGGCAAAATTTGCCGGGCGAAAGCCAACTAAGAGGGTTAACAGAAATACAATTATCCCTTGGATAACAGCCACAGTAGCCCCACCAAGAGTTTTCCCAAGAATAATGGAAAGGCGAGAGACAGGAGCCACTAAGGTTTCTTTAAGAAAGCCAAACTGACGATCCCAAATAAGATCGATACCAGAAAAGACACCGGTAAAAAGAACACTCATGAGAATAATACCGGGAGCAAGAAATTGAATATAGTTGCCATTTCCCGCCCGCTGATAAATAGAGCCGAAACCAAAACCAAAAGCAATCAAGAAAAGAAGCGGTTGGCCAAGGGAACCAATCATCCGAGAACGAGAACGGAAATATTTTTTAAGCTGACGCAGCCAAAGGATATAAATAGTAGTCATAGGTTAACGATGCCGCAGCTGCCGCCGCTGGCGAAGACGATCCAAACTACTAACTTCTTCTTGGCGGATTTCGTGGCCAGTTAGGGCCAGGAAAGCATCTTCTAAAGAGGCGGTATGGGTGGATTTTTGTAAATCATTAACAGTACCAGTAGCAATAATTTGGCCATGGTCAATGATAGAAATGCGTTGGGCAACCCGAGCGGCTTCTTCCATGTAATGAGTGGTAAAGAAAATGGTCATATGTTCGGTGGTGTTAATCTCTTTAAGATAGTTCCACATATGGTTGCGGGTTTGGGGATCGAGACCGAGAGTGGGTTCATCTAGAAAAAGGACTTCAGGATGATGCAGCAGACCGCGGGCAATTTCGAGACGGCGTTTCATGCCGCCGGAAAAATTTTTAACAAGATCATCTTTACGATCCCAAAGCTCAACAAACTGCATTAACTGCTGAATGCGGGGATGGCGTTCGGACGCAGGAACGTGATACATAATGGCGTGAAATTCCATATTTTCATAAGCAGTAAGATCTTCGTCTAAACTCGGATCCTGAAAAACAATGCCAAAGGATCGGCGAACGGCAGCTTTGCTGTCTTGGGGATTAGCATGGTTTAAACGAATTTCTCCGGAGGTAGGATCAAGGAGGGTGGTAAGCATTTTGATGGTAGTACTCTTTCCAGCACCGTTGGGGCCCAAAAAAGCAAAAATTTCACCGCGAGTAACTGAAAAGGAAATATCATTGACAGCCGAGAGATTACCGAACTTCTTGACGAGGTGAGTAACAGCAATAATCGGTTCATTATTCATGAATATGCTATTTTACCTTAATAGGTTACAATTGGAGATAATGGCGCGGGTAAAAAATAAACCAGAAAAAAGGTTGTCATCGCGGATGTTATGGCTGATTTTTGGGTTAGGATTGGCAGGTTTATCGGGATGGAACATTTCGGGGTGGGCACAACGAAATTTTGAAACTATTTGCCATAACTACCAATACAATGATTGCATGAAATTTTATTGGCAGACCCTCCCCTACTTCCGAGATTTGATGGCAGCGGGACTGGGAACGGTAGTGATAGTAGTAATAACCTGGTTGAAGGATAGGACAAAAGTTAAAGCCTGAACCTAAAGAAGGCAAATACCAAAAAAGGCGGTATCTGCCGTCTGGCTGGGTATCCGCCTTTCAAGGATTGAGATAGAGTATTTTATTCACTCCACTATATAATACGAAGATGGTAAGAGTTTATTACAAGTTAATAAGCGAATAGGTGCCGGCTGAACTCGGGGTGCTGACGGATGGTGTCAATCAATTGCCACTGAGCTAAAATTTCGGGATAGGTGGGACTATTAATCCGGTCCCGGTTGGCAATATCGGTAATGACATTTTCATAGGCGGTATGCATCAGCTGTTTTTCGTCGGAGTAACCAAGGCGAAAATCAACAGCCTGAGGGAGGACACGACTGGGATTAAACTCGGAATTGAGGACTAAACGAATTTCGTTGTGAGGATAGATATTGATGATCAGCTGGTTGGGAGTGAGCAAAGGACAAAGTTCACCCCAAAGACAGCGGAGATTGTTTTGGAAAATAACTTTAATCTCGGTGGATTTTTGTTCAAGCTTTTTGCCAGTAACCACCCGAATGAGAACACCGCGCCACTGAGGAGTGTTAACTTCTAAATTGAGCTGAACAAAGGTTTCGGTGGTCGAGTGAGGATGGACATCTTTTTCCTGAAGGTAACTTTGATATTGGCCGGTACGGACATTGGCGGAAAAATCGTTGTTAAAAAGGCGGATTTTTTTAAGAATCCGGAGCTTCTCGGCAGCAAAGGCGGGAGTGGAAATACCAGTGGGCTGGGCCATAGTGATAAGAGCAATAAGTTGAAGGACATGATTTTGAATCATGTCCCTTAAAGCACCAACACGATCGTAATATTGACCACGATTATCGATGCCCCGGGTTTCAGTGGCGGTAATTTCAAGGCTTTTAATATGAAAGCGATCCCAAACTGATTCCAAGACAGGATTGGCAAAACGGAGGGAAATAATATTTTTAACTAGTTCTTTAGTTAAATAATGGTCAACCAAAAAAACCTGTTCAAAGTCAACTAGGGAGCGAATACGGTTCATAAGCAAACGGGCCGAGGGTAAGTCAAAGCCAAAGGGTTTTTCAATGGCGATCATGGACTCAGGAGAAATGAGATGGAGCTTTAAGAGTGCCGAAAGGATATCAGTAACCAATTCCGGTGAAGTGGGAATGCCTAAGTAAAAAATGGAGTCAGGATAACGGAGTTGGGTTTTAAGCAAGGCCAGGCCAGCAAGACTGTAAGGGCCGGATAAATAATGGAAACGAGAGGCCAAGTCACGACCGGAAGCGGCGGCCACCAGAGCGGTGAACTCAGAAGGAGTAAACGGGGTGCGACCATAACCCCAGTAATCGAACTCCAAACCGGTTTTTAAGAGGTTGGCCAAGGCAGGATAAATGTAATTTTTGGCTAAATCACCCGAGGCTCCAAAAACCACAAAATTTTTCATATGCATATTGTACTGAGAAACGCTAAGAAAAGTCTGGCCTGATGGTTGATTATAACTCATACTTTGGTTATGATAGTTTAATGCTGACCATCACCGACCACCTACCAAGCCTAACTTTGGACATTTTGGAAAGGGGAAAATTTGTGACCAAAAATTTAGATGACTACCGGGGAAAGTGGTTAATTCTGCTTTTTTATCCGGCGGATTTTTCGTTTATTTGCCCGACAGAACTGCAAGAAGCACAACAGGAATATGAAGAATTTAAAAAGCTAGGCGCGGAGATAGCCAGCGTGTCGACGGACACAAAATATGTCCACAAGGCTTGGCACGATACCTCACCAATGATAAAGACAGTTGAATACCCGATGGTTGCTGATCCGGCAGGAATTTTGTGTAGGATGATGGGAGTGTACATCGAAGAGGAAGGGATGGCCAGACGAGCGTCCTACGTGATCGATCCGGAAGGAGTGATCGTGGCAATGGATATCCATAGTAACGATATCGGCCGAAATATTCAGGAAATAAAAAGAAAATTACAAGCAGCAATTTATGTGAGAGAACATGGGGGCGAGGTGTGTCCGGCCAACTGGAAACCAGGACAAAAAACAATGCGCCCCGGAGAGGAATTGGTCGGAAAAATTTAGGAGCGAGGGACTATATAATTAGGGGCGATGGAATTATCAAATGACCAAAAGTATGCTTTAAACCAGCTTATGAGTTGGTTTAAAGCCACACAAAAAGCACGGCCTTATATTACTTTGGGGGGATTTGCGGGGACGGGAAAATCAACATTGATTTCACAACTACGAAAGAATCTCTATAAAGATAATAAGGAATTACAGGTGGCTTTCTGTAGTTTCACCGGGAAGGCAACCAGAGTGTTACGGCAAAAATTAGGGGAACAAAAAATCTTACTGGAAAATGACCGGGTGAGCACGATACATTCCCTAATTTACTCCCCAATTGTAGATGAGAAGAAAAAAGAAATTATCGGCTGGAAGCGGCAAGAAGAAATTGAGGCGGACCTGATTATCGTGGATGAGGCTTCAATGGTTGACCAGGCAATTTGGTACGACCTGATGAGTTACGGAAAACCGATTATCGCGGTGGGCGACCATGGACAATTGCCACCGATAAACGGAAATTTTAGTTTAATGACAAAACCCGATTTGGTATTGACGGAAATCCATCGGCAAGCAAAAGAGAACCCGATTATTGATGTTTCTTTTTTGGCAAGAACGGAAGGAAAAATACCAGTAAAAATTTTCGGAAGGGGCGTAAAAAAGCTGTCACGAATCGAGCCGGAGACCGGCGAAGAGGTGGAGGAGTTGTTGTCGACTTTTACGCCAACTACCCTACTTCTGTGCGGCTATAACCAAACTCGGGTGAGACTAAACCAATTTATCCGGAATAAGTTAGGGTTTGGGAGCGATGAGCCAGAGGCAAATGACCGGGTAATTTGTTTGCGCAACAACCACGAAAAAGAGGTATACAACGGAATGCTGGGAACAGTGGCTCAGATCAGAACAAAGAATGAGGATTGGTATACGGCAACTATTTTGATGGATGAAGAGGAAGAAGCATATGAGGGACAAATCAGCCGCAAGCAGTTTAATTTGAAAGATTCGATGAATTTTACGGATAAACGAAAATTAATTATGCAAGGAGATCTGTTTGATTTTGGATATGTGCTGACAGTGCACAAAGCCCAAGGATCGCAGGCAAAGAAAGTGGTTTTGTTTGAGGAGCGGTTTTCAAAGATGAGTGAGGACGATTGGAGAAGGTGGCTGTATACCGGGGTGACGAGGGCAGAGGAAGAGTTGGTGATAATTGGCTAATGAGGAAGAAGACCGCCTAAGAGGGCGGTGTACATGAGAGTTAAGGAATCGGAAAAATAGGTGTTAGAAGGGTTACCAAGAAAAGTTTCGGCAATTTGGGTGCGATAGTCGGCGTTGGTGGAAACAATAGAGGCACAAGCAGCGGCACCCACAAAGGCGGCGGCGGTGTAGGAATTTTGCGGCTTACCGGTGAGATCATAAACGGCTTTAATATTGGCTGCCCCTTGAGATTCGAAGAAAGCATTTATTTTTTCCAATTGTTTTTTGGCGTGTTGACCGGCAATGTTGTCGGGATACCAAAGGGCAGCCATCGCCTGACGCCAAGGAAAACGGACAGCGTCCCAACCAAAGAGTAAGCCATCGGCTCGACCCGGTTGGGAAGGATTACTTTGCTGAACCCAATTGGGGACGAGACCCTTACCATTGGGAAAAGCGGCTTGAATGGCATCAATAAAATCCCGATCAGTGGCGGCAACAAGATCCCAAATGCTGTTACCAGTTTCATCCTTGAGAAGGGGGTAATAGCCCGGAGAGGAATAAGCGGCATCGTACTGGCCATCCCAACCATTACTGGGACGAAGACGGCCGGAAGGACGACTAATATCGGCGGCGGTAATAGCTTGCGCCAGACGTAAAGACTCGGCTTGATACTGAGGATTTTTCTGGGCAGCTAAATGACGAGCAAACCACTGATCAAGATCAGCATCGGTGGCAGAATTAGGATCAGGGACAGACCCGTCGGCCAGGATCTGCCATTTGCTTAACCCAGCAGCATTAAGATATTGAGGATAAAGATCGTGAGCCAGTAAACCGGAAAAGGTGGCCATGTCCCCCTTGATGACGGCCGCCAGCTCCCAATAACCCTGACCTTCGCTGACAATACTTTTATCTTCATCAATCTTGACGACCCGGAGGGCGTTGGGGACAACAGGATCTTTTAAAACATAACGATCCCTAAAATCAGGATAAAAACGGTCAAAAGCAGCGGCCATTTCTTTTTGGAGATCGGGGGGGTAAAGGGCTTCGGGTAGAGGGGTAGCGGTTTCGGCGGCGGCAGGAGAGGGTTGAGCAGTAGGGGTATCGGGAGCAGCGGAAGTGGCGGCAACTGGGGTGGGGGTATCAGGAGGGTTGGTACCAGCAACGGCCTGAGGACTAGGACTATTAATGATTCGGGTGGCCGGTTCGGCGGTGGGAGCCGGGGCAGAGGTAGCGGTGGGAATAGTAGTTTCGGAAGGAGAGGGGGCAACGGTAGGCGTGGGCCCAAAACGGAGAGTACAAGCGGCCGCTAGCCCATTGACTAGACCGGCAGCAGTGATTTTGAGTAATTGACGACGGGATAACTCCTTCATATTTAGTAGTAGTTATATTGTAGCAGTAAAAAGCGTATATAATCAAAGTGTGAAACAAGTATTGTGGGTAATGGTGGGGTTATTTTTATTATGGCCAAGGACGGTCGAGGCGGCAAGTTCAAAGTCTTATGCCATTAACAACGTAACAATTACCGGAACGGTAAATAAAGACGGCTCGATGATGGTCGAAGAAAGACGGACTTACCAATTTAATGGCAGCTACACTTTTGCCTACCAATATATTAATAGGCAAGGAAACGGAACGGCCGGAAGGAATGAGCCATATGTATTAAGTCATTTTTCTTTGTGTGACCAAAACCAGTGCTACCGACAATTAACGGGGGCAGAAAAAAATAACGCAGATACCCTAAAACCGACGCAAACATTTTATGTGGAAGAAAGGGCGGATCAGTATTATATTAAATGGTTTTACCAGGCCTATTCAGAAACTAAAATTTTTAACCTAAGGTACCGGGTAGATAATGCGGTGACTTTGGACCGCGATGTAGCCGAGTTATATTGGAAACTAGTCGGTGATGGGTGGGAAATTCCGCAAGAGGCAGTGGCAGCAAAGATTTTTTTACCGGAAGGAATTGACGGCCAGGCGCTTAAGGCCTGGGCCCACGGACCGACACCAGGAAGAGTGACCATAACCAAAGCGACAGAGGTGGACTACACCCTCCCCCAGTTACCGGCAAAAACATTTTTTGAAGCGAGAATCGAGATGCCAAAAAGGGTGTTTAATGGCGGGGCGACCGGAAGCCTAGACAAGGCAGGAGTGGAGGCACAAGAAGCGGCTTTTATTCAAGAAAGTAAAAAGGAGGCGGCCAGACGTCAAGCAGAGACAACGGGGTTAATAATGATGGAAATACTACTGATCACAGGGATGGCAGTAGTTTTTGGAAAAAGAGTCGCTAATTTTTGGAAGTACGGGAAAGATAGTCCCCTGCCACAGGTCACTTTATCGGGGCGGATTTGGGAGGCACCAAGTGAGATTGATCCGGCACAAGTGGAACAATTATTATCGGGGCGAAAGGCGTTAACGCCAAAAGCCTTCACGGCAACAGTACTATCACTGGTACAAAATAGGTTTTACCGCTTAATAAGAAGCGACCAAAAGGAGGGATTGTTTTTTAAAAATTATCATTATTACTTGGTGCCGGAAACAACGACGAAAGCTCCATCAAAAATCCAAGCAGTGGTCTTGGATTTGTTATCACGGGTGGGAAAGCGACAAACGATTATCCAAGGCCAGGGGGCGGCGGCAGTGGATTTACAAGATATTGTGAGCTGGTGCCGAACTAATCGGTACGAGGCATACCAATTTTTTCAAGATTTTCCTGAGGTGGTTTTGGCGGAAAATTTAGAGGAAGGCTACTTTGAAGAGAAAGCGCATGAAGAGAAAAACCAAGGGGGGCTGAATGCCTTGTTGGCCTTACTAATGGTAGGATTGTTATTTTTAGGAATTGCCGGAGGAACGTATTTCCAAAGTGGCGAGATGGCGTTAGTCGGAATCGGAGGAGGGTTGGCGGGGTCCGGTTTGCTGATGATAAGTATTTTTTTGATCGTCTTCGGAGAAAAGAGAACAGTAAAGGGAGCGGAAGAAGCAGCCAAATGGAAGGCATTTAAACGACACCTGGAAGAATACCGGCAGACACAAAATGACCCAATTGATTCGGTAATTATCTGGGAAAAATACTTGGTTTACGGGACAGTATTGGGAGTATCGGCCAAGGCACTGTCTCAATTACCGGTACGGTTCCCAGAAGAACAACAGCAAGTGGTAATGGCTTACTGGGGAGGGGCAAGCGCGGGACAGGTGAGCGATTTTTCAAACAGTATTGCTTCCCTATCTTCGGCAATCAGCAGTATCTCAAACGTTTCCAGTTCTTCATATGGGGCCAGCGGAGTCGGGGGAAGCGGCGGGGCATCGGGCGGAGGAGGTGGCGGCGGCGGCGGTGGCGGCGGCGGGGCCGGCTGAGGATAGGCTATAATAAGTACATGCAGGTGGAAAATTTAAGCCGGATTGAGTTAGAACTGCTTTTTGGACAATGGGGAAGAAGGAACGGGATAAGGAAACATTTACTTGACCTGGATGACACGATTTGTGATACCGATAAAGTATTTAAGGAACAATTTCTGGCCTGCAGTGCATACCTGGCCAGAAAGGCGCCCCAACTGGGGCCAGAGCAATGGAAGAAAAAGTTAGTGGAAGTGAATGATGGTCTCTTTGCCTCGCTGGGGGTAAGACGAGAGAAGTTGGGGGCAGTGATGACGGAAGTAGGAAAGCAATACAGCCTGCCGGGAGAAGTACGGGAGACAGCGTGGGGAATTTTGGACCAAATTTATGAGCGGCCAATACAAATGCTACCGGGAGCAGAAGAGGGGTTGGCTTTTATTAAAAAATGCGGGGTACCATTGGGGATAGTAACTCACGGAGGCTTACAGTGGAGCTGGCGGAAATACCAATGGTTGAACATGGCGCGTTATTTAGACTGGGATGAGGTGTATGTAGTAGACGAAAACGGGCATAAAACAGAACGGTCATGGCAAGAGGGATGCCGATACCATGGGGTAAAACCAGAAGAGTGTTGCGTGACGGGTAATAGTCCCCTGTCGGACATCAACCCAGCACTAAATATCGGAGTCCGACATTGCTTTTTGGTGGAAAATGATGGTTTGTGGTCCATCCACAAGGTGCCGCTAGTAAAAGAAGTGAAAAGGATCCCCGACCTGTCAGCCTTTATCGGATTGGGGGCGGAATACTTGACGGCATAAATTGTTTTATAATGATGATATATGCCAAGAAAAAACGAGGAGGATTTTAAAGAGGAAACTAAAGTTCACGTAGACCGGGAAGAAGCCGCTGGCGGCTGGGAAGAGCGCCGCGCCAAGTCACACGATATTGTGTGGGCGTGGGTATTAATTTTTGCGGGGATAACATTTTTGCTTAATAATACCGGAGTAATTCCATGGGCAATTTGGGGAGAGTTGTGGCGATTTTGGCCGATATTGCTAGTCCTGGGAGGGTTGAGATTGGTTTTGGGGCGAGGACGGACGGGAGAAGCAATTGTAGGATTAGTAACCGTGTTCTCGTTAGTGGTGATACTGGCGTACGCCCTGCGAGCGGTGGGATCACCGTTGGTGCCGTCGCTAGGACTGGACAAACTGCCGGCATTCCCCTATCTGGATCAAAACCGGTAATCCGAGTTATTGGCCGTCAAAAGAATTGATGGAGTTATTGCCAGTGGAAGCGGAACTGTCGACCGAGGTGCGAATATCAAGTCCGTTTTGGCGGGATTGGGTTTTTTGTTCAAGGTGACATGAAGAACCAGTGGCAGTTTGAGTCCGACCATTAACCGTAAGGGTACAGGTACTTTTACCGGAGGAAGAAGCGCTAGGAGAAGCGGAGGGGAGCGGGGTAACGGTAACAACATCCTCAACACCTTTAACATTCTGAAGGGTACCGGGAGAAACGGCCGGAACCGGAGCCCGAGGAGGACGGTGAAGTAAATATTGATTAACAGCGGTAGCGAGGACGGTAAAAACGATGAGGATGACAAAAACTTCTTTATTCATGTTGGGTAGGGTGGCTAATTAACCGATCAATGAGAACAGTCACCTGGGACCGAATACGGGTGAACTGAGTTTCGGAGAAGGTGATGATTTCCTCATCAGTAAGGTCGGGAGTAATATCTTTAATGTCCCAGACCTGGTATTCAGTTCCTTTATAATTATAGCGCTTTTGACAGACCTCCAGATGCCAAGGCGTCATAAAAATAATGAGGTCTTGAGAACCAAGGAGTGCGGGGGTGGTCTGGACCCAGGTAGGAGAAAGATAGTCTAAGAGATTATTATTTTTAAGAAGGCGGAGGGCATACCAGGCAATCGGACCATTCTCGGCATTTACGGCTTGAATCCCGCTGGAAGTGAGGTGAAACTGGGGATGGTTCTTGAGCAAGTAACGTCCAAAACTTTCACAAAGGCGGCTGCGAAAAACATTGCCAGTACAGATAAAATGTAGGTTCATCTGGTGAATTATAATGTATGGGTGAGCATGAAAGTGAAATTGGGGAAAGGATTGTTAATGATATTGGTCGGTTGCGGGTTAATAAATCCTCTGAAAATACAGGCAGCGGAGTTAAGTTGCCCCAACAGATACGCCACTATTATTAATCCAGTAAGAAGTAGGAGCTTGTGGCGAGACAAGAGCCTGAAACCAATTAATAACCAATATGGGGCAATAGAAAAAGATGGGTTGGCAGCCACATGGCTATTACAAGATGATGTCTTAAAAGATAAAGAACTAATGGGGGTGATAAAAAGTTTTGACCAAAAACAAGAAAAGGGGGTCTTTTTGGAGGTGAGTGAACAACTGGCCCAAGAAAGCGGGGTGATATACCCGGCCCATACTTATTGGTATAACCCGGGGGTAGTCTTTTTGTCGGCCTACCAACAAAGTGAAAGAAGGCGGTTGATCGATAACCTGATGAAAGATTTTAAGGCTAACTTTGGAGATTATCCAAAGGCAGCCGGGGCGTGGTGGATTGATTCATACTCCGTTGATTATTTAAGGGAAAGATACGGTGTTAAGGCTATGATGATTGTGGCTGACCAAAAGACGACGGACCATTACGGGGTATGGGGGCAGTGGTGGGGAGTGCCCTATTACCCCAGCAGGGCCAATGTGTTAGTACCGGCCAGTACCACCAAAAACAAAGAAGATGTAGTGATGGTCCAATGGGCCCAAAGAGATCCAAAACTGGCCCAAGGGGAAGGACCAAAATTTTCAAACTATTCACTCCAAGCGAATGATTACATCAGCCAAGGAAAAACAACAAATTATTTTAAGGAATTGGGGAAAATTTATTTGGATTGCAGCAACAAGGTGGGCCAAATTACGGTCGGACTGGAAACTGGGATGGAAAGCGTGGGATTTATCGAGGAATATGGACGACAAATGGAAGCGATAGCTGAAATGAAGGGGGTGGAGGCGGTGACTATGAGCCAATTTTATGAACAATTTGCCAAAGTATATCGCCAGTGGCCGGAAGCAGCAGTGGTGGGAACAGAGAAAGAGTGGACGATGGACACGAAAGGCCGTAGATACGAAGGAGGAGAAAAGTTGGCTTACCAGGCAGGAGTGGCATTTGAGGATTATTGGGTGGCAGATAAAAGCGAGTTTTTAAACAGAAACTTAATAACCCAAGGTAAGCAAGTAGATAAAAACTATTGGCCAGTGTGGATGGGGCTCGCGGGAGGAATGAGCGTGTGGCTGGTATTAAAGAAAAAATGGCGGGGATGGCTGGTGGGAGTATTATTTGGTTGGGGGGCTTTTGGCCTATTATTACGATCAGGTTATGAGTATGGATGGCAGGTTTTTTACGGACCAAAGGTAAATAATTTAGAAGTTGCCCAAATAGCGGCAGTAGGAATAACGGGACTTTTAGTCGTGGCGGGATTGAAGTTGATTAAAAGAAAGGATTTGTGGTGGCTGATGCCAGCTACCTTTGCCGGAGACGCGGTCTTAAAGGCGTTGAGGTTTTCAGTGATCGACCAAAAATATTTGGCGGGGGTGTTAATAGGAAATTTCCGACTGTTAGCAATCGGAATAGGTAAGGGAGGACTCAGCTTCCTGAACAGCCATCTTATCGGATACCAAGCCGGAGCATTGTTGAAATTTGATTTTAATAAAATATGGGAAAATGGGGTGGTAAGCCTATTCCTTTACCCCGTAGCCCATATGGTAATAGCGGTGGGATTGGGGTGGATTTTGGCCAGGTTACCCAAAAAATACGGAGTGATAGTCTGGGGGCTGTTGGTGGTGGCTTTAGGATGGTTGATCGGGACAGCAATGGCGGACCCAAGAGTAGTGGTACCAATTACTTAGACCAGGTTTCAAGGGTCAGTTGACGAAAATTAATCAGGCGAGGAGGAGCATAACCGAGACCGGACAACTGAGGACGAGGATTAAGGCCATAAATGTCAAAACCATAAGGCAAGAGAATGAACGAAGAAGGAGGAGAAGAAAGAGCGGCAACATCTTTGACAATAATATCGGGACGATAATATTTAAGGGGGTCAGCAAAAGACGGAATCAGATAGACGGTGGCGGCGCGAGGAAGAGAAGCAGCAAGAGAGCGCCAGTCTTCACGATAGAAGGCAGGAATAAAGAGATAAGCTAAAGAAGTAATAAGAAAGATAACTAAAACCAGCAGCCGGAGAAGGGTGAGGCGGGTTTGGGCAAGCAATAAAGCCAACAGAGGAAGAAGAAAAAGGTAACGAAAATACTGGAGCATAGGAGTATTGAAGGAAACCAAAAAAGCCAAGAGGAGCGGGGTGATTAAAAAGTATTTGAAGAATTTAGAAGGGGCGGTAAGGGCGAGAAAGAAGGTAATAAGGGCGGCCAAACCAGAAAGAAGGTAATAAAGGAATTTAGGGTAGAAACTAATCCGGCCGATGGTGAATTTAAGCGGGATTAAGAGAAGGTTTTTGAGATTGGCCTGGCCTAAAACCGGGGACCAGTGGGTGACATTAACAAGGGCGGTTTGGGAATAAACAAACTGGTGTAACACTAGAGGGAAGAGCAGCAGCAGGGCAAATAAAGGCCCCGGGAGAGTGGCGAAAAAACGATGGGGCTGGCGTTTGATTAAAAGATAACCATAAAGGGTGAGCAAGAAAAAGACAGCGCCATAATGAGTGAGGAGGGCCAGAGAAGCAAAAAGGTTAAAGAGAAAATATTTTTTTTGGAGAAAAAAATAGAAAGAGGCTGTGATAAAAAGAGTGAGCAAGGAATACATGCGGGCTTCCTGAGAATAATAAATGACCAAGGGATTAAAAAGGAAAAAAGCAGCAGCCCAAAGTGGGTTAATTTTCTTGGTAGTTTTGGCAATCAAAAAAACAATTAGTCCGGTAAGGAGGGAGGCAATAACAGAAGGGAAACGAAGGGCAATTTCGGAAAGGCCAAAAATGGAAGTCCAAAATTTTTCCAGGAGATAAAAGAGCGGGGGGTGAAAATCGGTGGGGGCAAACCGAGTGACGAGGCCACGATAAGAAAAGTAGCGGACAACATTGGCAGTGGTGGCTTCATCAAGCCAAAGGGATTGATTAAGAGCAATGAGACGAAGCAAAAAGGCAGCCAAAAAAAGGGTGGTTATCTTTTTCACTATACGTAGTATACTCGGGCATGGCAGAAGTATTGACAGTGGTTGATGGGGTAGTGACGGTCGGAAAATGCCGGTGCGGTAAGGTGTTATCGTTGACAGCAACGAGCCAATGGTATTGCCTAATCTTAAACTTGAGACTTTGCGACAGAGAGGGGAATTAAGTTTACCGTAAAAAATCTTGAACCGGTTTGCAGGAAAGGCGATGAAGAGGGCAAGGACCAAATTGAACCAGGGCTTGCTGGTGGAGCTGGGTACCATAGCCTTTGTGGCGGTCAAAGCCATATTGGGGATAGAGTTTGGCTAAATCGGTCATGAGGGTATCACGGTGGACTTTGGCCAAAATGGAGGCAGCAGCAATGGTGGCACAAGACCGGTCACCGGCAATGACAGAGCGGTAGCGAAGGGGAACCGGAAGGCGATAATTACCGTCGATAAGAAGAAAGTCAGCAACAGAAAAGTGGTTAATAATTTCGGCAATAGAAAGGGTTAAGGCAGAAGAAAGGCCATGGGTATCGATAAAGCGATTGTCTTTGGAGACAAGAAAATGATTAAGTTGAGCAAGGTGGCGGGCCACTAGGGTGCGACGTTGACGAGCGGTGAGCAACTTGGAATCGCGAAGATGATACCGATAAAGGCGTGATAGCGGAAAGGATTGAAGGTCAAAAAGGCAGCCAGCAACGGTCACCGGACCGGCCCAAGGCCCCCGACCGACTTCATCAATAGCCAATAAGTAACGGGTTCCCGAGGGAATTAAAGAAGTCTCAAGTTTAAGATTAGGCAATACCATGAGTGATTTTAGCAGGAGGCTTGAAATTAATAAGAAGTACTCCTATTATTATAGTGTTAGTTTAATAAAGTATATGCTACAAGAAGGACAAAAAGCGCCGGATTTTACTTTGCCGGACCAAAATAACCAAAAGCATAGTTTGAGCGATTACCGCGGAGAATGGGTATTATTATACTTCTACCCCAAAGATGATACGCCGGGGTGCACCAAGGAGGCGTGCGGAATACAAGGAAGTTTGAGCTTGTTTAACCAGGCAAAAAGCCAAGTACTGGGGGTAAGTGTGGATTCGATAAAAAGCCACAAGAAGTTTGCGGAAAAATACGGTTTGACCTTTCCCCTACTGGCTGATGAAAGTAAGCAGGTAGTCCGAGAATACGATGTCTGGAAAAACAAAAAATTTATGGGGAAGGAATACCAAGGTATAGTGCGAAGTTCGTTTTTGATAAACCCGGAAGGTAAAATTGCTAAAATTTATCAACAAGTCAGACCGGAAATCCATGCCCAAGAAGTGTTGACCGACCTCATCATGAACCGCTAAAGGGTGTTATACTCATTTCATGGTAGAAACAACAAAAAAACTGTATCGTTCGAACAAAGATTACGTGATTGCCGGAGTGGCAGGAGGCTTAGGAGAATATTTCGGAGTTGATTCGATAATTATCAGATTGCTGTTGGTGGTGTTGGCTTTGGGGGGCGGATCAGGAATTCTGATTTATTTAGTGTTGGCAATTATTGTTCCCCGGGAGCCGGGAGAAGTGGTCGAAGTGGACAGAAAAGAAAAAGTAGAAAAAATGGCTCAAGACGTAGGGGAAAGAGTTAAAAAAGTGGCTGATGAATACCGGGATGACAGAACGGGCGAGCGGCGGCATGGAGCCCTGGGATGGATTGTGCTGCTTTTGGGACTATTTTTACTGCTTAACCAGGTGATTCCCGGATGGTTTCGAGCGGACCTTTTTTGGCCGGTGGCTCTGATTTTGGCCGGGGTCTATTTGATGGTCCGAAGGTAAGAGAAAAATGGATTACTCAAGAAATGTGCGCCTCCTAGGATGGCATAGTTTTTTTATTGGTTTTAGTTTGTGGGCACCAATTGCAATCTTGTACTTTTCAAAAATTAGTGGCTCGTACGCACTGGGTCTAAGTGTTTTTTCGATAACCATGATCAGTTCGGCAGCTTTAGAAGTACCAACAGGAGTTTGGTCGGATTTTATAGGCAGACGGAAAACGCTGATAGCGGGTTCGGCAGCTTATGCCTTAAGTGCAGTATTTTACGCGCTGGGACATTTTTACGGAATTTTGGTGATTGGGGCTATTCTGGAAGGATTAGGGAGGGCACTTTATAGTGGTAACAATACAGCGATGATTTATGAAAGTGTGAATAAAAGTGAAAACAAAAAGACGTTGGAGCACTTTTTGGGGAAAATCGGCGCAGCGGAACAATGGGCATTGGCATTTTCAGCGTTAATAGGAGGAATAATTGCCAGTAAATCATTCAGCGTGGTGGTGTGGTTATCAGTAATTCCACTGGTGATATGCTTTGGATTATCACTCTTTACTATTGAGGTACCAAAGGATAAGGCGAGTAGCAATATTTATGCCCATCTTAAAGAGGCTTTAGTTTTATTTAAAAAAAATAAACGATTACAATTTTTGGGGGTGGCAGATATTATTGGTTACGGAATTGGTGAATCGAGTTTTAACTTCCGAAGCGCTTTTGTGGCAATGTTGTGGCCAGTTTGGGCTATCGGAGCAGCACAGTTGTTATCGAATGTAGGAGCAGCTGTCAGCTTTGAAATGGCAGGAAAGGTAATTAAAAAAGTGCGTTCAGAAGTAATTTTGCTGGCACAGAGTGTTTATAGTCGAATGGCGAACATAATAGCCTTATTATTTCCGGGAATCCTATCTCCGATTTTGATGTCGTCCACTTCGGGTTGGTATGGGTTGGGGAATGTTGCCGAAACAAGTTTGTATCAAAGAGAATTTAGCGATAAACAGAGGGCAACATTAGGATCATTGACTTCTTTGGGGGGAAAAATTGTTTACGGCTTGGCAGCAACATTGATAGGGGTGATGGCTGACAATGTCGGTCCAGCTAAAGCTTTACTACTTGGTCAAGTGATTATGTTGATGACAACATGGTGTTACATTTGGTTAGCTAAGAATGACGGTCGCGGCGTAAAGTACCCCGGTGTTGAGGGTGTTTAAGGTGAGTACGAGCAAACTGACTGGAGCGCATAGCCCGAAGGGCCGCTTCAGCAGCAGCAGAAGGAGCGCTTGAACGAGCTTGGATGTCGAGCTGCTGATAAAGGGTGAGGATGTCGGTGGTTTTTTCAAGATGCCCGAGGGCGGAGGCGGTAACTAAGGCGGTAATCTGTTCAAACACTTATAAGCTAATATAATGGGAAGTTGGGGCTTTGGAAACTATGACAAAGTGGGATGATCCTACTCACGGCAACAATCAAGCATTTTGCCCACAGCAGAGCTGACGGAAGAAAAAAGACCTTTGGAAGTTTTAAGAGGGATTTCGTTTTTGGGAAGTTCGATAGTTTTCGGGTCTTTGTTTTTAACTAGACCTAAATTGAGACCCCAGAAAAGATTGTAAAGGTGAAAGGACTTTTGAAAATAATCATAAGCTTTGGCCGTATCCCCTTTTTTCTGGGCTTTGGTACCAACCTCCATGAGACGCATCGAAGCGGCCAGCAAGTGTTTGCTGATGCACCATTCTTCACCGCCATAATCTTTGATAATTTCTTTTAAGAGAGCAACACGCATGGCCCGGACTTCGTTGATGAGATCGTAGTATTTGGTTTTGCCAGTTTTGCCACCAGAAAAGAAGAGGTGTTCCTCAATGGAGATTAAATTCATGATGCCAATGGAAAGGTCTTCGCCGCTGCTAAGGTCAAGTTTTTGGCCAGACTCGGCGGCTTTGACTTTATCCATAAATTGCTGGAGGTCAAGTTTTTTGTCCATGGATTATTTAAGGTGGAAGGCGAATTTAAAAATAACAGTAGTAACCACAACTAACACTACCGGAAAAACAACTTTGGCATAAGGGAAGAGGGTGCGGCCGCCGTTATTTTTTTTAGTGTAAAGATAGGTAAAATTACCAATGACCATGGCAATCAGGCCGAGGGTTTGGCCCAAAAGAATTTTGTCGATCCCAAAAAGGCGGTTCCCCACATGACCCATTTGGCCGGTATACTGGAAATAAAATAAGGTAAAGCCATACATAATTAAAGAAAGGAGTAAGGGGTTGCGCAGAAAGCGGTTTTTAAACTTAGAAGCTAACCAAAAAGAAATAGCAGTGTCGAGGGCGGAAATCCAGATAGAAACCAAAAGATCATCAATACCCAGTTTCTTGGCTAAAAGCATGCCACCACCGACAGTAACAATACAAACAGGACATTGGGCATAAACTGAACGGACAAGGAACATAGTTGTATTGTAGCAAGAAGTAGACAACTACGGGCGTAGTAGATTGGAAAAAAACAGGTAACCACGACCACGAATGGTTTTAATGACACCGGGATTGGCACCAATTTGCTTGAGTTTGGAGCGAAGACGCTTGATCCACTGAGAAATGGCCCAGTCAGAAAAACTGGTTTCCGCTTCTCCAGCCCAGATACAGTTGGCGATATCATCTTTGGAAATTAATTTTCCCTGATTCTTGGCGAAATGAAAAAGGAGATCACATTCACCCGGAGAAAAACGATCAAGAAGGCTAAGACCATTAAAGGTAATATCACCACGAGAGGGGTCAATGACGAGACCAGGAGCAGGAAGAGACATAAAGAAATTTTTTATATAGTGATTGTTTTGCAAATATTCTAGAGGAGTAGAAAAAGGTTGACAGCCATTCTCGAGGCAAAAACAGGCATATTTAATGAGGATAGGGTTTCCCTGGCTAATAGTTTTGATGGCCGAGGTTTCCGAGGGAGTGTAGGTTTTGTTAAGAGTGAAACCCCAACGGTTGATTAAATAGTCAATATCGTCAGGAGAAACAGAATCGAACTTAACGATGTTTTGGAAAAGGAGATCCTCGATAAAGAGATATTTATCATCAGTTAACTTTTCGGGGGCATCGGCATAGGTGATAAAAAGATACCGTACCTTATCGCGGATACCGGGGGGACGAACAGCTTTTAAACTACCCCAAAAGAATTTATCGGCAAAATCAAGATGACCAAGACCGCGGAGGACGATAACCAGATCCCAACGGGCGGTGATGATCTCAATTTTGGTCTTAAGGAGGGTGACAAGATCGTTGGCCGTAATTTCGGACCAATTAAGAGGTTGGGCATCTGGGATAATTTCGGCTAATTTCTGGTAGAAAAGACTAAGATAAGTTTTGGCATTACAATCGACCAACTCCTCTTGGTTAACGATCACAAAGCGGAAGGTTTGGGAATTAACCGGAAGATGATTATTTTGGGAAAGCTCGTCAATGTTGCCGACCAAGAAACGGATAAGGCGCATCAGACCACCGAAGCGGGGCGCAGATTCAACGGTAACACACTGATGGTTAAGGATAGGAGTAAAGATTGTTTGGAAATAATGATTGACCGTTTGAGGGGTAAGGGGGTAATAAAACGGGCTATCTTTCGTGATTTTAATCATTTGTCGACTCCCCTATTGTAACAAATGTCAAAAAAGTCAGAAAAGTGTCACAAAGGCGTCAAGCTTGGCGGCAGAAGTCTTTGTAGGATAGGCTGTTAACAATTTAGGATTTTTATGTCATTAAAAGAGAAGGCTTTTGGCCAGTTGCCGGTGACGGTTGATATTTATAAAGATACCCGCCCAGAGGATACCGACGTGGAACCTTATCGGCGCGAAAGGACGAGCACCATGGGGGAGATGTTCTCGGAGTGGCAGCTGAATATACTGCAAACATTGAGCAGAGGGGTGGAAAAACCACTGGAATCATTTCGGGTATCAACAATGCATAAATATTATGAATTTCGGAAATCTCACTATCGGGCGAGCGTGCAGGTGAGCGGCGAAGATGTGGAGCATAAGCATCACAACCTTATTAATAAAGCTTCAGAAGAATATGGAGATTACGTCAATTGGGAGAGTTCGGGAGGGTGGGTGGAAGAAGCAGATTTAGTAAGAAGGAGGGGGGAAAATGAGTAATTCAGAGAGAGAATCATCGGGAATACCGGTACATGTGAAACAACGCTTCCGGGAAAGACGAATGGATGGCAAATGGGGGGTAGTAGAGCTTCGAGAGCATGATTATATTGACTTAACTTTTACCTTTTTACCGGCGCACATTGGCCAGCTACATGTTTTGGAGGAAAGGGCGGGGACAAAGGCGGAGGCTTTTGAGGTGGTGACCAGCCATCGGTTTTCGGAACAGAGGCCACCACACTACCAGGCAAGAGTGGAAATCAGCTGTCGGGATGCTAATAACATGCGCCATATTTTAGTGGACAAGGCAACTACGGAATATTGGCGTTACACGCTTTGGGAAAAGCCGGAGGGATGGATTGAAAGTAGTGATTTATTACCAATTCCGAGAAGGAGAGAATGATTAATAAGGAAAGACTGGAATTAGTGGGTTCAAGACCAGTAGTGATTGAAACGGATCAAGTCTTAGAAATTAATGAAGATTACCAACCGGTTACGTGGCATCATCATAGAAGCGAAAGGGTGGGGATTTTAAGAGAACAACTGAACCCACAACAAATAATAATTCTCGCAAAATTAGCTCAAAGGATCGAATCGACTCCGGACGTATTTAAAATTGAGGTGAGGCATATAACCGGATTCTACGAACACGACCGCTATACTGCTTGCGTCCGGGTTACCTTATTGGATAGAGCAGAGCGGGAGCATTGTTTATTATTTAAGGAGACAAAAAAACCCGGTGATTTTGAACGATGGAAGGCTAGTAATAATTGGATAGAAGAAGGTGATTTACCAAAGATGAGGGCGGCGGAAGGAGAAGGGCCAGAAGAACGATGGGAACAGTGGATAAGGTGGAATGGTTACAAATTTAAGGCCGGACCGGGGAAGAATCAAGAATGTTGAGCAGGTCAATAACCGGCTTACGATTAATGGTGGTATTACCGGAAAGCTGGCGAAGACAATGGGTGCAATTGGGCAGTTCAACGATGATAACAAAATAACCAAACCTTAAGGCTTTTAGTATGGTACCGACATGTGCTGACCGACCATGAGCTTGCTGCCACAATTTGACAATTTTCTGGCGAGGATGACACGTACCAATCATGACATCGTAGCCCAAACGGATAAAGTTAGTGGCCAGTTCCAAACTATGATGGTCGGATCCAATGATCGCCACCCTCATAATTATATTATAAACTTTCTCGTACCATTATGGTAGTAGTTTGGCGGTTACTTTTGAGGAATGAGACCAGTAAGGTTAATCTTACCGTTAATAACGGTTAAAGATTGGATGAACAAACCTTTGGTATTGTTGAGCTGATTTTGAATCAAGGAGGTGATAGTGGGGGTGTTTTCGGTAATCGCTAATTTGGGAACAGAAAAGTTGCCAATGTTAACCGCATTAGGCTTAAGAGAGACAAGATTATTATTAACAGTGAGGCCGCCTTGATAATAAAAGTCGGGATTTTGAGGGATGTGGTAACGACGAATAAGAGGATCGAGGACGGTTTTTGGATAAATTTGGTAAAGAAAAGGTAAAACTTGAGAGGAACGTAATTTGCCGGTAAGAGTAACAGTATTATCAGGGTTAACCTGGAGACCAGTGTTATAGAGGGGTGAATTACTCCCCTGCTGATTGAGGAAATAGGCGGCCTGGTCACCGGTAAAGCTGGTGTTAACCGCCGGCCCTAAGCCGGTAGGTAAACCACTGGGGTAAGCTGAGGGAGAAGCGGTGGGAAGGCCAAGAAGAGAAGTGGAAGTGGGAGTAAAAGGGCCACGAAGATAACTAATAATAGCGGCTAAGGCGATAACGACAATAACGGCGATGATGATGAGCGTGAGAGTACGATTCGGCATAGGCAGAAAATTTGTAAAGGCAGCCCAAAAGGTGTGACTATATAATTTTAGATAACTTACGGCAAAAAAGAAAGCATACCGGGAAATTCTGGTTATTTTTTAAACAAAAACCCCGCCGTCGCGGGGTTTTGAGGAGTCACCTCTCGAATGAGAGATAAATAAGGATACGGAAATTAACTAAGAGGAGGCTGAGAAATTAAAAGAGATAGCGGAATGAATAAATAATCTACTATTATTGTACTAGTTGTTGAAAAGAGACGGTGGATTTTTTGGTATAATTCATTATGAGGTTTCGAGAATTTAGAGGTGAAATTTACGATGCCGGTGATATTGGTAAAGAAATCGCTAAGGGATTATTCCCGAGGCAGCAGATTCAACGGTCACTGCATTTTTTTGAGGGACACAACGGGGAGATCGAACAAGCAAACCGGGTGGAAGAATTTGAACTGGCGGTGATGGAAATAAACCGGGTCTTGGGCGGAACCAAAGAACCATTTGACCCAGCAGTGGAGCAATTAAAGAAGTTGGTGGGCAATCGCCGGCTGCCACTGTTCGCCGACGATTTAGAATTCCCAGAAACCCGAGAAATGTACCGAGCAGAAGTGGCGGCCTGGAGGGAAGCGAAACGGACATTCCCCTCTTGGGCGGAGCGGGAATTTAGGCGGCCAGCAACGGCAGCGGTGGGAATGGCACTGGAATATTACGCGACAATGATTGGTTATTGGGTAAAAGGAATAAACAGCAACCCAGAAGAGAGAAAGGCGGTGGCCCGAGCGGTGGTAATCGCAGTAGAGTCAACACTGGCGTTACATTACGGGGAGGGACACATGATACGGGATGTGAAAGACTGGATGCTGGAGGAAAAAGAGGCGTTTTCATTGCTAGTACAACGAAAAATAGAAAGGTTGGAGGATGGTGGACAAAAATAAGTACTGGTCAGGAGAAGTGACGCGAAAAAGTAATGCCTTGGATATAGAATTACGAAAGATTTTTGGGAAGTAAAGCGGCGAGGCGGTGGAGCAGACCTGGGTAATCAAGATGCTCTAAATCGGTGCTGTCGAAGATGATGATTTCACCATCAAGATCCAAAGGATCAGATTGACCACGAAGGAGTAGATCTTTAAATTCGTCGTAGTTGCCGGTGTCACAATGGCCGGGATGGCGAAGGCCAGATACGGAACGAGCCTTAAAACGTTCAAAGAGGATATCACCTTGACATTGGCACATAATTTGAATGGGGGTGAAGTGATATTTAGCCATTAACTTTTGGAACTCTTGATTAGCAAACTCAGCCTTGAAGTTGCTTTCGACAATGAATGAGGTGCCGGCGGTTAACAGACTCTCCATAAAGTAGTGGAGGACGGCATAGGAGGCACCACCGAGCTTTTGAGACCAAGCGCGGTCCCGCCAGCCAACTTTATCAAAAAGGATTTCTTTGACGCCGTCTTTGGAAAGATAAGGCAAGGGAAAACGCTCGATGATTTTTTGGGCGAGGGTAGTTTTGCCGGTGCAAGAGGGACCAGAAATGATAATGATGTAAGGAGAAGGCATAAATTAACGGGAACGGGTAGGATAGGCGGTAGGGCAAGGGGTTTCCCAGGGGCGAAGGCATTTATTTAGCGTTTGGCACCAGGAATAGCCGGCGGCAATTAAACAGCCATGGACATCCTTATCACCGCCAATAAGATTGGGAGCGGACACGGCGGGAACAGTAATTGATTTTTGGTATTGCATACCAAGATAAAAGCCGAGAAAAGGCAAGGCGACAAAAAGGGCCATGGCCAAGGCGACGGAAAAAGGAGTAACCGTGGTCCAGGATTTAGGTAGTTTCATACTATCATTATGACACAAAGTTCCGGAAATGATTTGCTGACCAATTGGCCATTGACATTCTAGTTACTGGAAGGTGTAAAGTAGCGATAATGAAATACACTATCGGCCAAATCGCCAAACAAGTCGGACTACCGACAAAAACCATCCGGTTCTATGAAGAAGAAGGGGTAATTACTCCGGCCCAAAGGGGCGAAAACGGCTACCGGCTGTATCAAGAAATAACGGTTAAGGAATTACAAATGATTAAGTATGCCCGAGGACTGGGCATTCCCCTCTTGGAAATTAAACGGCTAATGAAGGGGTGTGAAGAGGGGCACTGCTCCCACTCAAAACAATTTGTGGACGAAAATATTAACCGATATTTAGGAGAACTAGACTCTAAGATAGGACAACTAAACACCCTTAAAAACAAATTGATAGAGTTGCAAAAAACATTAAAAACACAAAAGGCGAACTGCCCCAGCAATGAATACTGCTGTGATTTGCTCCACCAACTTATTGATTTAGACCAAGGAGGGAAAAATGCGTAGTCCACCCTGTTGCTAAGTTAAATGACCCTGACGCGCGACAGGGATTTAACGAATATCAGGAAAGCGACGATGAAGACGAAGCCCGACTTCACGATACAGTGGATGATGAGATATAAAATATCGGTTTACGTCAATTCCATCAAATTTACTCATAACGGCAAGACCATCAACGGTTTTGGTAATGATCCAATCACGGACAGTGACTGCCTCTACAGGTCTGATGGTGGGAGTCAACATAGCCATCCAGATATTAGTTTTCTCTTGTTTTTTTCGGACTTTGGGAAGCTGGGCTAAGACTTCTTGGTCGGCTTCGATAGTATCCATAAGAACGGTAAGTTCAAAGCGCCGATCTGATTGGCGTAAAGTAAGAAGACCATAACCACGAGCAAATCCGATCATCTCTAGAGAGAGTGGGCCAAAGTGAGCCCAGTCGAGCGCGAGGGTAAAGTCGATAGCCGGGGTAACAATAAAACGGTCGACAGCGTCAATGTCGGTAATCGTTTGGTGTATGGGCGGTAAACTAACGTTACGTTCGGACATAGTTAATTATACTAGGAAGGAGAAGTTTAACTTAAACGACGAGCGCGGAAGTGTTCCAATGTTTCAAGGGGCGGAAGAATAGTGATTTGGTTGCGAATGTTTTGAGGAATATTAACAAAACGACTGAGGGGTTCGGCGGCATAAAGTGGCCGTCGGCAGGCTAGAGCGAAGCCGACCTCAAAAGCGGCGGAATTACCGAGATAGCCATCAGGGTTAACAAGATAGAATAGATCAGCACGGGAAATGGCAACAAGAAAGGTATCTTCGATTTGGCGAATTGAAAGGTCGATTTCGGTGGGAAGCGGATGGGAGCCGGGCTCACCTGCTTTGATTTGAAGATGGGGATCGCGAGAGGCAGACCAGCCGGGGTCGGGAGCTAAAACGCTGGCGCCATAATGCTCAAATTCGGCGCGAGCGGCGTCGATTTTGTCTTTAAATTTAAAGGAGCCAGAGAGGATGACGTTAATTTCCGGTAAATTGGCGGACATGGTGTATTATAATGAGTTATGACAGAAGAAGTGCAAAGATATACCGTAATTCCCAGAGTTTTGGTTTTTGTTTTCAAAAATAATAAGCTGATGATGATGAAATACTCGGGTAAAGGCGGACACCAAACACAGGAAAAAGTAGATCGAAAAGATATTTACAACCCAATCGGTGGGCATATTGAGGATGGTGAAAGTCCAATAGATTGTGCTACTAAAGAAGCCATGGAAGAAGCGGGGATAAAACTTTTGAATCCGAAAATCAGCGGAGTGATTAATGTGTCGGGGTTTGCCGGAAAAAATATTATGAATTTCATTGTTTCGGGAACGACAGAAGACGAGCCAATAAAAGAAACCTTAGAAGGGACGATGGAATGGGTGGACTCAAAGGCAATTGACGGATTGAAAGTTTTCCCGGATTTGAAGCCGATCATGGATAAATTAATGTCACTAAAAGAGGGACAAATGTTTACGGGAGTGATCGAATTTGACGGGAAGTTTGGGTTGAGAAAGATTGAGCTAAAAACGAATTGACTTATTAAGTACTATGCAGCGTAGTAGAAAGGCATATGATGATGGTAGTTAACCATTAATTTAAAAAAATGATAAATACCGGAAGAGCAGTAAAGGCGAGTGTAGTGTGGATGACCGTAGTTTATTTAGTTTGCTATTTTGGGGTATTGCTACTGCCGGGAATAAGGGATTTATTTATGCAATACGCGTTGCACACTAAAGTGAGCGGCTGGGAAAACGTCATGTCACTGACTACGCTGATAACGGGGGTGGTGGTCTGGGATGTGCTGGCAGCAGTGGGAGTGGGGCTGTTTGCCACGGTCTATAACCAAATAAAAAAGTAGGCTTTAGTCTTCGACAACCACAAGGGTATCGATAGGATCATGGACCTCCCAGCGAGGAGTAAAAGAGACAGAGTAGCCGCGATCGCCAAAAGTGACGGAGTCTAAGTGGAGGCAATGGGTAAGGACTTGCTTTACCCGGGTAAAACCAATTTGGCTTTCAAAAACGCCGACAATGGTTTGACGGACACCGTTAACAGAAATTTTGGTACCAGACTGATAAGGAGCAAGAGTATAAAGGAATTGTTCAGCGGAACGAGGCATATTAAAAAGCGAAATAATTAATGAGAAGGTATACTGTCAGGCTGAGAGCCCAGAGACTACCCAAGGAAACAACAACCCGTTGATAAGGGAAGAAAATGCCATGGTGGAGCTTAATGGCGAGAGCATCAAGAAAATCAACTAGATAGAAAAAGGCGCCCCCGAGAAGTAGGCCAAAGGTAAGCCGGGGTAAGCCGAAAAGGTCACCATTGTGAGTGCTAATTAACTTAAATTGATAGAAAGACCAGAGGGTGGAAAGAAAAATTAGAAGATAGACAAGAGGTTTTTTGAGAGGAAATTTAAGTTTGCGGAGAGTGAAGGTGGTAAACCAGAAAGAAGTAGCACCCAAAAAGGCTGCCAACCAAATGCCGGTAATGCTGTCATCAACACCAAGAAGGCGGGAAAGGGTTAAGCCAGCGGCAGCGCCAGCGACACACAGAGGGCAATGAGCCAGTGCGGGAGCAGCCAGCAAAAAGGTAAAGGCAAACAAATTAACCAGTAAGAAAAGGACTAACATGGGATGGTTAAATAATAGTGCCGGCAAATTTAAATTGCTTAACGCCGGAAGGATCCTGAAAATAAAGTTGAATTACGCGACGGAAAGGACCAACACCTTGTGGGCCGTGGGCGTTAGGATCGAAATCAACCACAACTTTTCCGCTCTCCCCGGGATTGAGGGTCCAACCCAGAGGGGGGTTGAGAGCCCCAGCGGACTCCATGCCATAAAGATCGGATTCCTGATTACCAATAACCACCTTAGCTTTGGTACACATACAAGAGGTGGTAAGGCGACCAAGCTTCATGGGCTGGTTAGTGGAGTTTTTGAAGGTATATTCTTTGACCACCACTCCCCCTAAGCGAGGGACGTTGCCAAACTGATCTTCGTTGGCAGCGGCCTGGACACCAGCCAGGTCATTACTAATGGTGGCGGTCTGGTTGGTTTTAACAACAACCCAACCAGTAAAAATAGCAAATAAAAAGAAGCAGAGGAGGATAATTTTTAGTTCTTTAGGCATATGTAGTTAATAAATACTACATAGTGTAGTATTTAAACCATTGACAAGCAAGAGGTTAGTCACTACACTCCGTAGTATGATGAGAAAAAACCATTCCCCAAAAGTTGTTAAAAGCGTCAGGCCAATGACTGCCCCACAACCGCAATTAAAAACGGATAATTCCAGGGTAGTAATAGCCACACCGGCAGTAATATTTTATATGGGACTACTGGTGGTGACCTCATTGATGGCGGGGTACGGCTGGGCAAAGACCGGAGGGGCTAAGGTGCTGGGAACCACAACTTCCCCGACAGCAGCACCGCAGGTACAACAACAAGCTCAGCAACAACAGCAGCCGGCGCAGCCCCAAGTCAGCCTGGAGACAATTAAAGGATTATTTTCAAAGGATCTGGTTAAATTTGGGAAAGGTGACAAGAAGCTCTTAATGGTGGAGGTGTCGGACCCCAGCTGCCCATACTGCCATATTGCTGGTGGGATAAATACCGAAATCGGGGCCCAAGCGGGACCAAGGTTTACCCTTACTTCTCAAGGGGGAACCTATGTGGCACCCCTACCAGAGATGAGAAAACTGCTTGATGAAGGAAAGGCGGATTTTGTCTGGATATATACCCGAGGGCACGGAAACGGCGAATTGGCCACGAAGGCACTGTACTGCGCTTATGACCAAGGAAAATTCTGGGAAGCACATGATTTGTTACTGTCAGCAAAAGGCTATGATTTACTGAATAATCAGATCCAAAACGATACTTCCAAAACTCAACAATTGGTGGATTTCTTGGCTTCAGCAGTGAACACACAACAATTAAAAAGCTGCTTGGATAGCGGAAAGTACAATAACCGTCTGGCAGCCGATTCGGCGGTGGCAGCATCGTTGGGCGTCTATGGGACACCAGGATTCTTCTTAAATACGACTAACTTTGGCGGCGCTTACAGCTGGAACGATATGAAAAGTGTGGCTGAGGCGGCACTGCAATAGTTAATTGGCTTTGAGAGTTTTAAGGGTAGGCTTGGCGTGATCCAGGGGACGGCGGAAAAATTCGTCAAGAGTAAAAATATACTGCGTCTGGTGAATCATAATTTATTTAAATGGTAATGGTAAATAATAGCTCCTTGACCATTAAATTATGGTGAGGTTGAAATGAAAATTTTTTAATGTTTGACAGAAGATGGTGGAAGTTTTTTCAACAGAGGAAGGCTGATGGTAACAGAAGTACCGAAAGCAACTCGGCTGTAAATGGAAATAGCGCCATGATGGGCTTCGATTACACCTTTGGTAATAGATAAGCCTAAGCCTGAGCCGGGAATTTCGGGCGATTGGCGACCACGGTAAAATCGATTAAAGATATATGGCAAGTCTTGGGGAGGGATGCCAACACCGTGGTCAGCAATAACAATCAAGGCAGTATTCTTGGTGGTCTGAAGGTTAATGGTAATTAACTTATTTTTAGGACTATATTTAACGGCGTTTTCAACGACGTTGAGGAGAGCCCGATGCAACTTGTCATACCGGCCCAAAATAAAAACTTTAGGGGTAATTGAGGAATGAGTCTTAATATTTTTAACCGAAGATAGGGTGTGGGCAATGTCGACTAAATCGAAGGCGAGTTTAGATAAGTCAACTGCTTTTAGGGAAAGATGGTCATTTTCTACTTCCGACCAGGATAAATCTAAGATTTCCTTAGTAAGGGAAGAAATAGTTTGAGCGTCATGCAAAGATTCGCTTATAATTTGGCGGTATTCACCGGAAGAGCGAGGATGAGAAAGGGCTAGCTCAAGATTACTTTGAAGGATGGTTAAAGGAGTTTTTAATTCATGAGCTACGTCAGCCATAAATTGCTGTTCACGCTTAAGAATGGAATGTATCCGGTCAATAAGATTATTAAAACTGATAGTTAGTTGTGAGAGTTCATCATTATTACCAGGAACGATTAATTTTTCGCGAGGGTCGAGAGGGTTGATTTGTTGGATTTGGGAAGAAATTTTTTTAAAGGGGCGGAGGCCTAATTTGGTGACTAAATAGCCACTAATTATAGTGAGCAGGGTTAATAATAGAAAAATTACAACTAGGAGAATTAGGAGATTATGAAACGATTTTTGGACGTCATCGACGGGATGACCAATTAATAAGATGCCGAAAAACTTATGGTTTTCACGAAGAGGGATAAGGTAAAAACGAATTAGGGTGTGGTTAAAATTTTGTTCAACGAAAAGATTGCCTTTTGAATTTTGGGCAACAGTAAAAAGATGAGAGATGGCCTGAGTGTCGGCTGAAGAATATAAGGAACTAACGACGATTTTTCCATTATTATTAAGAAGGAACAATAGTTCACCAGGTTTTTCTGGAATTTTATTTTGAAAGGTCTGGTTATCAACCAGATGGCCACCAATAAGGTCTTGCTGAATTGCAGCCTGAGCGGCAACAAGACCATCGGTGGTCAGAAATTCATCAATATATTTGTAGGTGATGCGAAGGCTATCTAGATAGACAATAGTAAGGATAAAAAAGATGGCTACAGTAAAAGCTAAAATATACCAAATCGATAAACGCCAAGTTAAACTAAGTTTCATAGTTCAGTGCTGATCTTGTAGCCAACACCACGTAAGGTATGAATTAATTTGGGATTATAACCGCGATCGATTTTTTTTCGAAGGGAACCAATAAAGACATCAACGATATTGCTCATACTTTCAAAGTTATAATCCCAAACGTGTTCAACAATCATTGTTCGAGTGACAACCTCGTCCTGGTGGCGCATTAGGTATTCTAGGATGGCAAATTCCTTTTGAGTTAATAAAATTTTTTTGTCCTGGCGACTAACACTGTGTTTTAAAGGATCAAGCTCGAGGTCGTTAATTTTTAGAACTGAGGCAAGATTACTTTGAGAACGGCGCAATAAAGCTTGAATGCGAGCTCGAAGCTCAGAAAAAGAAAATGGCTTGGTAAGATAATCGTCGGCGCCATTTTCAAGGCCGGTAATTTTATCTTCAATGGTAGATTTAGCAGTCAGCATGATAATGGGAGTTATAATATTTTTTTGCCGGAGTTCGCGACAGATGGAAACCCCGTCCTTTTTGGGGAGCATAATATCAAGAACAATAAGATCATAATTTTCGGTTTCAGCCAAATATTGACCCTCTTCACCATCTAGGGCCGCGTCTACAGCAAAGCCATCTTCGATAAAGCCCTTTTTGATGGTTGTGGATAAGCGTTGTTCGTCTTCAATTAAAAGCAATCTCACATCTTAAGTGTATTGATTCTTCATGAAAATTAGATGAAGACGGGGCGAGAAATTATTTTTGCCTCTTAGAAACAAGGGGACGATTGACCAGCCATCGGATCAGGAGAAGGGCAAGAATGGCTAATGGCACCCAAAAAAGAAGCATGGGAAGCCACCCGAGCGTGTATCCCCAGTTATTTAAGTAATTCATCATACCGTTACCATAGGTGTTCGTCCAATTGCCCATCATGCCGCCAAAGCCCATCATCGGCCCAACCCCAGAATATTGGGCGGGGAATGGGGCTTGAAGATTACAACCGCTCAAACGCTTACCTAAGGCAATGTGCATTTGTTTTTCGCCACTATCCCCCATCATTTGAGTCATACGGTTGTTCATAAGATCGTGGGCCTGGGTGCTGCCTGCCATTTGACCCATATAGTAATCGCCCAAAGCGTCATAGTCATCATCGGTTAATTGTTGGCAGGTGGTTTTTTTCGCCTGAAGATCGTCAAAGATTTGCCTGCCTTTAGCCTCATCTTGGGCGGTACCGGAAACAGTTTCCGGAGAGGAAGGATTATTGAACCAGCCCATCATACCTTGAGCAGAAACGGGAATAGTAAAAGAAAACAAAAGAACAAGAATAAGTAGAAGAGATTTCATAAATTACATACTAGAAAAACGGGCAAAAATCACAAAGATACTGAGAAAAGCAGAAACCATAATATACGGAGCCAAAGTAGAAACCCAATTATAACGACCGGGACGATAGAGCTTGAGGGTCAGGGAGTTGGTAACCACGGAAACAGAAGAAAGAGCCATGGCCAGACCAGCCAGCTCGGGTTTTAAGATTAAACCAAAGGAAGCCAGAGCCCGGGCGGCAATGGGAATACCTAAAACATTGTAAAAGAGAGCAAAAAACATATTCTGTTTAATCTTGCCAACAGTTTGGCGAGAAAGATCGATGGCGGTTAAGACACCACGAAGGTCATTGCTCATAATGACGACACTCCCCGCTTCCATAGCGACATCAGCACCGCTGGCCATGGCCAGACCAAGATTGGCTTGGGTGAGGGCGGGAGCATCATTAATGCCATCGCCAACCATGGCAACAGTAAGACCCTGATCTTGAAGAGCTTTGACCTCAGCGGCTTTATTTTGGGGTAAGACTTCAGCCAAGACATGAGTAATCCCCAACTCTCGGCCGATAGCCTCGGCGGTACGGCGGTTATCGCCAGTAATCATATAGACAGTAATGCCCATTTTTTGGAGTTTTTTGATAACTTCGGCTGACGTTTCTTTGAGCTGGTCGGCAACAGCAATCAGAGCCAAGACTTTAGAGTCGGAGGACAAAGCCATGACCGTTTTGCCTTGGGACTGCAACTCCTCGATTTGAGAAGTGGAGGTTTCGGGTTTGGAAACTAAATACTTTTGGCCGTTAATCTCGGCAGTAACACCGTGGCCGGGAAGAGCGGAGAAATTAGTAATTAGAAGTTGGGAATTAGGAATTAGTTTTTTGCAGTATTCAACTATGGCGGCGGCCAGGGGGTGTTCGGAACGAGATTCAATGGCGTGGAGGATAGATAAAATTTCTGAATCCGGTTTATTGGATAAATTAATAAAATCGGTGACCTCAGGCTTACCTTTAGTGAGAGTACCGGTTTTATCAAAGATAATACAATTAACTTTTTGAGCAATTTCGAGGGGCTCGCCACCTTTAATGAGGACACCATACTCGGCGCCCTTGCCAGTACCGACCATAATTGAAGTGGGGGTGGCCAGGCCCAAGGCACAAGGACAGGCAATGACAATGACGGCAACAAAGGTTAAAAGGGAAAAGGTTAAGGTGGCATGCAACAAGAAAAACCAGATAACAAAGCTGAGAAGGGCGAGGCTAATGACTGAAGGCACAAAGATGGCGGAAATACGGTCGGCAAAGTCCTGGATGGGGGCTTTGGAACCTTGGGCGTCTTCAATTAACTTAATGATCTGAGAAAGAGCAGTATCGGCACCAATTTTGGTAGTCCGAAACTCAAAGGAACCGGTCTTATTGATAGTAGCGGTATAAACTTTAGAGCCAACAGTTTTTTCCACGGGTAAAGATTCGCCAGTCAGAATAGATTCGTCGACCGCGGAGTAACCAGAGACAATTTCCCCATCGACAGGAATGCGATCACCAGGACGGATAACAACAATATCGCCCAGAACAACTTGTTCGACCGGCACTTCAATAAGTTCATTGTTCCTTTTAACATGGGCAGTTTTAGGAGCCAGACCCATGAGTTTTTGAATAGCTTCGGAAGTTTTACCCTTAGCCCGGGCTTCAAGCCATTTACCCAGAGAGACAAAGGTAATTAAAAAAGAGGCAACTTCAAAATAAAGATTAGGAACTTTGGCGCCGTTGAGACCCAGAAGCGAATGAGTGGTGAGGAAATAGGAAAGGTACTCAATTAAGCTGTAAACATAGGCAGTACCGGTGCCAATAGCAATTAAACTATCCATGGAAAAGGTGCGAACCTTAAGGGCCGAGAAAGCACCGGCAAAGAAATTGCTGCCAACATAAAATAAAACCGGAGTCGACAAGAGAAGAGAAATTAAACCAGCATAAGGCATGATAACCATCCTGAAGGGCAGAGCCGGGATAAAGTCATAAAGCATGAACAAAAGCATGGGGAAGCTAAGCAAAACGCCAAGACTAAACTTTTGCCGCCAATAGTTCATTTCAGCTAAACGCTTTTCGCGAGGGGTAACACTTGGATTAGGCAGAGAGGCGTGGTAGCCGGCGACTTCAACGGCCTTAATTAAATCAGCAACTTTGGCAGTAGAAGGATCATAAACGACATGGGCTTTCTCGGAGGCATAATTGACATTGGCCTCGGTGACACCGGGAACCTTGGAAACGGATTTTTTGATTAGCAGAGCACAACTGGCACAATGCATGCCGGTAATATCGAGGTTGGCAACTTGTCGTCCACCAGAGGTGGATTTCACATCGTTTGACATATTAAGCTAGAGGTTCGACGACTGGCGTGTAGCCAGTATCTTTAATAACTTGAGACAATTGCTCGGGTTTAACCGCCGTGGGATCGTATTCGATAGTCACTTTTTTGGTTTCTAAAGAAGCCTGGACACTGGAAACGCCTGGGGTTTCCTCAAGATTCATCTGAATAATTTTGGGACAAGAAGGACAGTGCATATCGTTGACCCGATAGGTAATTATTTGAGTGGTCATATGATTATTTTAAATTTCTAATTTCTAATGTCTACTGATTAATTAATGACAGGAATTACCGCCTCCCCCGCCACAACCACAGCCCTTAGCTCCGGAACCAACCGGCTGAGCGGCACCAGAAGTAGTACCACTATAACCGTTAGCATCAATCACAGTAATAGTACCGGTATACATGCCCATAGTGCAGCTAAAGCGATAGACGCCGGGAGTAGTGGGAGTAAATTCTTTAGTGACAGTTTGGCCAGGAATAGTGTCGATACGACCAGAAAAGAGGCCCTGAGAAACAATGGAGGAAGCACAACCAGCACTACCATCATTGCTAATCTGCCAAGAAACGGGGGTGCCGGCTTTGACCGTAAACTGATTGGGGGTGTAACCAGCAGAAGTAACGGTCATGGTAATCACCTGTTTACCGTTAACCTGAGGAACAAGGGCAGCCTGAGCGGTGTTAGCGGAAGAAGAAGTAGCTTGGGTGGTAGGAACTAAGGAAGAAAAACTGGGTAAACCGATAACGGTAAGCTGATTATTGATATTGAAAAGAGCAAAAAACAAGACTAAATAACCGGCAATAACAGAGAATTTAGCGGAAGTTTCGGGGTTACTATGAAGTTTAACACTACTATAGCCAATGGCTATAAGCCCAGGAATAGTGCCAATAGCAAAGAGGCCCATAATCAGAGCACCGGTGAGCGGGTTGCCAGAAGCTAACGCCAGGGCTTGAGCAGTAATAGTAAACCCACAAGGTAGTAAAAAGGTGAGAGCGCCCATGAGAAAAGGGGCAAATTTGCCGGTGAAATTTGATTCATCGCTAATGCTGCCGGTAATAGACTTGGGGAGGCTGATTTGGAACTGAGCCAAGGATCTGACCCCCAACATTTGGAGACCTAAAAGAATCATGACGGCGGAAACCGCAATAATCAAGAGGGCGGTAAAAAGGGGTGACAACTGGAAGACATTACCAACCAAGCCCAGAAGAGCACCGCCAGCAGCGTAACCGACCACCCGGCCGGTATTGAATAAAATGTGAGGCTGCATTTTTTGAAGAGTGTCGTCGCTATTGCCAAAATTCCCCACCCACTGCTTACTAACGGAAAGAATAATGCCACCCACCAGGGCAGCACAACTACTAAAGCCAGCCAAAAGGCCAAAAATTAAGAAAACGGGAAGCGCAGTGCCGGCACCAACCGAGACCAGAGAGGTTAAACCGGTTTTATCGAGGAACAAAAAGCCAATGATAATAATGCCAGCAATAAAAAGGCTAGAAAGAGGGTTGCTTTGAGGGACAGCACAGGTAGAGTCTAAGGCGACAGCTCGGGAGGAAGAAAAAGGGGTAGTAGAAAAGCGATAATGGTCATCATGGAAAAGTTTAGATAAGTATTTGGCGGTGAGGCGATCCCCGGACTGGTGCTCGATAATGACTTGGTTTTTGGACAAAGAGGCATCAACCATTTCGACGGTCGGCTCTTTGATAATCTTTTTTTCAATTAAAATTTCGCAGGAAGCGCAATGCATACCGCGAATGTAAAAAGTGGAACGGATGAGTTTGGTTGATGACATACTACAGAGTGTAGTATGTACTCTGGATATCGTCAAGGGGGAATTATAAACAAGGGGTAGAAGAAAGACGGTCCATGACTTGAGTGTGGGTGGTTTGGGAAGTAAAAAGAGTCTGCCAACAACGGCTGAGGTGGCGACAATCATAAAAAGCAGAGGTGGTCGAAAGAGTGGTAAGAGCAAAGAAAAGAATAACCACCAGGCCACCAAGACCAGTGAATAAGGCAAACAAATTAGGACGAGAACGGCCGACCAGAGCGGCAAAACGTTCGTGTTGGGCACTAAAATGGGAGGCAACGGCATATTCGGGAACGGCAGCAGACTGAATAGCAACAAGAGCAGAAATTAAAGGTTTGTTAGTGCCTAAGCGGGAAGCAGCATAAAGGTCAGCCGAAATTTCACTTAAAGTGTCAAAGTGGCCAAAGAGCCAACCAGAACCAAAGAAGGGAGGTAAAACAGAATTTACCAATTTAAGGAGGATTTTTTTGAGCGGATCGAGTTCTTGGCGATGGAGTTCTTCGTGATACAAAATTGAAGCAAGCTCATCGGAAGAAAAAGTATCAATGGTGGGAGTACTAACAAATACCTGAGGATAGAGGAAGCCGAGAGTAAAAGCTTCAAGCCGGGAAGAGGGTAAAACGGTGTAAGAACCGGAGCTAAGAGAAGAGTGTTTTTGAAGAAAGCGGCGGGTGTGAAAAACTTCGAGAAAAAAACAGAAGACGGCCCGGATAAGGCGGCAAGAAAGATAGAGAACGGCCAAGAGGGAAAGAAAATTAAAGAGGACAGAAATGAAAGAGAGATTAAAAGGGAGATGATTCTTAAGAGAATCAGCCAGAGTAATGAAGTACATTAAATTACTGCGAAGTATCCGATCGGAGATAACAAAGAAACCGAAGAGGTAACCAAGGCCTAACAAAAAAAGCAAGGTAAAAAGAGTATTTTTGGCAAGTAAATACTTTTTCATGAATGATCTTTTAAATAGGACTTAAGAAGTTCTAAATCCTTTTTGTTGGACTTAACGACATCGACAAACTGAGAAATGGCCAGATCTTTGTAAGAACCAACCAAAGTGTCGTAAATGGAAGAAAGGTTATCTTTGATAAATTTATTTTTATCCTCAGCCGGTTTATAAACATAAGCTTTACCGACCAGTTGCCGTTTGAGGATTTTTTTATCGGTCATGCGTTTGAGCTCAGTCATGATAGTAGTGTAGGCATACTTATCCCCTAGCGAAGACAAGACTTCGGCGGGTTTTAGGGGGTGATCGGCGGCCCAAATGACATCCATGATTTTTTGCTCGAGGGTACCCAAGATTTGATGAGACATACTATGTATTGTAGTAGTAGAGATGGGCTTTGTCAAAGATAGACAAGAGCCGAAAGAAAGCCCATATCTTTATAATCCCCTGTTTGGCGGCGGCTTTGACTTTTTCAAGCGACCAAAATTCCAAAGGAATATCGGTTTCATCAAATTCAGGATTTTTGACAGTAAGACCAGAGATAGAGGCCTGAACAACAAAAGCCCTCATAGTACAAAAACCGGGCTGAGGATAAATTTGGCCACAAAGAGTAAGATCTTTTAGTTGGTAACCGGTTTCTTCCTGAACTTCACGAACAGCAGCAGCAAGCGGATCTTCACCTTCGTTGAGGAAACCAGCCGGAAGTTCATAAACAAAGTCATCAACTCCCCAGCGGTACTGTTTTTCAACCAAAATTTCGTGGCGATCGTTGGTAACAAAAACTAAAACATAATCCTTACGGATAAGCTGATAAAAATGCCGGGCTTTTTGGCCATCAGGAAGAAGATAATCGTTGTCTTGAACAGAAAGATAAGGGGTGGAAAGAAGATTTTTAGAAGAAAGAAGGCGCCATTTTTTATCACTCATGGATCAATTATAGCCGAGAAGGCAAATGCTAAAATGAGGTATATGTCAGAAACACAAAAGAACCTGGTTAAAGCGTTTGCCGGAGAAAGCCAGGCGAGAAATAAGTACACGGTGTTTGGAGGGCTGGCGCGAAAAGAAGGCCTAGAGTGGATTGCCAGGGTTTTTGAAGAAACAGCAGAAGAAGAACGGGTGCACGCCAAGGAGTTGTGGGAGCTGCTGCGAGAAAGCACTAAAGTGGAAGGGGTGGAATTGGACAACAAGCCTTACGGAAAGACCAGTGAAAACCTAAAGGCAGCAGCCACCGGAGAAAGATATGAATGGACAACGATGTATCCGGAGTTTGAAAAGGCAGCCAAAAAGGAAGGAGAGAAAGAGGCGGAGAGATTATTTGGGGCATTAAAGGAAGTGGAAGAAGAGCACGAAGAAAGATATTTGATTATAGTAAGACACCTGGACGAAAAAACACTATACGACCAGGAAGCGGAGTTGACTTGGAAATGCGTTAACTGCGGCTATATATATACGGGAAAAACACCACCAAAGGTGTGCCCACTCTGCAAAAAACCATTCACCTGGTTTATGCCTTTAGGGTTGGTCAAATAAGTTATTGACAGAACTGATACGATATAAGTAGTTGTTAATAATTGAGATAGGTATGACTGACGAAGAGTTGGCACACTTGGTGCAAAACGGCGACAAGGAACAATATGCAGAAATTGTGGAACGTTACGAGGGAAAGCTTTTCGGATACATTCGGAAACTAATTAACCAACCCAACGAGGAAGTGGAAGACCTACTGCAGGAAGTATTTATTAGTGCTTACGTAAACATTAATGGCTTTGATGCCAAAAAACAGTTTTCAAGTTGGATTTACAGAATTGCCCACAACAAAGCAGTGGACTTCTTTAAACGACGGAGGCTTAAAAAGATAACTGCCCTGGATGAGGATAATGAGGAATGGTTGATAAAAAAAGAAAAACTACAAGAAGAATTGGAAATTGAAACAGAAGAAAAAAAACGCATCAGGAAAGCGATCCGAGAATTAGATTGGAATTATAAGGAAGTAGTGATGCTCTATTTTTTCGAAGAAAAAAGTTACGAGGAAATATCGGATATATTACATATTCCGACCACTAATGTAGGGGTGCTGCTTTATCGGGCAAAAAGTAAACTAAAAAAGAGTCTTCTAAAGCATTATGATATGAGTAGGAAAAACAATGGAAGCCAAAAAGAAAGATGATCAACTAAAAAAGCGGGTAATGGAGAGAATTACCAAAGAGGAAATTAAAATGAAACCGAGATGGCAGTTTTTGGCGGCAGTATACGGAATGAAAAGCCTGACAGTCCTCTTGTTGTTGGGGGCGGCATTAGTGTTAACGATTTCGATTTACCTAGTGGAAATTAATACCCCACCAGAGCTGTTTGCTTACGGCCGGGTGGGAAGAGAAATATTTTTACAGGATTTCCCCTATTTTTTGGTTCTCATCACGGTGATTTTGGGAGCCGGAGGCGGGATTTTGTATTCTCGGATTGGAACACATTATAAAAAGACAACCAAGACAATTCTGATTATGACCACTCTGGGGTTACTGGTGGTGGCGGGGGTGCTAACGGCGGCGCGAATTGTATTTAACTTAGACCAGTACTTGGGATTTTGAAGAAAAACCAATGCCGCCCCGGCGATTTTTGACAACCACTGAGGCGGCGAGGTGTTTTTACTAGCACCTTTGTAAATTAATACGAAGAAACCCTGAAAATATTACAATCTACTGGCTAAGGGAACTATTAAGTTGGTTCAGCTGAGTGTCAACAGTGTCGGTTGGTTGGGCTTTGAGCTTGTCAAGCAGCTGCTGGTCAGTCAAATTGCTGTCAGGTGAAGTGGGAGCGGGGGGCGGAGCAGTGGGTGCTAAGGTAGCTTCCGCCGCAGGAGCAGAAGTGGGAGCCGGAGAAGGAAGCGGGGTTGGCGAAGTGGAGGTGCTTGGACCGCAAGCCGCCAATAGAAAGAGAGAGCTAACAGGAATGAGAAGAAGAGCTAGTTTATTCATGAGATTTACTTTTTGGGAGCATTAATCATTAAGCGGAGAGTGTCCATTAGCAGCTGACGAATATTTTTAAGATCGGTGCGGACCGTCCGAGCACTAAGGCGAATGGTAGAGACAATCTGCCCCGGAATCTCGGAGCTACCAATGGCGGTATTAGCCGTTTGGGTAAAGTTAGCAAAATCGGTTTGGAAGGTGGCAGCCAGAGCATCGTAGCCAGCTAATTTGGCTTGAGCCTGAGTCATATCGTTAGTAGCGGCACGGGAGGCGATCCGATCACTTAAAAGAGTTTTAACCTGTCCAAAGTAATTAAAAGTATCGGTAAACTGCTCGGTAATACGGTTAAGAATTACCTGGGCGTTACGCAAGCGCACCTCTCGGCGATTTTGGGCAATGGTGGTCCGGGCCTGTAACCGGTTGGCGCGAAGTTCACCTAAATACTGATGTCGGGCAGAACGAAGACCCTGGCGAAAGGCGGCAGCACCGGGTGAGGCGGTGGGGGCCAGAGTCGCCTCCTGAGCAAAGGCAGTGGCCGGGGTAAGAAATAAAGAAAACACAAAGATGAGAGTAAGCGGATTGATGGTTTTCATACCATATACATACGACAAGCTTTTAAAAATATTACAGAAGGGTTATGATGGGGCTATGAGTGAAGAGAAGAAAGTTAATATGGGATTTGGGGTCAAATTAGGAGCCGGAGACCGAGTAGTGCAATCAGCGAGGATTTGTTTATTAAGGAAATGTGTCTGTACTCAAAAGGACTTATATTTGACTGCTGACTGGCAATCGAACATCAACGGGAAAACAGCACGGATATTGGGGTTTGCCAGTCCAAGTTATACCCCAGAAGAAACGTTGGTAGTCGGCTGCGACCAACCATGCCTAAGGACGAGTCGGGCTTAAGGCTGGCAGTGAGGACAATAAAAAGTACCACGACCACCCAGACTGAGGCGCTTAATGGGAGTACCACAACGAAAGCAGGGCTGTTGGGTGCGGTCGTAAACCCGAAAGTAAAATTGATGGGCCCCGTGGGCACCAGTAGGAGTGATGTAGGATTGGTCACGGGTAGTGGAACCACCATGAGCAATGGATTCCTTAATGATCTTAATAACTGCCCGGTACAGTTTTGGTAAATTAGCGGAGGGAATAGAGTTGGCGGGAGTACGGGGATTAATTTTAGCCAACCAGAGGGCATCATTGGCATAAATATTACCGATGCCAGCAAAACGATTTTGGTCGAGGAGGACAACTTTGACGGGACGGCGGGTAGCCTGGAGTTGGCGGCGAAAATAAGCGAGAGTGAAGTGAGGATCAAGCACATCAAGACCCACATTAGCTTGGGCCTGGGCAAGATCAGCAGGCGTCAGGACCCGAATCCAACCAAATTTACGCTGATCATTGAAATAGAGACAATCTCCAGAATTGAAAGTAAAGATTAAACGGGTGCTGTGGTTAGGAAGGGTTTGGGTGTGCATGTTCTTGGTGGGATGACCCAACAAAACCCTCTGTGACCCTCCCTTGACAGGGCGGGAAACGTGAGGAAGATAGACGAGTTGGCCGGTCATTTTAAGGTGGACAAGAAGAATCTGGTGGTTACTTAGGTGAATAGAAAGCTGCTTGCCCAAACGAGTAAAGCCAGTAATTTTTCGATTTAAGACATCGTCCGGATGACCAATAAAAGATTTGGGGGTGAGAATTTCCAGACCGGTAATAACTGAGCCCAGAGTTTTGGCCGCTAAAGTACGTTTGATAATTTCAACCTCAGGAAGTTCGGGCATAAAATATTATAGTGGAGATGGACCTAATAAAAAGAATTATTATCAGAATTGGCTTTAAGATGGCCCGAGTGGCGTGGTGGATTAGTCGGCCAAAATCGATGGGCGTAGGGTGCGTGATTAAAAATAAAGAGGGTGATAGGGTGCTACTGGTGAAAAATACCTACCGCCAGGGCTGGCGGCTCTGTGGCGGCGGGTTAAAATCAGGGGAGGACTGGGAGACGGCAATCAGGCGGGAGGTTTGGGAAGAATTGGGAGTGAAATTAAGGCAGCTGAAGTTTTTAGCGGAAATAACGGAAGAGGAAGATTTTAAGGCAAGCAGCGGAAAAATTTACGAGGGAACGATTGAAGAAAGTACTCCCCTACGGACGGACCCGGTGGAAATAAAGGCAATGAAATGGTTTTTAAAAAAGGAACTGCCAAAAGACATGACAGCCTCGACAGATTTAGGGATAAACTTGGCAAAATTACATTAAATCATCAAGGTCGAGGACAGAAATCGTTTTGTTTTTGGCTAAGTGCTCAAGGGCAATAGACATATCAGTGAGACTATCTTGAATATCAGAAAAAGAGTTAAGAAAGACTTGAGTATTGGCCACATAACCCATAATTAAAACAACATCAGAAATGTCTTTGTGGCCGTTCATTACTTCGACCACCAAAAAGAAGAAGATGAGGACATAAAACGAAACAGCAGCGTTTTGCAAAAAGGACCACTCAGCAAAGTACCACCGAGCTAAACGATTATAATGACGGTTAAAAGAATTTTGTTCGAGGTCGATATCGTTAGTTTCCTGAAGCTTGGCATAATAAACTTCGGTCTTGGTATTTTGAATATCGCGAAGATGGCGATAGCGCTGGGTGGTGTAAACGTCAATAAAATAGTAAACGAGGATGTAAGCGACTTCCAAAATAGCAACCCGAAAGTCGACGATAAAAAGGATTAAAGGGGTAAAGACCAGAGAAACCAAACTATCAATGCCCGGCTGACGGACAAGGCGAAGCAAAAGACAGCTAGCATCAGCGAAATTGCGAATAGCCTGAACAGACTCGTGGCGTTCTTCTTTGGTTTCGGTCTTAAGATCGGCGATAAAGTAGTTGTGAATGGCGGAATTGAGATTACTAATGTGATATTCAAGACGGGCAATGGAAAGAAGACGGGAAAAATTATCAACCAAACGAACAACAAGGAGGAGCAAGAAGGTAAAGGCGACAGCAGTAAGGGTCGCTTTTTGCTCGATAAGCTTAATAATTTCCGAAAAAAGATAGACTGTTAAAAGGGGAAAGAGAGCCGAAATAAAGCGCAGGAGAAACCAGAAAAAGATGGCAGATTCCTTGCGAAGCAGATGTAATACAAACCTAATGACTTTTTGGGTTTGCCGGTTCACTCATTAATTATTAACAAGAAACGGAAAATAAGCAATTTATTTAAAGAGCAAAATGCTAAAATGGGGCATGGAAGAAAAGAGCGTATACGACTCAGTAATTATCGGCTCGGGACCGGCAGGACTGACAGCAGCAATTTACCAAATAAGGGCTAACTTAAAAACAGTAGTAATTGCCGGAAATCAGCCCGGCGGACAATTAACGATCACGACCCTGGTCGACAATTACCCAGGATTTCCCACCGGAATCGGCGGAGTGAAATTAATGATGGATATGCAAACCCAGGTAAGAAATCTAGGAGTAGAGATTAAACAAGGGTTGGTCCAAACAATTGAAAAAGCGGAGGGGAATGGAGGATTTAGGGTAATCTTGACGGACGGGACGGCGTTGGCCAGTAAAACAGTAATTGTGGGGACGGGAGCCCAAGCAAGATGGCTGGGAATTCCCGGAGAAAAGGAGTTATTAGGAAAAGGGGTCAGCGGCTGCGCTACCTGCGATGGGATGTTTTTTCGGAACAAAGTAATTACGGTAGTAGGCGGAGGGGACACGGCCTGCGAAGAGGCAGTATTTTTGTCGAGATTTGGCAGTGAAGTGCGACTGCTTCACCGACGAGAGACATTAAGAGCCACCCAAACCGAACAAAAGCGATTACTAGAGACACCTAAAGTAAAAATAATGTGGAACACAGAAGTGAAGGAGGTGATAGGAAAAGACAAGGTGGAATCAATCAAAATCTTTAACAACCAAACAAACGAGGAGAGTACAATGGCAACCGATGGACTGTTTGTAGCCATTGGCCGGGTACCGGAGACAGCGTTTGTAAAAGACGTTGTGGAATTAAAAGAACAAGGTCACATTAAAACGAAAATTGACCCCCGTTTTCCAACAATGACGAGCGTACCGGGAATTTTTGCGGCGGGAGATTGTGTGGACGAAACCTACCGGCAAGCAATTGTGGCGGCGGGTGAAGGATGCAAGGCAGCACTGGATGCGGAACGGTGGATGATGGAGCAATAAAAGGCGTTATACTACGGCATGGAAGAAATCAAGAGAATGGTGTTGGGGTTTGTGTTTAGTGAGGATTTAGAAGAGGTGTTGTTGATTCAAAGAAAAAACGCCAAGCAAGCATGGCAAAACGGGAGGGATAACGGGTTAGGCGGAAAAATCGAGGCGGGAGAAAGTGCGGTCAAGGCCATGCAAAGAGAGTTTGAAGAAGAATCGGGGTATGTCATTGATGGCTGGGTAACAGCAGGATCAATGGGAGGAAGGGGGTGGAATGTGGAGATATTTGGGGCAAAAACAAACTTAATACCTCGAAAGATTAATTTAGAAACACGAGAAGGATGGGTCAGGTGGGTGGCTTGCAACCAACTACCAGAGACGATTATTGATAACTTGGCAGTGTTTATTCCCCTACTGCGATATAAATTCCATCATCCCGAATTTGGCGGAGCAAGATTTGATTTTGAAGAGTAAAGCAAAGTAAGAATAGATAAACCCATAAGATTGATAATATCTTTGATTTTTGTTATAATTAATGCATAGTCACAGGAGGACACTCTCGACAGAGGGAAGCTCTGTGAATCTAGCAAAAAGCTAGGTTAGAGCGCCTGAGATTGAACACTAAAAGGGTGTTTAATCTTGGGCGCTTTTTTGTTTTTAAAATGGTTATGGCTAATGAACAACAGTTTAAAATCTATACCAAATTTATAGCTACCCGGGGGGTGGGAAG
>JAMCSD010000009.1 GCA_023380755.1 Patescibacteria group bacterium
GCACCAAATATCTCCAGTAAAAAAAATATGATGGAATTTATGCCGGAAGAATTTCCCCAGAAAAGGGAATAAACACATTGGTTCATTTAGGAGAAATGATTAGAAAGAATAAATTAACCTTTAGACTGGCTTTAGTCGGAGAGGGACCATTGTCCGAATGGCTAAAGGAGGTGGTGAAAAAAGAAAAGTTAGAGAAAATAGTGATTTATTTAGGCTTTAAGATTCACGATGAGACGTTAAAATTGATTGGTAGTTCGCGACTATTACTTTTACCTTCAGTAAATGAAGGCTTACCAATGACAGTGTTGGAGGCTAATGCTTTAGGTGTGCCCGTAGCCGTAATGCCTTTTAGAGGGGCGGCGGAGGTGGTGGAGGAGGGTGAAAATGGCGTAATTCTTAACAAAGATAATTATTGCACTCGGGTGATTAATTTATTTAATAAAAATAACAGCCTGCGGGAGATGGGGAATAGAGCTCAACTTTTCGTAAAGAAACATTATTCAAAAAAAAATCTAGAAAGATTCGTTGAGGTACTTATGGGAGAAGTAAATGAAACGTAGCTGGCTATATCTTTTAGAAAAAGAAAGTTATTTGTACTTGGTTTTTATTGCCATGTCATTCGTAATTAACGGTAATAAAAAATATATGGTGATGCTCTTTGGATTTGTGGCTTTGTCGTATTTAATTTCAGGAAATCTAATTAGGGCTTTGTGGCTGACATTTGTATCAGCCTTTTTGTTTGATAAGGTGGTGGTATTGCTTATAAATTATCCGGTATTACCAAGTATTGCTAATCAACTTCCAATGAGAGACATTACCATGAATTTTGCCTTTAGTTTTGCTGATGTATTGCTGATTCCCTTGATTTTCGTGGCTCGAAAAAATTCAGTTCGGATGCAGTGGGGACTGATTGATTGGTTGATTATCTTCTTTATAGTTTTGGGCGTAGCGTCATCAATTAATTCAAGCGTTCCATATAATTATTCTTGGTTTGGCTTTTTAAAAAGTTTTATTTATGTCGTGATTTATTATCTCGCTAGGATGGTTTCAGTCGATAGGAGGGTGTACAAAGCGACTATCGAGATAATAGTATTGTTTGCAGTTTTTAATGTAATTTTAATGATTCTGCAGACTTTTCATCATGGGCCTTTGGGACTATTGTTGGAGGATATGACTTTTCCTTATGGCCGTTTTGCTGATGAAATTTCAAGTTTATATCGTCCAGGGGGAGTATCGTGGAATGCAAATTTAACCGGAACAATATTATTGATGGTGTTACCGTTATTTTTGAGTTTTTCGATAATAAATATGAAGAAGGGTTATCGGTGGTTGGGCACATGGGTGACATTATTGCTATTAGTGGGGATTGGATTAACTGCCAGCCGTTTTATTTGGTTAGTATTGTTTGGAGTGGGATTACTATTGGGGTGGAGGTATCGTCGTATAATGTTTCTAAAAATATCGAAACTAGGAAAATGGAAGGTGGTGGTTGTTTGTTTAATAGGAGGGGCAGTGGTAATACCTTTTATAATAAACCGGTTGTCAACTTTAGGAGAAGGAAACATTTACCTTTATCGAGTTCTGCAATATACAACGGCTGAGGAAATGATTAAAAATCGGTTCTTCGGCGTAGGGTGGGATGGCTACAGGTATTTTGCACTGGATAATTATTCACCAAAAGTTTACGGATATGCGGTAACGCCACCGCACAACCTATTTTTGGAAGTTGGCAGCAGTATTGGGATAGGGGGGATAGTATTTATAGGAGTTTTGTTAGTATGGGTGGCTCGATTATGGGGGAAACTTTGGGGTAAGCGGCAATGGAAAACCTGGGAATTAATGGAGACAGGAATTTTAAGTTCATTACTGGTTTATTTTTTGGTTAACCAAGCTTATACTAGCTGGTATTCAGTGTCGATGACTAAATTATTTTGGTTATTATTAGGTTTCTCTTATGTGGGACGTAATCGTCAAGCGATTTCATAATTTACGAATAACAGATTATTTAATTTTGTTGGTAATACTTTTATTGGGAGTGTACTTTTTTGCATCCTTTTATAAGAGACCAGAAAGTATATTTGTTGATTTTACGGCGATGCGAAACAATTACTCACAAGATTTGACACCACCGGAGTATTGGCAGTTAGACGGGATCAAGACAGGAGCGACTGTCTATAATCCTTTTGGAAATAAATTAGCAGAATTGGTAAGTATAGAAAAAACTCCTTGGAGGTTGGGGACGATGGAGTCTGTAGAAATGGTGATGCAATATAAAGCGGTATATAACAACCGAGAAAAAGTGTATACCGTTGACGGGAAACCCCTACGGGTGGGAGATCCAATGACGGTTAATTTTGGGAGCCAAACTTTTACGGGTCTAATTCGCAATATTTATAAGGACGGTAACGATCGATTTGCAGGTTACGCCTTTAAATCAGGTAAATTAGTGGTTAAATTACGTGATTATGATCCCTGGCAGATCGAGAAGCTGAAAAGTTTTGTTTTGAGTGACTCGAACGGGAAAGAAATTTTGCGAGTAACTAATGTTCAGTCGGTACCGGCTAATGTTTATATCTCTGATAGTCAAAGCAATCAAAAAATTTATTTAGGTAAAAGCCCGGATAAGGTTGATGCCACCGTAACTATGGAATTGCATAATGTTCTTTGCCAAAGTGGAGGTGCCTGTTTGTTTAATTACTATCATCAATTGGGAATTGGTAACGGTTTTTATGCTGACAATGGACAGACGGCTTTTGGAAACAATAGTTCGATCATGGATTTTGAAGTGGATTAACCTGATGGTTAAGCCAGCTATTAAGAGTCAGAAGATTCCAGAGAGTTAATTCGTTAGCACCAGTCGAGAGGAAATCGTCTACCAGCAGATTAATAGTATTTTGGGAAAGATAGCTAGTTAAAAGAGTGTGGGCCTGATGGAGGTTGTTTAGCTCCGGGCGGAGAACAGTTTTAAGCCACTTGGCTAAAGGCAGGGTAAAGCCATGTTTAGGACGATGGGTAATTTCCGGTGGGAGGTAATTGGCGGCAACGTGACGGAGGATTTTTTTGTTGTCAGCGGTGGGCAAGAATGGCAGTAGGCGGGCATCTAAGAAAGGGGCCCGGGTTTCGAGAGAATGACGCATGGTCATCTTATCAACCTTCATGCAGAGCTGTTCGGGAAGATAATAAGTCAAGTCGTGCTGCTGGAGACACTGGGGTATGAGGCGGGGGTTAATATGGTAATTGGTAATAAACTCATGCCAGTTGGCTTCAATGAGATGTTGATAAAGGCTGCGAGTGTTATAACCGCCATGCCAAAGAGATTGGTAAATGGTTTGGGTGTAGTGGGAAGTGATGGGAGAAAAAAGGCGCCAGTATTTTTGATTAGCGGTGTGAAAAGCTATGAATTGGGTTAAAGGATTTTTGAGGAAGGGGAAGCGGCTGAGTTGGGTCTCACGTTGGTATTGGGAGTAACCGCCGAAGAGTTCATCAGCACCCTCGCCAGAAAGGACAACCTTAACATATTTTGAGGCAGTTTGGGCGAGAAGATAGGTAGGGAAAAGGGCGGGATCAGAGAGGGGTTCGTCGATTGAATCAATGATTTTTGGCCAGAGGCGAGACACATCCTGGGCAGTAAAAATTACGTGATGATGGTGGGTGCCAAGGTGCTTGGCCACTAATTTGGCGTACTGTGATTCATCGACGGTTTTTTCTTTAAAACCGATGGAGAAGGTGTGGAGCGGGGCGGGGGATTCTTTTTGGGCTATGGCGGTAATTAAGCTAGAATCAACACCACCACTAAGGAATGTGCCCAAGGGGACATCAGAAACCATTTTTCCTTTAATGATATTGTTTAGCAAAGAATCAAGCTGATTTTCTGTTGGTATCGGTAAAGGAGTTTGGGGGGTGGAATAAGAAGAAATGGTAATCCGCTGGGTAGAGATATTGTATATGGCATATTCTCCGGCTTTTAGTTTGGAGATATTTTGAAAAAAGGTCTGGTGGCTGGGAATAAATCCAAAGGTTAAAAATTCAGGAATAGCCGAGGCCCTAATTTTTTTAAGCGGATCTGGAAAAGCGGTTATTTCCGAAGCAAAGAAAAATTGACCGCCAGAGTGATAGTAGTAAAGCGGTTTTTCACCAAATTTATCCCGGGCGAGAATAATTTGCTGTTTTTTTTGGTCCAGAATGGCAATAGCAAACATGCCCGTAAGGAGATTAAAGGCTTTGGTTCCAAACTTGGTATAGAGAGGGAGAACGAGTTCGGCATCGCAAGTAGTTTGGGGATGATACTCGGGAATTAATTTTTGAAGTTCAGAAAGGTTATAAATTTCGCCGTTAAAAATTAGGGTTAGCTGGTGATAGGAGAAAGGATACAGGCCACGGTGAATATCCCGGATAGCCAGGCGGTTCATGCCAAAAAAGGTATGCAGTTTGGGAAAAACGGCAGTGATGGTTTCGTCGGGACCACGATAACGGATCTTTTTTAGGGATAAGGTTAAAGTTTCTTCTGAAAATTTATGGCCGCACATTCCCACTATTCCACACATGGGTTATTTTACCAAGAGGCATAAACAATAGGAGATGGTGTGACCGATTGGTAATCGCTGAGCCAGGTTTTAAGCGTCTGATCAAAGTTATCTAAATTATCGGTAATTTTCATAAAATTTTTAGGGTTAATGACTGAAAAATCTTGGAAACCGTAGAAGAGATCGTAGAATTTATCAGCTAAAACGCCAACATGATTGCCAGGAGCTTGGTGGAGAATCAAATAAAAATGATAAAAGACACTATGTTTGATGGTGTCGAATGATTCGAAAATAAAAGAATTTTTAAGGATATAGGTGGTGTTCGGGTGAGCGGTGGTGAAATTTAATAGACATTGACTGAAAGCAGTATCTTCATCAAGATTGTTGACTGCGGAGCTCTTAATATCAATCAGTATAGTCTGTGAATCGGTGGGATAGGAAAAATTCTGAAGATCATTACAAGAGGAAATTGATTTAAGGTTTTTTGGTAGTTGGGGCAAGTATTTAGGATACGATGGCCAGGTGGTAAGATAACCAGTTGAAGAGCTGAGAAGATCAACCCGGTGATCATAAAGATCCTGCCAGTTGGAATAGGGAGGAGGAATAGAAAAATTATTATTGGTTAATCTATAGTTGTTAATTTGGCTGGGTGGAATTACCTGGGTGATGTATCTATTCGTCCAGTTATCGAGAGGGATCGAGATCGTCCAATCGGGGGAAAAGGGATCGTGAGTAATTTGAGGATAAATTGTTAAATCCCAAATTTTATGAATGTATTGATGTTGAATGCCTTGCCCGAAAGTGTTTTTTAAAGTAATATTATAACGATAAAAAGGAGGTGTTGAGGGGAAATTGAATGAATCAGGAGGACTGATGGTATACAAAGTTTGGGGACTGATTTTTGAGGGTTCAAGGTCGTAGCGGATATTGGTATCGTCGCAATTGTAAATTATCTCGGCCTGATTTCCGTCTTTGTATTTTGGGTAATAATAATTAGTGCATTTTTCTGAGGGTAAATAAATCATTTTTGTGTAAAGCTCTGGTCGGTTGGAGATTATTTTTATAGGTTTACCGTAGTACTGAAACTGAAAATCTCCGGTTTCGATGGCAAACAACTTAATCCATCCATAATTAGCATCTGCTAGTGCAACGTTGTAGGTATACATATGATCAAAATCAAAGTTGATGTTGATGGATTGGCTGCTAATTTGAATATCTTTTTGAGCTAAACCAAGATTGAGGCCATATTTAGAGTCGAAGTCGATAGTGTCGAGATTAAAATTATACTTTCCCCGCGAAGCATAGAACTTAAAAATTTTCCGATCTTGACTGTTGTTGGAACCGAGCTGTTGGTCAGGATAAGGATAATTTTGGTCATTGAACGCGACTGTTTCAACCTTCATTAATGGGGTATAGGGATAGTTAAAGTGTTCAAGCTTGATCGTTACGGGGTAGAGATTGATGCGGTGAGTTTGGTGAAAGGACTTTTCGGTGGTCAAAGAAAAGAGGGTTACAAAATAAAGTTGCGGATCAGTGTTTTCATATACCGGTTCGGTGGTAACCAGAATATCGATTTTTTTACTAGTGGCTTCAAAATTAGCGGTACCCTGCTGGTTGGTGCGGAGGATTGGGTAAGAGTAAAGGCTAGCGCCGGTTTTGTTATCAAATACCGTAACATAAGCATTGGGAATTGGTCGACCCTTCCAATCGTGAAAAGTTAACTCGATGTTAGCATGGTTATTTTGGAGGCGGACAGATTGATTAATGGAAATAAAATTCTGATCGGCGGTCGGGTAATGCCGATACAAAAAAAATACACTGAGTATGGCTAATGTAAGGATTACGAATGCTAACTTGAGCGGGAATTGGAGGAGAAGTTTATTAATTTGTATCATATTTGATCAATAGCTGGGTGTAGATAGCCAACTATATTGGACATTATTTCGATTAGTTGCTAGCATGCATCAGTTAATATTGTTGACCTGGCTTTCATTTTTTTATTTTACGCCAATGGTGGTTAGAAGTAGTACGCGAAAAAAGCTGGTAATTATTATCTGGCACCTGGGAATTGGCGGCATGCAAAAACGAATGCGGGATGTAGTACGAGAAATGGCGCAAAAGTATCCGGAGTGGCAGGTCGTTTTTTTGGTAAAGTATCAAAAAGAAAGTTTGGTAGCTGATGATTTAGCTAAAAGCGGGGCGGAGGTTAGGTATTTTAGCCGGTCACGTTTTTGGGCGAACTCAGTATTCAGTATATTTTGGTTATTGGCAGAATTAAGAAAAATTCAGCCGGAAGTGTGTTTGACATTTTTAGATCATCTGTCGGTAATAACAGTAATCATAAAAAGGGTGTGGTTAGGGAAAATGCGAGTGGTCTTGAATGAGTCGATGTTGACCACGGCTTATTTAAAAATGGAAAGAGGTTGGATGGCGCCGTTATGGCACTGGTTGATACGAGTGACTTATCCTGGGGCGGATTTAATTATAGTGCCGACTAAGGCCGGGGAAAGGGATTTAGCAGATAATTTTGGGGTGCCGGAAAATAAGATTAGGGTGATTCCGAACTGGACGATGTGGGCAGCAGCGAAGGGCGTGAAGAAAAAATATGATGGTATCTTCGTGGGGCGACTGGAGTGGGAAAAAGGGGTTAAAGAATTGATTAAAATGTTACAAATATTAAAAGAGAAAAGACCAGGGTTTCGGATGGCAGTGGTGGGAGGTGGAAAACAGAAAGAGTGGTTTTTAGGAAAGATTAAGACCGGACGTTTGGAAGGAATGGTTGATTTTAGGGGGTTAAGTACTGACGTGAAGAAATATATATTGTCGGCAAAAATGCTGGTATTACCAACTTTGAATGAAGGGATGCCGAATGTGGTCTTGGAGGCGGCGATGTGTCAGGTGCCGGTGGTGACGAATAATGTTCCGGGGGTAGAGGAAATTGTGGAAAACGGAAGGACAGGTTATATTACCGATGACCCCCAGGAAATGGCCGAAAGAGTAATCAGTTTGAGTGATAATGAAGAAGAACGAAAAAAAATGGGAAAAGCGGCCCAGGCTGAGGTCAAAAATAATTTTTCGGGAGCGAAGCAGGGTTTATTTATTAAAACATTGCTAAATGAAAAATAAGAAAATACTAGTTACCGGGGCGGCGGGTTTTATCGGATCTAAGGTGGCGCAGATGCTGGTAGCGGAAAAAGAGGGGGTGGTGGGAATTGATAATCTCAATGATTATTATGATGTCCGACTAAAGGAATATCGGTTGACTAAGATTCCGAAAAGTAGTTTTGTTTTTTTGAAAGCTGATATAGAAAAAAAAGAGGAATTGGAAGAAATTTTCCGGGAGAATGAGATTGGGGCAGTGATTCACCTGGCGGCGCGGGCGGGAGTGAGGTACAGTTCGGAAAATCCGGCAATTTATACAACTACCAATGTATTAGGGACTCTAAATATTTTGGAATTAATGAGACGGTTTAAGGTGCCCAAACTGATAATGGCCTCGACTTCGTCGCTGTATGCGGGACAAAAAATGCCGTTCAGAGAAGATGGGGTGACTGATCAGCCGATATCGGTTTATGCGGCCACCAAAAAGGCCGCTGAGGAGTTGGCTTATACCTACCATTATTTGTTCGGAATTGATGTATCGGTATTGAGGTATTTTACGGTCTATGGGCCAATGGGGCGCCCGGACATGGCCCTCTTTAAATTTACCCAGAAAATATTTAAAGGAGAGGAAATAGAAATTTATGGCGATGGAAAGCAAAAAAGAGATATGACTTTTATTGATGATATTGCGCGGGGAACAATGCTGGGCTTGAAGAAGGTCGGTTTTGAAATAATTAATCTGGGCAAGGGGGATGGCGAAATGACCGTACTAAACATGGTGGAATTGATAGAAAAGTACTCGGGAAAGAAGGCTAAAGTGAGATTTATGCCTGGATTTAAGGAGGACATGGAGGCGACAGCGGCTGATAATCGGAAAGCTAAAGAACTGTTGGGTTGGCAGCCGGCCCATAGACCGTAAAATACCTCAATACCGATACATCAATTCCGAACAAATAATGGTAGGTATAAGCCAACTCCTCAGCGGCCTTTTTGGTGGCCGCATAAACCGATATCGGCTGATAATCGGAAAGCTAAAGAACTGTTGGGTTGGCAGCCGAAGGTAGCGGCCCCAGAGGGAATCAGGCTGTTTGTGGAGTGGTACCGTGACAATGAGGACTGGCTTAAGGATTTGAAGTACTAAGACGCTTTAGTTGACGGCAAAAATCAGTAAATGAAGAGTGGGGGAAAAGAGTTAAAGAGGCATGGGATTTTTTTAAGAATTGATGCGGGGGGAGGTCGGCCACGAGAGCGGGCTGGTGTAGGCTGAGAGCCTCTTGGAGAGCAACTGAGTTACCTTCCAAAGAAGAGGGAAGGACAAATAGTGAGCAGTACTGGAGGAGGGCCCATTTATGGGTCCCGGAAACGTAGTCAGTAAAAATAATATTGTGGCGGCAAGCCTCTTGGAGCCGCCGGCAATAAAGGCTGTGATCAAGGCTGCCGGCAATCACTAATTTAAGGGTGGAGGGACCTAAAAGGTTAAAAGCTTTAATGAGCCAATCGACACGTTTTTCGGGAACTAAGCGCCCAAGAAAAAGGAGGTATTGGTGAGGCTCTAGATGGTAACGTTTAAGAAATTGGGGGGAGATATTTTTTGGGGGGTTAATTTCGGGGGGAACGAAAAGACTGGGACGGTGGTAATTGGCAGCCACATAAGTCTGCAAATCAGGGGAGACGACCTGAATTTCGTGAGCACTGTGGATGGCGAGGCGCTCTAATAATTTAAGAGTACGCCGGTTAAAAGGGTGAGACCATTTGCTCCGCTGCCAGTCGATACCATGGAGGGTAAGAATAACATTTTTGCCTAATAATCGGGGTATAAAAGAAAATAGGGCACTGCCTGGGGCGTGGTACCAAATGACATCGGGGTGGTTTTTAAGGGCATAAAAGGTAGCGAGGAGAGTGTAGAGTCCAGTATCTAAATAAAAGTGTCGAAGACAAGGGACAGGGATTTGACGATAGGGGGAACTAGTGTGAACCCAACTGCGGGAGTAGAGAGTCACATCATAATTTGAGGAAAGGCGGGGCAGTTGGTTTTCGACATAGGTATCGATACCCGAGGATCCGGGAAAGGCGGCGGGGATGCCGCGAAGGCCGATAATGGCTAACTTTTTTTTGACCATGGGGATTGGAGTTTGTTGGTAATGATTTGAGAGATGATAAGGGGTGCATAGGTATAGGAGGATGGCTTGACAGAACAAATCATCCAGCAGGAGTGACAACGGCGAAAATCGGAGGAGTGGGAATTCCAAATTTCGGCAAAGGGAAGTTTCGTTAAATTACCCAAAGGTTTTGACTGGAGTTGGCAGGGATAAACATTACCCTGGGGATCAAGATAGAAGAGTTTTTGACCGGCCAGGCAGTGCCCTATGCGCCGGTTAGATTGGGCGTACTCCGCCAGTTTGGTTTCAAACCAGGCCCGGTACCAATTTTTAAAATTGAGAGTGCGAAGGCGGGAGCGGCTGATTTGGGTAATAATGGCAGTAATTTGTTGATGGTCACGGGGCCGCAGGGTTTGTTTTTGGGAACCAAAATAAATAGGGGAATCGGTGGCTAAGGTGAGGGAAAGGTCGAGATGTTGTTGGCGGGAAAATTCATAGATGGCAGGCAGCTCCCGATAGTTGGCTTCCATAATGGTAAAACTGAGGCCCAAATCTTTTACACCGGCTTTTTTAAGGAGGGTAAGGGATTCTTGAACCAGATGGAAAGCCTGGGGAATACGGCGCAGTGATTGATGAGTGCCTTGCCAGCCGTCAAGGGAGAGGCGGACAGCAAAGCGGGGATCGATTTGTAAAATTGCGGGAATTTGTTTCTTAATAACTAGAGGCAAAAAACCATTGGTATTGAGAACTAGCCGGGCATGGGGGGCGGCAATTTTAATATTTTTAATTATTTCCGGCAGGTCGGGACGTAAAAAAGGTTCGCCGCCGGTGATGTTGATATCTTTTAAGGAAGAAGGCAGACGGAGAAAATCTGGGGGAGTGAGCTCGTGATGACTCTTATTTTTCCAAATGTCACACATTACACAGCGGGAATTGCAATTGAGGGTGACGGCAATTATGGCGTGAGTGGGGAAAGATAACATGCCTTATTTTACCTTAAGCTTAGGGTGAGGCGGAGATGATTTGGCGGTTAAGGGTGCCAAAGTGGCCGAGGGCAGTGGAGGTAATATATTGTTGGCAGTGGAAGCTGGGTACGGACCGGGCAAGACAAGCGGTTATCTCTTGGTTGGCCAGGTCAGTTTGATGATTATCGGTATAAGCATTTGCCAGTTCGATTCGTAAATGGCTCCAATCGGGAGTGTAGTTGACCGCGGTTTGGAGGTAATGGAGGGCTTGGGGCTTGTCCTGGGGCCAAAGGGAAAGGGCTTCCTGGTATAAGACAATGCTGATGGGGGAAATGAGCATATCAGTTTTGGTGCCAATGTTTCGGTTAAAAAGGTCAAGAGTGGCTTGGAATTGGGCTAGGTTATGGGTTTCCTGATAGAGGCGGAGTAAAGATAGATAGGGCTTGATGGAGTCTACGGGGTCCAGGGCAATTAAACGGGTTTGCAGAGATTCGCTTTGGGTGGGCGGCAGGATATCGGCTAACTGCCCGAGGATGGCCTCATCACCTTTAAAAAGGTAAATAGTACTGTTAATAAGTTGGTTGTTTTGAGGATTACTTTTAATCAGGGCGAGACGGGGATTAGGATTAAAAGGGTCAAGACTCTGGCTTAGGGCGTAATGATGGGACAAAAAAAGTAAGTCGGAAGCAGTTTTGGACAGAAAAAAAAGCGACAAACAGATGGCTTCCAGAAGGATGAAACCGGCTGAGAGCCTGTTTGATGATCCAGGAGGAGGATTAGGTTGATAGAGCATGACCAAAGTGAGAACAATAAGGAAGATCCCCAAAGTGTTCCAAGAAGGATCCAAAAGTGAGGCGGCAGCGGAGGCGGCCAGGGCACTAAAAATGAATGGATCGGTGCGGGAGACCTTCAGAAGAGAGCTAAGGATAAATAGAGAAATAACGAGTGTAAATAAAAGGCCATTTTCGGAAAGAAAAGTTAATAAGGAGCTATGAGCGAGGCTGCTTTTGGCGGTGGCGGATTGGTGGAATTTGTTATTAGCAGTTTCGAAGGTGCCGGGGCCATTACCAATGATGGGAGATTCTAAGAAATAACGCCAGGCTTGGGACCAGTATTCCGGCCGGGTGCCGTCGAGGGTTTTATTAACCAGGGCACCACGGGAAACGAGGTAAACGGTGCCCAAGAGTGCAACGAAAAGAAGAGGTAATAATAAAAATAAGCGGAATTTAACGAGCGTATTTTTTAGGGCGAGAATAACTATTGTCAGACTAATAGAGGTAGCGAGTATGGCAATCCGAGAGTGGGTAAAAAATAGAGCCAACAAAAGGCTTAAGAAGATGGGTAGGTACCGCCGGGAATATTGAAGGGTGCATTTTAAAGAAATGGGAATGGTAATAATGAGTAATTCAGACAAATAGCTATGCCCCCAGACTTGTTTTAAGAAGTTATCACCTAAGGGCTTATCGGGAAGAGTAATAAAGTGAAAGTAATTAAGGAAAAAGATAATGACAAGGGAGAGCGTGGAAAAGGTAAGAATCTTTTCAAATTGAGTAGTATTAGGAAAGATGACCAAACATAAATCAAGAATAAAAAAGAGATTGAGGAACTGAAAAAGGTGGTAATAAGAAATACCAATATCAACCGAAAGAAAGGTAGAAAAGGCATAAAGAATAATTAAGATAGCTTGGGTGACGATAAGTGATAGGGGTAAGCGGTGAAGCTTTTTAGGAAAACTAAGGAGCAGGAGATAAATAAAAATGGGGACACCGTAAAAAACTAAAGATTCAAGATAATCAAGATTTTTACCGAAAAGTGGTGAGAGGCTAATAAAGATTAGGAGCAAAGTTTCAATCATCTTTTATTTTTGGTAAATATAGATTACAGTTACTAGCGTATGGTGGTTTCTGCACATAGCTTATCAGATTGGCTGCAATGGGGGGTGAGTTGCTGCCTTTTAATACTGGTATTTCCGCTTTTTTTGGTACTATCACTGTTGATTTGGTTGACAAGCGGGTGGCCGGTATTTTTTGTCCAGAAGCGAGTCGGTAGGGATGGCCAAGTTTTTAAAATGTATAAGTTCCGGACAATGATTCCCGGTGCGGAGGAGTTGAGGGGTAAATATGAAACATTAAACGAGGCTGATGGGCCAGTCTTTAAAATTAAATATGACCCGCGGTTTACCAAGATAGGAAGATATTTGTGTCATTCGGGGTTGGATGAATTACCACAATTAATCAATGTGGTTTTGGGGCAGATGAATCTAATTGGGCCAAGGCCGCTACCTGTGCGGGAAGCTAAGGAAATTCCCGAAAAATATCAGAAAGTCCGGATAACGGTAAAGCCAGGGATAATTTCTACCTGGGTGTTGAACGGCCAACATAAGATGAGTTTTAAAGCATGGATGGAGGAAGATATCAAATATATACAAAATAGATCGTTAAGAAATGACTGCAAATTGTTTTTTCAAAGTATGATGTTTTTTGTGGTAATTGTGGCCAGAGCAGTGGTGGTTAAAAGACCTACCTACGCCTAGTTTTGATCCATTGACTAGCATTCGGAAATCAGCAATACTGAAGCTATTAATAGGCAAAATTAGTGTAACAAAATGGGTCATTTAACAACAAAATGGCAACAAGGAGTGGTACAAGTACCGGTGATGTTGGTGTTGTTGTTTTTGGCCTTAGCGATTCCGATTACGGCCAGGTTACTGCAAAATAATTCAGCGGATACCCGGAGCCGGGCGGATTATGCTTGTCAAAGTGACGGCACACCGTGCGGAGGAATTTATCCGGCATGTAACTGCTGCAGCGGGGGAACACATAACGGGGCTAATTTGCCGCCGGGAGCAGCGTTATGCGGGGCGGCACCGACTGCCGGCGGGGTCTGCTCAGGGGCAGACATGCAATGTACCAACGGACAATATCGGACTTGTAGCGGCGGCCAGTGGACGACTTATAGCCGATGTTCTTCAGGTCAATGTGCTAGCCAGTATGCCTGTACGACGGTGACTTGTAACGGGACGTGCCAGGGCGGAGGGGCGGGAATGTCGTGCCAAACCTATGGTATGCAAAGCGGTTCGGGAAGTTGTGGAGTGGATTCGGCGGGAGTAAGTAAATTATGTTGTGCTGGAGAGATACCACCGGAAGCGACGGGGACACCACCGGCAGGTTCTTATACTTGTCCGAATTGGCCGATTAATTGTCATGTCTTGTTATTTGGAAACTGTGCTTTTGCCGGGCTAACGGCCGGATCGGGAACGTGCCCGCTGGGGCAGACATGCTGCGGCGCACCACCGGCAAATTCGACACCAACACCAGTACCATCCAGGACTCCCAGTCCACAGCCAACACCGACCGGGACAAGTTGTATTCAGGACGGTTTACCCTGTGGCGGAGTTAATGGCAGTTGCGAGATGGAATGTTGTTCGGCAGTAAAAATTTATGCCGGTGGCAGTTATTTCTGCGGCGCCAAAAGATTGCCGACAGCGGCACCGCGAGCCTGGAAGTTCAGCGACGCGACAATTTATATAAAGAGGTTATTCAGGATGTTTACGGTTCAGCCAGCATATGCTTATCCGAGCGAGTTGAATGATCAAGGTACCTGTAATTATTCATACCAAGGCGAGTGGTCGTGGGATTGCGGGGCGTTAAACAGGCTGAATGTCAACTGTAATGGATCGTATGGGACGGTCTGCGGCAATGATGGCAGTTTGTGCACGACGAGTAGCGGAGGTATGGGGGTTTGTCAGTTTCACAGCTGCTGTCCATTTTCGAGTTCTTGCCCGGGTACGTGTGTAAGCGATTCATATCAATGTACAACGGGTAATTATGGCGATGCGCCACATGTTCCCGGAGTAGAATTCCCAAGTGGAAAAGGCAGTTGTGGTTCAGGAATCTGTTGTATAGCGGGTGTGGCGCAACCGACCCCGACTCCTCTGTTGGCCCAGAAAACTAATTATGTCTGTGTTTGCCCAACCAACTGGGATTTAACCAATTATTTTTCCTCGTGTAAGTGGGTCGAAGAATCGCAGGTGCCGGCCGGTGCGAATGTGGATAACAACATATCGTGTGTCATAGGAGGTAAAACGCCACCAGCTGATTGTTATAAATCAGGTGAATGTGATACCTTGGGTGTTTGTAACCAATGTTGCGGCGGTAATACCTTTTATCAGGATGATAAACGATACTGTGGTACGGCACCGGGGGTGTCGAATTGTAGTGCAGCTGACAAAGGAAAATATCAGTGTATCGGGAATGGGGCTTTTCAGTGTAATGGCCAATCATGGGGTTTGATTCAACAGTGTGATGTCTGTAGGGTTACCTCAAGCGGTTTGGGTCTTTATTGTGTGAATGCCAGTCCGACGCCGACTAATGTGGCATATAAAAATTATCAGGACTGTGTGGCCGGATGTGCCGGTAAATCGGATGTCCAAGGGTGTGTGATTGGTTGTAATAATTTAAGGCCAAGTCCCGGACCGGGCAGTGTGACAACACTCCAGGAATGCTTAGAAAAGAATTGTCAGCCGATACCGGATGCGACAGCCCGGAGTATGTGCGTTTCTCAATGCCAAAATGTTTTTGCTTCACCAACTAATACTCCAGTGCCGACAACCGGTAACTTGCATTGTAATGATTCGGCTAGCTGTGACGTTTATTGCCGCAGCCGAGGGTTAACGGGGAGCGCCTATGACCAATGTATGTCCGACAACATTCCGGTACCGACAGCGGTGCCGGGGGTCTGTAATTATTCGAAACAGTATTGCAGCAGCTACACAATTAACGGAGTGTGTATGGGCTATTGTGTGCCGATTCCGACAGCGGGACCATCGCCCAGGCCGACTTCGATGCCAGTGAACGGACAGTGCCCCGCCAATAATTACTGCAGCTCTTATGTGGGCCCCAGCGGTTGTATGGGCTATTGTGTGCCAGTGGCGCCAACCCCGACCAAGATTCCGGGGGCAGTCGTACCGACGGGAACTGTGCCAACTTCGGCACCGGCACCTTCAGGGGCGCCAAATCCCGGACCTCAACCGGGGCCGCATCCTGGGCCAAATCCCGGAACCGGCTGCTCGTACAACAGCTTACAGGCCAGAGTTCATCAGAACGATTCATTACCTTTAATCCAAAACTTAACCGTGAACCAGGGGCAGACAGTCAATATGACTTGTACTCACGATGGGACGGGGAATTTGGCCTCGAATGTCAAAATCGTGGCGGTCAATAGTACTGATGCCTCGAAGAACCAGCAATGGAATAGTAATAAGGCGGATAATTGGGCAGCATCAGCCGGCTTATACACGATTTATTGTCAATCAACAGACAGCCGTTGCAATAACCTGACATCGGATTCGTCGTTATTAAAAGTAAATGCATCCACGGTGGGTGGTAATTGTAAAGAGTGCCCCAATGATTTCCACTGCTACGGTAATCCGACTTTTGGGTACAAATGGTTTGTTTCGGGATATCAAATGGACGGATTTGCGCTGTCGGTCGATCAATATTGTGTTGATGCTGGAATACCAAAGCCGACCTGGAAGGGTAAGGCGGCAGGAGATGCTAATTGTGATGGAGCAGTTAACGGCGCGGACTTATCAATCTGGAGAAGAGAATATGTGGATGTGTCACAGGGGCAATCCGTCAGTCGTAACAATTGGGAAGCTGATTTTACCGGACCAACCGGACAATGTGATGGGATCGTTAATGGGGCCGATTACTCATTATGGCGCCGGTCTTATATAGATTTAGGAGGAGGCAGGTAATGAAAAGGAGTTGGCTAATATTGTTGGTATTGACGATAGCTTTGGTGGCGGCGACTTACTTGGTGGGGTTGAATCAAGAAACTAGAAGGGGTGCTTATTTTGCCGGGGTCAATCTGTCACTGTTACCAACGAGCTTGACGGGAGCAGTAGGGCAAGATGTACCGGTGCAAATTTGGCTTAATTCGGTGGGAAAGATAGATTTTGTCCAAACAAGGCTTTGTTATGATAATAAGTTAAGCTTTGATGCCACCCGAACCAGTGATTTAGTGAGTGTAAATGGTGATTATTTTACAAACGTGGAGTTAGCAGCAGTCAGCCACGACCAGAATGGATATGCCGAATGTGTGGACTTAGCCTTTTCCTCCAACAAGGCGGTGACCAATTTGGCCACCGGGGCCAAAAGGGTGGCGACGGTGAAATTGACAGTCCGCAACAGCGGGAGCGGAACTCTAGCAATGATTGCCAGTAAAAGCCAAGTCTCGGGTAGTAATCCCAATGCCAGCAGTAACGACATGTCTTTAAGCATTGATTCCGCCGGTCAGGCGAGCTACAACTTTAGCGGAAGTAATGATTCCGGTCCGGGATCGGTGGCTCATTTTAAGATGGCCTATTTAGGTTTACTGCCAAATGCCCGTTGTGCCAACAACTGGAACCTACAAATGGTGGCGTTAGGAAATGGGGTGACCAAGGCGTTTAGTGCGGTGGGGGCGGGAAGCACCCAAATTAGCAACGGTAAGGTAATTTTTGAGTTTACGAAAGTGCTGTCCGGGTTTACTCAGACCAATAACGTGGCCTTATTTTTACGCGGGCCGAAACATTTACAGATGAAATATGGGGCGCAAAACCAAGGAGGAATGTACAATAAAGCCGGCGGAGAGCTGACGTTAACAGGAAATGCCAACACAAGCACCACTTATGATTTTTCCGCCTACCCCTTACTAACCGGTGATGTTAATCAAGATGGGGTGATCAATGGGGTAGATTTTTCCACTATAAAAGCGGAAACATTGATCCACAAGCAGGTCGCGGTTGGCGCTAATTTAGACGGTGATCTTGATGGTGATTGTATGGCAACAAATAATGATGTACAACTATTTAAGACATCCCTTCAGGAAAAGCAGGGACAATTATATTAAAGGTTTAAATCGAAATGCAAAAAAGTACGGTAATTAAAATAGCGATTCCGGTGGTGGCGGCCTTGGTAATTATCGAAAGTGTGGTGGTATTAAATAATCTAACGGCTAAAACTAAAGTGCCGGTGCAAAGCCCGGAAGAAGTGGAGGTAGCTAGTGGCGCCAAGAATCCAGTGGTAACCCCCAAAGTAACTGAAGCCCCCCAAGCCGATATGGTCTTTGAAGTGCAAAATAAGTCGATGAAGCAGGGACAGGGCTACCCGGTTAGTTTAAATATGACGACCAGGAAAAATTACCAGATAGATTCGTTTGACGTTTATGTGAAGTATGACCCGACAGCTTTTGAGGTGTCTAATCTGACCTTTGATCCGAAGCTCGGGAAACCGACGTTTTCCAAAGTGAGTAGCAACACGGGGTTATTGGTGGCCAACATTTACCTGTCGAGCCCAAAGGGGTTGGCAGTGAATGCGAATCAAGATGTGCTCAAATTAATGGGCTTTACAGTGACACCAAAAAAGACAGGGGTATTTAATTTTGAAGTTAATACTGGTAATGGCCGAGGCGAGTCTGCTACTATGATGGTGGAGAATGGTACTGCAAAAGTAATTCCTTTTTCCAGCAACCCGTTAGAAGTTAATGTGAGCAAATAATTACATTAAAAAGGAAGTTCATGAAGCACTCCTGCCGTATTTTGGTAATGATGGTATTGGTGAGTTTGTTTTCGGTGGTAGGAGCTAGGGCAGTGGAGGCGGCGCCACGTTTAACCTTAACGCCGGCGAGCGGGAGTTATTCTAATGGGACGCAATTTACGGTAACTATTGGGGTGGAAACCGACGGGCAAAAAGCAGCCGGGGTTGATATTTGGTCGACATTCGATGCAACCAAAATGGAAGTGGTGGGGATTACTCAAGTATCAAATCCGGCATATGGATTCGCACAAATATCACCCAATATTGACAATACTACAGGGAAATTTGATATGTCTTTTGTTTCAAATAGTACCAGTACTTATGATGCCCAGGCGTTAAGCGGTGCTTTGGCGACAGTGACTTTTAGGGCGAAGGCTACGGGAACAGCGAGTCTGAATTTTACCTGTTCCAAAGAGTTTACTGATTCCAATATTATTTCAGCGGATACGACAAATACTGATTTAATTGATTGCGCCTCAAATTCCAGTGGTTCATATACAATAACCGCGGGAGTGGGAGGGGATAGTAGTGTCACGACAACCGCCGCAACAACGCCAACGAGGACTTTACCGAAAACTGGAGTCGCAACACCTACGGTGGTTATGGTGGTGGTGGGAGTGGCAAGCGTCTTATCAGCTTTGGCTTTGCGGTGGTTATGACATCTAAGGTAGCGATGGTAAAAACGGCAGTGGTTTTGGTGATTTTGGTGTTGGTGGGGGTTTTGGGAGTGCTGGGGATGGGAACAGTGCGGACTTATCTTTCCGGAGCCACGGCGGGGTATGAACCCAAGAATGTAGTACCAACGATTAATGATAGTGAGGTGGTGATAAATTGGAACTCCGATAAGCCATCCAGGGGCTATATCCAATATGGGACCACTCCGGCTTCTTTGTTGTTGAGTGTGCCCTCAAGGGATGAACTAGAAAGTAGCACGCCCGACACTAACCATCGGATCAGCATCAAAACCTTTAAAGGTAATACGACGTATTACTTTAGGATCCGGGCGGGGACAGATACGGCGTCATATACAGAGTGGGAAGTGTTTGATAATGGTGGTATTCCGTGGCAATTTAAGACTAAGGGTGATGGCAGCGGCAGTAGTCCGACTTACTTGGGCAGAGGATTGACCCCGACACCGGATACGACGACGGTGACAATTGCGCCGTTACCGACGGTCGCCAGTGATTCATCGGCTATTTCGGGGACGCAGGTAGCCCCGACAGGAACTCTTAAGGCTTGTGCGGCGGGGGTGGATTACAACGGAGACGGGGTAGTCAATAGCTTGGATATGATTTATTGCAACCGGAGCGGGGGTGCTATTCAGGCAGCTCCTGTGGTGACGGTAGCGCCGACAGCCGCCGTCAGCACTTCTTCGGGCTCGGGAACCACTTGTAAATCCGGAGTGGACTATAACAAAGATGGCACAATCAACAGTTTAGATATGATTTACTGTAGACAAAATCTTCAAAAATAGGGTAAAATACTTCGATTTAAAAAATTAGGAGGTGAACTAAAAAGTGGCCCTTATTGTAAAACGTAAAAAAGGTGAAACCAAAGATGATCTAATCGGAAAATTCAGGAGAGTCTTTTTAGAAGAAGATATTACTGAAGAAATAAAAAAGAGAACGGCTTACCAAAAGCCGTCGGAAAAGCGTTACGAAAAAACGAAACTTAATATTTGGCGCAAAAAATGCCGCCGCAGGAGTAAAAACTCAAGAATCAGACATGCCAGTGCGTGATCAACTGAAAGCTGACGCGATGTCAGCCCTAAAAAATAAAGATTCAAAAAAAGCGCAAGCTTTGCGTTATTTGGTTTCGATTCTCGATAAGCGAGAACTTCAACTCCCAGCTGGAAGTATGACGGAGGCAGAAATGCTGTCCGTCCTCCAGAAGGAGATGAAGAATAAAGAAGAATCAAAGGCAGTTTTTGAGAAAGCTAACCGCCTTGATTTAGTGGATGAAGTGAACTACGAAATTGGGATATTAGCCGCCTATTTACCGGCGGCAGCAAGTGAGGAGGAAATCCGGAAATCAGCGGAAGCGGTTAAAGAAAAAGTGGGGAATAATTTCGGATTAGTGATGAAAGAAGTGATGGCTCAGTTTAAGGGGCGGGCCGACGGGGCAGTAGTTTCCCGAATTGTGAAGGAAATTATCAGTGCCTAACCGGATTCTAATCAAGAACTATTGCCGGTTAACGATTGACGAAGCTTTGCTTAAAAAGAAAATTAACGAGGCATTGCGGGCGGTGGGTTATGGGGATAAGGTGGAATTAAGTATTATTCTGGTCGGCCGGCGCCGAGGCCGAGCTTTAAACCAGAAGTACCGCCAGAAAAATTATGACCCTCAGATGCTGGAATTTCCGATGACGAAAGAGGCTGATGAAGATGGCTACATTCGGTTAGGTGATATCGTGATTTGTTTGGAACTATTGTACAAAGATGTGAGGAGTTTTAAAAAACCGGAAGGGGAGATATTGGACGAGTGGCTAGCACATGGGATGAAGAACTTGTTACAATGAGGCATGCCTGTTTATCATCTGAAGTACCGCCCCAAAAAATTGTCGGAATTGGACTCGGAAGCAGTGCGAGAGATGTTGGGTAAAATCCTGTCGAGTAAGGAAATACCCCAAGTCTTTCTGTTTGCGGGGCCGAAAGGATCCGGAAAAACTTCTGCGGCGAGGATTGTGGCCAAGACAGTGAATTGTTTAAACCAGAAGAATGGTGAACCCTGCGGGGTATGTAAAAACTGTAAGGCCATTGCCGAAGGATCGACTTTGGATATTATGGAACTGGATGCGGCTTCCAACCGGGGAATCGATGACGTGCGGATTCTGAAAGAGAAAACTTACTTGCTGCCGACTCAATTATTAAAAAAGGTTTTTATTATTGACGAAGTGCACATGATGACCAAAGAGGCCTTTAATGCTTTACTGAAACTGCTGGAGGAGCCGCCGACGCATACAATTTTTATCTTGTGTACAACTGATCCAGAGAAAATTCCGGAAACAGTATTATCTCGGCTGATACGGGTAGATTTCCATCGGGGAGCAAGACAGGAGATGAAGGAATCGCTAAAGAGGGTTATTAAAGGCGAAAAACTGGAGGTGGAGGAGCGAGTCTTGGAGATGATTGTGGAAAGAAGCGAGGGCAGCTTTCGGAATGCCCAAAAAATTCTGACAGAACTATTCCTGAGTTGCGGGCCGGTGATTAAGGAAGAAGAAGTCGTAAAGTTTCCTTGGTTTTCCTTTCAAGATTATGGGGAAGAAGAGTTGGCGGCAGATTTACAAAAAGGGAACCTGACTGAAATCTTAGGAGCCCTGGAACGGCTGGCAGAGAGGGGAGTGGACATGTCGGCATTACGCGCCCGGTTAGTGACTTATTTCCAAAATCAATTGTTGCGGGTAAGCGGAGTAAAACTGAAAGGGGCGGCCGAAGAACAGGCAGGTTTATCGATTTATGAATTGTCTACCTGGCTACAGCTGTTAATTGCAGCGGGAAAGCAGGAACGAGATGCGGTGGTGCCGCAACTACCGCTCCAGTTAGCGGTGGTGGAATTTTTAAGAAATAAAAAACCCGGGGAGGGAATTAAGGTGAAGGGAAATGAGGAGGAAAAGAAGGTAAAAAAAGAAGAAAAAATCAGTAAAAATGAAAATCGGGGAGAAGAAAAGCCGGCACCGAAATTAACTAAAAGCGGTTTGGCGGTCACTTTGCCGGAGGTGGAAAAGCAGTGGGGAGCGATATTGGCGGCGGTGCGGCCGGTGAACTATGCGGTGGAAGCCTTTTTGCGATCGGCCCGCCCGGTGAAAATAGGCCAAGAGTCAGTGAAGATCGAAGTGTTTTACCCTTTCCACAAGGATAAACTAGAAGAACATAAAAATAGGCAAATTGTGGAGAACGGGTTAAAGAAGGTTTTGGAAGCGGATTTGGCGGTGGAATATGTTTTGGGAAAATTAAAACGATCAACGGCGATGGTGGAGATTCCTCCGGAAGTGACAATGCCAGCAGCTGAAATTCCGAAAAAGTCCGATGAAGCGGGGGGAGATATTTACCAGATAGCGAAAGAGATTTTTGGATAGACTCTGTTAAAATAAGTAGTTATTCACATTAATTAAAAATATGTTTGATAAAGCTAAAATGGTGGCCCAGGCCCTTAAACTTAAAAAGGCGATTGAGTCGGAAGTGATTACTTACGAGGAAAATGGAATTTCGATAAAGGTCAGTGGGGACCAGAAAATTAAGGATTTGGTGATCGATGGAGCGGTAAACAAAAATTTAGTGGAGGTTATCAATAAAGCACTGAAAAAATCCCAGGAAGCAGCGGCTCGGAAGATGAAAGACATGGGAGTGGGCTTGGACGGATTGTTTTAATTATGGCGGAATTACCTTCATCAATTAGAAAAGTCATCGAGTCGTTTGAGAGATTGCCGGGGGTAGGGCCGAAGAGCGCCGCTAGACTCGCTTTTTATCTGTTGGCGACACCGAAGAGTTTTGTGGAAGAGTTTGCCCAAACGATTTTAACGATGAAGGCGACCATCAAGAAGTGCCGGCAATGTTTTGGGGTGGCTGAGGCGGAAGTTTGCGATATCTGCAGTGATCCGAAAAGAAACCAGCGGCAAATATGTATTGTCGAGCGGGCTTTAGACGTGATTGCTTTTGAAAGGGCTGGGGGGTTTGGCGGCGTTTATCATGTGCTGGGGGGAGTGATTAACCCTCTAGACCATGTTGGGCCGGAGGATTTGACCATTGAAGCGCTACTTAACCGGGTGGAAAAGTTACGGCAGCTGGAGGGGGTAATTGAGGTGGTGATAGCCACTAACCCGACAATGGAAGGGGAAGCGACCGCACTGTACATTAAAGACCAGCTGAACCGGAGGTTTGGGGAGTTGGTGGGCAAGGTAATTAAAATAACCCGTATCGGCAGTGGTTTGCCGATGGGAGCAGATGTGGAATACGCTGACCAAGCGACTTTAAGCCGGGCATTGGAGGGACGAAGGGAATTATGAGTAATTCGATTCCAGCACAAGTGATCAAAGGCCTGGGACAGATTGGCGAGGAAACCGGGAAAGAATTGTTGAATCAAACTGGGAAAATTGCCGAAACAATAATTACGGGGAAGGAACTATTGGGGGACATTAAGCCCTTAAGCGAGCCGGAGCTGGCCCAAAAAAAGGCGGAAGAAGAAAAGAAAAAGCAGGAAGAAATGGCTAAGCTGCGCGAGCAAATGGGAAAAGGGAGAAATGTGGAGGCAGAAATGGAGGCTTTAAGAAAAGAAGAGGAAAAAGCGGCGAAGGAGAAAGAAGAAATAGCGCTTAATGCCGAGCAACAGAGGATGGCGGCAGACCAGAACCAGGGTAATTTGGCTTCAGAACTGGTGAGCAGTAATCCGGCAAAGCAGAAAAAGTCCCGAGGCAGTGCACTGATGGGCGGGAAAAGGAAAAAGAGCCAACCGGACCAACAACAGATGTCGCAAACCAGCGAGTTTAAGGGGAAAATTGATTAAGGTATAATTTGGGCATGAAACTGTATAATACGGCGACTCGGAAGGTTGAGGAAATTATCC